>NZ_BAAAAF010000001.1:0-594569 GCF_037101285.1 Brevibacterium metallidurans
CTGACTCGTCACTCCTCCACAAACTGTGGAAAACTGTGTGGAAGTCATGCACAGGTGTGGAGCATGCGACGAATGAGAATGACAAGCGAGAGGACCGACGGTGTCGAATTCCAAGAACGAGCTCATCGGCCAATGGCGAACGGTGGTCTCGACCCTGGATCAGGACGCCGATCTGTCCCGGCACCAGAAGAGCTTCCTCTACCTCGCCGTTCCCAAGGCGCTCGTCGACAATGCCCTCGTCCTCCTCGCCGTCCGTGACGAGCACTCCCGCCGGACCATCGAGACCCGCCTTCTCGAACCTCTGACCAGGGAGTTCTCCAAGGTCGTGGGCTTTGACGTGACCTTCGGCTTCGTCGTCGATCCCGAACTCGACGTGCCCATCCGCTTCGAGGAGCTCATCGACGAGTCCGGAACCGACCATCCCGCCGAGGCGGCTTCCGCATCCGTGCCCACGCCGAGTCCCGAGCCGGCCGGGATCCCGCAGACAGCACCCCCCGAGGTGAAGACTCCGGCTCCGACGCCGGCGCCGGAGCCTGTGGAGAACCGCACCGCCGCAGGTCCCCAGCAGCCGGTCTCCCGCGTCGAGGTCGAGATCGCCGAGGCGACCGAGACCCCCACCCCGCCCGTCGACGTTCCCGGCGTCGCCCAGCTCAACCCCAAGTACACGTTCGACACCTTCGTCATCGGCGCCTCGAACCGCTTCGCCCACGCTGCGGCCTTCGCCGTCGCCGAAGCACCGGCGAAGGCGTACAACCCGCTCTTCATCTACGGCGATTCGGGGCTGGGCAAGACCCACCTGCTCCACGCGATCGGCTTCTATGCCACACAGCTCTTCCCCGAGATCCGCGTCAAGTACGTCTCGAGCGAAGAGTTCGTCAACGACTTCATCAACACGATCGGCTCGTCCCGGACCTCGAACGCGCTGCGTCCGGCGTTCCAGCGCCGCTACCGCGAAGTCGACATCCTCATGATCGACGACATCCAGTTCCTCCAGGGCAAGGACGCCACGGTCGAGGAGTTCTTCCACACATTCAACGCCCTGCACAATGAGGCCAAGCAGGTCGTCATCACCTCCGACCAACCGCCGAAGATGCTCAAGGGCTTCGAGGAGCGGCTGCGGTCCCGGTTCGAGTGGGGCCTGCTCACCGACGTCCAGCCCCCGGACATGGAGACGCGCTTCGCGATTCTGCGCCGCAAGGCCGCCGGCGAGCACCTCGACGTCCCCGACGACGTCCTCGAGTACATCGCCTCACGTGTGTCCTCGAACATCCGCGAGCTCGAGGGCGCGCTCATCCGCGTCACGGCCTTCGCGAACCTCAACGACCAGCAGGTCGACGTGTCTCTGGCCGAGACCGTCCTCAAGGACTTCATCACGCAGGACGACACCCCGGCGATCACGGCAGCCGACATCATGGGACAGACCGCCGCGTACTTCAGCCTCACCCTCGACGACCTGTGCGGGACCTCCCGTTCGCGGACGCTGACGACAGCCCGGCAGATCGCGATGTACCTCTGCCGCGAGCTCACCGATCTCTCCCTGCCGAAGATCGGCCAGGCCTTCGGTGGGCGCGATCACACGACGGTCATGCACGCGAACAAGAAGATTCGAACGCAGATGGCCGAACGACGGGCCGTCTACACCCAGGTCACCGAACTCACAAACCGCATCAAACAGCAGCACCGCCTATAGAAGACGCTATGCACACCTGTGGATAACTCTGGGGACAGACTGACCACAGTGGGGATAACCCTGGGGACGACGGCCTCAGGCTGCGTGGACGGATGTGAACTACACGCCTGTGCTTACCCAAGCTCTCCCGGGCGCCCCGGCGCCGATGCACATGCGGTCCACACCCATTCGGAGGTAGGGATCCCAGATGCTGCGCGGCATGGGTCGCCTCCGTCCACAGGATCCACAGGTGCTGATACTTCTGCTGAATCAATCTCAAGAGGTAAGAGGGCGACCGCCATCGCCTGCTGACGATGACCTGACGAGCTCCGCGCTGCTGAGCGAACGATCGGTTCGAGATTCGAACACGCCTCGGAAACCGGTTCTCGGATCCGAGATTCGCTCGGTTCCTCCGCGTGTCCTCCCCGCTCCTCCGCCCATCCTCGGGTATCGCGGAATCGGATAGGCTGTGTACAGTTTTCCGAGCACCGTCACGCCGAAGCCGAATGCACGTCGGGTGATATCCCGAAGGAGTAAAGTGAACGACGAAGCAACCCCTCTCAAGTTCAAAGTCAACCGCGATGTCCTTGCCGACGCCGTGACCTGGGCGACCAAGACCCTCCCCAATCGCCCCTCTGCTCCCGTCCTCACCGGAATCCTCATCACCGCCGAGACCGGCGGAACGGTCCGCCTCGCCGTCTTCGACTACGAGGTCTCCTCCCGTGTCGAGATCTCCGCCGAGGTGGTCTCTCCCGGCACGGTGCTCGTCTACGGCCGTCTCCTCGCCGACATCTCCAAGGCCCTGCCCAACCAGGAGGTCACGCTCGAGCAGATCGGTTCGAAGGTCGACGTCACCTGCGGTTCTTCGCGTTTCTCGCTCATGACGATGCCCGTGGCCGAGTACCCCTCGCTGCCGCAGGTGCCCGAGGACTCCGGCACCGTCTCGGCCGGTGAGTTCCAGAACGCGGTCTCCCAGGTCACGATCGCGACCTCGAAGGACGACACTCTGCCGATCCTCACCAGTGTGCGCGTCGAGATCGAAGGCGAGAAGGTCACGCTCCTGGCCACCGACCGCTACCGCCTCGCCGTCCGCGAATTCACCTGGAACCCCGGACGTCCCGACGTCTCCGCTGTGGCTCTGCTGCGCGGTCGCACCCTCGGCGACGTCTCGAAGTCCCTCGGCGGGGATGTGACGATCGGCCTGAGCACCGATGCGGGCAAGGACCTCATCTCGTTCACCTCGGCGGGGCGGGTGACGACCTCGCTGCTCGTCGAGGGCGAGTACCCGAAGGTCCGTTCGCTCTTCCCCGACTCCGTGCCGATCCACGCGATCGTCGAGACCGCGGTGCTGCGCGAAGCCGTTCGCCGCGTCTCCCTCGTCGCCGAGCGCAACACTCCGCTGCGGTTCGAGGTCAGCGACGGGATGCTCACCCTCCATGCCGGCACCGGCGATGACGCCCAGGCCTCCGAAGCCGTCGAAGCCGTCCTCCAGGGCGAGCCCATCACCGTCGGATTCAACCCGCACTACATCGCCGAGGGCCTCGCGGCCATCGAGAGCCCGTATGTGAATTTCTCCTTCACCCAGCCGATGAAGCCCGTCATCATCTCCGGCCAGAAGGACCTCGACTCCTCGGCCGATGAGTCGTATCGCTACCTGCTCATGCCCACCCGCATCTGAATGTGGATATCCCGACTCTCGCTGCGTGACTTCCGCTCGTACCCCGTGCTCGACCTGGAATTCGAGCCCGGGGTCACGACGTTTGTGGCCGACAACGGCACCGGGAAGACCAACGTCGTCGAGGCCGTCGGGTATCTCGCGCACCTGCGTTCGCATCGGGTGGCCTTCGACGCCCCGCTCGTGCGTGAGACCACGGGCACCGCAACCGTCTCCGCCCTGGTCAACCGGGGCAAGCGGCATGCAGCCGTCGAGGTGACGATCCAGTCCAAGGGCGCCAACCGGGCGCGGGTCAACCGCTCTCCGGTGCGGATCCGGGAGATCCTCGGACTCGTCTCCGCCGTCGTCTTCGCCCCTGAGGACCTCAGCCTCGTCCGGGGGGAGCCGGCGGAGCGACGGGCCTGGATCGACACCCTCGTCGTCGCCCGCAACCCGCGCTTCGCCTCGGTGATCCAGGACTTCGACCGTGCGCTCAAACAGCGCAACGCCCTGCTCAAGCGCCTCCGGGAGGAACGCGACCCCGGGCTCGAGGCCACCCTCGACATCTGGAACATGGCCTATGCCGATGCCGCCTCCGAGCTCGTCTTCGGCCGGCAGCGGGTGCTCGCCGACATCGTCGACCCGCTCAAGGAGAACTTCGCCTACATCGCCGCCGACGCCCGCCTCGAGCGGCAGGGGGTGAGCGCGACCTACGATTCGCGCATCGACTACTCGCAGGCGACCTCGGCCGCCGAATGCCGGGAACTCCTGCTCGCCGCCCTCGAACGCCGACGAGCGACCGAGATCGACCGAGGGCTGACTCTCCACGGGCCGGGCCGCGACGACATCGCGCTGATGATCGGATCGCACCCGGCCAAGGGCTACGCCTCGCACGGGGAGACGTGGTCGCTGGCCCTGGCGATGCAGCTCGCCGGCTGGGATCTGCTCAGCGCGGATGCGGGGTCGAGCGCCGAACAGCCCATCCTCGTCCTCGACGACGTCTTCGCCGAACTCGACTCCGGGCGCCGCAGCCGGCTCGCCTCGCGGATCACGGACGCCGAGCAGGTCCTCGTCACCGCCGCCGTCGACGCCGATCTGCCCGCCGGCCTCGGAGGCACCCGGATCGACCAGGCGAGACTGCTCGCCGCGGGAGCGGCCTGATGAGCGGGGGCCACCGATGAGCGGGATCGAACGCGACGCCGCGACCCCGGTCGCCGCCCTCGAAGCCCTCGATCGGGTGCGGCGGATGGAGGTCACCGAGGCGCGGTTCTTCACCGGCCGCCGCCGCTCGCGCATCCGCGCCGAGGTCACCTACACCTCGGCGGGCAAGGATCGCAGGGATCCCACCTCGATCTCCTCGGTCCTCGGCGGGTTCATCGCCACGCAGGGATGGTCGTCGTCGATCGACATCGGCAAGGTGCTCGGGCGGTGGCCCGACCTCGTCGGCCACCAGGTCGCCCGACACTGCACACCCGTCGACTTCTCCCCGCCGCTGCTCGTCATCGCCGCGGACTCGACGACGTGGGCCACACAGCTGCGGGTGCTGCGGCCGACGATCCTCAAGGCACTCGAGGCGGGTCTCGGCTCGCAGACGATCACGGAACTCGAGATCCGTGGGCCGCGGGGACGCAGCTTCAAGAAGGGTCCGCGCAGCGTCCGCGGCCGGGGTCCGCGCGACACCTTCGGGTGAAGGTCGGCGCCTGATTCGGCACACGGCGGCGCCGTTCCCGGGATGGTGATCCGAAAATCCCCAGAAGGCCTCCAGGCGCGACAGCCGGGACCGATCGTGTCCGGGGGTACGTGACCCGCATGGTAAAAGCGGGAATGGACGTTTCTGAGCCGCTTGCGGGCATTTCGGGCGTGCGCGCGGTAGAATGGACAGCTGATAGCGTTCATTTGCACGAGGAGTCACATGACGACCGAGGAACAGTCCCATTACGATGCCGGGGATATCACGGTACTTGAGGGTCTCGAGGCAGTCCGCAAACGTCCAGGCATGTACATCGGGTCGACCTCGGAGCGCGGCCTCCACCACCTCGTCCAGGAGATCGTCGACAACTCCGTCGACGAGGCGATGGCCGGCTACGCCGACGACATCGACGTGACGATCCTCGCCGACGGCGGCGTGCGCGTGGCCGACAACGGTCGCGGCATGCCCGTGGCGATGCACCCCACCGAGCACAAGCCCACCGTCGAGGTCATCCTCACGATCCTCCACGCCGGCGGCAAGTTCGGCGGCGGCGGCTATGCGGTCGCCGGCGGCCTCCACGGCGTCGGTTCGACCGTCGTCAACGCCCTGTCCGAGCGCCTCGACGTCGAGGTCCTGCGCGACGGCTACCACTGGACGATGGACTTCCGCCGCGGCGTGCCCACCGGTGAGCTGACCCGCGGTGAGCCGACGGAGGAGACCGGGACGATCGTGACGTTCTGGCCGGACGCGGAGATCTTCGAGACCACGGACTTCTCGTACGAGTACCTGCGCGCCCGCTTCCAGCAGATGGCCTTCCTCAACAAGGGCCTGAAGATCCGACTCATCGACGAACGCCACACGCAGGTCGACGACGACAACGTCCAGATCGACGAGGACGAAGAGGTCGACGCGAAGCCGCGCGAGGCGACCTACCGCTACGAGCACGGCCTCCTCGACTACGTCCAGTACCTCAACTCGGCCAAGAAGGTCGACCTCATCAACCCCGACATCATCGTCTTCGAAGCCGAGGAGTCCGAACAGACCCTCTCACTCGAGATCGCGATGCAGTGGACGACAGCGTACAGCGAATCGGTCCACACCTACGCCAACGTCATCAACACGCATGAGGGCGGCACGCACGAAGAGGGCTTCCGCACCGCGCTGACCTCGCTCGTCAACGCCTACGCGCGTGAGCAGAAGCTGCTGCGGGAGAAGGACCCCAACCTCAGCGGCGACGACATCCGCGAAGGCCTGACCGCCGTGATCTCCGTCAAGGTCGGCGATCCCCAGTTCGAGGGACAGACGAAGACGAAGCTCGGCAACTCCGAGGTCAAGGGCTTCGTCCAGCGCGTCGTCCGCGACGAGCTCGGCCACTGGTTCGAGTCGAACCCGGCGCAGGCGAAGGACGTCGTGCGCAAGGCGCTGCAGGCCTCGCAGGCCAGGTTGGCCGCCCGCAAGGCCCGTGAGGCGACCCGCCGCAAGGGACTGCTCGAGACCTCCGGCATGCCCGGCAAGCTCAAGGACTGCCAGTCGAAGGACCCGGACATCTCCGAGGTCTTCATCGTCGAGGGCGACTCGGCCGGCGGTTCCGCCGTCCAGGGCCGCAACCCCTTCACGCAGGCGATCCTGCCGCTGCGCGGAAAGATCCTCAACGTCGAGAAGGCCCGCCTCGATCGGGCGCTGGGCAACAACGAGGTCCAGGCGATGATCACCGCCTTCGGCACCGGCATCGGGGAGGAGTTCGATCTCGAGAAGCTGCGCTACCACAAGATCATCCTCATGGCCGACGCCGACGTCGACGGCCAGCACATCACCACGCTGCTGCTCACGCTCATCTTCCGGTACATGAAGCCGCTCATCGAGCACGGCTACGTCTACCTCGCGATGCCGCCGCTGTACAAGATCAAGTGGTCGAACGCGCCCTACCAGTTCGCCTACACCGACCGGGAGCGGGATGCGCTGCTGGCCACCGGCAAGGCCGAAGGCAAGCGCCTGCCCAAGGATCAGGCGATCCAGCGGTACAAGGGCCTCGGCGAGATGAACTACGAGGAGCTGTGGGAGACGACGATGGATCCCGACACCCGCCTGCTCAAGCAGGTCACCCTCGACGATGCGATCGTCGCCGACGAGATCTTCACCGTCCTCATGGGCGACGACGTCGACTCGCGCCGCCGCTTCATCCAGGAGAACGCGAAGGACGTCCGCTTCCTCGACATCTGAGCACGACCTCGCCGAGGTGGGACCACCTCGGCGAGGGACCTGCCATCCGCATTCCACCCGCCGCCGTTCGCGTCGCCCGCCTGACGCCGGAAGAACGGTTCGAACACAAGGGAAGAGCCCACATTGGCTGACGAATTCGACACCCCCACCGAGATCAACCGCGTCGAGCAGGTCGATCTCAACCTCGAGATGCAGAGGTCGTACCTCGACTACGCGATGAGCGTCATCGTCGGGCGCGCGCTGCCCGACGTCAGCGACGGCCTCAAGCCCGTCCACCGCCGCGTCCTCTACGCGATGTACGACGGCGGGTACCGCCCCGACCGCAACTTCTCCAAGTGCGCCCGCGTCGTCGGCGACGTCATGGGCCAGTACCACCCGCACGGCGACTCGGCGATCTACGACGCCCTCGTCCGCCTCGTCCAGCCGTGGACGATGCGCTACCCGCTCATCGCCGGACAGGGCAACTTCGGTTCGCCCGGCGACGACGGCGCGGCAGCCCCGAGGTACACCGAGTGCAAGCTCGCGCCGCTGGCCATGGAGATGGTCCGCGACATCGACGAGGACACCGTCGACTTCCAGCCCAACTACGACGGCCGCAGCCTCGAACCCGTCGTGCTGCCCTCCCGGTTCCCCAACCTGCTCGCCAACGGTTCCGCCGGCATCGCGGTGGGCATGGCGACGAACATCCCGCCGCACAACCTGCGCGAACTCGCCGCCGGAGCGCAGTGGCTGCTCTCCCACCCCGAGGCGACGAAGGAGGAGGCGCTCGAAGCCCTCCTCACCATCGTCAAGGGCCCCGACTTCCCGCTGGGTGCCACGATCCTCGGACACAAGGGCATCGAGGACGCCTACCGCACGGGCCGCGGGTCGATCACGCAGCGCGCCGTCGTCGAGGTCGAGGAGATCCAGGGACGGACCTGCCTCGTCGTCACCGAGCTGCCCTACATGGTCAACCCGGACACCCTGGCCGCGAAGATCGCCTCGTACGTCAAGGACGGCAAGGTCGCCGGCATCGCCGACCTCCGCGACGAATCCTCGGGACGCACCGGTCAGCGCCTGGTCATCGTGCTCAAGCGCGACGCCGTGGCCAAGGTCGTGCTCAACAACCTCTACAAGCACACCTCGCTGCAGGAGAACTTCTCCGCGAACATGCTCGCGCTCGTCGACAACGTGCCGCGCACGCTCTCGCTCGACTCGTTCCTGCGCCTGTGGGTCAAGCACCAGATCGAGGTCATCGTGCGCCGGACGAAGTTCCGGCTGCGCAAGGCCGAGGAGCGGGCCCACATCCTCCGCGGCTACCTCAAGGCCCTCGACGCCCTCGACGAGGTCATCGCCCTCATCCGCCGTTCGCCGTCCTCGGACGAAGCCCGGGCCGGGCTCATGGAGCTCCTCGAGGTCGACGAACTCCAGGCGAATGCGATCCTCGACCTCCAGCTGCGCCGGCTGGCGGCCCTCGAGCGGCTGAAGATCCAGGAGGAGGCCGAGAAGATCGAGGCGCTCATCGCCGAGTACAACCACATCCTCGAAACGCCGTCGCGTCAGCGTGAGATCGTCTCCGAGGAGCTCGACGAGGTTGTCGAGCGGTTCGGCGACGACCGGCGCACGAAGATCCTCGCCGGCTTCGACGGGGACGTGTCGATGGAGGACCTCATCCCCGAGGAGGAGGTCGTCGTCACGATCACGCGCGGCGGCTACGCCAAGCGGACCCAGTCCACGCTCTACCGTGCCCAGCACCGGGGCGGCAAGGGCATCAAGGGCGCGCAGCTGCGCGGCGACGACGTCGTCGAGCAGTTCTTCGTCACCTCGACGCACAACTGGCTGCTCTTCTTCACCAACACCGGTCGCGTCTACCGCGCGAAGGCCTATGAGATCCCTGAGGGTTCCCGGGACGCGAAGGGACAGCACGTTGCGAATCTCCTGGCACTTCAGCCGGGCGAGACGATCGCGAAGGTGCTCTCGATCCGCGACTACGACGAGGCGGAGTTCCTAATCCTCGCCACGAAGTCGGGGGTCGTGAAGAAGACCCGGCTGAGCGAATACGACTCGAACCGCACCGGCGGCGTCATCGCCATCAACCTCCGCGAGTACAAGGGCGAACCCGACGAACTCGTCTCCGCGCGCATCGTCGGATCCGAGGACCATCTCCTGCTCATCTCGCGCAAGGGCATGTCGATCCGGTTCGCTGCCGATGACGACTCGATCCGTCCGCTCGGCCGTGTCACCGGGGGTGTCACGGGCATGAAGTTCAAGGACGACGACGAGCTGCTGACGATGGACGTCGTCCAGCCGGGCACCTATGTCTTCGTCGTCACCGAAGGCGGCTACGCCAAGCGGACCCCCGTCGACGAGTACCGCGTCCAGGGCCGCGGCGGCCTCGGAATCCGAGTTGCGAAGATCACCGAACAGCGCGGAGACTTGGTGGGCGGACTCATCGTCGAAGACGGTGAGGAGGTCCTCGTCGTCATGGAGCGCGGTAAGGTTGTGCGGTCGAACATCGACGAGGTTCCTGCGAAGGGACGCAACACCATGGGTGTGGTGTTCGCGAAGCCGGGCAAGAATGACCGTATCATCGCAGTAACCCGTGGACCCGAGACCGCAGTGGAAGACGAAGACGAAGCCGAGGCAGTCGAGACCGAGGTCGAGGCACCGCAGGCTGCAGCGCCTGAGGTCGCAGCGACCGAGACCGCCAGCGAGGATGTGGAAGAGTGAGCGAGAACAAGCAGCCAGGGCCTGGCAAGATCATCAGGACGTCGAGCGGATCGACCCGCCTGACCGCAGGCTCTGCGAAGAACGACACCTCTTCCGGTTCCGCACCGGCTCCGAGCAAGGGCGCCGACACCTCGGCGAAGTCTGCGTCGGGGTCGGCTCCGGCGACCGAGAAGGCCAAGGTCGTCACCCCTCCTGCGCCCAAGGCCTCACCCAAGCCCAACCGGGCGCCCTCGACCGGGTCGGGACCGTCGACGACCGCCACCTCGGCGGGATCGGGCTCGGCGGGATCGAACTCTGCCGGGCAGGGATCGTCGGGGACCGGCAGCGGTCCGGCCACCTCGGTGAAGGGCAGCGTCTCGAACACCGTCCGGGCGAGCTCCGGCGGTGTGAAGATGGGCGTGAAGAACATCGTCGACAACGGCAAGGGAAAGAAGAAGAAGGGTCCCCGGACCGTTCGCCTCACCGTCGCCGCGGTCGACCCGTGGTCGGTCATGAAGATGTCGTTCCTCATGTCCGTGGCCATCGGCATCGCCACGATCGTCGCCTTCATCGTCCTCTGGGTCGTCCTCCAGGCCACGGGCGTGATGAGCGGCCTCGAAGCGACGATGACCGAGCTAGCCGGCGCCGAGTCCGCTGAGCGCATCATCGGCATCTTCGGCTTCGGCCGCGTCGTCGCCGCGGGCTTCATCATCGCGGTGATCAACATCGTGCTGATGACGGCCCTGTCGACCCTGGCGGCCTTCATCTACAACATCGGCTCGCTCATCGCCGGCGGCTTCCACCTCACGCTCACCGACGACTGAGACCGGTCCCTTCGGTCGTCGACGATCCGCGCGCCGGCACGCTGTGAGGCGTGTCACGGCGCGCGGATTTGTGCAGGGGATGACCGGTTCGGTATATTTTTACTTCGGGTTCACCCCGAAAGGGCCTATAGCTCAGGCGGTTAGAGCGCTTCGCTGATAACGAAGAGGTCCCTGGTTCAAGTCCAGGTAGGCCCACTTCCTTTCGAGGAGGATCATGAAGAAGTGGATTCTCTCCGGTCTCACGCTCGTGGGGTTGGGAGTGTTCTTCCGGTGGCGGCACAGCAATCAGCGTGCCCAGGCCGAATGGTCAAAGCACACCGACTCGGTGTAGGGTGATAACCCACCTGGGGGTATGGCGCAATTGGTAGCGCATCTGCTTTGCAAGCAGAGGGTTAGGGGTTCGAGTCCCCTTACCTCCACTCGAGTAGTTCTGAGACAGCAACTCGTAGGCGATGGCCCCGAACCTGATGGTTCGGGGCCTTCGTCATGTGCGGGGTCGGTGTGGTGGGAACGGACCCGCCGAGGTGGCCGTTCCCACCGGCCCGAGCCCTACGCCCGGTAGGCGATCACCCCCATCATCCCGGCCTCACCGTGGTAGACGTTGTGGCAGTGGGTGAGCCACCGGCCCGGGTTGTCGGCGTCGAAGTCGATCGTCAGCGTGGCACCCGGCAGCACGATCGAGGTGTCCTTCCGCGGACCGCCGTCGGCGAGCTGATATGTATGCCCGTGGAGGTGGATCGGGTGCCACATGTCCGTGTCGTTGACGAAGCGCACCCGCACCCGCTCGCCTTCGCTGATGCCCCACGCGTTCGTCAGGGGTTTCTCATGGTCGAAGCGCTTCCCGTCGAAGGCCCAGTCGTACTTCGCCATCGACCCGGTCAGGCGGATGGTCAGCTCCTGGTCGGGCCGCTTCTGCGGCAGCGCGACGGCCTTGGCCGCAGTGAGCGCTTCGGCAGCAAGCGGAGCCGATCCGAATTCGTCAAGGTCGCCGTCGAGCCCGGGCACCTGTCCGGACCCAGCCCGCAGCACAGCATGCGTGCGCGCTCCCTTGCCCTCCGCCTCGGCGACGAGGGCGAAGACGCCGTCACCGACGGTGACGATGGCGTCGTAGCGCTCACCCATGCCGATGAGGAGGGAGTCGGTCACGGCGGCATCGCCGGCCTCGACGGGGAATCCATCGGTGTGGGTGACGGTGAGTCGGTGCCCGGTGAGAGCGACCCGGAACGCGGTGTCCCCGCCGGCGTTGATGATGCGCAGGCGGATCTTCTCGCCCGGTTTCGCGTCGAAGGTCTCCGGATCGTCGGGACCGCGCCCGTTGACGAGGTAGTGCGGGTAGAAGACGTCGCCTGCGTCGCCGCCGAGGACATCGGAGCTCGCTCCCATGAGCGTGTTGCCCATACGCATCGGGCCGCCCATTCCGCCGTGGTCCATCCCGCCCATGCCGCCCATCCCCTTGGACAGTTCGGTGAGGACGTCGTCGGGTGTCGCGGTGACGCCGTCGAGCCAGTCGTCGAGGATGATCACCCAGTCACGGTCGTAGTTCAGCGGTTCCTCGGGATCGTCGACGATGAGGGCGCCGTAGAGTCCGCGGTCGAGCTGCGTTCCGACGTGCGGATGGAACCAGTACGTGCCAGGTTGCGGGGCGATGAAGTCGTAGGTGTAGGACCCGCCGGCAGGGATGGGGTCCTGGGTGACTCCCGGCACCCCGTCCATGTCGTTGCGCAGGGCGAGCCCGTGCCAGTGGACGGTCGTCTCCTCCGGCAGATCGTTCCGCACGGTGGCTTTGAGGCGATCGCCGCGGGTCATGCGGATGACCGGTGCGGGGATCTCGCCGAAGCTCCAGGTCCGAGCGGTCGTGCCGCCGATCTGCAGGGTCGAGGCCGCGGCCGTGAGGGCGACGGTCACCGTGTCGCCGGTGGTGTCGCGGGCGGCTTCGACTTCGCCGATGCGGGCGTCGTCGGGACTGAGATACCCGGTTGCACGGGACTGCGGGGCGCAGGCGGAGAGCGCGATGATGCCGAGCGTACCGGTGAGGAAGCCGCGGCGGCGGAGGGAACGTGGGTTCTGGGGTCGGTGAAGGGGTCGGTGGTCGGTCATGAGGTGTCTCCAAGTCAGTGAGGTGGCCCAGATGCGTCGACGCGTGATCGCACGGTCGAGCGGGTCGCATGGCGGTGCCGCGAGCGCCGTCAGGCGGGCGCGCCGAGGCGGGGCCGGTGTCGGTCAGCGGTCGCTGATGAACGAGATCGAGAACGTCGGGGAAGGCGACGTTGGGCTGGTCTACGTCCGACTGATGGAGAGAACGGTGAGACGGGGAGCGAGCGAATCCGGGGGTGCCGGAATCGGCGGCAAGGGCGTCCGCGAGCTCGGCAGCTCACTGCGGGATATGCGGATCATGCCGGCGCGGTGCAGCGGTATGAGCAGGCTGAGGATGATCGCGGCGATCGTGCACATGAGCACGATGATGCAGGGCGTGAGCGGATCGTGGTCGCCGGTGCACGGCATGTCCGCGCAGTCGTTCGCCGAGGCGGCCGCCGAGCCGGAGGGCTCGGGCATCCCCTCGTGACTCATCTCGGATGCAGCGCCCGAGGACTGCATCGCCTGGGACATCTCCCCGGAATGGGGAAGCGCGAGGAGGCCGGCGGTCATCGTCAATGCCGCGATGAGGAAGAGGACCATGCGCGACGAGCGCCCGGAACGACGTCTGCCGTCTTCCCGGGCGCGCACTGCGCGACCATGACCGAGCTCACTCATACCCCGTCAGGGTATCGACTTTCGCTTTGGGCGGCAACGAGCAGAACGCGCTCCGGGGCGATCGCCCCCTGCTGATCAGCTGCCGGCGAGCATGTCCTGGACCATCGGGACGACTCTCTCACCGTAGAGGCCGATCGAGGTCTGCCTCGTCTCGTGGGTGACCTGACTCTGGTCGTACTTGAGGTCGAAGCGGTCGATGCCGAGAGCCGTGACGGTCTTCGCGATCTTCGCCGCCACCGTCTCCGGGGCACCGACGTAGAGGGCGCCTGTCTCGATCTCGGCCTCGAAGTCTCCGGGCTGCGGCGGCGGCCATCCGCGTTCGCGACCCATCCGCCTGCGCATCGCGGTCCAACCGGGTTCGACGATCTCGCGGGCGAGTTCGTCGGTCTCGGCGACGAGGCCCGGCGAGTGGACGGCGATGGGCCGGTGCTCGATGCCGTACTCGTCCTGGGCGCGATGGAACAGGTCGATGTAGGGGGCGAACCGCTCGGGCTCGCCGCCGATGATCGCGAGGAAGAGGTTGAACCCGTACTTCGCGGTGCGCACCACCGATTCGGGGCTGCCGCCGACACCCACCCACGCAGGCATCGGCTTCTCGGTCGAGGGGAACACCTGCTGGTTCGACAGCGCCGAACGCGTCGTGCCCTGCCACGTCACGGGCTGTTCGCGCAGGAGCTTCGCGAGCAGTTCGAGCTTCTCCTCGAAGAGGACCTCGTAGTCGCTGAGGTCGTAGCCGAAGAGCGGGAACGATTCGATGAACGATCCGCGTCCCGCGACGATCTCCGCGCGTCCGTTCGAGACCGCGTCGAGGGTCGCGAAGCGCTCGAAGACCCGCACCGGGTCATCCGAGCTGAGCACCGTGACCGCCGAGCCCAAGCGGATCCGCTCCGTACGGCCCGCGATCGCCGCGAGCACCATCTCCGGGCTCGAGACCGCGAAGTCGGGGCGATGATGCTCACCGACCCCGAAGAAGTCCAGGCCCACCGAATCGGCGAGGACGGCGTCGTCGACGATGTCGCGCACCGTCTGCGCATGGGTGATGAGCTCGCCGTTGCTGTCCTCGGTGAGGGCTCCGAAGGTGTCGAGTCCGAACTCGACCTGTGTGCTGTCCATGTCTGCCATGTCCGTGCCAACGCCGAGGAGGGAGGAAAGATTCCGTGTCCGTGCCGTGTGCGAGCCTGGAGCGGAGGACGGGGAATCGGGCAGCCGAGGACGAGCCATCGGCAAGGAGCCGGGAAGGAGAAGTATGGGAGAATTTCCTCTGCTGCCGGAATAAAGCCGAACTCACACGCCGTTGTGTGCTGTGTCTGCGTGGAATCCTGCGTCGTCCGCGGCAACTGACCACTTCTTCCGATCGGAGATCCGCCTTGTCGAGCGACAAGAACCTCGCTGCCTCACCCGCCTCGCGTGAGGACACCATCGATCCCGCCGGCATGCGGGTGATCTGGCTGCTCCTCGTCGCGGCGTTCGTCGCGATCCTCAACGAGACGACGATGGCGATCGCGATCCCCGAACTCAACCGCTCGCTCCACATCCCGCCCGAGCTCGGGCAGTGGCTGACGAGCGCCTTCATGCTCACGATGGCCGTCGTCATCCCGACCACCGGCTTCCTGCTGCAGCGGTTCACGACCCGGCAGATCTTCCTCACCGCGATGATCCTCTTCAGCGCCGGCACGCTCATCTGCCTGCTCGCTCCCGGGTTCGGGATGCTCCTCGTCGGCCGTGTCGTCCAGGCCGGCGGCACGGGCATCATGATGCCGCTGCTCATGACGACGATGATGAACGTCGTCCCCCCGCACTCGCGGGGACGGATGATGGGTCGGGTCGGCCTTGTCATCTCTCTGGCTCCGGCGATCGGACCGACGATGTCGGGCATCGTGCTCGACTCCCTCGGCTGGCGCTGGCTCTTCGGCATCGTCCTGCCCATCGGCCTCATCGCCCTCGGCTTCGGTGCGAAGTGGATGACCAACCTCGGCGAGACCACTCGCGCCCCGATCGACGTCGTCTCGATCATCCTCTCGGCATTCGCCTTCGGCAGCATCGTCTTCGGCCTCAGCCAGTTCGGCGGCGAAGGCGCTGCCGGCGGTGCGGGTGCGGGACTGGCCTGGGGGGCGATCGCCGGCGGCCTCGTCTTCCTCGGGCTCTTCGTGTGGCGTCAGCTCGTGCTCATCCGGACCGATCGGGCGCTGCTCGACCTGCGCGTGTTCAGTTCCCGGAACTATCTGCTGTCAGTCATCATCATGGCCGTCGTTGCACTGTCGATGTTCGGCACGTTCTCCCTCCTGCCGCTCTACCTGCAGTCCGTGGTCGGTCTCAACGCGACGCAGTCGGGTCTCGTCCTCCTGCCCGGTTCGGTCCTCATGGGCCTGCTCGGGCCGGTGATGGGTCGGATCTATGACGCCAAAGGCCCGCGAACACTGCTCATCCCCGGCACGATCCTCATCGCCTCGGCGATGTTCGCGTACTCGAACGTCGGAATCGGCACGCCGATCTGGGTGCTCATCATCATCCAGATCGGGATGTCGCTCGGCCTGGCGGGCTCGTTCACTCCGCTGTTCTCCGCCTCGCTCGGCTCCCTCGACCGTCACCTCTACTCACACGGTTCGGCCGCACTCAACACCCTCCAGCAGGTTGCCGGTGCCGCGGGAACCGCGCTGCTCATCTCGATCTACTCCTCGGCCCTGCATTCGGGACAGGCACGCGGACTCAGCGTCGCCGAGGCGGGAGCCCCGGGGGCGCACAATGCGTTCCTGCTCGCTTCGATCATCGCGCTCGTGCCCGTCGTCCTCGCGTTCTTCATCCGCAAGCCCGAGGACCAGGTGGAGATGACCGACGCACCCCGCGTCGGCGACACGGTCTGAGGCCGGCGACACGGTCTGAACTCGGCCGCACCGTCCGCGTCGGTCCTCGGAAGCGGTCCCGGAGCGCCGCAATTGTTGGATGCGTCTGAATCTCAGTTGTGCGTAGACACATCGCGAGCCCCCGGCGCATTCTGGAATCCTTAGGGGAGGAGCACCGGCCCGATGCCCCTCGAATCGGGCCGAGCTGCGTCGGACGATCCGCCGACCTGCTCCCCTGAGCCTGAACCATCAGGGGGTCGCATGTCCGCTGCATCCGTCCGAGACAGTCACCACATGGTCACTCCTTGTCGCCGAGGCGGTCATGCCGGGGGCGACGCGCGTACAATGACGACGATGCCACGTCCATCCGTCACCCGCATGGTCGAGGACTACGTCACCCTGATCTGGAAGGCCTACGAATGGCCGGGAGGTCGGCCCACGACGACCGACCTCGCCGATCAGCTGGGTGTGACGGCCTCGACCGTTTCGGCGAACCTCGGCAGGCTCGCGCGCGACGGCTACATCGACTACGAGCCCTACGGGCGAATCGCCCTGACCCCGCGCGGTCAGGAGATCGCCATCGAGATCGTGCGGCGCCATCGCATCGTCGAGACCTACCTCGTCGAGAAGCTCGGTCTGACCTGGGATCAGGTCCACAGTGAGGCGGATCGGCTCGAGCACACCGTCTCCGACCTCGTGCTCGCCCGCATGGATGCGGTCCTCGGCGGTCCGACCCTCGATCCGCACGGCGACCCCATCCCTGACACCGAGGGCCGCACCGACGCCCGCCCCAATCGGTCGCTCGCCGAGGTGACTCCCGGTGCCGATGCCGTCGTCGTCCGCGTCTCCGACCGTTCCCCGGAGCTGCTCCGGTACCTCACGGACCGGGGGATCGTCCTCGGCACCCGACTGCAGGTGACGAGCGTCAACCCGGCCGCCTCGGCGATCGGAGTCAACGTCGGCGGGGAGGCCTTCGAACTCGCTCTCGCCGCTGCCCACGCGATCCGGGTGGAAGCCTGATCAGACGACCGCCTCGGCGGGTTGCGACGGCACTGCCGCCGGACGACGCAGCTCCCCGCCACGGGAGAGACCGGCGATGAGGAAGACGACGAGGCCGGCGAGAGTGACGAGGGCACCGGCCCACAGCGGTGACGCGTAGCCGAAACCGGCCGCGATCGTCAGGCCTCCGATCCACGCACCGAACGCGTTGCCGACGTTGAAGGCCGCGATGTTCGCTCCCGAACCGAGCGTCTGTGCGTGCTGGGAATGACCCATGATGCGCATCTGGAGTGCGGGCACGGTCGCGAAGCCGAAGCCGCCCATGAGGACGAGTGCGAGGATCGTCGCGATCTGTGAGCCTGCCACCTGCGAGAATACGGCGAGGATGACGATGAGGCCGATGAGCAGCACGAGCAGGGTCGTCCCCAGGTTCCGGTCGGCGGCCTTTCCGCCGAGGAAGTTGCCGACGAAGAGGCCGACACCGAAGAGGACGAGCAGCCACGGCACGGTGGAGGCGGCGAAGCCGGAGACGCCGGTGAGCGTGAACGCCATGTAGGTGAACGCGCCGAACATTCCGCCGTAGCCGAGGATCGTGATGAGGATCGAGGCCCACACCTGGGGTGAACGGAAGATCCGGAACTCGCCGAGGATGCTGCCGGTCGAATGCGCCCGCGCAGTGTCCTTCGGGATGAGGGCGATGATGCCGATGAGGGCGACAACGCCGATGGCGGCGATAGCCCAGAAGGTCGAGCGCCAGCCCGCGGCCTGGCCGAGGAACGTGCCGAGGGGAACGCCGAGGACGTTGGCGCTGGTCAGGCCCGCGAACATCATGGCGATGGCGGCGGCCTGACGGTTCGGGGCGACGAGGCTCGCGGCGACGACGGAGCCGATGCCGAAGAACGCACCATGGCACAGAGCCGCGACGATCCGGCCGATCATCATCATCTCGTAGCTCGGTGCCAGCGCTGAGAGCGCATTGCCGAGGATGAAGAGGACCATGAGCCCGATGAGCGCCGTCTTCCGATCGACCCGCGTGAGGGCGACCGTGATGAGGATGGCGCCGAGGGCGACGGCCAGGGCGTAGCCGGAGATGAGGTAGCCGGCGACGGTTTCGGTGACGGCGAAGTCGGCGGCCACCTCGGGCAGCAGGCCCATGATGACGAACTCCGTGAGTCCGATGCCGAACCCGCCGATGGCGAGGGCAAGCAGTGCAAGAGGCATGGAGGATCCTTTTCGATGTGTGCGTGTGATGCCCGCGGGCAGCCCTGGGACGGGGCGCTGTGCGGGCCGTATTATGGGTGCGTCCGAAATAAGCGGCGTACGTAGTAGTTGCAGACGCATCGATATAGATGATTGCACACGCGGTCTATCCGCGCAAGTGGTGTATCATGGTCGAAGACGATCACCGAGGAGGAACACGTGGGAATCAGGGACGACGCGGTCGAGATCCGAGCCCGAGGCTGGCGCACACTCGCGGCCCTGCACGGCCTCATCGACACCGAACTCGAACGCAGCCTGGCTCGTGAGCACGGTCTCTCGGTCGTCGAATTCACCGTCCTCGACGCCCTGAGCAGGCAGGACGGCTGGCATATGCGGATGCGTCAGCTCGCTCGGGCGGCCGCACTGTCCTCGAGTGCGACGACACGACTCGTCACTCGTCTCGAAGACCGCGGGCTGCTCACGCGGATCCTCTGCGCCGACGACCGGCGCGGCATCTACACCGAGCTCACCGCGGCCGGGGAGAAGCTGCTCGAGGCGGCTCGGCCCACGCATGATCGTGTGCTCGAGGAGGCCCTCGCCGAAGCGCGCGAGATCCCGGAGCTCGCGCCGCTGGTCACCGCACTCTACGCCGACGCGCCGGTGGCCTGAGGACTCAGCTGCCGCCTCGGCGGGCGAAGGTCTCCGCGAGGTGGACTCCCGTGAGGCTGTGCGACCGCGACCGCAGATCGGTCGGCGTGCCTGTCGCCACCACCTGGCCGCCGTCGTCCCCGGCACCCGGGCCCATGTCGATGATCCAGTCGACGATGCTCAGGGTCCGCAGATCGTGGTCCGCGATGACGACGGTGTTGCCCGCCTCGACGAGGAGCTGGAGCTGACCGATGAGCATGTCGATGTCGGACGGGTGGAGGCCCGTGGTCGGTTCGTCGAGGATGTAGAGGCTGTGGCCGCGTGCTGAGCGGTGGAGTTCGGAGACGAGTTTGATCCGCTGCGCCTCCCCGCCGGAGAGAGTGGGGGCGCTCTGGCCGAGACTGACATAGCCGAGGCCGATGTTCGTCAGCAGCGTGAGGATCTTCGCGGCCGTGGGCACATCGGCGAGGAACTCCGCGGCATCGTCGACGGTCATCGCGAGCACGTCGGCGATCGTCTTCTCCCGGTAGGTGACTTCGAGGGTCTCCGGGTTGTAGCGCTTGCCGTGGCACACGGGGCACGGCGCGGTCTCCGTGGGCATGAAGAGCAGTTCGATGCTCACCACGCCGTCGCCGAGGCACGTGGGGCACCGGCCCTCGGGCTGGTTGAAGGAGAAGCGTCCGACGCCGAAGCGCCGTTCCTTCGCACCGGGCTGGGCGGCGTAGAGCCGGCGGACCGTGTCGAAGAGGCCGGTGTAGGTCGCCAGCGTCGACCGCGAGGTGCGCCCGATGGGCTTCTGATCGACGACGATGACACGGTCGATCGCCTTCAGGCCCGTCGTCGAGGCGGTCACGAGGGTGTCGTTGCCGAGATCCCAGACCGGTACGCCCTGGGAGATCTCCTCGGCGATCTCGACCGACTGCGGATTCCGCTCCTCGTCGGCGACCACCTCGGCGTGGTTGAGAGAGGTGCGGACGGCCTCGGCGAGGGCGGTGAGGACGGAGGTCTTGCCCGACCCCGAGACCCCGGTGATCGCGGTGAACGCATGGAGGGGGAGCTCGATGTCGACGCCGGAGAGGTTGTGGCCGGAGATGTCGTGGAGTCCGATCCGCTCATCGAGGCGGCGGGGCTCCCCTGGTCCCGGCGGCAGGGGCGGCACCGGACCGAGGTAGGTCGCGGTGACGGATTCGGCGACCTCACCCAGACCGTCGGCGGGTCCGTTGTAGAGGATCCGCCCACCGTAGCGGCCCGCGCCGGGGCCGAGGTCGACGATCCAGTCGGCGGCGCGGATGACGGGGGCGCTGTGCTCGACGACGAAGACCGTGTTGCCGTCGTCCTGGAGTCGACGCAGGGCACCGAGGAGGAGTTCGAGATCGGCGGGATGGAGACCGGCGGAGGGTTCGTCGAGGACGTAGAGGACCCCGAAGAGCCCGCTGCGCAGCTGGGTGGCCAGGTGCAGGCGTTTGAGCTCGCCGCTCGAGAGCGTCGATGTGGGCCGGGCGACCTCGAGATAGCCGAGGCCGAGGTCGATGAGCGTGCCGAGCTGGTCGACGAGGACGTCGATGAGGGCCTGCGCGGCCTGGTTGCGCTCGACGGAGAGCTCACCGGTGGCCGGATGGGTGCGGGCGCTGGCGAGGAACGCGACGAGGCCGGTCAGCGGCAGACGGGCCGCCTCGGCGATGTCGATGCCGGCGATCGTCACGGCCAGGGCCTCGGGATTGAGACGTTTGCCGTGGCAGGTGGGGCAGAGCCTGTCGGTCATGAAGGAGGCGGCGGTCGCGCGCATCCGCGCTGACTGGGAGTCGGCGAAGGTGTGCTCGACCCAGCGTTTCGGGCTCATGTAGGTGCCCTTGTAGCCTTCGGCGACGACGATCGTCGGCTGCTCATCGGTGGTGAGCACCCACTGCCGGGTGGATTCGGGGAGGGAGTCGAAGGGGACGTCGATGTCGATGCCGAGGTCGCGCAGCACCCGGCGGTTGTTCTTCCCGCCGAAGGCGCCCGGCCACGCGACGATCGCACCGTCGTCGATGCTCAGGTGCGGGTCACCGACGAGGCGGTCTTCGTCGACCTGGAGGAGTCGGCCCATTCCCGAACAGGTCCGGCAGGCTCCGACGGCGGTGTTGGGTGAGAAGCTGTCGGAATCGAGTGGGGCGGCGTCGCGGGGGAAGGTGCCGGCGAGATCGGCGGGCCGGTACCCCTCGGGGTAGGTGCCCGACCGGGAGTAGAGCATGCGCAGGACGTTCGAGACCCGGGAGACGGTGCCGACGGTCGAGCGGGTGCTGCCCGACTGCTGCTGTTGGAGGGCGACCGCGGGCGGCAGGCCGGTGATGATGCGGACGTGGGGTGCCGACCCCTGGTCGATGAGGCGCCGGGCGTAGGGGGCGACGGATTCGAGGTAGCGCTGCCGGGACTGGGTGTAGATCGTGCCGAAGGCGAGTGAGGACTTCCCCGACCCGGAGATCCCGGTGAAGGCGACGACGGTGTCGCGGGGGATGTCGACGTCGACGGCGCGGAGGTTGTGCTCGCGGGCACCGCGGACGGCGATGTGCCCGCCGACGACGTCGGTGTCGAGTCGGTCGGCGTTCATAGGTCCTCCGGTTCGACGGCGCTGGCCTTCATCGTAACTGCAGGTCCTGTCGCCGGCTGCGGTGGTGCAGGGGGCAGACGGCTCCGGCCGACAGCGAGGGATTCGCTGTCGGCCGGAGGTGTGGTGTCGGCTGAGCTGCAGTGTCGGCTCGAGGGTGACTCAGGAGTTCTCGTCGCGTTCCTTGTCGGCCTGTGAGAGATCGCTCGCGGCCACGGAGCGGACGTCTTCGGTCTCCCCGTCGCGGGTGAGGTCCCCGGCTTCCGAGGCGACCCAGGCGCTGGTCTCCCCACCGCGGCCGTCGGACTGGCGGAGGACACTCGCGGCGACCGAGCGCTCCTCCTCGGTGGCGTTCGGATCCGCCATGATGCGGGCCGCTTCGGATGCGGTGACCGAACCGGATTCGTTCGTGTTCTCTGACATGTGCTGACCTTTCTCGACAGTGGGGCGAACCCCTGTGGAGCAATGGGTCGGGCCCCTGTGGATGGGTGTTCAGTGTGTCACCGCCGAGGTGAGGTGTCTACCGTTTGACGGCAATTCAGATTGTTGAAAATGCAAGTGTCTGCGCCGCCGGCTGTGTCGGGGACACCGCAGTTGTGTCGGCGACACCGCAGCGAGGACTCACTCAGGAGGAGAGATCCCTCATGTCGACCGAGAGCTTGCCCGTCGTCTCCCCGCGCAGGAGCGATGAGAGCGCCGCGTTGATTCCCTCTGGTGTGACGACCTCGGTGAGTGACACCGTGACAGCTCCCTGCGCCACTGCGTCGAGCGCCCACCGCAGCGAGCGGGTTCCGGCATCGGGATTCGCGCCGAGCCATGCGCCGACGTTGAAACCGGCGGTGGTCTTGTTCTCAAGCCAGTGGGTCATCGAACTCAGACGGACATCGTCAGCCTGCGAGGCGTTGCCGACACGGATGAGGCGCCCGCCGGATCTGAGCAGGGAGAACGCGGTCTCTGCTGCGGCACCGCCGACGGGATCGATGACCAGATCGAAGGCGTCTTGCGGGATCTCCCGCAGCGCGGTCCGCAGCCACACATCGGCGTAGCCGAGCGTTCGAGCCAGATCTGCTTTCTCAGGAGTGCCGACGACGGCAGCGATGCGTCCGGCCCCGAGGGTGCGGGCCACCTCGGCGAACTGCGACCCCAATCCGCCGACGCCGGCGTGGACGAGGACTGTCTCCCTTGGTGAGAAGCGGGCAACTGTGGTCAGCGCGAGATGGGCGGTGACGGTGTTGATGGGCACAACCGAAGCGAGAACGGGGTCGAGGTCGTCGGGGAGAGCGGTGACCAGACTCGCGGAGGCGACAGCCACCTCGGCGAAGGCGCCACCCAACGGGATCGCGGCGACCCTCTGACCTGGGGAGAGGTGTGCGACCTCGGATCCGGTGTCGCGGACGGTTCCCACGAGTTCGAGTCCGGGGACGAATCCGGGAGTCGAGGGCATCCTCCCGAACGACCACAGGGCGTCGATCATGCCGATCCCGGCGAACTCGACGTCGACGGTGACTTCGTCCGGGCCGGGCTCGGGAACAGGGACATCGGTGGTCATGAGGCCGGTGCGGGTGTCGGTGACGGTCAGGGCTTTCATTGAGCTCCTCAGATCGGGGCACGGTCGCAGGCCGATCCTGCAGCTCAGTGCCGTTGACCTGAGGCTAGGAAATGGAGTGGACTCCAGGTCAAGGACGGACTCGGGTCTTGACCTGGAGTCCACTCCAGGGTTTAGTCTCACGGACATGAGAGAGACACAGTCGTCGAGCATCGCGGACGTCGCCGAACTCACGGGTCTGAGCCAGGACACGCTGCGATGGTACGAGCGTGAGGGAATCCTGCCCCGAGTCGGGAGGAGTGCGTCAGGGCACCGGCGCTACAGCGAGCGAGAGCGCGAGCTCGTGCTCATGTTGGCGGCGCTGCGCGACACCGGGATGACGACGGAGATGATGAAGGAGTTCGTCGCACTCCTCGGTGAGGGAGCGGCAAGTCATGGTCGCCGTGTCGCCCTGCTCGAACGGGCCCGCGAGCGACTCGCGGAGAAGCGTGCCGAGATCGAGCGAGCGTCGACGGCGCTGGAGTCGAAGATCGGCCACTATCAGGAGCTCATCGCCGCCGGTCTCGACTGCGACGGTGCACCGGTCACCGAGGAGGTTCGAAC
The DNA here is from genome assembly GCF_037101285.1 of Brevibacterium metallidurans. NCBI lineage: Bacteria > Bacillati > Actinomycetota > Actinomycetes > Micrococcales > Brevibacteriaceae > Brevibacterium > Brevibacterium metallidurans. The sequence continues at coordinate 23,917 of NZ_BAAAAF010000001.1, forward strand.
CCTGCAGACGGCGCGGGAGTGAGGCGGATGCTCGTCCCCGCGCCGTCCGGGTCTCAGGCGTGGATGCGGATGAGGTGTTCGTTCGTGAACGCCCGCAGCGCCCATTGAGCGTTCTCACGTCCGTAGCCCGAGCGGTTGATGCCGCCGAAGGGGTATTCCGGACCGGACTCCATGTGGGAGTTGACGAAGCTCATGCCGGCGTTGATCCGGGCGGCGAACCGTTCGCCCTTGGCCAGGTCGTCGGTCCACACGGAGCTCATCAGACCGTAGTCGGAGTGGTTGGCCAGCCGCAGGGCGTCCTCTTCGTCCTTCGCGCGGTAGATCATCACGGCGGGCCCGAACAGTTCGTTGCAGCCGAGGTCGGAATCCGGGTCGATGTCGGTGAGCAGCGCCGGGGACATGAACCAGCCGGGTCGGTCGAGCTTCTCACCGCCCGTGTGGAGGGTCGCGCCGTTCTCGACGGCCTTGGCGATCCTCTCGACGATCTCGTCGCGAGCGCTCTCCGAGGACAGCGGTCCCATGCCGACCTCGGGGTCGTCGAATGTCGAGACCTTCGTCGCCTCGACGGCCTTCTTCGCTTCGGCGAGGAATTCGTCGTAGAGCTCGTCGACGACGATGAAGCGCTTGGGTGAGGTGCATACCTGACCGGCGTTCGTCAGGCGGATGCCGACGACCTTCTTCGCCAGTGCCGGCACATCGGTCGAGTCGAGGACGACGAGGGGGTCGTTGCCGCCGAGTTCGAGGACCGAGCGCTTGAGGTACTTCGCGGCGATCCCGGCGACGGAGGCGCCTGCGCCTTCGGACCCGGTGAGCGAGAAGCCCTTGACCCGCGGATCCTTGAGCACCTCCTCGGCGTGGGAGCTGTCGAGGTAGATGTTCTGGTACACGCCCTCAGGCAGGCCCGCTTCGAGGAGGAGGTCGGCGAAGTACTGGGACGACTTCGGACAGATCGAGGCCTGCTTCATGATGATCGCATTGCCGACGACGAGGTTGGGGATGACGAAGCGGGCGATCTGGTTGTACGGGAAGTTCCACGGCATGATGCCCAGCAGCACCCCGAGCGGGTCGTGGCGGACGTAGCTGCGGGCGGCGCCTGCGGCAGGCAGCTCGGTCGGGTTGAGGTAGGTGTGGGCGTGGTCGGCGAACCAGCGGGCGGTGCGGGCGACCTTGTCCACCTCGGCGAGGCCCTGCTGCTTCGGTTTGCCCATCTCACGGCCGATGATGTCGGTCATCTCATCGGCGTTGGCATCGACGAGGTCGGCGAAGCGGCGCAGGATCGCCGAGCGTTCGATGAGCGGGGTGTCCTTCCACGTCTCGAAGGCCGTGAGACCGCGGTCGATGTAGCCGGGGATCTCCTCGACGGGGACCGAGGGGAACTCCTCCTCAAGCTCACCGGTGTTGGCGTTGGTGACGGCGAATCTGCTCATGGATCGTCCTTTCGCTGTTGGGGCGCGGGCGGTGACGCACACGATGTCGATGGTGCCGGGTGCCGCGTGCCGGGTGCCGCGTGGAAGAGCCGGACACCGCTGAGTGGGGGCTCCCGCGGGAAACGAACACCCATCTCCGGGAACACTGCAGGGCGTTCCGGAATTCCACATCGCCGAGGTGGAATCGCGGTGTGGGCGCGGACGTGGAGTCGGCGGTGGCGAGGTTCCGCGGGGGTGACGAAGGGTTCGGGCGGGCGACGGAGGGTTTGGGCGGGCGACGAAGGGTTTGGGCGGGCGACGAAGGGTTCTGCGGGGGCGATTGTCACGGCGGGTTCCGCTCGGGCGATGCGCGGCATAGGGTGGGCGGCATGGAGAGAGTGAACGGAATCGGCGGATACTTCCTGCGCTCGGACGATCCCGAGGCGCTCTCGGCGTGGTATCAGGACATGCTCGGCATCGACACGACCGACGGCGTGTGGCGGCAGGCCGAGGGACCGACCGTCGTCGCGGCCTTCGAGGCGAAGACCGACTACTTCGGCTCGCGCGACGGAGGCTTCGGACAGCAGCAGACGATGCTCAACTTCCGGGTCGACGACCTCGACGCGATGCTCGAACAGCTCCAGGCCGCCGAGGCGGACGTCGACGACGAGATCCAGGAGATGGAGGGCATCGGCCGTTTCGGGTGGGTGACCGATCCCGAGGGCAATCGGATCGAACTGTGGGAGCCCTCGCCGGAGGCGCTCGCCGTCGATGCCGACTGACGGCATGGGCGCCGGCCGAACGATGCCGACGGACTGATCGGGTCGACTGACTGTACTGGCCAACTGACTGTACGGGTCGCGGCCATCGCCCCAGTGGCACGGCCATCGCCGCAGTGGCACGGCCGGTGCACGCGTGTCCGATCGGAGGGTTCCTGCGGTGAGGGGAGCCGATCAGAACGGCGGGGGATCATCGACGAGGTCGTGTTCCCAGTAGTCGCGGAACGCTTTTCTCACGTCGGTCGTGCGCCTGACTTCGAGCGCTCGCCGCATGCGCAGAGTCAGCCGGTCGCGCAGCGAATGCCTGATCTGCAGCTGTCGCGGAGCGATGCGGGACCGTTCGAAGCAGGGTGGCGGCTCGGTCTCGGCCAGGATCGTCGGTGCGATCCACGTCGGTGAGTCCGTGGAATCCGGGTCTTCGCACAGTGGTGCAAGAGGATCCCGAGTCCCGCACGGCAGAGCCCTCTGCGCGCTGGTGCCGGCTCCTGGTGGGAGGGCGCCGGGGAAGTCCGCGTGCTCCCAATCGAGCAGCTGCTCGAGGCGGCGCCGGTTCCTCGCTTCCTTTGACCGTTCGCTCATCTCGGCCAGGCGCTGTCTGCGAGCCGCGGTTTCGGCTTCGCGTCTCCTCTGTTCGGCGTGTTCGTGGGCGAGTTCCTCTGTGGGAGAGACCTCGACGATCGACCAGTCGACGGGAACTGCGTGGTCAGGGTTCTCCCACCGACACGGCTTCATTCCCAGGAGATCATAGAGTTCGAGAGCCTGTTCGACGTCGATGGGCTGATCCGGAGCGGTGACGGTGGTCATCAGACCGTGAGGGAATTCGTACTCCACCGCGCTCGTCGCCGTCCCGGTGTCGTCCATGCGCACCGCATAATGCCGCGCCGTCTTGAGTGAGTGGCACTTCTTGCACAGCGGGTGGAGATTGCCGAATCGCGTGAGTCCGCCGGAGGGAGGATCCGCGTGGAAGAACGGATCGACATGGTCGATCTCGGACTTCTCCGCTGGTCGCCGACAGCCGGGCACCGAGCAGGTGGCCCATTGGGCGATCAGCGTCTTGCGGACGGGTTTGGGAATCGGGTAGGTCGTCGCCTGGGCATCGATCGGAGTTCCCGTGGCCGGATCGGTGAGGATCCGGGTCAGCGAGGGCGACCCGGAAGCGATCCGGCGGGCCACCTCGGCGGGGATGGGCGATCCATCGGGAAGGACTCCGGGCAGGTCCGAGTCGCCGGTCAGCGAGATGAGCGGGACGGTCGTGATCACCGCCGCCTGGTTCCTCATCCATTCGGGAGTGGTCGGCATCTCGGCCATGACCGAGTACTCGATCGGGATCGGCTGGGGCCGTGCGCCGGAGAAGAACGCCTCACCTGACGAGGGTGGTCCGCTGACCTGGGTGTTCGCCGTCGATCCCGGTACGGGGGTGCGTTGGGGTTCTGTGGCGGAGTGAGAATCTGAGCTTGGGACCGACAGAGGATCGGACCCGGACACGGCTGGAGTGCGGTCGAGGCGAGCGGCCGAATTCGGGTCGGAGAGATGGCTCGGACGCTGGTCGGGGAGACGAGCTGCGTTCAGGTCGCCGCGACCAGTTGCGTTCGGGACGGGGACACCAGCAGGACTCGGGTCGAGGAGATCGATGAGTCCGGACACACTGCTGGCATCCTCGTGGAACCTCAGGTCGCCGTTCTCGTCGAGCAGAGGGGCTTCGCGCTGACTCTGGATGCCGGTGACGGGGTCGATCTCCCGTACCCGGATGCTCAGCTTGGGCTGTGGGCGAAGGAACATGTCGCACATGAGCGCGCTGATGGTGCGTTCGTCGATGATCTCGACACCGGCCGGGAGATTGAAGGTGTTCGACTGTCCGGCATGGATGGCGCGAGCCATCGCCTGAACCCGGGCAAAGCAGGCGTGGATCTCGTCGGCAGGGGCGAACACGGAGAGGCACGCGGTTCCGTTTCCGAAGGTTTCGACGTCGACGCGGCGTCGCTGAGAGGCGATCTCGGCGCGGTCCTCGGGCTTCTGCAGCACTTGGATGAACTTGCGGAGCGCGGTCCGCAGGGTATCGCTGGTCACTGTGCTGCGGCGGGTCGCGAGATGGAGGTCGAGGCGGGGGAGGTGGCGGAAGGCGACGGTCTGGCAGAGGTCGGCGACGGTGAGGACGTGGGCCTGGGTGAATTCTCCGGCACGGACACGGGCCGCGAAGCGCGGCAGACCGTGGATGATGGTCATCGCCTGCGTGAGATGCCGATAGGAGCGCGTCGACGAGGTCCCGAGGATCGCCGAGACCCCGGGAATGTGCTCGCTGTGCACCCGCTCGTGGATCCAGGCGGAGAAGTTCGTGTCGAGGGAGAAGGCGGGGAACTCGGGGAGATCGTCGCACTCGGATGCGGATGCTAGTTCGGACGCGGATCCGGGTTCAGATGCGGCGCCGGTGGAGGCGTCTGCGGCCGAGCCCGTCGTCGTATCCGTGGTCGGTCCGGTCGTGTTCTGCGCGACCGTGGTCTGTGTGTTCGTTGTCAGTGGCTGCGCGACCTGTGTACCCGTATTCTGCGCAACCGCATTCTCTGCGCAGCGCCGGCCTGCTTCGCCGACACAGCGGCGGACCGATTCGGAGATCGTGGCGAACCTGTAGGGAGAGCCGTCTTCGGGATAGGCGAAGCCGAGGTCGTTGATGACCTCCGCGAGGACGATGCCTGCGGTGAGTTCGCAGACCCTCAGGTGGGCCTGGTCTACGGCAGAGGCTGCGTGCCCGAGGTCGGTGAGGCTCGATCCGACCCGCAGGGTGTACCGCGACGAGGCAGGCGGCTCGGGCAGATTCGACTTCTGCTTCGGCTCCTGCGCGCAGGGCTGCGTGGTCGAAGCGCCGAGAGGGTCGCCTTCGGCTCCGGAACCGTCATCTCTGCTCCGAGGAGCAGAAGTGCCTCGCATTGTGTTTCACCTGCCTCTGACAACACTGTCGGGGAAGAATGGTGCAACGGTCGAATGGAATGAACTAGTACATCAATAGTAGAAGAATAGAACTGTCTCAGTCAATACACTTTTCGAAAGTTTCTCGAAACTCTTTCGCCCCTTCCGGTTCCCGCTCCGATGTTTGTCCTTCAATGATGGCACTCGCCACTGACACGAGACTCCCCACTGACACGGGACGAGCGACCGACGGATGTATGTCGTCGGGGGTCGACGACGAATCAGGTAGCGGTCTGCCTTCAGACGACACCACCCGTCAGCCGCCTCGCCATGTAGCCGCCACCGCCTGTCAGTTCACCTCGCACGCGGTGAGCCGGCGCTCCTCGGTGTCTCGCTTCCACGCCCGCTCGACCCTGATGGCGACGGCCGCGACAAGGAGAGCGGCGACGGCAAGGAGGACTGCGACGACGACCGGCGCGCGGAATCCCCAGCCGAGCGCGATGACGGCGGCGCCGGCGGCCGGGCCGAGTGCATTGCCGACGTTGAACGCGGACGTGTTGACGCTTGCGGCCAGGGTGGGCGCCTCGGTGGCAATCTGGAACACCCGGGCGTTGAGGGCACCGGCGATCGAGAAGCCGCTCGCGCCGATGAGCACGATGACGACGATCGCAGCCCAACCGACGCCGGCGACGAACCATAGGGCCAGGAGACTCACCGCCAGTGCCGTCAGGCTGCCGACGATGTTGCCGAAGACGCTTCGATCGGCCAGCCGACCGCCCACGACGACCCCGATGAAGGCGCCCACGCCGAACGCTGCGAGCACAGCGGGCACGAAGTCGGGCGAGACCCCCGCGACCCGTGTGAGCAGGGGCGAGAAATACGAGAACGCCGCGAACACCGATGACTGGAACAGAGCCGTGGTGGTCAGCGCCAGCCAGATCCGCGGACCCCGGAACGCGGCGAGCTCGGCCCGCACGAGGGTCGGGAGGTGGACGGGGGAACGGTCGGCCGCCTCGGCGAAAGTGTCCCGATCGACCTCAGGCCGGGTGACGACGGCGATGAGGACGGCGGCCAGGGCAGTGACCCCGGCGATCGCCCAGAACGTCGCCCGCCAGCCGAACTCCGTGCCGATCCACGTGCCCAGGGGCACGCCGACGAGGTTGGCGACGGTGAGCCCGCCGACGAGGCTGGCCAGCGCTCGACCGTGGACCTCGGGCCGGGCGATGCGGGTCGTGTGCACGGCCGCGACCGCCCAGAACCCGCCGCACGCGACCGCGGAGAGGACGCGGCTGAGCATGAGGATCGGGTAGTTCGGGGCGAGGGCGCCGAGGATGTGGAGCGCTGAGAACGCAATGACCGTGATGATCATCGTCGCCCGGCGCGGCAGTCTGAGCGTGAGCAGCGCCATCGCTGGTGCTCCGACGATCATGCCCACGGCGAATCCCGTGATGAGCAGTCCCGCTTCGGGGATCGAGACGCCGAGGTCGGCGCTGATCGGTTCGAGGAGGCCGGCGATCATGAACTCCGAGGTGCCGAGGCAGAAGATCACGGCGGCGAGCAGGTAGACCTGCGCGGGGACGCGGGGTCGTGCCGATGGATCCTCGGTCGCCGAGGCGGTCGTGCCGGTGGGCGGTGACGTCATGAGCAGATCTCTCCTCGTGTGGGTGGTGCGGGTGTGCGCGCGTCGGCCGTGGAGGCAGGCAGCACAGTGGAAGTGTGAACGGAGGCGGCCGGCGGGTGCTGTGGTGGTCCCGCCGGGTCAGAACGTTTCGGCACCGGCTGGGGTGCACAGCGCGGCGACGAAGGTGCGGGCTTGGGCGTCGACGTCCTCGGCGGGCATGACGCGAGCGGAGACGCGGAGTCCGGCGAGGACACTCTGGACGAGTTCGCCCGACGACTTGGGGTCGAGGTCGTCGCGGATGTGGCCATCGGCCTGACCTCGAGTGATGAGGGTCTGGTAGGTCTCGAGCCATGCGGCCCGGTCGGGGTCGAGGATCGTGCAGACGGCGTCGACCTCGCGGCCGAGCTCGGCGGCCGTGTTCGCCGAGAGGCATCCGATTCGCTTCTCGTTTGCGCACTGCTGCGCGAGCTCCCCACCGAGGCGCTCGAAGAGCAGCGCCGGTGCCGGCAGGTCGCTGGTGAGGAGGTGCTCGCGCGCCGGGATGCCGGTGGCGGTGTAGTCGCGCAGGGCGCGGAGGAAGACTGCGTCGAGGCTGTCGAAGGTGTTGTAGAAGCTCGAGCGGCCGATGTTCGCCCGCTCGCAGACGAGGCCGACATCAGTTCCGGCGTACCCGTGCTCGCTGAATACGGCGATCGCCGAGTCGATCACCGCCTGTTCATCGAACGTCTTCCGTCTGCCCATGCTGCGAGCTTAGAATATATTGGACAGATGTGTCCAATAAAATTTCGGCGTGGGTTTCGCAGGTGTAGCCTGACGACAGGGGTTGTTGTCCTCGCCGAGGTGGTGCTCGGTGCGAGCGACGATTGCCCTTTCGAATTCGACAGTCAGGAGGACGATCGTAGATGAGTCAGCTCAGTGCCGAAGAGAAGCGTGAGCTCCGCGAGGACGATGCGAACTGGAAGTACGGCCTTTTCTACTTCTGTCCGCGCGATCCCGGATTCCTCGTTCCGAAGCGGTTCGGCGTGGGGTGGACGATCAACTTCGGCAACGTGTGGACGCTCGTGAGCCTCGTCGTCGTCATCGCGCTCATCGTCTGGGGCGTCGTATTCTGAGGCGCCCCCGTACGCGTCTGGGCTCCGTCACCTCCGTGAGGAGAGGATGCAGAACTCATTGCCTTCGGGATCGGCGAGGACGACCCACGGTTCGTCCCCGGTCTGTCCGACATCGACTTGGCGCGCTCCGAGGTCGAGGAGGCGGGCCACCTCGGCGGCCTGATCCCTGGGCCGGAAATCAGGGTGCAGGCGGTTCTTCACCACCTTCCCACCGGGATCCCGACCGAACAGGAGGCCCGGCAGGCGGTCGGGATTCTCCCTGATCTCGATCTCGTCGTCGTTCTCGTCGACGACGACCCAGCCGAGTGCCTCGGCCCACCAGCGGCCGAGCGCATGCGGATCGGAGGCATCGACGACGATCTGCTCCCATTCGAGGTCCATGCCGAGATCTTAGACCTCGAGGCTGACACGGCTCAGCTGATCGGATCTCCGGTGAGGACCGCCTCGAGCACCGCGGCCTCGCTGATCTCGACGGCCTTCGACGCGGTGAGCAGGGTGAGCGTGCCCGCCGAAGCGTAGTCGCGCAGGGTCGCGAACGCCTCAGCGTGCTGGTCGTCGCCGAGCTCGGCACGGTAGCGGCGGGAGAACTCATCGAACTTCGCCGGATCATGTCCGTACCACGTCCGCAGGTCCGTCGACGGGGCGACGTCCTTGAGCCACTCGGTGAGGTCGGCGCGTTCCTTGCTCACCCCGCGCGGCCACAGCCGATCGACGAGGATGCGCGCGCCGTCGTCGGCACTCGGATCCTCATAGATCCGCTTGACGCGGATCGCGCTGTTCTGGGCCATAGCGATCCTTCCTCTCGCCGCCTGCCGGGGCTCGTCGTCCTCTGAGTCCGCGGCGACCGCCGGTTCCGCTTCGGTCGCCGAATCCTGTCCGTCTGGAAAGTTCGGCGTGGTCGATGCGGGTCCGTCGTCGGTGCCGGTCAGTCTAGCCACCGGTCCTGGGAGCCTTCCGCCACTGGCCCGGGAACCGGAGCGCACTCGCCACCTGCGACGATGCCGTCCTCGGTGCGCCGATCGAGTGCGCGCGGATATCTTCGGTCGCTGTCCATGTGGAAGCAGTCCTCGCCGCGTATACTGACCGACCAAGGACGATTGTCGTCCGGCTCACACCCCACCATGAGCCGCGGAAAAGGAGACGGATCAGTGACCTTCCAGTACGCATCACCCCCGAGCGCAGTCAGCCCCCAGCACGTCCTCGAACCCCCGGCACCCTCCGCCGTCTTCGTCGTCGTCACCGTCAGGCCCGGAGCCGAGGACTCCATCCGCGACTTCCTCGGCGGGATCGGCGGAGTCATCCGCGCCGTCGGCTTCCGCGCGAAGGCCGCGGGCCTCTCCTGCGTCACCGGCATCGGCGCCGACCTCTGGGACCGCCTCTTCCCCGGCAAGCGCCCGGCAAAGCTCCACCCGTTCAAGGAACTCAAGGGCGGAACGAACGTCGCCCCCTCGACCCCCGGCGACCTCCTCTTCCACATCCGCTCGCAGCGCACCGATATGAGCTTCGAACTCGCCCGGCAGCTCATCAACCAGATCTCCGAATCGGTCGACGTCGTCGACGAGGTCCACGCCTTCCGCTACTTCGACCAGCGCGACATCCTCGGCTTCGTCGACGGCACCGCGAACCCCGAGGACCAGCTCGCCGTCGACTCCGTCTTCGTCGGCGACGAGGATCCCGATTTCGCCGGCAGCAGCTACGTCGTCGTCCAGAAGTACCTCCACGACCTTCCGAAGTGGAACTCGATCACCGTCGAAGAGCAGCAGGCCGCGATCGGCCGCCACAAACTCTCCGACATCGAGATCCCCGATGCGGACAAGGCACCGGACTCGCACGTCATCCTCAACACGATCACCGGCCCTGACGGGAAGGAACAGAAGATCGTGCGCGACAACATGGTCTTCGGCTCCGTCGAATCCGGTGACTTCGGCACGTACTTCATCGGCTACGCCGCCGATCCCGGAGTTACGGAGACGATGCTCGAGCACATGTTCCTCGGTCACGGCGATGCCACTCACGACCGGATCCTCGACTTCTCGACGGCGGTGACCGGCGGCCTCTTCTTCGTCCCCACCCAGGACTTCCTCGACGACCCTGCCTCGGTGCTGGGCACGCAGAACCAGAGCTGAGCGGGCCGACGGCGAGACCGACATGGGCACGACCCCGACCGTGGCGCGGATCCTCCCGGGGGATCCGGATCGGCTGAGCCTGCCCGAGGCGTTCGCATTCCCCGCCGAGGCCGAGTTCTGGGTCCGCGCGATCTTCGTCTCCTCCGTCGACGGGGCCGCGACCGTCTCCGGGCGGGCCGGCGGGCTCGGCAACGACACCGACCGCGCCGTCTTCGCGCTCAACCGGGCGCTTGCCGACGTCATCGTCGTCGGGGCGGGCACGGCGCGCACCGAGGAGTACGGTCCCGCCGAGGACGACCCCCGGTGGCGCGCGCTGAGAACCGGCCGCAGTCCGACCGCGCCCATCGCCGTCATCAGCGACAGCCTCGCCCTCGACTTCACCTCGCCGCTGTTCACCGACGCCCCCGAGTGGGCGCGAACGATCCTCATCACCTCGGAATCCTCTCCCGCCGAGGCGCGCGCGAAGGCCGCTGAGGTCGCCGAGGTGATCGTCGCCGGAGTCGAATCCGTCGACCTCTCTACGGCTCTCCTCGACCTCTGGGCCCGCGGCTTCCACCGGATCGTCTGCGAAGGAGGTCCCAGCGTCTTCGCCGAGCTCATCCGCGCCGGCGGCGTCGACGAACTCTGCCTCACCCGTTCCCCCGAGATCGTCGGCGGGGCGGGCACCCGCATCGTCCACGGCCCCGCTTGCGATCCGCCGATCCCCCTCGACCTCGCATCGGTGCTCGCCACCGACGACGGATACCTCTACCTCCTCTACCGATTCCCCGCTGACAGCCGTTCCCCCAGGAGCCGACCATGACCCAATCCCCACAGCCCCCACGACCTCAGCCCCCTGAACCCCCGCACCACCCGCAGGTCACCGAGGCGGCCCCGACCGTGCCTGCCACCGCAGGGACCGTGCCCGCCACCGCAGGGTCAGAGGTCCCGCCGCAGCCCGCCGACGGCGCAGAGATCGGCTCGCTCATCGGCGGTGCCTTCGGACTCGTGTTCCTCATCGTCAACAGCGCAGGCTTCTCGACGTTCGGGCGGATCGCAGTCCTCGTCCTCGGGGTCGCGGCATTCGCGGGGATCCTGTTCCTCGCGTTCCGCAGCCTCGGCCGCCGCCGGGGACGCCCCAGGCCCGCGGGCGCCAACCCGTTCTCCCGCAGCTACTGGATCATCGTCGCCGTCGAAGCGCTCGCCCTCTTCGGCGGAGCGAAGCTGCTCTCGGGTCTCGGGTACCCGGAGCTCGGCGTCGCATGGGTCTCCGTCGTCGTCGGCACGCACTTCTTCGCACTCGGGTACGTGTTCAAACTCCGCCGATTCCACGTGCTCGCCATCGTCGTCACGCTGCTGGGCGTCGCCGGCTTCGTCGCCTACTTCGTCTCCGCACCCGCGTTCACCCCGGTCCTCGCCGGGGTCATCCCCGGCTTCGTGCTCCTCGCCTTCGGCCTCTGGGCGCTCGCCCCGGTCGACCAGCGCTGAACGGCGCCAGGTCGACGGAGTTTCGGACCCGCAGTGACGATTCGTGGGTGCGAAATCGTCACTGCGGGTCCGAAACTCCCTCCTCGGATGGTCCTGACCGGCTTCGCCCGACAGTTGGTATCACAGCTGAAGTCAGTGTTCGGGTGGTGCGCTGATCAACGCGATCGCCTGGTGTTCAGACCATGACACTCAAATCAAAACTATTTCGAATCGTGAGTATCAGAACCGCAACGTTCTGACCGCTGGTGGCGAGCTTCCCGAAACGTCTGCGCCCGGCCGCAAGGCGAAATCACGGTGACCCAAAGGTGCATCGAGAATGCATCAGTTTCTTAACATCACAGCGTCGCACCATACTGGCTGGTAGCGTCTCCAGAGACAAGTTCTCATGTCGTCAAGGAGGATAATTGAGAACATCAAAGATCCGCATGACAGCGATTTCAGCGGCCACAGTTGCGACCCTGATGTTCAGCGGAGGAACGGCCGTCGCGAGTACTTCACCGGGCTCTGTCGATGCGTCGAAGTCAGTTGACGTCAGCGTCACACTCGGAGAGGTGTACACAGTTCTGAAGGCTTCCGATCTCTACGCGGAGGACAAGGAAGTCGATGGTCAGGTCATTACCACTTTCAAATCAGATGATGGCATTAGCTTGGCGGTGCCGAGGCCGGATCAATCTCAGAGCGAAGGATTCGGTACGCAACTCAGCGGAAAGATAAAGAAGAACGGCGAACCGGTGATTTATCTCAACCAGAAAGATCAGAAGGCAGTCAAAGACGTGGGAAAGGCCGCAATTGCGGGTTTTCTGGCGCTGATCCCAGCAGGGAAGGTCGCAAAGTTCCTCGCTGGTGCATTCGGAGTATCCGTGGCCAACTTCATCGGGGACAAAGGCATCTGCTCGTCGAATCGGTCGTTGCGTATCACCGGCACAGTCGGTGGCGAAGCGATCAGGGAGATCAAGTGCGTATGACTGACTCTGAAACTGCAACTCACGACGTGTCAGAACTGAGGAACAGGTACTTCAGGAAATTCAGCATTCGAGCGCTTCTGTTCGTCCCCATTGCTCTTGGAGCCTGGGCGCTGGGATGGAACGGCCCTCTGGGTGCGGTTCTGCCGGTCTTCACTTTCGTCGGCGGGGCGGGCATCCTCGCCATCGACTATGTGTTCGCTTACAGAGCAGAAAAGCGCCGCATGCTCGGTTGAAACCACAGGACTCTCCTGTCGCGGTGCCCACTACCCCCTGTGCTTGCAGTTTCCGCGAGCCCGCCGACCCGCGTCGGCTACTGCCTGGCCCCGCCCTTCCGGCGGGTCCGCACGCGCGGTTCGGGGAGGTCGGGAGCGGTGACCGCGGGGGTGTCCTCGAGGGCGGCGAGCACCTCGGCGATGCCCCGATCGAGCTGCGGATCGTCGGCGGCGAAGAGCTGGGACGGATCGTGCTCGACCTCGATGTCGGGCTCGACGCCGTAGTTCTCCACACCCCACTCCTTGCCCTCGAGCCAGAACGCATACCGGGGCTGCGTCACCCCGGTCCCGTCGACGAGGTCGTACCGGCCGTCGATGCCGACGACCCCGCCCCACGTGCGCACACCGATGACCGGGCCGATGCCCTTCGCCTGCACGCGCGCGTTGATGATGTCGCCGTCGGAGCCGGAGAACTCGTTGGCGAGGAAGACGACGGGACCCCGCCGGGTGTTCTCCGGGTCGGCGACCATCTCGTCGTAGCTGCGGGCTGAGTTCCACGCGATGACCCGGTCGGCGAATCGCTCGGCGACGAGCGCACTCGTGTGCCCGCCGCGGTTGAACCGGACATCGGCGATGACGCCCTCGGCGGCCATCGCCTGCCGGATGTCGCGGTGCAGCTGCGCCCACCCGCCGGCCATCATGTCGGGGATGTGGACGTAGCCGACCCGACCGCCCGACTTCTCCGCGACGTACTCCCGGCGTGAGCGCACCCAGTCCTGATAGCGCAGCTTCTCCTCGGACTTGACCGGCACCACGGCCACCGTGCGCTCCTTGCGTCCGCGCCGCAGGGTGAGTTCGACGATCGTGTCCGCCGCCCCGATCAGCAGCGGCGCCGGACCGTGATCGGCCTCGACCGGCTGCCCGTTGACCGCGACGATGACATCCCCTGCCTGCGCGCCGACCCCGGCCTGGCGCAGCGGCGATCTGGCCGCCGGTTCGCTCGTCTCCCCGGGGAGGATGCGCACGATCTCCCAGCCCGCCTCCGTCCGGGCGAGATCCGCGCCGAGGAAGCCGAGCCTCTTCGACTCATCGCCGAGCGGCTTCGGCGGGGTGACGTAGGCATGCGAGGTGTTGAGCTCGCCCCCGGTCTCCCAGAGGATGTCGACGAGGTCGTCGTGGGTGAGCGCCTTCGCCGCCACGGCCCGCCACCGCAGGGTCACCCCCTGCCAGTCGACGCCGTTCATATCGGCGCGCCAGTAGTGGTCGCGCATGAGGCGGGCGTTCTCCTCGAACATCTGCAGCCATTCGGCCCGCTGATCGAGTTCGAAGCGCAGGCGGGTCAGGTCGACCGTGACGAGCTCATCGTCATCGGCCTCGACCTTGCGGTTCGCCGGCCGCACCGAGACGTCCTGCCCGTCGCGGACGACGATGAGCTTGCCGTTGCCGGAGACCGCGTAGCCCTCGGCCTTCTCGACGACGGTGACGAGCTTGCGCTTGGCGAAGTCGAAGAACTGGACGACCTCGGCGGGTTTGTCCCCGGTGTCCCCGGAGTGCTTGTCCCCGATCTCCCCGTCCTCGGCATCGCCCGTGCGCATCCACAGCACACCGCCGTCGGCGGATTCGAGATCCCGGAACACCGCCGAGGAGACGGGGAACGGCACGATCCGCTCCTCGGCGCCCTCGAGGTCGACGTCGACCGTGGTCACCGCCTCCTTGTCCTTGGATCGGGAGTCCTTCGCCGCGGAGTCCTTGGCCTCATCGGTGAGCTCGCTGATCGCCCAGCCGGCGGTGCTCGGACCGAAGGGCGCGGGATCGACGGCCGAGAGCGGCAGCAGCCACGGCCTCGTCACCCCGTTGAAGGAGAGGTCGAACGAATGCTGGTTGTACGCGGGATCGAAGGTGCGGTCGGAGAGGAAGACGACGTACTTCCCGTCCCTGGTGAACGCCGGCGAGAAGTCGTTGAACTTTCCCGTCGTCAGCGCCGCACCCGGATCATCGGACTTCACCTCGGCGATCATGAGGCGGGCCAGCTGCTCCTCGCCCTGCGTCGGCTCCGACCACACGAGATACCGTCCGTCGGGGGAGAACCGCGGACTGTGCGCCTCCCCGAACCCCGAATGCCCGACGACCCGGCTCTTGCCGCCGGAGACCTCGATGAGGCGCACGGTCCCGTCGTGGGAGATCGTCGCGATCACCTTCCCGGCCGGGTCGGCCGTCATCGCGAGCACCCGTCCCAGCGCCCCCGCCCCGATCCGCCGAGGCGGCTGTCCGCCCTCGATGCCGCGGACCTCGATCGCATCCTCGCCCTCGGCATCGGTGACGTAGGCGGCCAGTCCCGTGCGCCCGAGCACGACGGGCAGCCGCACCCGCACCGAGGAGTCCGCTGCCAGCGCCCTGGCCGGACCTTCGCGGTGGGCGAGGTGGAACGCCTTGCCCCGCCATTCGACGACCGAGGCGTTGCCGCCGAAGTCCGGGGCGATGTCGCCGAGGCGGGTCTCGGGATCGAGGCTGACCGGCTGCACCTGGGTGCCGGGAAGGACGACGTCGAGGGTGCGGACCTCACCGTCGAGGCTGTCGAGGACCTTGATCTCCCCGCGGGAGTGCCACACGATCCGCGTCCCGTCGCTCGTCGCGTCCCGGACGTAGCCCTCGGCCTCGCTCTGGTGGGTGAGCTGCCGGGGCTGCGGCGACGTGGACGAACGCGCGGCGAGCCCGTCGATGATCCACAGGTTCGCCTGCTCATCGGCATGGTCGGGGAAGGTCGCGGCCCGATCCGAGGTGAAGACGAGGGAGTCGCCGATCCACAGCGGATCCGTCAGCGAGGCCTCGTCATCCCGCAGCAGCCGCTCCCACTGCGCGCCGGCCCCGGACTCGTCGCCGGCGCGGTCGAGCCACAGCCTCGGCGCGGTCCCACCCCGGTAGCGCTTCCAATGTGCGGGCGGACGGGAGAACGGCGTCGAGAGCGCCGTGACCCCCGAATGATGGCGGGCAAACCCGGAGGCGCGACCCCAGCTCAGGCGTTCGACCTCACCGTCGATGCTCACCCGCTTGACGACGTGGTCGCGGACCTCGGCCTCGCCGGCGTTCGAACCGATGAGGATGTGGCTCTCGTCGGCCCAGCCGAGCATCGTCGTCGCACTCGCCCCGAGCCACGTGAGCCGACGTCGGGACCCGGTGGCCGCCTCGGCGAGCATGAGCTCGGGATGACCGTCCTTGAAGGACACATACGCGACGAACCGACCGTCGGGGGAGATGCGCGGGGAGCGGACCGGAGCATGATCGGCGGTCAGACGCCACGCGCGCCCGCCCTCCACCGGGGAGAGCCAGACGTCGTCGTCGGCGGTGAAGGCGATCGTCTCGCCCTGGACGTGGGGGTACCGGAGATAAGTCACGTGATCCACATTACAGCCGATGCCCGGCACCGGTCCGGTCGTCGGGCCAGCGGAAACGCGCGTCCCGGCCCCGAATAGAATGGGGACATGCCGACGCTCACGACTCTTCTCACCGACCGGTTCGCAGCCGCCCTGACCGCCGCCTTCGGAGACGACTACGCGGACCGCGATCCCGTCATCAGAAGCTCGCAGTTCGCCGACTTCCAGGCCAACGTCGCCCTCCCCCTGGCCAAGGAGCTGGGCTCGAAGCCCCGCGACATCGCCGCCCGTATCGTCGAGCACCTCGACCTCGAGGGAGTCGTCGAGTCCCCGGAGATCTCCGGCCCCGGCTTCATCAACCTCACGTTCACCCCCGAGTTCCTCGCCCGCACCCTCGAGACCGAGGACGCCACCGCTGTCGAGGAGCCTGCGGACCCGCAGCGGATCGTCATCGACTACTCGGCGCCGAACGTCGCGAAGGAGATGCACGTCGGCCACCTGCGCACGACCGTCGTCGGCGATGCGCTCGCCCGCACCCACGAATACCTCGGCAACACCGTCATCCGCCAGAACCACATCGGTGACTGGGGCACGCCCTTCGGCATGCTCATCGAGCAGCTGCTCGACGTCGGCATCGACTCGGAGACCGCGCAGACGATCTCCGAAGACCCCAACGCCTTCTACCAGGCGGCACGCGTGAAGTTCGACGCGGATGAGGACTTCGCGACCCGCGCCCGCAACCGGGTCGTCGCCCTCCAGGGCGGGGACGCCCAGACGCTCGAGCTCTGGGAGACCCTCGTCGGTTACTCGCGGACCTACTTCAACCGCATCTACTCCCTCCTCGACGTCACCCTGACCGATGCCGACCTCGCCGGGGAGAGCACGTACAACGACGACCTCGAAGCGGTGTGCGACGAACTCGAAGCCAAAGGCCTGGCCCGGATGAGCGACGGCGCGCTGTGCGTCTTCCCCGAGGGCTTCACCGGCCGTGACGGTCAGCCGCTGCCGCTCATCGTCCGCAAGTCCGACGGCGGCTACGGCTATGCGACGACCGACCTCGCCGCCGTGCGCCGCCGTGCCCAGGTGCTGGGCGTCGACCGCGTCCTCTACGTCGTCGGCAGCCCGCAGGCCCTTCACTTCGAGATGGTCTTCGCGACCGCCCGGGCCGCCGGCTGGATCCCCGAGGACATGGTCCTCGAACACGTGAAGATCGGCAACGTGCTCGGCTCCGACGGCAAGATCCTGCGCACCCGCTCGGGCAAGCCGCTGCGCCTGGCCGAACTCCTCGCCGAGGCGGTCACCCGGGCCAAGGCCGCCCTCGAGGAGTCGAACGCCGAGTTCACGCCCGAGGAGGCCGATGAGGTCGCCCGCATCGTCGGGATCGGCGCGGTCAAGTACGCCGACCTCTCCGTCGCCCACGACACCTCGTACACCTTCGACCTCGACCGGATGCTCGCCCCCATCGGCAACACCGCGCCCTACCTCCAGTACGCCGGTGCCCGGATCCGCTCGATCCTCCGGAAGGCAGCGGCCGAGGACATCGCCTTCGCCGACGCCCCCATCGTGCTCGGCGAACCTGCCGAACGGGAGCTCGCGCTGACGATCCTCGGGTTCCCCGATGTGCTCGCCGAGGTGGCCGCCGGCTCCCAGCCCCACCGGATGGCCGGGTACCTCTTCGACCTCGCGCAGGCGTTCACGACGTTCTACGAGCAGTGCCCCGTCCTCGTCGCCGAGACCCCTGAGCTGCGGGCCTCCCGGCTGCGGCTGAGCGCCACCGTGCTCACGGTCCTCGAGGCCGGGCTGAGCGTGCTCGGCATCCGCGTGCCCGAGAGGATGTGACGGAGGCTCGTCAGTGTGAGCCGGCTCACGTAGAGTGGGAGCCACTGTGCCGCTGACCGCAAGGAGAGAGATGTCCGTCGACGTCGTCACCGCCCTGTCCGAAGTCCTGCCCGCAGACGCGCTCGTCACCGACCCGGATTCGATGGACGCTTACCGCTGGGACCGGGCGAACGATCCGGGAGCGGGGATGCCCGCCGCGATCGTGCGCGCGAGCTCGACCGCCGACGTCCAAGCGGCCGTCCGTGTGGCCGCCGAGGCGAAGGTCCCCGTCGTCCCCCGCGGCGCCGGCTCCGGCCTGTCCGGGGGCAGCTCCGCCGTCGAGGGCGGGATCATCGTCTGCCTCGATCGGATGCGCGAGATCGACATCGACCCGGCCACCAGGATCGCCGTCGTCCAGCCGGGCGCCTTCAACGCCGAGGTCAAGGCCGCGGCCGCCGAGCACGGCCTGTGGTACCCGCCGGACCCGTCCTCGTACGAGTTCTGTTCGATCGGCGGCAACGTCGCGACGAACGCCGGCGGGCTGTGCTGCGTCAAATACGGGGTGACCACGGACTACGTCCTCGGGATGACGGTCGTCCTCGCCGACGGTCGCGCCGTCGAACTCGGCGGCCCCCGCGTCAAGGACGTCGCCGGACTGTCCCTGACGAAGCTCTTCGTCGGCAGCGAGGGCACGCTGGGCATCATCACCGAGGTGACCCTGCGCCTCATTCCCGCCCAGCTGCCGCCGACGACGCTCGTCGCGACCTTCCCCACCCTCGAGGGCGCCACGCAGACCGTGCTCGACATCTGCGCGCAGATGCGCCTGTCGATGCTCGAGTTCATGGACCGCGCCTCGATCAATGCCGTCGAGGACGAACTGCGGATGGGACTTGACCGTGAAGCCGCGGGCATGCTCGTCATCCAGTCCGACGAACCCGGAGAGTATGCGGCCGGACAGATCGCGATCGTCGAGGAGCTGTGTGCGAAGAACGGGGCGAGCGAGGTCTATGCGACCGACGACGCCGAGGAGGGGGAGGCCTTCGTCACCGCCCGACGGATGGCGATCCCCGCGGTCGAGAAGAAGGGCACCCTCCTGCTTGAGGACGTCGGTGTGCCGCTGCCCCGCCTCGGCGACCTTGTCATCGGGATCGAGGAGATCGCCGAGAAGCGGGACGTCCTCATCTCCGTCATCGCCCACGCCGGGGACGGCAACACCCACCCGCTGCTCATCGTCGATCCCGCCGACGCCGAGCAGCGCGCCCGGGCCGACATCGCCTACGGCGAGGTCATGGACCTGGCGACCTCCCTGGGCGGGACGATCACCGGGGAGCACGGTGTGGGACGGCTGAAGAAGCCGTGGCTGGCCGACTACCTCGGCGCCGATGTCATGGAGCTCAACCATCTCATCAAGGCAGCGCTGGACCCCGACAACATCCTCAACCCGGGAGCAGTGTATTGACCTGTCTGCCCCGAGATGCCGGAAGGCGGCCCACCGATCGGTGGGCCGCCTTCGCGGTCTGAAGCGGCGGCTCAGCCGCCTGGGCGCATCAGTGCTTGGCGCTGTCGCCCGAGGGCTTCGGAGCGGTCGCCGGCTTCGGGGCCGGGGTCGTCTCCGTCTTCGACTCGGGCACCGGGGCCTGCGAGACGGTCGGGGACGTGCCCTGGCGCGAGGCCGGGGTCGATCCGACGGGGCGGGCGTCGGCGGGACGGTTGTTCGGCAGCGGGGTCGACCAGGGATCTTCGACCGGCTGGGCCTTCTTCCACACGTAGTAGCCGATGCCGGCGGCCGAACCGATGACGAGGGTCCACACGAGAGCCTTCTTGCTCGTGTTCGACTTCCGCGCGGTGTCCTTCTGGATCCGCTTGCCGGCCTCGGCGAGGGCCTTGCGGGCCTTCTTCATCGCCTTCTTGTCACCGGTGAGGCGCACGGCGAGGTTGTCGATGAGCTGCGGGGTCTCCATCGCCGCGAGCGAGGCGGCGGCGGTGCCGGCGACCTTCCCGGCCTTCTCCGTGGCCTCGGGACGGTACGCCTCGATCTTGTCCGCCCAGTCGTGGACCTGCTGGTTGGCCTTCTCCGCGAGAGCCTCGACCTGAGGGCGGGCCTTCTCGGCGAAGGCTTCGACCTGGACGTTGGCCTTATCGGCTGCCTCACGCAGTTTGGGAGCGGCGGCATCCGAGGCGTCAGCCAGGAATCGCAGCGAGGTCTTCTTCGCGGAGTCGAGCTTCGACGCGAGAGTCTGCGGAGCTGGCTTCTTCGACATGAACATTCCCAATCCTCTTAAGTCCGGGGGCAACTGATCACTTCCCAGTCTACGACGTGAGGCGGGGGCGACGGCCACTTCAGGGGAGGGAATTTGCCTGCGGATACGCTGGCAGGTTGTGCAAACCCGCCTTGACGGATCGGCGGATCGGACCCGGCCGTGGAAGAATGAGGGCATGTCTACAGTTGCAACGAACACAGCGGTCCTGCACACCAACCACGGCGACATCACCATCAACCTCTTCGGCAACCACGCTCCGAAGACGGTCGCGAACTTCGTCGAACTCGCCACCGGTGAGCGCGAGTTCACCGACCCCCAGACCGGTCAGCCCACGAAGGGTCCCTTCTACGACGGCACCGGCTTCCACCGCATCATCTCGAACTTCATGATCCAGGGCGGCGACCCGCTCGGCACGGGAACCGGCGGCCCCGGCTACGTCTTCGACGACGAGATCCACCCCGAACTCCAGTTCGACAAGAAGTACCTGCTCGCGATGGCCAACGCCGGCAAGCAGATGGGCCGCGGCACCAACGGTTCGCAGTTCTTCATCACCACCGCTGAGACCCCGTGGCTCAACGGCAAGCACACGATCTTCGGCGAGGTCGCCGACGAGGCCTCGCAGAAGGTCGTCGACGAGATCGAAGGCGTGCGCACGGGAGCGATGGACAAGCCCGTTGAGCCGGTCGTCATCGAATCCGTCGAGATCAAGGACGCCTGAGCGCCACCCCACCCGATGAGTACGATGGTGGCATGAGCACACCAGAGCAGGGCCCGGCACGGGAAACCGGCCGGGCCCTGTCCGTGTCCGTTCCCCCGGTGACGGCCACGATCATGATCGTCACGGGGCTGGCGTTCCTGCTCCAGCTGCTGCCGGGACTCGACCTCCTCCACCGGTTCAGCTTCGTCCCCGCCCTGACCCTCGACCAGCCGTGGCGCCTGCTCACCGTCGCCCTCGTCCACGAGCAGCCCTCGCCGATCCACCTGCTGGCGAACATGATCGGCCTGTTCTTCTTCGGGTCGTTCGTCGAACGCGCACTCGGCCGCCTCCGGTTCCTCGCCGTCTACGTCATCGGCGCCGTCGGCGGCTCCGTCATGGTCCTCCTCCTCGCCGAACCGTGGAGCCGGGACTGGGTGACGAACAACATCGGCGCCTCCGGTGCCGTGTTCGCCGTCATCGGCGTCCTCCTCGTGCCCACCCGTCGCCTCGACCGCAACATCGTCGGCGTCGTCCTCTTCGTCGCGCTTAACTTCGGGTACGGCTTCATCGTCGAAGGCGTCTCCTGGCAGGCCCACCTCGGCGGACTGCTCACGGGCTTCGTCCTCGGCTGCGCGGGTCTGCTCGTGTCGGCCAAGCGTTCGGTGCTCGTCTTCTGGCTCGTCGCCGGAGGCCTCGTCGTCCTCATGGCCGTGGCCGTCGTGGCGAAGATGCTCACGGCCGGGGCGGCACCCTGAGGCGAACCCGATTCACTGCATCTGCGGTTTGTCCACAGCTGTTATCCACATGGGGGAAAACTTACAACGGTGTGTTTTCCCTGATCACAGGGGTGGAAAAAGTTATGCACAGGACAGCGATTCTGCTTGGGTATAACTCAGAAGTCGACGAAACCCTCCGCTGACCGGTGGGAACCGGGCAGCGGAGGGTTTCGGATGCTGCGGGTTTCGGGGATACGCGGCGGGGTGATGTGCCCCGACGTCGCGGTGGGGTGATCTACCGCCAGCGGGTGGACATGATGAGACCGGCGACGAAGAACGCGAAGCCGATGAGGATGTTCCAGTTGCCCCATGCTTCGACGGGGAACGCGCCCTGGGTCAGGTAGAACACCACGAGCCAGATGAGGCCGACGATGAGGAGGCCGAGGAGGACGGGCAGGAACCAGCGCGGGTTCGGCTTGATCGTCTGCTGACCGGCCTCGGAGGTGTAGCTGGCCGTCTTGCGGCCCTGCGAGCGCTTGGCCGGGTTGCCCGAACGCGAGGTGCGCTTCGCCACCGCCTTCTTCGAGTCCTTCTTCGCCGACTTCGCAGACCCGGTCTTCGCGGACTCGGTCTTCGCCTTCGTCGGCTTCTCGTCGGCGTCGTCTGCGTCGACGTCGTCCTCGTCCGTGTCTTCGGACTTCGCCTTCGCCGAGGCGGTCTTCGCCTTCGCGGCAGCGGTGGTCTTCTCGTCGTCGTCCGCTGGGTCGTCGGGGTTCTCGTCGGCGTCCTCGACCTCGGTGACTACGATGTCGGTCTCCTCGACGGTCGTGGTCCCGTCGGCATCGACCTCGACCTCGGTGATCTCGATGTCGGTCTCCTCGACGACGGCAGAATCCTCGGTCGTCGACTTCGCGGTCGTCGACTGGGCTTTCGCCGCATTGCGCGAGGTGCGCTGAGGGCGCGAGGTCCGTCCGTTGGACTTGGCCACGAGAACTCCTTCGACGGCGAACCCGAATGGGCCGCCGATGCTTTGGTCGGGGACGATCGCCCCCAGTCTACTCGGGAGGCCAGCATGCGCGAAAAACCGCATGACGGACCACAGGCTCTCATGAAGGCGTCTCAGAGTGAGCTGGGAACACGCTCCGCTCTCATTCTCATGCGATAAAGTTCTCTTCGGATGTCCCCGCTCGATCACTGGTCGAGTCCCGGATTAGTCATAGGCACGGTGCAGAAGTGGTGAACAGTTCCTCCTCGGGTAACGAATCGTCTTCGAGACCCACCATTCGCGCTGCGCAGAGACGCCAGCCCGCCCCGCAGCCGACCGACTCAGGACCCGTCACCGAGCCCCTGCACACCCAGCAGGCCTCCCGCAGTTTCGACGAGCCGCTGCCGAGCCGTCGCGAACTGCGCCGCCGCGAAGCCGAAGCCTCCGGTGGCGCGCCCTCGTACTCCGATGCACCTGACGATTCCGGCGCTCCCACCGAGGCGCTGCCCCTCCAGCAGGCCCCGTACGCAGGTGCAGGTGCTGCCGCCGGCGCAGGTGTTGCCGCAGGTCAGTACACGGCCGACCAGTACACCGCGCCCCAATACAGCACCGCCCAGAACACAGCGCCCCAATACGCCTCGGCACAGCCCCAGTACACGTCTGCGCAGTACGCCTCGGCCCCGGCCACAGCGGCACAGCCCGCAGCAGCGGAATCCGACCCCCACCTCGGCGGAGGAGGGAACGGAGGACGCGGCAACGGCGGTGGCAGGAAGCCGAAGCCGCAGCGCCAGCCGCTGGGACCGATCCGGGGCACGATCCGCACCTTCGGCGAACTCTGCATCACCGCAGGCCTCGTCCTCATCCTCTTCGTCGTGTGGCAGCTGTGGTGGACGGACATCGAAGCCAACCGCGACAACGAGGTGCTCGCGGACCAGCTGACGAAGGACTGGGCGAACCAGGACCCGAACAAGCTGCCCGCCGACCCCAAGGAACCCGTGGTCGCCGAACCGGTGGAGAAGAACACGGCGTTCGGGATCTTCTACATCCCGCGCTTCGGCGACGACTACTACCGCACCCTGGCCGAGGGCGTCGACCTCGAACCCGTCCTCAACCGGATGGGCGTGGGCCGCTACCCGAACTCGGCGATGCCCGGGGAGGTCGGCAACTTCTCCGTCGCCGGCCACCGCGTCACCTACGGCAAGCCGTTCAACCAGATCGCGAAGCTCCAGCCCGGAGACGAGATCGTCGTCCAGACCAAGGACGGCTTCTACACGTACACGTTCCGCAACTTCGACATCATCCTCCCCGACGCCGTCGAAGTCCTCGCCCCCGTGCCCGACCAGCCGGAGTACAAAGGCAAGGATCGGATCCTCACGCTCACGGCCTGCAACCCGATGTTCTCCGCGCGCGAACGCTACATCGCCTACGCCGAGCTCACCGAATGGCGTCCCGCCGCCGACGGCCCGCCGGAGGCGATCAAGGACTCGAAGGCCTACGACAAAGTCAGCAAGAACGGTGGTGCCTGATATGTACGCGCTCATCTGGCGACTCCTGCCGGGACCGTGGTTCGTCAAACTCGTCCTCGCCCTCATCCTCATCGCCGCGGTCATCCTCCTGCTCATGCAGTACGTCTTCCCGGCCGTCGCCCCCTACATGCCGTTCAACAACGCGACCGTCACCGACGAGGGCGCGTGATGACGACGATCCTCGTCGTCGACAACTACGACAGCTTCGTCTACACCCTCGTCTCCTACGTCCGTGAGCTCGGCGCCGAGGTCGACGTCATCCGCAACGACGATGTGTCCGCCGAGGCGGTCGCCGGGCTGGCGAGCGGCTACGACGGGATCCTGCTCTCCCCGGGACCCGGGGTTCCCGCCGAATCCGGTGTGTGCCCCGACCTCATCCGCTGGGCCGCGGACACGGCGACGCCCCTGTTCGGCGTGTGCCTGGGCCATCAGGCCCTCGGCGAGGTGTTCGGGGCGACCGTCACGCATTCGCCGGTGCTCATGCACGGCAAGACCTCCGTCATCACCCACGACGGGGCGGGCATCTTCGCAGGCTGCCCGTCACCGCTGACGGTGACCCGCTACCATTCGCTGGCGATCGTCGACGAGACGATCGACCTCGACACCTTCGCCGTGACCGCCCGCACCGCGGACGGCGTCGTCATGGCCATCGAGCACCGCAGCGCACCTCTCTACGGCGTCCAGTTCCACCCCGAGTCCGTGCTCACCGAGTCCGGGTACCTCATGCTCGGCAACTGGCTCGAGGTCTGCGGGCTGAGCGGTGCCGCCGCCCGGGCGCAGGCGATGTCGCCGCTGGCCACCGCGATCACCGAGTAGTCGGATCTGCGGGCAGGCGCTTCCGCGGCACCCGGGCAGCGCTTAGGATCGGTTCCACACAGGATCGCATCGTCACCCGCGTCAGGGAGAGGACAACCCATGTCAGAGCCGAGCTACTTCCCCACCGAGCCCTACAGCGAACTCACGGTCTTCGAAGCCCAACCCGTGCCCACGGTCGTCGTCGAAGCCCAGAACTATCCGATGGCAGAGCTGCCGCAGCTCTTCGACTCCGTGTTCTCCGGTCTCTTCCCCGCCCTGGCCGCCGCCGAGGTGGAACCCACGGGTCCCGCGTTCTCCCTCTACACGCGCCAGCCCACGGACACCGTCGACATCCAGGTCGGCATCCCCGTCTCCGCGGGTCTGAGCCAGGCGCTCGAGCTCGGAGACGACCTCACCGCGATCCCCTCGGAACTGCCGGGCGGATCGATCGGGGCCGTGTCCTACCAGGGCGGCTACGACGGCCTCGGCGAGGCGTGGAATGCGCACATGCAGGCGCTCGTGGCCGCCGGCCACCATCCGGACCTGCCGTTCTTCGAGGTCTACGTGACCGAACCGAACCCGGAGATGGACCCGGCGGACCTGCGCACCGACCTCTACGTCAGCCTGGGCTGAGACCCGACCGCGGCCCGGCCGGCTCAGTCAGTGCCGGGTCAGTCAGGGCCGGGTCAGTCAGGGCCGGGTCAGTCAGGGCCGGGTCAGTCCCCGTTGCCGTTGCCGCGTCCGCGGGGGTCGGCCCAGCCGTCGAACCACGAGTCCCCGCCGCCCACGGCTCCGTCGGCGTCCGTCCCACCGCCGTTGCCGCCGCCGCCGTTGTTGCCATTGTCGCCGGGGGGTGAGGTGGGGATGCCGCCGGGGACCGACGGGATCGTCGGTGTGGGCTCCGGCGGCTTCTTCGCCACGGTCACGGTGATCTCCGATCCCTGCGCCACCTCGGTGCCTCCGGGGATCGACTGATCGTAGACCTTGCCCTCCTCCTGGTCGGCGGTCTCGACCTCCTCGACCTTGCAGCCGAGTTTGTAGTCGTCGCCCTGCAGGGTCTTGCAGGCCTCGTCCTTCGTCTGCCCCGTGACATCGGGAACCTCGACGGTGCCGGAGGAGACGACGATGTCGACGTTCGAATCGACATCGACCTTCTCGCCCTCACCGGGCTTCGTCTCGATGACGACGCCCTTCTTCACATCCGGTGAGGTCTGGGTGATCGTCGAACCGGCCTGGAGTTTGGCGTCCTTGATCAGCTGCCTTGCCTCCTGCTCGGTCTTGCCGGAGACCTCCGGGATCGTCACGCTCTCGGGGCCGAGGGAGACGACGAGTTTCACGGTGCTGTTCTCCGGGATCGACTGCCCGGCGGCGGGGTCAGTGGAGATCGCCTTGCCCTCGTCGACCTCGGTGCTGTACTGCTCGTCGCGGGTGACCTGGAACTTCTGGTTCCGCAGCTGTGATTCGGCCTGGTCGGCGTCCATGCCTGCGACGTCGGCGACCTGGACCTGGACGATGGGTTCGGGTTTGTTGATCTCGTAGACCCACAGGGCGAGTGCCGCGAGTGCGAGGAGGACGAAGATGCTGCCGATCCAGATCCACGCCTTCGACCGCTTCTTCGGCGGCTGCTCCTCCTGCCGGTTCATGATCGAGGACATCGGCCCCGTCTCGGGAGCCGGTTCGGCATCGAGCGGGTAGGCCTGAGTGGCGGTGGGCGGTCCCATCATGCCCGCACCGCCGGCGGCGGCGAGGACCTGCGTGCGATCGTTGTCGCCGTCGATGCTCAGAGGCCTGCCGTCACGGGCGGCGAGCACGTCCTCCCGGAAGGTGTACGCGTCCTGGTAGCGGTCGTCCCGGTCCTTCTGGAGGGCGTGGAGGACGAGGCGGTCGACCTCGGGCGGGATGTTCGGGTTGTAGAAGCTCGGCGGCTGCGGAGTCTCCCCGACATGCTGGTAGGCCACCGCGAGCTGGGAGTCCCCGACGAACGGGGGACGACCGGCGAGCAACTCGTAGAGCAGGCACGCGGTCGAGTAGAGGTCGGAGCGGGCGTCGACGACCTCGCCGCGCGCCTGCTCGGGGGAGAGGTACTGGGCGGTGCCGACGACGGACTGCGTCTGGGTCAGCCCGCTGTTGTCCTTGAGCGCCCGGGCGATCCCGAAGTCCATGACCTTGATGTCGCCGTCGGGGGTGAGCATGACGTTGGCGGGTTTGATGTCGCGGTGGACGATGCCGTTGCGATGGGAGTACTCGAGCGGGGCGAGGACTCCGGCGACGACGTTGAGCGCCTCGTCGACGGTGAGCGTCCCGTGCTCGTTGAGCACCTCGCGCAGGGTCTGGCCCTCGACGTACTCCATGACGATGAACGGCACGGACACGCTGGAGCCGCCGGATTCGACGAACTCCTCCTCTCCGGAGTCGTAGACGGCGACGATGCCGGGATGGTTGAGACCCGCGGCGGACTGCGCCTCCCGCTTGAGGCGGGTGTGGAAGGAGGGGTCGCGCGCGAGATCGGAGCGCAGAAGCTTGATCGCGATGCGCCGACCCAGGCGGGTGTCGACGCCCTCGTGGACTTCCGCCATGCCCCCACGGCCGAGGAGGGTACGGACTTCGTACCTCTCCGACAGGACCTTGGGCTCACTCATCTGCATCCTCCGCGTATGTCACCCCTGCAGGGGCGTGTTTCCTGGTCGTCATTGTCACCCGGCGTCGCTCGACGAATCAGTGTTCTGGCCGTCGTTGCCGCCCTGGCTCGAGTTGCCGTCGCTGCCCGATCCCGAGTTCGAGCCGGAGTCCGAGTTCGCGTTGGAATTCGCGTTCGAGCTGTTGCCGGAGTTCGAGTTGGAGTCGCTGCCCGACCCGCTGCCCGAGCCCGAACCGGAGCCCGAGTTCGAGTTGGAGTTCGAATTCGAGTTCGAACTGCTGCCCGAGCCTGAGTTCGACCCGGAGTTCGAGCCGCTGTTCGAGCCTGAATCAGAACCGGAGTTCGAGTTCGAGCTCGAATCGGACCCGGAGTTCGAGCCCGAGGTCCGCGTCGGTCGCGGGGCGGGCTGCTCCTGCCGGCCGGCGGAGATGTAGAGGGTGACGGTGTCTCCCTCGGTGAACGTGTATCCGCCGCCGGGTGCTTCGCCGACGTCGGCGACGGTGCCCGCGGCCCGGGACGAGTCGATCGTCTCCGTCTTGACCTTGAGGCCCTTGTCCTCGAGGTTCTGTGTCGCCGAGGATTCGGACTGGCCGATGTAGTCGCTGGCATCGATCTCGACCTCGGCGGGTGCCTGGGACGTCGTCGGGGCGCTCGTGCTCGGTGTCGGGGTCGGTTCCCCGCGCCCGCCGAGGAAGAACCACAGCAGGGCGCCGACGGCGATGAGAGCGAGGATCGCTAGGACCCAGATGAGGATTTTGCCCTTCTTCGACTGCTTCTCCTCGGCCTGCCCATCGGGGTCGTCGCCGTCGACGGCGCCGTTGTACCCGGTCACCGGTCCGCCCGGGCCGCCCGGCCCGTCGGCACTGTAGACACGGGTGGCGTCGTTGCTCGAGGTGGTCGGCAGGACCTGCGTCGAGGGCACGGGTTCGGGTTCGCTGAAGACCTGCGTGAGCGCCTCCGAGGCGGCGTTGCCGTGCCTCATCTGCGGCAGGATCGCCTCGGCGCCGGCGATGTCACCGGCGGCGATCGCCTCGGCGGCCTTCGACACGGCCATCGCATCGTCGGGGCGGCGTTCGGGCTTCTTCTCGAGCAGGGAGTCGACGAAGCGGCGGACCGGTTCGGACACCGTCGTCGGCAGGGGCGGGTGCTGCTGATTGACCTGGGCGATCGCGATCGAGACCTGCGAGTCCCCGGTGAAGGGACGCTGGCCGGCCAGTGCCTCGTAGGCGATGATGCCGAGCGCATAGAGGTCGGAACCGGGACCCGAGCCCTTGCCGGTGGCCTGTTCGGGGGCGAGGTACTGCGCGGTGCCCATGACCTGGCCGGTCTTCGTCAGCGGCGCCTGATCGGTGACGCGGGCGATGCCGAAGTCGGTGATCTTCACCCGGAAGTCCGGGGTCATGAGGATGTTGCCGGGCTTGATGTCGCGGTGGACGACACCGGCCTTGTGGGCGGCGCCGAGCGCCTGCGCGGCCTGCGCGACGATGCTCAGAGTGTCCGTCTCGGACAGCGGGGCGCTGCGTTCGATGATCGTCGACAGCGGCTCACCGGGCACGTACTCCATGACGAGGTAGGGCGAACCCTGCTCGTCGCCGTAGTCGTAGACCCCGGCGATGCCCGGGTCGGAGACGCGGCCCATGTTCTGCGCCTCGGCGCGGAAGCGGGCGAGGAACGTCGAGTCGGAGAGGTACTCCTCCTTGAGGATCTTCGCCGCGACCTCGCGGCCGAGGACGGAGTCGACGCCCTTCCAGACCTCGCCCATGCCGCCCACGGCGATGCGTGAGGTCAGGGTGTACCGGTTGCCCAGCTGCGTGCCTTCGCTCGGCCTCATTTGTCGACCACCGCTTCCATCATGTCCTTGGCGATCGGTCCCGCGACCGTCGCACCGTATGCTTCGTTGCCCGCGTTTCCGCCGTTCTCGACGACGACCGCGACGGCGATCTTCGGATCGTCGGCGGGGGCGAAAGAGATGAACCAGGCATGCGGCGCGGCACCCTTCTGGTGCTGGGCGGTGCCCGTCTTCGCCGCGACCTTGACGCCGGGGATCTTCGCCACCGAGGCGGTGCCGTCGGTGACGACGCCCTGCATCATCGTATTGAGCTGCTCGGCCGTCTGACCCGAGACGGGGCGGGAGAGCTCCTTCGGGCGGGTCTCGGTGATCGGCTCGAGGGTATCGGCGTTGAGGACCCGGTTGACGAGCTCGGGCTTCATCATCGAGCCGCCGTTGGCGATGCCCGCGGTCATCATCGCCATCTGCATCGGCGTCGACCGGACCTCGTACTGACCGAGGGAGGACTGCGCGAGCTGCGGCGGGTTGAGACCCGAGGGGAACGTCGACGGGGTGACCGTGAGCGGGATTGTGAGGTCCTGCCCGAAGCCGAACTTCTTCGCCTGCTCGGCGATCGCCTCTTCCCCGAGGTCCATGCCGAGAGAGGCGAACGAGGTGTTGCACGACTCCGCGAGGGACTGCGCGAGCGTCGGCTTGCCCCCGCCCCGGCAGGCGCCGGCATGGGAGTTGCTGATCGTCGCCGTCGTCTGCGGCAGGTCGAGGGTGGCGGGACCGTTGAGGCGCGAATCCGGGGTGTAGTTGCCCGATTCGAGGGCCGCGGCGGCGACGAGGACCTTGAACGTCGATCCCGGCGGGTAGAGGTTGCCGCCGATCGCCCGGTTGTAGGCCGGGTTGTCCGGGGCGTTGTCGAGCTTCTCGAACGCCGCCCTGGCCTCCTTCGAGTCGTGGCTGGCGATCGGGTTGGGGTTCCAGCCCGGGGTGGAGGCCATCGCGAGGATCTTGCCCGTCTTCGGGTCGAGGGCCACGGCCGCACCGTTCTGGTTGCCCAGGCCCTTCCAGGCGGCTTCCTGGACCTTCGGATCGACGGTGAGCTCGACGGCGGCACCGCGCGGCTGTTCGCCGGTGAAGAAGCTGCCGACCTTGTCGTAGAACAGCGCATCCGACTCACCGGAGAGGTACTCGCCGGCGGCGCGTTCCATGCCCGAGGCGCCCGAGACGATCGAATAGTAGCCGGTCATCGACGCATACGCCCGCGGATCGAGGCCGTCGGAGCCGTATTTGCGCTGGTACTTGTACTTGTCGTCGACCGGCACGGAGTACGCGATCGGGGTGCCGTCGACGAGGATCGGCCCGCGGTCGCGGGAGAGCTGGTCGAGGATCTGGCGCGTATTCAGCGGGTTGGCGTTGAGCGAGTCCGCGGTGACGAACTGCACCCAGCTCGTCGAGGCGAAGAGGAGGGCGAACATGACGAATCCGACGACGCCGATGTGCGTGAGTGACTTCTTCATCGCTGACCTCCCTGGCCCGAGTCGCCGGATCCGCGCGTGCTGAGGTTCGTCGTGACCGCCTCGTCGGAGTCCACGGATCCGGGAACCGCCTCGGCGGGGGAATCGTCCATGTCATCGTCGGTGCTGCGCTTCTTCGCCGAGGCGGACGTGGCGTCCTCCGTGATCCGCAGGACTCCGGTGTGGAACTCCTCGACGGGGCGGCGGGCATTGTCGGACATGCGCAGGAGCAGAGCGATGATCACCCAGTTCGCGACCAGGGACGACCCGCCTTGGGCGAGGAACGGCGTGGTCAGACCCGTGACCGGGATGAGGCGGGTGACGCCGCCGACGACGACGAAGACCTGAAGGGCGATCGTGAACGACAGACCCGCGGCGAGCAGGGTGCCGAAGCCGTCGCGCAGCTTCTGCGCGGTGCGGATGCCGCGTTCGAAGATGAGGAGGTAGCAGAGCAGGATGACGAAGAGGCCGGCCATGCCGAGCTCCTCGCCGAGGCTCGCGAAGATGAAGTCGGACTCCGCGTAGGGGACCATGTTCGGCCGGCCCTCGCCCAGACCTGTGCCGACGAGGCCGCCGTTGGCCATGCCGAAGAGTCCCTGGACGAGCTGGTAGGAGCCGCCCGGGGTCTTGTTGAACTCCTCCGGGGTGAGCGCGCCCAACCAGCCGTCGATGCGCTGCTGGACGTGGGAGAACATGAGGGTTGCGATGACGGCGCCGACGGCGAAGAAGCTCAGTCCGATGATGATCCACGAGACCTTCGAGGTCGCGACGTAGAGCATCGCGACGAAGAGGCCGAAGAAGAGCAGGGAGGTGCCGAGGTCGCGTTCGAAGACGAGGATGCCGACGCTGGCGACCCACGCGATGATGATCGGCCCGAAGTCGCGCAGACGCGGGAAGCGGATGCCGAGGATCTTCGGTCCCGCGAGGACGAGCTGGTCGCGGAAGCTCACGAGGTAGCCGGCGAAGAAGATCGCGAGGAGGATCTTCGCGATCTCACCGGGCTGGAAGGACAGCGGTCCGATGCCGATCCAGATGCGGGCGCCGTTGATCGTGCGGCCGAGACCGGGCACGAGCGGCAGGAGGAGGAAGAAGAGGGCGAGGAAGCCGGAGACGTACGTGTAACGGCGCAGCCACCGGTGGTCGCGCAGCAGGACGAGGACGAGGACGGCGAGTGCCACTCCGAGGGTCATCCAGATGAGCTGCTGGGTCGCGCTGTTCTTGAACTCGACGCGGCCGAGGTCGACGCGGTGGATCATCGCCAGGCCGATGCCGTTGAGGAGTACGGCGATGGGCACGAGCACGGGGTCGGCGTACTTCGCCTTCCACCACACGACGACGTGGACGATGAGGGCCAGGGCCGTCAGCCACGCCATGTACTGGACGGTGTCGTCGGGGATCGCATCGTCGACGCCGAGGCCGACGAGGGCGTAGGCGCTCGAGGAGGCGGCGATCGCGAGGATGAGCAGACCGAGCTCGGCCAGGCGGTAGGGCCTGGGCCGGGCTGCCTGGGAGACGGAGTCCGACATCACTGCGACTCCTGGGTGATCGCGTCGCTGGGCTCCGCGCTCTGCCCGCCCGGCGGCGACGGCGCCGGGTCGCTCGGGTTCGTCGCGTCCTCGGCGTTGCCGGAGACGGTCCCGGAGTTCTCGGCCTCCTGCCGGAGGTTGTCGATGATCCGGTCGGCCTCCTCCCGGGAGTCGGCCTGGATCGACCCGCGCAGACGGTCCTGCGAGAACGCATTGAGCGCCTCGACCTGGATGTCCGTGGTGTCCTCGAGGCGGCTGAGTTCGATGGGTCCGAGCGTCGTGTCGAGGCCCCGGTAGAGGGCGACCCGCCCGTTGTCGCTCGTGAGGTAGTAGTGGTTGTTGATGTAGTTGAAGGCGAAGAAGCCGCCCACGGCCAGTGCGATGACGACGAGGGCGGCGATGATCCAACCGAGGTAGGAGCGCTTCTCCTTCTCCTCCTCGCCGTCGAGGTCGTCCTCGCCCACCGGCTCGTCCTCGGTGTCCACGGCGGTGCGCAGGGACCCCGCCGGCATCTCCGCGGTGGGCTCCTGCCCGGACTCGGCCGAGGCAGAGCCGTCGGTGACGGTCTGCAGGGGCACGGTGTCGGTGGGGACGTCGGTGCTCGCGAAGTCGTGCTGCGCGGTCGGAGCTTCACCCTCGGGGCGGGTGCCGATCGTCGCGTACTGGGGGTTGACGTGGACCGAACCGACGGAGATGCCCTGCGGCACGTCGACCTCGCCTGCGATGACGTCGCCGATGACGACGGTGACGTTGTCCGCGCCCCCGCCGGCCAGAGCCAGGTCGATGAGCTGGCGGCACGCCTCGTCGGGGTCGGCCACCTCGGCGAGGACCCGGGTGATGTCGCCGATGTCGGCGAACCCGGTGAGACCGTCGGAGCAGAGCATCCACCGGTCGCCGACGTAGGCCTCGCGCAGGGACAGGTCGAGGTCGGGCGAGGTGCCGACGTCGCCGAGGACCTTCATGACCACGGAGCGCTGCGGGTGGGTGTCGGCCTCATCGGCGGTGATGCGGCCTTCGTCGACGAGCATCTGGACGAAGGTGTGGTCGTGGGTGACGGGGTGGAGTTCGCCGTCGCGGAGCACGTAGCCGCGGGAGTCGCCGATGTGGGCGAGGGCGAAGCGGTTGCCCGGGGCGCGCAGCAGGGCGGTGACGGTCGTGCCCATGCCGGCGAGTTCGGGCTGTTCGGCCACGCCGCGGCAGATGCGGTCGTTGGCGTCGAGGATCGAGGCGCGGAGGAGTTCGAGGGCATCGTCGCCGGCGATGTTCTCATCGAGTTCGGCCAGGCGGGCCACGGTGATCGCCGAGGCGACGTCGCCGCCGGCGTGTCCGCCCATGCCGTCGGCGATGAGGAGGAAGTTGGGACCCGCGTACCCGGAGTCCTGGTTGTTCTTGCGCACGAGCCCGGTGTGCGACCGAGCGGCGGAGCGGAGGGTGATCGTTCCGTCGGTCGTCACGATTGGGTCTCCAACGTCGTATGTCCGATGGTGATCTGGTTGCCGATGCCGAGGTCGACCGGGGCGGTGATCCGCGAACCGTCGACGAAGGTGCCGTTCGTCGAGCTGAGGTCCTCGAGCACCCAGGCGCCGCCGCGGGCGATGATCCGGGCATGATGGCTCGACGCGAAGTCGTCGTTGATGACGATCGTGTTGTCCGGGGCCCGGCCGAAGGTCACGGGAGCCCCGGAGAGGATGAGCGAGGTGCCGGCGAGCGGTCCCACGGTCACCCGGATCGATCCGGGATTGGCGCGCGGGATCGGCGCCGGGGTCGGGGTGGGGGCCGGTGCAGGTCGGCTGGGAGCCGGGGCCTGCTGCCTGCCGGAGTCCTTGGCCGCCTTGGCCTTGCGGGACTTGCGGGGTCCGCGCTTGGCGCCGAAGATGTCGCGTCTGAGCACGCCTGCCACGCCGAAGACGAAGAGCCAGAGGATGACGAAGAAGGCGAACCGGAAGACGGTGACGGTGAATTCGCTCACAGAGAGTCCTGTTCGGTGTAGCGCACTTCGGCGTCGCCGGCCGTGAGCACGTCGCCGTTGCCGAGGTTGGCCGAGGTGAGCTTGCGTCCATGGAGCAGCGTGCCGTTGGTCGAGCCGAGGTCGTTCGCGATCGCATGGTCGCCTTCGACGACGATCTCGAAGTGCCGACGGGAGACGCCGGGGTCGTCGATGACGAAGTCCGAGCTGTTCGAGGAGCGGCCGAAGACGTTCGAGCCCTGCCGCAGCGGGTAGGTCTGCCCGTGGATCGTCACACTCGCCTCGATCGTGCGGGGTCGGGCGGGGGCCGCGGGACGGATCGGGGTCGAGGCGCGGGCCGGTTCCGGGGTGCGTCGCGGTGCGGCGACGGGGCGCGAGCCGGAGCTCGGGGCCGGTTCGACGATGCTGTGGGAGCGGGAGACCGGGTCGTAGCCGCCGCGGTTGGCCGGCTGCGCGGCCGGAGAGCCGTCGGGGCGCTGCGTCGAGGAGACGACACGGTACATGCCGGTGTCGAGGTCGTCCGCCTCGGCGAAGTCGACGGAGACGGGACCGACGAAGCTGTAGGCCTGCTCGATCGCATGGTCGCCGATGACCTGACGCAGGTCGGCCCGCAGCTCGGATTCGATGCCGGAGAGGCGTTCGAAGTCGGCGGGCGAGAGTTCGATCGTGTAGTGGTTGGCCGTGAGCGTGCGGCCGCGCGAGACGACGGCGGCCTTGTTGTCGGACTCACGGCGCAGCGCGCCGCCGAGTTCGACGGGTTCGACCTGAGAGCGGAAGGCCTTCGCGAAGGCGCCGTTGACGACGTTCTCCAGTCCCTTCTCGAAGCGATCGAGAATCCCCATGGCACCTCCTTAGTCCTCGTCCGTCATTGTCGTGGTCGGGCTCGTGCTCGGCCGGTGGCCGGAACCCTGGCACATGGTCTGTCCTGCGGTTCTGTGCGGGCTTGACCGAGTCCGACGCGGGGCGCCGATTCGGGTACACCAACACCCAATCCTAACGCGGAGGCGGCCTCAACTCACGTTCGCAGGCCGAGCGGGATCCACCTCGGCGGGGATTCACCGTGCGTGTTCAGCCTGGCAGGAGCGGCCGGACGCGTGCATCATTGCGGTCGGATGGGACGTCGCGATGGCGGGTGCGCGTGCGGATCGGCGGAGCGCACGCACGCTCGCGAGCGGGTCTTCGGCGGGGTCACCGCGTTGGTGCGGAATGTGATCTTGCCTGCATTCAGGTGAAATCATGCTCCGGCGGGGGTCGTGGGTTTCCGCAAAGCCGGGCGGCGATGCTAGAGTCTTCTCTTGTTCGCGCGAGTGGCGGAATTGGTAGACGCGCTGGCTTCAGGTGCCAGTGATCGCAAGGTCGTGGGGGTTCAAGTCCCCCCTCGCGCACACGAATGAGATGACCCCTGGCCTGGGATGAAACTTCCCGGGTCGGGGGTCTTTCGCGTGTGGAGTGCTCGAAGACGCGCTCAGCATCGTCGGTGGAGTCGTTGTGTTCCACCTTCTGCGCACATGGCGCTGTCAGCGGGACCCGAGAACACAGAGGCATGTGGTCCGTGGTGTTCGTGCATGGTTCGGGCGCGGTGCCGGGCGTCAGGGTGCGCGGCCGTGCTGCCTCACCCTCGGGCTTCGAGGGTGCCGGCGAGGCGGCTACGGCTGGGCGAGCGTCGCGTCGACTGCCCGGGCAATGCTCTCTTCGATGGGCGCATCGGGGTCGATGGTGATGCGGTGAAGCAGTATTCCCTCTGCTGTCGCCATGAGGAAGGGGGCTCGTGCTTCGGCCTCATCACCGCCGAGAATCCTGAGGATGGTGCGTATCCACGCTTCCATCCCGGCCCGCTGCTCGCGCAGCGGCCTGGCCGCCGCCTCGTCGGCCTCGAGGAAGAGCGCGTACCGTGCTCGGGTGCGGCCGGCAAGCGGCCCTGACTGCACCTCGATCATGCGGGTCAAGGCCCCTACCAGATCGTCGTGCGATCGGATATCGGGAGCGCCTGCGTCTCCCCGTTCGGAGGTGGCGATCCACTCGATGACCCCAGCGAGCAGAGCAGCCCTGGTGCGGAAGTGGTTGGAGGTCGACCCGGGAGGCAGCCCCGCCGCGGTGTCGACGCGGCCGTGCGTGAGCGCCCGAACCCCGTGCGCACCGACAAGGGTGGTGGCGGCTTCGAGGGCGCGCTGGCGGGTGCGGTTCACATCACGAGCCTACACAACTAGATTTCTAGTGACAAATCAGTACGATCGTAGTAGATTGCGGGTATGGGATACGCAGTGGTCGGAGCTTGGGTGGTGCAGCTGCTCGTGGGAGTCCAGCTGCTCGTCGGGTGGGTTCGGCACGCTCGCGGTGCGGGAGCCGGCCCGGTGGTGGCGCACACCGCACTCATGGTCGGCTACCTCGTGCCCTGGGCCGTGTTCGTCACGACCGGGCACCCTGTCTGGGCCTGGGGAGCGGTGGGCGTCCTGTGCATCGGGATCCCGTTCGGCGATGTGCTCATGATGCATCGTTCCCGGCGCATCCGCGGAGAACGGCGCCCGGGCCTACGCGACTACGGAGCCGCGATCGGAGATGTCTTCGCGGGCAGGATGCCGGCGAAGGTGGCGTTCCACGCACTCTTCGGCGGGCTCGTCTTCTTCGGCTCGATCGCTGTGGCAATCGGGGCGACGGCAGCCGCAGCCTGAGCGGCACGAATGAGGGAAAGAAGGGGCGATCATCATGAACGCCGAACTCGAGAACGACGTGATCGGGCTGCGGATGCAGCGGGAGCTGCCGGGATCCCCGGCCGAGGTGTTCGCGGCGTACACGACCCCCGAGCGGCAGCGACTCTGGCTGTCGATGCTGGGGCCCGACGAGGGAGAGGTGGAGACGACCGTTGATCTTCGTGTCGGCGGACAGTGGGAAGCGCGGTTCCGACCGAATCCGCAGACCCGCGTGCACGATATCCAGACGTACCGGGAGATCGACCGCCCGTACAGGCTGGTCAGCGACCTCGTCGCCGAGTCGATCATCGACGGACAGGCCATGCCGGTGCTCGAAAGCCACATCGTCATGACCTTCGAGCCGAGGGACACGGCCGCCGGAGTCGGAACGGGCACGCTCGTCACCGTGGAGCAGACCGGGTTCCCCGCCGCCGAGATGCGTGACTTCTTCATGGGCGTCGTGTGGCCCGGTGGACTCGACCGCCTCGGAGCCTGCGTCGCCGGGCTCGACCACTCTGATGGGACGAGTCGGTGATGTCTCCGACAGCGCCCGGCTGCGACATCCGCGACCTCTACATCATCCATCGGGTGCTCCGTACGGCGTTCAGCCGTGCGCCGGGCCTGGTCGCCGCCGCGGGAGACGACCCTGCCCGGCATGAGCTGCTCGACGCACACATCAAGGAGATCACCGAGGCCCTCCACCGGCACCACCACGGCGAGGACCTCACGCTCTGGGATCGCCTCGCCGAGCGCCGCCCGGCCTGCGCCCTGCACGTCGAGCAGATGCGCGCCCAGCATGCCGACATCGGTCGGCGACTGACCGATGTGAAGAATGCGCACGCACGGTGGAAGGCGGACCGCAGCGGTGCCAACGCGGAACTGGCAGCGGCGCTCGAAGCCGTCGACACCGTGCTGGCGGCGCATCTCGGCGACGAGGAAGCCTTCGTCGCCGAGCACGCACCCGCGCTGCTCACGCAGACCGAGTGGGACGAGATGCGCGACCACGGGATCGCGGGCATTCCGAAGAACCGGCTGCTGATCCAGCTCGGTTACATGCTGCGCGCGTTCGAGTCAGAGGAGGAGCGGGCAGAGTTCTGGCGGGCGATCCCGCTCCCGGCGAGAGCGATGTACCGGCTGTTCGGCGAGCGGCAGCTCACCCGTGAGCTCACCGCCCTGTACGGTCCGGACGATGCGGCGGGGCGGAGCGCCGACGCGTGAGCGGGAGCGCCCCGACGGCAGCAGCCGGCATCGCGGCGGCGAGCCTGGGGGTCGCGGGCATCGCGCTGTGGACGGCGGCATTGACCCCGCAGTTCTTCCCCGTCTGGCGGGGGCAGGGTGACGTGCTCGAAACCGTCGCGCAGCACACGGCGCTGTGGCGGGTCACCGTGATCCTGTTCCTGATCAGCGCCGTCGCGTCCCTGCTCGGGTGCGCGCTCCTCTTCACCCAGGGCCGTGGCGTGTTCGGACTGTCGGGAGTGATTCTGCTCGGAGTGGCGACGCCGTTGTGGATGCTCAACCTCGCGGCACGGTTGAGCATCGTGCCGTCTGTCGCGACGGATCGCTCTCCTGAAGCGGAGGCGCTGCTCGCTCTCATGCAGTCGTGGACCGCGGCAGCATGGTACATCGCGGCGTTTCTCATCGCTGCCGCGTTCGCCGGGTTCGGTGCCGACATCCTGACCACCGGGTCGCTGACCACGTGGGCCGGCTGGGGCTGCCTGGCATCGGCGGCACTGTCCGTGGTGGTCCTCGTCGTGGCGCGCGACGCGGTGCCGGTCATCATCTATCTGCCCACAGTGCCACTGGCCATCGCCGTCACCATGACCTCGTCCCGTGGCTGAGCAGCCCGGAGGTCGGGGTGAGCCGTCCACAGGGCATCTGTCGGAGATCGTTGATTCCGTGCGGGAGAACGCCCGACTGGGATTCGCAGCACGAGGGGGGCGGTTCACGTCCTCCGCGCAGCGCTCTCCCTCCGCACGGAACCGGGCGAGCGGCCGACCTGCCGGGTGAAGGCGCGGCTGAACGCGGCCTCCGAACGGTAGCCGAGCTCACCGGCGAGGCGGGCCGCGGTGACGTCGGTCTCGCGCAGGCGGGATTCGGCTATGCTCATCCGCCAGCGGGTGAGGTACGCGATCGGGGCCTCGCCGACGAGTTCGGTGAACCGCGCGGACAGCGAGGATCGGGACATCCCGGCGACCCTCGCGAGCCGCTCGAGCGTCCACTCGTGGCCGGGATGTGCGTGGACGGCCTCGATGACCCGGCCGATGCGTTCGTCCCGGAGGGAGCGCAGCCACCCGGCGCTCGCCTCGGCGTCGGAGTTCATCCACGAGCGGATCGCCTGGACGACGAGGACGTCGGCGAGCCGGGTCGCCACGGTCTCCGCGCCCGGTTGCGGGTGGGCGAGCTCGGCGGCGATGAGGCGCAGGGTCTCTCGCACCGAGGAGGCGACGGAGACCGAGTCCCCGCTGACGTGGAGGACGGGCGGAAGGGCCCGCACGAGTTCGCGTGCGGCCGGATCGTCGAAGGCGACGATCGCGCAGATGAGCGTCGTGGTCCTCCCCGGTCCGCCGTAGCGCAGCCTGGAGCAGCTCTCACTGAGGTAGTCCTGGGGCAGCAGGTCGACGCGGGGTCCGCGCGGGGAATCGGGGTCGCTGAGGAGGTCATGGCCGGCCCCGTGCGGGACGAGGGCGAGATCACCGGCGGCGAGTTCGACGAGGGAGGGCCGGGTGGATCCGGCCCCCGGCAGCCGGAGCCAGCACGTGCCGGCGATGAGGACGTGGAAGCTCAGCGAATCGGGGATCGCAGGCATCTCGAGCGACCACGGGTCCCCGAGCTCGGCGTGGCTGTAGAACGTCGACCGCATCCGCAGATTCGACAGCACGCGCGCAAGCCGCTCATCCGCGCCTCCCGGGGGCCTGACTGCGGCGGAGGTGCTCTCGGTGCGGGTGCCTGTTCCCATGCCCGCATCGTCGCACAGAATCCCACCGATCGTCCGCCTGGTTCGGACGATCGGGCAAGAAGAGCGGTTCTCCGGGCATGGATCGACCGAACTGCGCTCCGTAGCGTCGGAGGTGCAGGCAGAACGGTTCGCAGCAGAAGAGAAGAGGACTGACCATGTACGTCATCGCAGGAGCAACGGGACGCGTCGGATCGGCCACCGCGAGGGCCATGCTCGATTCAGGCGCGGACACCCGCGTCCTCGTCCGCAGGGACACTGACGCGAAGCGCTGGGAGGAGGCCGGCGCCGAGGCGGTCGTCACCGGCCTCGACGACGAGGAGGGATTGAGCGCGGCGCTGAACGGAGCGGACGGATTCTTCGTGCTCCTTCCCTTCGACCTCGGCGCCGACGACCTCGACGCCCACGCCGACCGGCTCATCGCCTCCATCGCCGCAGCCGTGGCCAGGGCTGCCGTGCCTCACGTCGTCATGCTCTCCTCGGTAGGCGCCGACCTCGCGACCGGCACGGGCCCGATCACCGGACTCCACCGCCTCGAGCGGGCGCTGCGGGCGGCTGGGACGAAACTCACCGCCCTGCGTTCGGGCCACTTCCAGGAGAAGGTCTCCGACGTCATCGACCTCGCCCGCGACACCGGGACCTACCCCGTCTTCGCCTCCTCCGCCGAAGTGCCCGTGCCCATGGTCGCGACCCGAGACCTCGGGGCGCTCGCTGCCGGGTGCCTGCTCGACCCGCCGCCCGCGACCGAGGCCGTCGACGTCATCGGTCCCGCCCGGACGGAACGGGAGGTCGCCGAGGTGCTCGGCCGGGGTCTCGGGCGTGAGCTCACCGTCGACCTCGTTCCCGAGCCCTCGTGGTCGCCGGCCCTGGCCGAGGCGGGCTTCCCTCCGCATGTCGCCGACAGCCTCGCCGAGCTCTACCGCGCCGATGCGGCCGGCCTCCTCGCTCCCCGCGGGGATCGGTCGGTCACGGTGGACACGAGCATCGAGGAGACCGTCGCGGCACTCCTCGGCGCGGGCGGGACGGACCCCGGAGCGGGTCCACGGTCATGATCACGGGACTGCTCACCGCCTCGGCGGTCGTGGTCAACGGACTCCTCGCGGGACTCTTCTTCGCGTTCGTCTGCGCGGTCTCACCTGCGTATCGTCGCCTGAGCGATGAGGAGTTCGTCCACGGATTCCGCGCGATCAACCGAGCGATCCTCCGGCCCTCGTTCCTCACGGTGTTCTTCGCCGCCCCGGTCACGGCACTCGCGGCCGCAGTGGTCGGGACGGTGAGCGGGGCCGCGGTCGACGGAACAGCGGTGCTGCTCCTCTGGGTCGGCGCCGCCGGGTCACTCGCCTCCTTCCTCATCACCGTGACGGTCAACGTCCCGCTCAACCAGCGCCTCGACCAGGCGCCGATCGACACGAACGCTGACTGCTCAGTTGCGCGAGTGGGCTTCGAGGCGACGTGGAACCGGTGGAACCTCGTCCGGTGCGTGGGCAACATCGTCGCCGTGCTCGCGCTCTCCCTCGGGTGAGTGCCGGCCCTGCTCTTGCTTATCGCGGTAGGGAAGACGACTGTTGCCGAACCTGAACAGCGCAGACGGCCCACAGCGCGGAT
Source organism: Brevibacterium metallidurans (assembly GCF_037101285.1). Taxonomy (NCBI): domain Bacteria; kingdom Bacillati; phylum Actinomycetota; class Actinomycetes; order Micrococcales; family Brevibacteriaceae; genus Brevibacterium; species Brevibacterium metallidurans. The sequence goes on from NZ_BAAAAF010000001.1 coordinate 65,344, forward strand.
CCGGGGATGGCTTCGCTTCCATGCGCCGACTCCGGCGATGGCGGAGTTCTCCTGCTGCTGGGTCTGTCAGGAAAGCAGCTCGGATGCTAGAGGAGCGCCAAAACCGCCGCTCCATGACAGAGCACGGCGAACACGGCACCGGTGATCATGCCGGGAAGTCGATGGAGAACCCCGATGATCACGTCGCCGACTTGTGCGAGGATCGCGGTCCCGAGCAGAAGAAACAGGAATATCGACGCTGGAGAGAGCCAGACTGCGATGCCCACCGCGAGCCCAAGCGGTATCGCGCGAGCAGCGTACATCGCTGGATAGAAGCGGCTTGGCGTGCCCTCGTCGGCCTGTGGTGCGATCATGCCGGGCTTGACCAGCGCGGCGACCCCGAAGCCGGTTGAGGCGAGAGCAGCCAGAGTGTTGAACAGTGCGATCCACCACGGCATAGTCGTTCTCCAATCAATCATTCTTTACTGAATCATTCACAATGTTATCGTAGTGGTCATGAGTGAAGGAGAAGACGAGGCGATTCTCGGCGCGGCGTGTTTCCGGCTGGGCCTGCTGGGGGCGAGACTCACGCAGGCGTTCTCTGAGCGCATCGAACAGATCGGACTCACGCACAAGCAGGTCGGCCTGTTGGCCGTGGTCAACGCGGGTCTCGCGCAGTCGCAGCGCGACATCGCGACGCGACTGCAGGTGGCGCCGAGTCTGGTGGTGTCGCTGGTCGATCAGCTCATCGAGATCGGCGCCGTGACACGGTCGCGCAGCGTATCGGACAGGCGAGTGCAGACGATCGAACTCACCGAGCGAGGTCGCAGCCTTCTGGCCGAGAGCAACAGTGCCGCGGCTGATCTCGACTCCGAATTCCGAAGCACCCTCTCCCAGCCGGGACGGGCTGCGCTTGACACGCTGCTGCGTGAACTCGACGTGCAGCACACCGCGACCCGCACGGTCATCGAGTAGACCGAGAATCGCAGAGACAAACCGATCAGGACGTCGCTGGTCTTCCAGCTCTGCGGGTGCTCGACTCTTTGCCGCCGCTCGCGAGTGTGATCGCGCTGTACGTGGTCGCCGGGCTGTCGGTGGTGAGTGCGGGGATGAAGATCGCGCCGATGAGGCAGAACCGGAACAGCGCGGGCACGTCTGCGACCGGATCCGAGGATAGATTCGCTTCCATGACCTCGACCCGTCCCGCCGTCCGCACGATCGCCGCGCTCGCCGTCGCGCTCGGTCTCGCGCTGACCGGCTGCACTCCCGCGAATCCGAACGATCCTGACCTGCCGCCCGAGGCGGATCTGCAGCTGTCCCCGCACGGCGATGCGGGCGCGTGGTTCGATCCGGCCTATGCCGCGGGACTCGGAGACCAGTACGCGACGCCGAACGAGATCTGCGCCGTGACCGACGATGTGGTCGTCGAGTTTCAGCGCGGACCGGTGGGCACGTCGACGGTGCTCGGCCGGGCTCTCACCGGAGGGGCGGTGCAATGGCAGCTCGAGGATGCGGCGTGCACTCGGGACGCGTTCCTGCCCTCCGAGGCCCAAACCAACCGTGCGGCGGCGGTGCTCATCGGCACCGCGCAGGGCTCCGCGAACCCGAGGTGGTCGCTGTTCGATCCGGCCACGGGTCGTGAGCGGCAGAAGCTCGGCGTCAGTCCGCAGGCAGCAGGGGTGACACCGCTGACCTGGGTCGATGACATGCTCGTCGCCGAACTGACCGACTCCGGCATCGTCGGTCTGCGAGGTGAGGACGAGGTGTGGCGACTGCCGATCGCGAGCGGAGCGACGGTGACCGTCCTCGCCGACGGCTTCCTCGGCGTGACGGAGCGACTGGGAGGAACGATCTCCGTCATCGACGCGAACAAGGGCGCGGTGACGATGACGAGATCGGTGGCCGATGCCTTCGACATCACGTGGGCCAGCGACGGCTATGTGCAGAACATCCAGGAGACCGACCCCGAATACGCGTACTACGACCTGCGAGGCAACGAGGTCGACCGGACGAAGGGCGTCTCCCAGTATCCGTTCGTCCCGCAGCCCTACCGCGGGGTGACCTTCCCGGTCGCCGACCATCGGAAGGCGGGCACCGTCGTCGGCGTGAGCGCCGACGGGACGCCCGCACTCTTCGAAGCCGAGAACGGACGCACCTTCACCCAGGCCGGTGAGCTCGAGGACCTGCCGGGAGGCATCCTCGGCCTCACCGGAGTGAGCACCGACGGCTCGCTGCTGCTCTTCGAGACCAGCGATGGGCTCGTCATCCGGGATGATGAAGGCAAGACGGTCGGGCAGTGGCCCCTGGACTACTCGGAGCTGCGAATCGAATCCGGCCGCATCATCGTCTCTGGTGCCTTGGGGACCGCGGTGCTCCTGCCGTCCGCAGTCTAGTCAGTCGTCAGTCTAGTCAGTCGTCGCCGAGGCGGTGTGCGATGCCCGTGAGGTGATCACGTTCGGCGGGGTCTGTGGTCAGGGAGATCGCGCGCGCCACCGCTTCCCGCGCCTCGGCGTTCCGACCGGATCTGCGGAGCAGATCGGCTCGCAGCGTCCACGCGGGCTGATACCCAGCGATCCTCGCGGTGTCCCCTGCGTGATCGAGGGCCCGGAGGCCGGCGTCGGGGCCGCTGATCTCTGCGATGACGGCGCTGCGGGCGACGGCGCCGCCGAGCGTCGGCGCCATCGCCTCGAGATCGTTATGCAGGCGCAGGAGCACCGGCCAGTCGGTCCGACCCCGCCGGATGCCTGACATGTGGACGATCTGGATCGCTGCTTCGAGGCCGAACCGCCCCACCGACCGGCATAGGTGGACGTTCCGGAGGTGGTGTTCGCCGCGGGCGACGAGGGAGGCATCCCAGCGGTCCGGATCCTGCTCGGCCAGCGGGACGAACGCTCCGGCCGCGTCGCGTCGGGCGGGGAAACGCGAGGCGGAGAGGTGGAGGAGGGCCGCGAGGCCGTGGGACTCGGCGTCGTCGGGGCAGAGCTCGGCGACGAGTCGGGAGAGGAAGAGCGCCTCCCCAGTCGTCCCCGCGCGCGGTTCCGCGGCCGCATGGACCCACTCGATCGCGAAGGCCCCGTAGATCGCCTCGAGGATCGCCTCGAGCCGCGCGGGCATGCTCGACCGGTCGGGCAGCTCGAATCCGATGCCCGAGGCCGCGATCCGCTTCTTCGCGCGGGTCAGCCGCGCCGAGACGGTCGCCGCCGGCAGGGCCATCGCCGCGGCGATCTGCGCCCCGGTCATGCCGAGGACGGCCGAGAGCATGAGCAGAGGCCGCGTCGGCGGATCGATCTGCGGGTGCGCACACGCGGCGAGGAGTTCGAGCCGGCGATCGGGAACGGCGTCGACATCGCCGCCGTCGGCCGCCTCGGCGCGGGAGGGACGGTCGTGGAGGTCGGGGGAGAAGGCCACCGACGTCCGCGCCGCCGCTGACTTCCACACGTCGCGGCGCGCATTGCGGGCGACCCGGTAGAGCCAGCCCTGCGGATTGTCGGGCACACCGTCGACCGGCCATGTGCGGACGGCCTTCTCGAGCGCGGCGGCCAGGGCGTCCTCGGCTCCGGCGATGTCGCCGTCGGCAGCGGCGAGGAGGGCGATGATCCTGCCCCAGGCATCCTGGGACACGATCATCGCCCGCTCCTCCGGGGTGATGGCCATCAGCGGCTCACGACTGCACCCATGCGCCGTCGATGTAGGCGACGGCGACGGGACGGACCTCGATGACCCCGTAGGCCGTGCCGGGGAACTTCTCCGCCCAGGCCAGCGCCGCGTCCCGGTCCTCGACGTCGATGACGAAGACGCCGGCGAGGGCCTCCTTCGTCGCGGCGAACGGTCAGTCCTCGATGACGACGGTGCCGGTGCGGCGGGTGACGGTGACGGTCGCGGATTGGGGTGCGAGCATCTCGGCGGCGACGAAGACGCCGGCCGCCTCGAGGGCATCGGCGTAGTCCGTCATCAGCCGTTGCATCTCCTCCATATCCTCGGCCGAGGGCTGCGGGGCGCCTGCGCCGGGTTCGGGGGCGTGGAAGACGAGTGAGCAGCGCATGATCGATTCCTTTCCTCTGCTGCGGATCGTGCAGCCGTTCCGGCGACCGTGGTTCGGTCGCTCATCGGTGAGACGACCGAGCCCGGCTGGTTTCGACATCTGCGGCAAGAATATTCGAGATCATGCTCAGGCGGGCCGCGTCAGTCCCGCGCAGTAGGGTTGACCCATGCCCTCCGAGTCCGCGCCGACGCCTGCGTGGACGGTGCTCGGTCGCGCGGACTCGGAGGCGGATGCGCCTGTGGTGCGCGACCATCGGGTCACCGTCGTCGACCTCGGACCCGACGGTGAGGAGATCGGACGGACGACCCTCGCCGAGGCGGCCCTGCCCGACCTCGTCCGTGACCGTGAGGGCGGTGCTGGGCCCGGTGCCTCCCCGCCGAGGTGGGTCGTCAGCGACACCCCGAAGTGGTATCCGGTGCTGCTCGCCTCCGGCGTGCGCATCGACCGTGCCCACGACCTCCGGCTCGCCCACGCGATCCTCGCCCGTTCCTCTCTCGTCACCGACCGTTCGGCGCTCACAGCGGCAGACGAGTGGGACGCGGGACCGGTCACCGCACCCGCCGTCGGGCAGGCCGAGACCCTCTTCGACGTCGCGGGAGGACGCGGGCACGTGAAGGAGGTCCCGCACGGCATCGCCGCAGCGCTCGCCGAATTCGCCCGCCAGCAGGCGGCAGTCGGGACCGCGAGCGACCCCGGGCGGCTGCGGCTCCTCCTCGCCGCGGAATCCGCCGGCGGCCTCGTCGCCGCGGAGATGCACGCGGCAGGCGTCCCGTGGGACGTGGCCGAACATGAGCGGATCCTCGCAGACCTCCTCGGCCCGAGACCCGCTGCGGGAGCGAAGCCTGCGAAGATGCTCGCCGCCGCCGAGGAGGTCCGCACCGCCCTCGACGACCCGAACGTCAGCCTCGACTCCCCGACCCGACTGCTCCCTGCCCTGCGCAATGCTGGGATCAACGTGTCCTCGACCTCGAAGTGGGAGCTCGCCGAATCGACGCATCCTGCGATCGAACCGCTGCTGCGGTACAAGAAGATGGCGCGGCTGCTCTCGGCCAACGGCTGGCACTGGCTCGCCGAGTGGGTGGCCGAGGGCCGCTACCGTCCCGTCTACGTCCCCGGCGGCGTCGTCACCGGCCGGTGGGCTGCCAGCGGTGGGGGCGCCCTCCAGATCCCCCGGCAGCTGCGCCCGGCCCTCCGCGCCGATGACGGGTGGACGCTCATCTCCGCGGACGTCGCCCAGCTCGAACCGCGGGCGCTCGCCGCGATGTCCGGCGACCGAGCGATGGCCGAGGCCGGGTCCGGCCGCGACCTCTACTCCGGCCTCGTCGACGAGGGTATCGTCGCCACCCGGCAGGAGGCGAAGATCGCGGTCCTCGGGGCGATGTACGGCTCGACGACCGGGGAGGCCGGTCGTCTCGTCCCCCGCCTGCGCCAGTCGTTCCCCGCCGCGATGCGCCTCGTCGACACCGCAGCCGAGGAGGGACGCCGCGGGGGAGTCGTGACGACGTGGCTCGGACGGACCTCCCCGGAACCCGGAGAGGGCTGGCGACGCGTCCAGTCCCGGGCCGACCAGATCGATGCCACCCCGCACGATGAGAATCGGGCCCGTCGGGCCGCCGGGGACTGGGGGCGCTTCACCCGCAACTTCGTCGTCCAGGGCACCGCCGCCGAATGGGCGCTCGCCTGGCTCGCCGACCTCCGATTGCGACTGGCCCAGCTGCCGGAGATCGAGGGCTCGCCCGCGACCGCCTCGGGGCCGGCCTTCTCTCGGCGCGCCCACCTCGTCTTCTTCCTCCACGACGAGGTCATCGTCCATGCCCCGGAGGCGCACGCCGAGGCCGCCGCGGACGCGATCAGGGAGGCGGCCGCCTCGGCGGGGAGACTCCTCTTCTCCGGTGCCCCCGTCGACTTTCCGCTGGACCTGACGATCGGGGAACGGGCGGCGGCGAAGTAGCCGGTGTCCGAGGTGCTCCGAGGACGTGGGCGACGAGTCAGCGGGACACGGGCCTTGACGCGGGGGGACATGTCAGCGGCAGGATGTAGTGTGTGCGGAGTCCGCACGAACCCCTGTCTCGAGCACTGGAGGAACCTATGTCGATCACTGTCAAAGCACTGCAGAAGACCGGACCCGACCAACCGTTCCGCGTCGCCGAGATCGACCGCCGCGACCCCCGCCCCGACGACGTCGTCATCGACATCAAGGCGGCAGGCATCTGCCACAGCGACATCCACACGATCCGCAACGAATGGGGTGAGGCGAGCTTCCCGCTCACCGTCGGCCACGAGATCGCCGGCGTCGTCTCGGCCGTGGGCTCCGAGGTCACCGACTGGAAGGTCGGCGACCGCGTGGGTGTGGGCTGTCTCGTCAACTCGTGCGGCGAATGCGCCGAATGCCTCGCCGGCCAGGAGCAGAACTGCCTCATCGGCAATGTCGGCACGTACAACTCGACCGACGTCGACGGGACGGTCACGCAGGGCGGTTACGCGGAGAAGGTCGTCGTCAACGAACGGTTCGTCCTCCGCATCCCCGACGGCCTCGACTTCGACGTCGCCGCCCCGCTGCTGTGCGCGGGCATCACAACATACTCGCCGCTCCACCGCTGGGGTGCCGGCGAGCTCAAGGACGGCAAGCCGAAGAAGGTCGCGGTCCTCGGCCTCGGCGGTCTCGGACACATGGGCGTGCAGATCGCCGCGGCCATGGGCGCCGACGTCACCGTGCTCTCCCGGTCGCTGAAGAAGGAGCAGCTCGCGATCGACCTCGGGGCGGCCAGGATGCTCTCGACGGCGGAGGAGGACTTCTTCACCGAGCACCGCGGCGAATTCGACCTCATCCTCAACACGATCAGCGCCGACATCCCCGTCGACCGGTATCTGCGGCTCCTCGCCCCGCGCGGTGTCATGGCCGTCGTCGGCCTGCCGCCGAACAAGCAGGAGCTCTCCTTCGGTTCGCTCATCGGCGGCGGCAAGGTGCTCGCCGGATCGAACATCGGCGGCATCGCCGAGACCCAGGAGATGCTCGACTTCTGCGCCGAGCACGGCATCGCCGCCCAGATCGAGACGATCGGCATCACCGAGGCGGACTCCACCTACGACCGGGTCGTCGCCGGTGAGGTCTACTTCCGCGCCGTCATCGACATCGCGACCCTGAACGACGCCGAGGTGGCAGCCGGGGTCTGAGGGCTGCGTGCCCTGAGGGTCGCGTGCCCTGAGGCCGGAGTGCCGGTCAGAGGATCGTCGCCGCCGAGGCGAGCAGCGCGAAGGCGGCGACGATGACGGCGACGCGGACGATGTGGAGCCGGTCCCATCGGCGGACCTGCTCGCGCCAGTCCGTCGGATGGGCCTCGGCGGTCCACGTCCTGGTGCGGTTGTTGATCGGGACGAGCAATGTCACGGACATAATGACACTGACGGCGAGGAGGACGGCGGCGATCGCGGCCGTCGACGCCGAGGCCGATCCCCAGGTCAGGGCCGCGAACGCGCTCGTGAGCACAAGCGAGACGATGTACCACACGGGCATCGACGCCCCGAGCATCCGCGCACCGTCGGCCCGCGCGCTCAGCGATGGGCCTGCGGGCAGGCGCAGGGTGATCGGATTGACGACGACGGCGACGGCGAGTTCGACGCCGACCATGATGCCGACGGTCGTCGTCGCGAGGATTCCGAGGATGACGTCCACGGTGTTGTCCTTCCACTGGCGAGTGCTGGTTCGGATGATGTCGGCGATTCCGCTATACCGTCGCGACCCCCGCGTCGACTTCTGGATGCCGATTCTTCGACAGTTCCGATCCGGCACGACCGACAATCTAGCAGCGCTAGACGATCTAGCAATGCTAGATTAGAGCGCGGAGGTCGTCGATGCAAGGATTCCAGGGGAGGGGGCGGCGGTGACCGACAGACAGACACGACTCGACGAGCGGCGCGCCGCGATCCTCGCAGCCGCCCGCACCAGCGCGGACTCCGCAGGCTGGTCGGCGGTGACGACCCGACGGCTCTCCGAGGCGATCGGCTATTCGCAGCCGGTCCTCTACGGGCACTTCCCCGGCGGCAAGGCGGAGATCATGCGCACTGTCGCCCTCGAGGGATTCGTTGACCTCCGGCAGCGGTGTCGGACGGCGATCGACGCGGCGGGAGACGAGTCCGGAGGCGATCGACGCGCCCTCATCGCAGCGCTGGCCCACGCCTACCTCGATTTCGCCGACGCGCACCCGGCCGTCTACGAGGCGATGTTCGCCGAGCCCATCGGAGCGCGATTCGCAGAAGAGGACAATGAACCCGAACTCAGGGACGCCTTCACGGTGATCGCCGAGGTCGTCGGCGAGGACACCGCGACCGAGGTGCTCTGGGGTGCGCTGCACGGGATGAGCCTGCTCGAACGCGCGGGGCGAATGAAGGTCGCCGACCGGTCACGGCGGGTCGCCGACCTCAGCGCGCGCTTCGCGTGAGCGCGCCGTCTCAGGCTCGCCCGGTATCGTGGACGGCGATGACAGGCTTCAGGCAACGCGTGCGTTCGGTCCCGTTGGGCCTGCTCATCCTCTACACGGCCTTCATCGGGCTCGTCACGCTCACCCCGCGACAGCTCGACACGTCTCCCGGCTCCCCGATCGCCCGCCTGCTCAGCTTCTTCGCCTCCCACGAGGCGACCGCGTGGCTGACCTACGAACGCGTGGAGATGCTCGCCAACGTCGGCCTCTTCGTGCCCTTCGGCTTCCTGCTCGCCCTTCAGCTCGGTGAGCGCCGCTGGTGGATCGGCTGGGTCGCCGGCGCCGTCTTCACGAGCCTCATCGAGGGCGCACAGCTCACCCTGCTCTCCCCGACCCGCTTCGGGACGGTGAGCGACCTCGTGACGAACACGCTCGGGGCCGGCCTCGGGTCCGCGCTCGCCCTCCTCGTCATGCTCCTGTCGCCCCAGCGCATTGAGAGGGAGCCCGCCGAGTTCGTCGTGCGCTGAGCCTGCCAGGTTCGTCGTGCGCTGAGCCTGCCAAGTTCGTCGTGTGCTGAGCGCCCCTTCGAGCAGGTCGGCCCTCCAGCGTCTCAGCTCTTCAGCGCCTCAGTCCTGCAGCGCCTCGATGCACGACTCAATGGCCTCGGCGAAGCCGCGTTGCGCATCCTCATCCAAGCCGCTGACCAGGCGTTCCTCGATCCCCGCGACCGCTGCGACCGCCTCGTCGAGGAGCTGCTCGCCTTCGGGAGTGAGCGTCGTCGGACGCGCCCGACCCGTGTCGACAGTGCTCGGCCGGGTGACGAGACCGCGCTCCTGCAGTCCGCGCAGCAGGGTGTTCATCGCCTGCCGCGTGACGAAGGCCCCGCGCGCGAGCTCGGAGTTCGACGCCCCGGGGGAGCGCCGAAGCAGTTCGAGGCACGCGTACTGCGGCGTCGAGAGCTCGAGCGGACGCAGCACCTCCTCCATGCGGGCCCGCAGCAGGGACTGGAGATGCTTGAGCTGATAGCCGATGAGGGATTCGAGGCGCGGAAGGTCTTGACTCATGTCAGTAGTCTGACATACATTCGAGATGTCAGAAACCTGACATATTGATTCTCGTTGAGAAGAATCCTCATCGAGGACAGAGCCCCAACGACGACAGAGGAGAGAGATCATGACTGTCACAGGAGTCGACTTCGTCGCCCTTCAGGTCCGAGACATCGAGGCTGCCGCGGACTTCTACACCACCCGTCTCGGGCTCACCCGTGCACCGGCGAGCCCGCCCGGGGCCGTCGTCTTCACGACCGAGCCGATCCCCTTCGCCGTGCGCGAACCTCTGCCCGGTGTCGACCTCGATTCCGGTCCGAGGCCGGGCAACGGGGTGGCGCTGTGGTTCAAGTGCGAGGATGCCGCAGAGTTGCACGATTCCCTCGCCGAGGCGGGGGTCGAGATCCTCCGGGCCCCGGCGCCGAGTCCCTTCGGACAGACCTTCACCTTCGCCGATCCCGACGGCTACGCGGTCACCGTCCACGACGGCTGAGCGGTCAGGCTCGGGTTCCGGGGGCTATGCGCCGGCGGTCAGGGAGTCGACGATCTTGGCGATCCGCCGCTCTCGGGTCTCGGGAGCCTTTGCCGAGGTGACCTGCCGGACGTGCTCCTTGCGCTTCGAGGGAGCCAGCGCATCGAAGGCGTCGCGGACACGGCTGCGGTCGAGCGCCTCGGCGAGATCATCCGGGACGGGAGTGTCCCGACTCGAAGTGTCGTGGACGAGGGTGACCTCGTGGGTCTCGCCGCCCGCGACACCGGCGGCCTCCCGATGCGCCTTCGCGAGCGGGATGAGGTGCTTCCCGCCCATGACCGCGGTCGTCGACGGGTACGAGTAGCCGTTGATCGTCACGATCACGGGCACGCGTCGGCCGGCGTCGAAGCCGAGGACGACCTCCTCGGGGACCTCGATGCCGACATTGTTCCCGTTGCTGATGAGCGTCGTGGTGAAGGTGACCATGGGGTTCCTCTCAGGTGCGGGGCCGCGGGACCCAGCAGGCCACCTCGGCGGAGTAGTCGTCGAAGTCCTCACCGAAGCGGCTGCGGAGGTCGGCCTCCTCGTGGGGGCGGATCATCCAATTCCACAGTAGGGACCCGGCGATCGCGTAGGCGATGACGAACCATGACTCGACGAACAGCCCGATCGCCACGCCCTGGACGACCCCGGCCACGGCCATCGGATTGCGGAGGAAGCGGTAGGGGCCGTCGTCGACGAGGCGGTTGGCCATCTCGGCGGGCAGGGGCGTGCCGCCGCCGAAGCGCGCCATCGTCACCGCCGACCAGATGCCCAGGGCGCTGGCCAGGACGAGGAGGGCGAAGCCGGCGACGACGACGAGGACGGGGAACTTCACGTCGAGCCCCCACCGCTCCTCGAGCGCTGCGAGGATCCACGGGATGACGACGAGGAAGACACCCCAGAAGACGACGAGTTGGAGGCCGGTGCGCACGAGCAGGGAATTCTGGTCCTCGGTGCCCGAGCTGCGGAAGGAGAACGGGCCGAAGAGGAGCCTCTCGGTCGGCACGCGGCCGGTGAGGACGAGGAGGCCGGCGAGGGTGCTCGCGACTGCGGCGGCGATCATGAGGACGGCGCCGAGGCCCGCCTCGGTGGTCACGGTCGCATAGACGGCCATGCCGAGAGCGACGAGGATCGTCCACGGCACCGCGACCCACACGGCCCGGCGCAGACCTAGGGCGACGGCTGCGGAGGCGAGGACGAAGAGCGGGATGTCGACGGCGGCGACGAGGACCGGATCGAGGGATCCGAGCGTCGCCGTGCGCACGGCGGTCACCGTGAAGACGCCGAGCCACCAGGCGGCGCCGGCGATCGCCTGGACCGCGAAGTAGGCGCGGCCGTGGATGCGGGAGAGAGGGAGTTCGGTCGCGGGGCGCTGGTGCGGCTGCGGTTGATTCTGCGGCTGCGTCATCGGGGGATCCTCACGCGACCACGGTGCCGGTGATGCACACGGTCGTCGGTCCGCCGACCCAGATGGTTGGGGCGGGAGCTTCGGCGTCGGTCGGTTCGGCGGTGCTCGCCTCGGCGGCTGGAGTCTCGACGGGTTCGCGTCTGATCGAGATGACTCCGGCGCGGCCGATCGCCGTGCCTTGGGTCGCGGTGTAGGAGTCGGGGACGAGGCCCTGGCCCGTGAGCCATTGGGCGACCGAGGCGTTGAGGCTGCCGGTGACGGGATCCTCGGCGACCCCGACGCCGGGGACGAAGGCGCGCACCTCGTACTCGTGCTCGGAGTCGGCCGGATGGGCGCCGACGACGCCGAGCTTGGCATCCGGGATCGCGGAGAAGTCGGGGGTGAGGGCGAGGACCTTCTCGGCGGAGTCGAGGCGCACGGCCGCCCAGCCGGGGCCGTTGTCGACCCACGCGTGATCGAGGATCTCGGCCCGGTCGATGCCCAGGGCCGTGGCGATCTGCGCGACGAATTCCTCGTCGAGGGGGCCCGAGCGGAGCAGGTCGGGGGCCGCGAACGCGAGTTCGGCGGTGAAGGGGGAGCCGGCAGGGGGACCGCTCTCTGATCCGCGTCGGAGTTCGACGAGGCCGACCCCGCACTCCTGGACGATGGAGTCGGCGCGCTGCGGGGTCCCGCCGGAGGCCAGCCACGCCGCGGCAGACCCGAGCGTCGGATGACCGGCGAAGGGAAGCTCGCGGGAGGGGGTGAAGATGCGCAGCCGGTAGTCGGCCCGGTCGTCGGTGGGTGGGAGGACGAACGTCGTCTCCGAGAGGTTGGTCCAGTTCGCGAACCGCGCCATGTCCTCATCGCTCAGACCCTCGGCGTCGAGGACGACGGCGACGGGATTGCCCCGGAAGGGAACGCGGGAGAAGACATCGACCTGGGCGAACGCGCGAGAGCGGGGCATGGGACTCCTCATCGTCTGGGCTGATCCGCTTCCATCGTAGACGGCGAAGCTCCGCGTTCTTCGACAGGCCCCCGGTCGACCGGAAGAAAGACGCCTTGTCGCCGAGGTGGGACGGTGTGGCCGCGGATGCGCGGATGCGCGGAGGCGGTGTGGCAGGGACGATGCTGAGCCGATGCCGAGCCGATGGAGGCGATCCGATGCTGAGCCGATGGTGGCGAGACGAGGCACAGCCGTTCCCGAGACGATGCTGGCGATCTCCTGAACAGGTCACTCAGATTCCGTTCCTAGACTGGGGTGCTCAGGCGGGAGTGTGTGCAGGCTCCGCCGACGATCTCACCGGCGACCGGGCCGAAGACGAGGTGACGATGGATCTCAGACAGGGCGTTGACACGTGGTGGACGGCCATCACCACGGGCTTCGGACGGGGGGACGGGCTCGAGCTCGGGCCCGTGCAGCTGCTCATCATCCTCGGCGTGCCCCTGGTCATCACGATGACCCCGGCGATCTGGCGGTTCTTCGGGCTCTTCGTCACCTTCGTCCACGAGCTCGGGCACGCGTTCGCCGCGCTCATGACCGGACGCATCGTGCGGGGGATCTCGCTCAACTTCGACCATTCGGGGCAGATGAACTCGTTCGGTCGGGTCGGGTTCTCGGCGACGTGGGCGGGATTCTGGGGATATCCGGCACCGGCGGTGCTCGGGCTCGTCCTCATCACCTCGGCGATCTACGGCTGGGCGCCCCTCGCGCTCTCACTCGGTGCGCTCGTCCTGCTCGTCGCCCTCATCTTCATCCGCAACGTCTCAGGCGTCGTCATCGCGGTGTGCACCGCGGTGGCCGCGCAGCTCCTTGTCGTCTTCCTCCCGCGCGAGGGCATCGCCGTCTTCGTCGCGGGCCTCGGCGTCGCGCTCGCCCTCGGTTCGCTCAAGGACCTCGTCAAGGTCATCCGCGTCCACACGCGCCGGCGCAACGTCCAGCAGTCGGATGCCTATATCCTCAGTCGCGGATCGGCGGTGCCGGCAGGCGGCTGGCTGACGCTCTTCGGCCTCGTCATCATCGGCTGCGCGCTGGGTTCGGCGGCCCTGCTGTGGTCGGCGTACCCGGTCTGACCTGGGAGTGGGCGGCGCGGTTCCCGCGGGTTCGGGGCCACCTCGGCGGACCTTCCTCGGCGGACCCACCTCGGCGGACCCACCTCGGCGGGGCCGGTCCCATTTCGACGGTGCCACCTCGGCGTATCCTGGGCCACCGCGACGGAGCCAGGACCACCTCCGCGGGCGCACCTCGGCGGTGCCACCTCGGCGGGGATGACAGAATCGAGCCATGGATCTGAGCCCGAAATTCGCTGCCGTGCTGTTCGACTGTGACGGCGTCCTCGTCGATTCCGAGAGCATCACCAACGGGGTGCTGCGGACGATGCTCGCCGAACTGGGATGGAACCTCTCGCCCGAGGAGGCGGTCACCCGATTCGTCGGCAAGATGCTGCGCGACGAGGCCGACGTCATCGAGGAGCACACCGGCTACCGCATCGACGCCGACTGGCTCACCGAGTTCCGCCGCCGACGCAACGTCGAACTCGACGCCCGTCTCGAGGCGATTCCCGGCGTCGTCGAGGCCGTGCGACTGCTCGAGCCGGTCTACCCGGGGAAGCTCGCGTGCGCGTCGAGCGCGGACCGACCCAAGATCGAGCTGCAGCTGAAGAAGATCGGCCTCTACGACGCCTTCGAGGGTCGGATCTTCTCCGGTATGGAGCTTCCCCGGTCGAAGCCGGCCCCCGACGTCTACCTCGCCGCCGCGCATGCTCTCGATGTCGATCCCGCCGAGGCGGCCGTCATCGAAGACTCCCCGACCGGAGTCATCGCGGGGCGGGCTGCGGGATCGTACGTCTTCGGGTTCTGCCCGCCGTCGCCGGTGCATCAGACGCCGGAGGTCCTGCTCGCCGCCGGTGCCGATGCGACCTTCGACTCGATGTCCGAGCTGCCGGGACTGCTCATGCGCGGAGGGTGAGTGCGCGGGCGATTCTGTCCACGAGTGAGGGGTAACGGGGCGGACGAAGGCGCCCGGGGCTGCCCCTTCAGCCTGCTGATTGATCGCCGAAAACGACTGAGCGTACTCAACTCAATGAGTTCGACGTTCGAAGAGATTTCGAAAAAGGGATTGACACGATTTGTGATGTGATCTAGACTGGGATCACAGATCCACACCGAAGTGGAAAGGCAGGTGACCAGCGATGACGGACCTCTCGAACCTTGACGGGGCTGGTTGCAGTGCTGCCGATGATGGTTGCCCGGATCGATCGCGGATCCCGCGCTTCGATGTCGACCCCGATTCCCCGTTCGCCGATGTCGTCTCGGTCTATGCCGCCCGTGACCGCGCGCATTTCGATGCGATGAGGACCACTGCCGGGCTGTTCCTCGACGAAGTCGTCGAGCACCTCCGCCTCCTCAATCCCCGGCCCGATGAGCCCTATGCGCATGCGTCGTTCATCGACACCGCCCACCGCTACGACCCACCCGAGAGCGGCGCGTCCGTAGACCCCTCGAAGCGTGATGCGTCTGCAGACGGTGTGACCGACGAGGAGGAGTCCTCGAACACCGACGGCCGTACCGACGAGGAGGAGTCCTCGAACGGGGACGGCATCACCGATGGCCCTGCCGGCGAATCAGCTGTTGGCTCCACCGGCGACGCAGCAGTCGCTGCAGCAGGAGTCGGCGCAGTTTCCCCGGTAACCGAGCATCTTCCGGGATTCCCGCGGTTCCGGCCGGACTCGACGTTCTACAACTGGGTGCACATGTACTCCCACACCGAGGACCTCGCCGAATTCGCCGCCGTTCTCGGCGCGACGACCACGCGCACCTACAGCCACGTCACGGCGTCGATGATCCTCGTCCACGGGCTGCCGCAGTTCTATCAGCGCTGCCTCGACGGCGAGTTCACCATCGAACACGTCAACGTCGCGACGCGGCTGTGCCAGGACGTGCGCTTCGCGCTGCTGCCGAACATCGACGACTACCTCGCCGGGAGGCGTGCCGACATCACCCCGGAGACGTTCGCGAAATCCCTGGGCACGCGGATCAATGCGATCCAGCCCGAACCCGATCGCACGAAGACGGCGCACGAGAAACGGCGGGTATCGATCACGACGTACCCCGACGGGACTGCGAGCGTCTCCCTCGTCGGACCCTCGGCAGACCTGCAGGCCTACTATCTGCGGATCGAAGCGTTCGCGAAGGCCATCCGCAACGGCAACACCGCTTGCTTCGCGGATCAGCTGCCTGAAGGCTCCGTCATCGACGACGATCGGGCGATCGACGCGCTGATGTTCGACATCGCCACCTGCACCCGACCCCAGGTGCGCCTCGAGGTCCTCGTTGCGGACACCGACACGGGGTCGACGACGACCCGGCAGATTCCGCTCGACCTCGAGCACGTCCGCAGTGTCGACGACATCAATGGGACCATCGCCGAGGCGGTCGACACCGCCACGAGCGCCCCATCCGGTAACAGCACCGCTGCGGCCGGCGGCACCGAATGCGCTGCACTCGACGGTGTGGGCTCGGATGCAGTCATCGAAAGCGGCACAGGCGCCAGCAGCAGTGAAGTCGCTGCCGCCGCCGACGGTATCGCCACCGACTTCGAGCTGGACTCCAGTTCGGTCGTCGATCGCGACGAACATGGTCGAAGCCGCGTCAAAGTGCTGCTGTCGATGCCGACCGGACCGTATTGGGTGAGCGTGCAGGCGAAGATGATCACCACCGTGCCGTGCATGAGCCTGCTCGGGCAGTCAGACCTGCCCGGCACATTCCCTGATGGGTCACCCATTCCGGCGGAGACGGCGAGAGCGATCGCAGGCCAGTGCTCGACATGGACACGAATCCTCACCGACCCGGCAACCGGGACACCGATCGACGCGAAGGCCAAGAGCTACTACATACCTCAATCGGTGCGGCAGACGCTTGTGACGAAATGGCAGAGATGCACGATGCCCGGCTGTCGACGGCGTGCGGAATCCGCTGAAGTCGACCACATCATCCCCTACAACCACGACGACCCGTCCGCGGGCGGACTGACGGTGTTCGGAAACCTCCACCCGTTGTGCAAGAAGGACCATCAGGCGAAGACCGATGGCAGGTTCTCGGTGACTATGAACGACTGCGGCGAACTGGAGTACCGATTCCCGCACGGAATCAGTGCGTCGGTGGCCGCAGGGGACAACCCTGTCAACATCGAGAACGCCCGGCTGATGGGCGACGCGGCCCAGAGGATGAACGGGAACGGCGGAAGGGCCCGGGTCGCTGGCGTTGGCGCGGGCATTGGTTCGGATGGAGACAGCGGGTCGGAGGGCGACGGCGGGTCGGAGGGCGACGGCGGCTTGTTTAGCGATGCAGTCACCCCTGCACCCGAACCGGGCGAGATCAGATTCGCCGAGGAGTGCCCGGGCCCCGAGGGAAGCGTCGGCAGTTCCGGGTGGGTGAGCGCGCCGGAAACCTCGCCGTGGCTGCTCCAGTGCCGTGAGGGTGAGGACACAGGCATCCGGGACTCGAGCTCTCAGAACTCGAGGGTACGGCGCTGGGTCTGGGACAGCGGCGAACCTCCGCCGTTCTGACAGAGCAATTCCTCAGTTATTCGACCAAGCCCGGTTGGTCACTCACTCCCACGACTCTCGACTGCAGGGTCAGATAACCGCATGACCGCATGACCCCTTAGGACCACTCAGAGGAGGACGGCCCAGTCAGTCTGACTGAGCCGTCCTCCTCTGCACCGCTCGCCACCTTCGACAGGCTCACCGACCCGGATCTCGGTGCTCGTGTCCTGGTCTCTCAGCGGTCGGGCGTCTCCGTCTCCTCGATGACCCGGCGGACATCGTCACGGGTCTTGACCTCGCCGCTGCGGACCGCCTCGGCGAGCTTCTCGTGCTGATCCTCGGTGACGACCGGGACCTCCTCGCCGTTGCAATCGACGACCTTGCCGTCCTTGATCGTGTCGCCCTCGGCGAGGATCGCCTCATGGTCGAGCAGCCGCTGGAGATCCTCCCTGCGTATGACCCTCCCCGTACCGGCGACGAACACCGAACGATCCGACCGGTCCTTCGTCTTCACGCCGATGTGGTTGAAGACGAGGTTGAGCAGGACTGCCATGATCGTCGCCGAGGAGATGCCCGAGTGGAGGATGATGCCGACCCACGACGGGAACGCGTTGTAGAACTCCGGTGCGACGACCGGGATGATGCCGAACGCCAGCGACACCGCGACGATGATCATGTTGAGGTTGCCCTCGTACTCGACCTTCGACAGAGTGCGGATGCCGGAGGCGGCGACCGTGCCGAAGAGCACGATGCCCGCACCGCCGAGGACCGGGGAGGGAATCGCAGCGACGACCCCGCCCATGACCGGCAGCAGACCGAGCACGACGAGGATCGCGCCACCGGCCGTGACGACGAAGCGCGACTTCACCCCCGTGATCGCGACGAGCCCGACGTTCTGCGCGAACGCCGACTGAGTGAACGAGTTGAACACCGGAGACACGGCGGAGGAGAGCATGTCGGCGCGCAGACCGTTGGCGATGCGCTTCGAATCGACCTTCGTCCGCACGATCTCACCGACGGCGATGATGTCGGCAGTGGTCTCGGCGAAGGTGACGATGATGACGATGAACATCGAGATGATCGCCGCCGCCGAGAACGTCGGCATGCCGAACGCGAACGGCTCCGGGAACGCGAAGATGCCCCGATCGAGGACCCGCGAGAAGTCCGCCCACCCGAAGATCAGGCACACCACGGTGCCGATGACGATGGCGAGGAGGATCGACAGCCGCGAGATCATCGCCACCGGGATCCGACTGAGCAGCAGCACGATGGCCAAGGTGCCGACCGCGATGAGGATGTTGCGCATGCTGCCGTAGTCGGGCGCCTCGGCGTTGCCGCCCATCGCCCACCCCGCAGCCACCGGCATGAGCGAGAGCCCGATCGTCGTGATCACCGTGCCCGTGACCACCGGTGGGAAGAACTTGACGATGAGTGCGAACCCGGGAGCGACGATGAGCCCGATGGCCGAGGCGACGATGACCGCCCCGAACACCTCCGGCAGCCCGTCCCCACCGGCGAGGATCGCCGTCATCGTGGCGACGCCGGCGAACGAGACGCCCTGGACCAGCGGCAGCTGCGACCCGAAGAACGGCACACCCCACGATGGAGGATCGTTGCGAGCCCGCCCATGAACAGACACGAGGCGATGAGGACGCTGATGCCCCCGTCATCGAGACCCGCGGCCTTGCCGATGATGAGGGGAACGGCGATGATCCCGCCGTACATCGTGAGGACGTGCTGCAGGCCGTACGCGAACGACGTGCCGACAGGCAGCCGCTCGTCCTCGGGACGCCGCGGCTTGCGCTGAGACTGCTTGGACACCGACATCTTCTTCTCCATTGAATTCCTGGCCGCGACCCGAAGCGCTGTGCTCTCGGGCGCGAACCTGCTGGCCGGTCGCTGGAGGCGCGGATGCGGCAGTGCACCCCGGGTCGGATGAGCTCAGATCATGAGCCCGGCCTGTGCCTCTGAGGATCGGATCGTACTTCCGGTGAGGGGGTCCCTCTGGCGACTATCACTTCCAACATGCGAAAGTATTTTTCCTTATCGCAGAATGCTAGGCGAAGGCTTCGGAGTTGGCAACCTGGATTCGTGATCCGGGACACATGCTAGAGTGCAGTCTTGTCGGTGTGAGTCCCACGCACAAATCGGCCGTCGAAATCGGCCGCATGGGACGCGGACACACACCCTCCGGCGGAGCAGCAGACGCCGTGAAACCTGAGCTGGCGGCCACGGCCCCAGCGTCGTCGCCGCACCCCCGGGCGGGCGAGCGCTCTCCCGCAGCACTCATCGAGAGGCGACTGAGATGTCCAGAATCTGGCTGCGCAATCCCCTGGCCGTCCACCTCGGCGGCGGCACTGAACCGAGCGGTGCCGGAACCGAACCCGACGCCGCCGGCGGCCTCGTCGTCGACACCGATACCGGCACCATCGTCGAACTCGTCCCCTCAGGCGGGGAGCCCGAGGGCTTCGGTGCCGGCGCCATCGACGAGGTCGTCGACGCGAGCGAGCACGTCATC
This sequence comes from Brevibacterium metallidurans, assembly GCF_037101285.1. Lineage (NCBI taxonomy): Bacteria > Bacillati > Actinomycetota > Actinomycetes > Micrococcales > Brevibacteriaceae > Brevibacterium > Brevibacterium metallidurans. The sequence goes on from NZ_BAAAAF010000001.1 coordinate 84,791, forward strand.
ACCCCGGGCCTCATCAACACCCACCACCACTTCTACCAGACCCTCACCCGCGCCTGGGCGCCAGTCGCCGACCTCCCGCTCTTCGGCTGGCTGCAGAACCTCTACCCGGTGTGGGCACGCCTGACACCGAAGGCCCTCGACCTCGCCACGACCGTCGCGATGGCCGAACTCCTCGAATCCGGGTGCACGACCGCCGCCGACCACCACTACCTCTTCCCGACCGGCATGGACGATGCCATCGACATCCAGGTCGACGTCGCCCGCCGGCTGGGCATGCGCGCGATGCTCACCCGCGGCTCGATGTCGCTGGGAGAGAAGGACGGCGGCCTCCCGCCGCAGCAGACCGTCCAGGACGCCGAGGTGATCCTCGCCGACTCCCGCCGCCTCGTCGAGACCTACCACGAACGCGGCGCCGGCGCGCAGATCCAGATCGGCCTCGCCCCGTGCTCGCCGTTCTCCGTGACCACCGACCTCATGCGCGAATCCGCGGCACTCGCGAACGAGCTCGACGTCCGCCTCCACACCCACCTCGCCGAAACGCTCGACGAAGAGGACTTCTGCCGCGAGCGCTTCGGCCTGCGCACCGTCGACTACCTCGACTCGGTCGGCTGGCTCAGCGACCGGACGTGGCTCGCCCACGGCGTGCACTTCGACGATGAGGAGATCGTCCGCCTCGGCGCGGCCGGGGTCTCCGTCGCCCACTGCCCGACGTCGAACATGCGCCTGGCCTCGGGCATCGCCCGCGCCGTCGAACTCGAGGACGCCGGGGTCGCCGTCGGCCTCGGCGTCGACGGCTCGGCCTCGAACGACGCCTCGAACCTCATCCGCGAAGTCCGTCAGGCCCTCTACATCCAACGCCTGCGCTACGGCGCCGAGGCGGTCACGTGCGACCGCGTGCTCGACTGGGCGACCCGCGGCTCGGCAGCAGCGCTCGGGCGCACCGACATCGGTCGCATCGCCGTCGGCGCGCAGGCCGACCTCGCGCTCTTCCGCCTTGACGGCCTCGCGTTCTCCGGGTCCCACGACCCGATCCCCGCCCTCGTCCTCTGCGGTGCGGAACGCGCCGACCGGGTGATGATCGCCGGTGACTGGCGCGTCATCGACGGCAACGCGATCGGCGCCGACGGGCAGGCACTCGACAAGGAGGCGCTCATCGCCGCCCACCAGGAGGAGGCGCGCCGACTCGTCGCAGGGTGATCGCGCGTCTGTTCAGCAGGGACGTCCTCGGCGGGGACTCGGTCAGCGGGGGAGGCGGAAGACCTCACGCAGGTGGTCGCCGGTGAGGAAGTCGCCGATGCCGATCATGATGAGGCTGAAGACGATCTGCTCGGTGATCATCCAGCCCGGGTAGAGGCCGGGGATCGCGGCCATGACCAGGGTGATGATCGGGAAGATCTTCGTGAACAGACGCAGCCGCTGGTACCCCCAGTAGAAACCCTTCGTTGCCCGCCAGAAGAAGTAGAACAGGGTGATCGTCATGCCGAGGACGACCACCGTGCGCATCCACACAGCGAACGGGACCGCGTCCCCCGCCTCGGCGAAGGCAATAGCCACACCCACGGCACCGAGGCCGATGACGAGTTCGAGGACGAGCAGCCAGAGGATCCAGCGGAACGCCGTCGTCGTCTTCGGGTTGTCAAGACCCTCGCGGGCGACGACGACATCGGCCTTGCGGCCCCCGGCGATGCGGTCGATGCGGGTGAAGAGACTCATGGGCTCAGGCTAACGCCGCACGCGCCCCGATCCGCGCCGTTTCGGGCCTGGGAGCCCTGTGAGACGAAACATCAATCGGAAGTTGGGGACAGGTTTCCATCCTTGTGGTCATGACGCGACCCGCCTGCGCCTGATGAGGTGGAAGCATGACAAAGATCTTCACCGCAGCATTCGCGTACATGATCGCCGGAGTCCTCTCGGGACTCTTCTACCGCGAGTTCACGAAGGCCAACGACTTCCCGTCCGGCGACTTCACGCAGCTCGGGCTCGTCCACACCCACCTGCTCACCCTCGGCTTCATCGTCCTCCTCCTCGTCCTTGCCCTCGACAAGGCCTTCGGCCTCTCCGGGACGCGGATGTTCACGTGGTTCTTCGCCACGTACAACGTCGGCGTCATCATCACCTCGGCGACGATGGTCTGGCACGGCAGCCTCACCGTGCTCGGGCACGAGTCCAATGCGATGATCTCCGGGATCGCCGGCCTCGGCCACATCAGCCTCACCGTCGGACTCGTCCTCTTCTTCCTGCTCCTGCGCAAGCGGGTCGTCGCCGCGAGCGCCGCTCGGCAGAGCGCGCCCGAGGCGGCCGGACTCAGCCGGTGAGCGGCTGCTGGCTGATGACCCACCCGGACTGATCGGCATCGTCGTCACCATCGGCCCACCGGCCGCACTGTCAGATGCACGGGCCTGCCAGATGGATTGGTCGGGCCTACTTCCCCTCGAGGAAACCGCGCAGCAGCTGCTCGGTGCCCTCGGCGTGCTGGGCGGCCAGGGTCGCCGCCGCCTCGGCGTCGTGATCGAGGATCGCCTCGACGAGGCGGGCGTGCTGCGCACACGAATGCTCGACGTTGGTGTGGATGAACGGGATCCGATCGAGCAGCGCGTTGATCCGGTCGCGCGTCGTCGCCGCCGCCTGTGTGAGCGACGGGATCCCCGTGAGCTCGGCGATCGTGAGATGGAACCGCGCGTCGAGGGCGCGGAACTGCTCGATGTCCTCGGCCGAGGACCCCAAGGGCATCCAGCACCGCTGCTCCGCGGCGACGAGCGTCTCCCGTTCGGCCTCGCTGAGATCCCTGCCGGCGACGATCCGGGCGGCCGCGGTCTCGAGGATGAGCCGGAACCGCACCGCATCATCGAGCTCGCCGAGGTCGATGCCCGCATCCGTGTCCGCGCTCGGCAGCGCGGTGACGACGGTTCCCCCGTACCTGCCGCGCCGGACGCTGACGACCCCGGCGATCTGCAGCTCGCTCAGCGCCTGCCGCAGGGTCGCCCGGGAGACGTTGATCTGCGCGGCGAGCTCGCGTTCGGGAGGCAGCTTGTCCCCGACGAGGTACTTGCCCAGCCGGATCGCCCGCAGCAGCTCAGCGATCGTGTGCTCGAAGACATTGCCCCCGCGCAGCCGAGGCGGACGGCCCGCCGCCTCGGCGCCGGAACCTGTGCCCTCACGGCCGCTCTCACGGCTGCCGTCGTCGTCGTTCCGATCCACGTCCACCTCTTCACACTAACCTCGGCGAACCCTTGACACCGTGATCTGGGTCATACTACATTCGACCTCAGCCAATGGTCTGATTGTGATCCATTGAACGTGATGGGGCGGATATGAGCAAGAACATCGAGTACGGCAACGTCGACGAGCACTATCTCGAGAAGCGGCAGCTGAAGAAGGGCGCGGCCGGGTGGATCCTGCTCGCCGGCCTCGGCGTCGCCTACGTCATCTCCGGGGACTTCTCCGGGTGGAACCTCGGCCTCGCGGAAGGCGGCTGGGGCGGCCTGCTCATCGCCTTCCTCCTCATGGGGCTCATGTACGTGTGCATGGTCTTCGGTCTGGCCGAACTCTCCTCGACCCTGCCGACGGCCGGCGCCGGATACGGCTTCGCCCGGCGCGCGCTCGGTCCGCTCGGCGGCTTCGCCACCGGCATGGCGATCCTCATCGAATACACGATGGCTCCGGCGGCGATCTCGACATTCATCGCCGGCTACGTCCAAGCGCTCGGCATCCTCCCCGAATCGGTGCCGACGTGGACGATCTACCTCGCCGCGTATGCGATCTTCGTCGGCATCCACCTGTGGGGCGTCGGCGAGGCGCTGCGCCTGATGTTCGTCATCACCGCGATCGCCGTCATCGCCCTCATCGTCTTCGTCGTCGCCGCCGTCGGCCACTTCGACGCGAGCAACCTCTTCGACATCGAACCGACAGCCGCCCTGGGGTCGAGCGCCTTCCTGCCCATGGGCATCAGCGGCCTGCTCGCCTCCCTCGTCTTCGGCATCTGGTTCTTCCTCGCAATCGAGGGCGTCCCCCTGGCCGCCGAAGAATCGGCCGACCCGAAGCGGGACATGCCGCGCGGCATCATCACGGCCATGGCCATCCTCGTCGTCTTCGGCGCCCTCATGCTCCTCCTCGTGCCCGGCATCGCCGGCGCCGCGGCCATGGGCGAATCCGACAACCCGCTGCCCGAGGCGCTGCGATACGTCTACGGTGACAACTCGTGGCTGGCGACCTTCGTCAACTGGGCGGGCCTGGCCGGGCTCATCGCGAGCTTCTTCTCGATCATCTTCGCCTACTCCCGCCAGCTCTTCGCGCTCTCCCGCGCCGGCTACCTGCCGAAGTGGCTGTCGCTGACCGGCAAGCGCAAGACCCCCGTGCTCGCGCTCATCGTCCCCGGCACGATCGGCTTCCTCATCGCCGTCCTCTCCGGCGGCAACGGCGGAGTCCTGCTCAACGTCGCGGTCTTCGGCGCCACCGTCTCCTACGTCCTGCTCAACCTCTCCCACATCCGCCTGCGCTTCAAGGAGCCCGACCTCCCGCGCGGCTACCGCACCCCCGGCGGTGTGGTGACCACGGGCATCGCCCTCGTCCTCGCCTCGGTGGCGGTCGTCGCGACGTTCTTCGTCGACATCCTCGCCGCCGCGATCGCCGCCGGCGTCTTCCTCATCGCACTCGCCTACTTCTGGTTCTACTCCCGCCACCACCTCGTCGCGAGCGCCCCCGAAGAGGAGTTCGCCCAGATCGAGGCCGCCGAGAGCGAACTCAAATAGCCCGGCAGGCCAGCCCACCCGCCGACTCGCACAGACTCACACCGACCCACACTGACTCACACCGACGCACTCAACCTGACGAGAACAGAGGTACCACCCATGGCAGATCTCACCACCGGCACGGCCGCACCGCAGCGGACGACCCGCGGGTCGATGCAGGCGAAGCCGCTCACCCTCGACGAACTCCGGCGGCTGACCGAGGAGGGCACGATCGACACCGTCGTCGTCGCCGTCACCGACGCGCAGGGCCGGCTGCAGGGCAAACGGCTGGGCGCGCAGTTCTTCCTCGATGACGTCGCCGGACACGGCTCCGAGGCGTGCAACTACCTGCTCGCCGTCGACGTCGACATGAACACCGTCGACGGCTACGAGATGTCCTCGTGGGAGACCGGGTACGGCGACATGGTCATGGAGCCCGACCTCGCGACCCTGCGCCTCATCCCGTGGCAGCCGGGCACGGCCATGGTCAACTGCGACCTCACGTGGACGAACGGGGACTCGGTCACCGCCTCCCCACGACAGATTCTCAAGAGGCAGCTCGACCGCCTCGCCGAGGCGGGGATGAGCGCCCACGTCGGCACCGAACTCGAGTTCATCACCTTCGACACGAGCTACGAGGAGGCCTTCGACTCCCGGTACCAGGGGATGACCCCGGCGAACCAGTACAACGTCGACTACTCCCTGCTCGGCACCGCTCGCGTCGAACCCCTGCTGCGCGACATCCGCAACTCGATGGCCGGGGCCGGACTCTACGTCGAGGGCGCGAAGGGCGAATGCAACTTCGGCCAGCACGAGATCACCTTCCGCTACCAGCAGGCCCTCAAAGCCTGCGACGACCACGCGGTGTACAAGAACGGGGCGAAGGAGATCGCCGCCCAGCACGGCAAGTCGATCACCTTCATGGCCAAGTACGACCAGAAGGAGGGCTCGTCGTGTCACATCCATCTGAGCTTCCGGTCCGCCGCCGGCGACATGGTCATGGCCGGTGACGGCGAGCACGGCTTCTCCCCGCTCATGGAGCACTTCATCGCGGGCCAGCTCGCCTGCATCGAGGACTTCACGTACTTCTTCGCCCCTAACATCAACTCCTACAAGCGCTTCGTCGAGGGGTCCTTCGCTCCCACGGCCGTGGCCTGGGGCTTCGACAACCGCACGTGCGCGTTCCGGGTCGTCGGACACGGACCGTCCCTGCGCGTCGAATGTCGGGTGGGCGGTGCCGACCTCAACCCGTACCTCGCCGCGGCCGCGCTCATCGCCGCGGGCCTCCACGGGATCGAGAACGAGCTCGAGCTGCCTCCCATCACCGAAGGCAATGCGTACACGACGGGGGCGAAGCGTCTGCCGACGACGCTCACCGGTGCCCGCGACCTGCTCGAGGACTCGGCGATCGCGAAGGAGGCGTTCGGCGAGGACGTCGTGCGCCACTACGTCCACGCCGCCGACATCGAACTCGACGCCTACAACGCGACCGTGACCGACTGGGAGAGGATCCGTGGCTTCGAACGTCTCTGACCCCACTCCCGTCATCGGGATCACCTCGTACCTCCAGCAGGCCCAATGGGGAGTCTGGGACGCCGAGGCGGCCCTCATCCCCGCCGACTACGTCCGCATGGTCGCCGGCTGCGGGGCGATCCCCGTCCTCCTGCCCCCGCACGGGCAGACGCCGGCGGTCCTCGACCGGATCGACGGGCTGATCATCGCCGGAGGAGCCGATATCGCCGCCGAGGCGTACGGTGAGATCGCGCACGAGCGCACCGGATCCCAGCCCTACCGGGACGCCTCGGAGTTCATGCTGCTCGCAGGTGCCCGGGAGCGCGGACTGCCGGTGCTCGGGATCTGCCGCGGCCTCCAGGTCATCAACGTCGCCGCCGGCGGCAGCCTCATCCAGCACCTGCCCGAGGTCGTCGGCCACACCGACTACCAGCCGAGCCCCGGCGTCTACGGCGAGGTCGAGGTGACCACCGAGCCCGGCAGCCTCGCCCGCGAGGTCCTCGGGGAGGCGACCACGGCACCCTGCTATCACCATCAGGCGGTCGACCGCCTCGGCGAGGGACTCACCGTCACCGCGCGCAGCGCCGACGGACTCATCGAAGCGATCGAACAGGATTCCTCCCCGGCCGGCGCTGCGGGGGAGAATGGATGGCTGCTGGCGGTGCAGTGGCATCCCGAGCACAACCCCGACGATGCGCGCGTCGTCGCCGCCCTCGTCGCGGCGGCGGGGGACCGTCTCGCGGGGACGGGGCAGCGCCTCGGCGAGGAGATCACAACGTGAAGGAGAGCACCGAATTGAGCACGTACACCGTCGTCAACCCGGCCACGGAGGTCTCGATCGCCGAGGTGGAGCTCGCGGATCTCGCGGCCACCGACCGGGCGATCGCGCGGGCCGCAGAGGCCTATGAGACCTGGCGGCACGTCGCCCCCGGCGACCGGGCCAGGCTGCTGCGGCGCTTCGCGGACGCCGTCGACGACGCGATCGACGAACTCGCTGCCCTCGAGGTCGCCAACGCCGGGCACACGATCTCGAACGCGACGTGGGAGGCGGGCAACGTCCGCGACGTCATCGAGTACTTCGCGGCGATGCCCGAACGCCTCTTCGGCCGGCAGATCCCCGTCGACGGGGGCGTGAACATCACGTTCGCCGAACCGCTCGGGGTCGTCGGGGTCATCGTGCCGTGGAACTTCCCGATGCCGATCGCCTCATGGGGGTTCGCGCCCGCGCTCGCCGCCGGCAACACCGTCGTCCTCAAGCCCGCGGAGATCACCCCGCTCACGGCGATCCGGATCGGCGAACTCGCCCGTGAGGCCGGCATCCCCGAGGGTGTGCTCACGGTCATCCCCGGCAAGGGCTCGGTCGTCGGAGAGCGCTTCGTCACCCACCCGGCGGTGCGGAAGGTCGTCTTCACCGGCTCGACCGAGGTGGGCAAGCGGATCATGGCCGGGTGTGCGGCGCAGGTGAAGAACCTCACCCTCGAACTCGGGGGCAAGAACTCGAACATCGTCTTCGACGACGCCGACATCGCCGCGGCCGCGGCCGCAGCCCCCGGCGGGGTCTTCGACAACTCGGGTCAGGACTGCTGTTCGCGTTCCCGTCTGCTCGTCCAGCGCGGCGTCTACGACGATTTCATGGCGGCCCTCGAGACCGCTGTCGGGGACTTCGCGGCCGCGGATCCGACCCTGCCGGACACGGCGATGGGCCCGCTCGTCACCGCCGCCCACCGGGACAAGGTCGCCGCCTACGTAGACGCCGGCGAGGTCGCATTCCGGGGAACGGCGCCGGAGGGGCCCGGCTTCTGGTTCCCGCCGACCGTGCTCACCCCGGGCTCGACGTCCACCGCCGACTTCACCGAGGAGATCTTCGGGCCCGTGCTCTCGGTCGTGCCCTTCGACACCGAGGCCGATGCCCTGCGGATCGCCAACGACACCGAGTACGGGCTCTCCGGTTCGATCTGGACGAACAGCCTCGACCGGGCGATGCGGGTCTCCCGCGGTGTCGAGGCCGGCAACCTCTCGGTCAACTCGCACGCCTCGGTCCGGTACTGGACGCCCTTCGGCGGGTTCAAGCAGTCGGGCCTCGGCCGGGAGCTCGGACCCGATGCGGTCGCGAGCTTCACCGAGACGAAGAACGTCTTCTTCGCGACCCGGCCGGCGGACTGAGACCAGCCCCTGCGGACGGCGCCCGGCCTCGGCGGACTGTCTCCGGCCTCGGCGGGGCCGGCCCACCAGCACTGACACTTCATCACCACTGACTCTGCACCACCACTGACACTGCACCACATCGGAACTCAAGGAGAACCATGACCACTGCGGCAACTCGACTCAAGGACAAGGTCTGCGTCATCACCGGGGGCGCCTCCGGACTCGGCCTGGCCAGCGCGCGGCGGCTCGTCGAGGAGGGGGCGAAGGTCGTCATCGCCGACCTCGACGAGGTCCGCGGGCAGGAGATCGCCGAGGAGCTCGGCGGACTGTTCGTGCGCACGAACGTCGCCGAGGAGGAGGACGTGAAGAACCTCTTCGCGACCACCGTCGAGCACTTCGGGCGCGTCGACGTCGCCTTCAACAACGCCGGCATCAACCCCACCGACGACAATTCGATCCTCACCACCGACCTCGCGGCCTGGCAGAAGGTGCAGACGGTCAACCTCACCTCGGTGTTCCTCTGCTGCAAGTACGCGCTCACGCACATGGTCGCCCAGGGGTCGGGTTCGATCATCAACACGGCCTCGTTCGTCGCGCTCATGGGGGCCGCGACCTCGCAGATCTCGTACTCGGCCTCGAAGGGCGGGGTGCTCTCGATGAGCCGCGAACTCGCCGTGCAGTTCGCGAAGGAGGGCATCCGCGTCAACGCCCTGTGCCCGGGACCGGTGAACACGCCGCTGCTGCGCGACCTCTTCGCCGCCGACCCCGTCCAGGCGCAGCGCCGCCTCGTCCACGTGCCCGGCGGTCGCTTCGGCGAGCCGGAGGAGATCGCCGCTGCCGTTGCCTTCCTCGCCAGCGACGACTCGACGTTCGTCAACGCCTCGGCATTCACCGTCGATGGCGGTATCACCTCGGCGTACGTCACCGCCGAGTGACAATGCCGGGGCCCTCGTTTGGGCGGTGGCGCGGACCTCGAGTGAGGAGAATGGCGGGATGAAGATCCTCGTGGTCGAACATGAGCGGGGGACCGGTCCCGAACGCTTCGGGGAGTGGCTTGAGGAGGCCGGCGCCGAGGTGGTCGTCGTTCGTCCGTACCTCGGCGAGGCGATCCCGATGGCTGAGTCCGGGTCCCTCGGAGCCGGCGGCAGCGACCGCGGGGCCGCGGGTGGTCTCGGCGAGTACGCGGCCCTCCTTGTCCTCGGCGGTGCCGCCGGACCACTCGAGGACGCCGCGAACCCGTGGTTTCCGCAGGTGAGGGACCTGCTGCGGCGCTCAGCCGGAGGTGAGTTCCCGAGCTTCAACATCTGCCTCGGCGGGGAGCTGCTCGCCGCGGCCGCCGATGCGCCGATCTCCCGGCGGGAGCGCCCGCAGATCGGGATCTACGATCTGGCGACCACCTCGGCGGGGGATGCGGATCCCGTCTTCGCGGCCCTGTCGGGGACGACGATTCCCGCGGTGCTCTTCCACCAGGAGGAGATGGCGCTGCCCGAGAACGCGGAGCTGCTCGTCACCGGGTCGGACGCTCCCGTGCAGGGGTTCCGGGTCGGCGAATTCGCGTGGGGGACCCAGTTCCACCCGGAGACGGATGTCGCGCAGATCCAGCGGTGGTTGGGTTCGGCGTCGCTCACTCTGCCGGAGGGGAAGACACAGGAATCGATCGCCGAGGAGCTGCGCGAGGCCGATGCGGAGCTCGTGGATGTGGGGCGCACGCTCGCCCGCAGCTTCGTCGACTATCTGCGCTCGCGGGAGAGCCGCACCGCGGGGTGAGGGCGATGCGGCTCTGCCATGGCGAACGTCCCGGCTGACCGCGGTACGGCCGGCTACGGTGCGACGATCTTCTGGTCGGTGTTGCTGTAGGTGATCGAATCGGCCATCGAGCCGACGAGGCCCATCGTCACCCGCACCAGGCCCGGTTCGACGTCGTCGAGCGGGGGCGGGGTGTCGGTGCCGATGGTCAGCGACTTCCCGCCCTTCGTCGTGGCCGTGATCGACCCGAGGTAGACGCTGACGTCGCCCTTGAGTGTCATCTCGTCGGCCTTCGTCACGAGCCCCGGCTCACCCGGAGGGCGCACCGTGAGCGAGAACCCGGAGATCGTGATCGACTCCGCGGTGATCTTCAGGGTGCGGATGGACCCGCCGTCGGCAGTGGGCACATCGACGATGGAGACCCCGCTCAGACCGGTGAACGACAGCGCCTTCGACCCCATCGAAGCCGGGGTCTTCGCGAAGACCGGGGCATCGTCGTCCCGCTCGGCCTCGACCGGGGCGGTCGGGGTCTGGGTGGGTGACGGCGGGGCGGTTGTTCCTGGCGGGTCCGTCGGTGACTCCGAGGGCGTGCCGATGCCCGGTGACTCGGTGCCCGGTGACGCTGGATCCGTGGTCGGATCCGTGGTCGGTCTGCCGAGACCGGGACCGGACGCCGAAAGCCGCTGACACGGGGCCTGCGGAGTGCACGGTGATCCTCCGGTCGCCTCGACGTCCTCGGCGGCGACTGCCGTCGATGCGCCCAGCGCCATCGGACCTGTGAGCGCGAGTGCCGCGAGGAGCGCCGCCGCGCGGGCCCTCATGCAGTCTCCGCGTCGTTCGACGACACCGTCTCTGCTGCCGATTCAGCCCTGACTGCCGGCCCGGCCTTGGCTGCCGACTCTGCCGATGTTCGCCTGCGCCGTCGTTCGGACCGGGACTCGCGCGGTCCCATCCACGCGACGACGAGCACGGCGCCGACGCTCGCGAGCAGCATGCCGAGGACGAACCCGCCGAGGTTGACCCCGATGAGCGAATAGACGGCGATGATGAGCGCGAGGATCCCGTAGAACACATGATGGACGGGCATTGCGATCGCGAGCACGCCGAGGAGGACGAGGGCGATCGGGATGATCGTCGCCTGCAGTCCTTCGATGCCGAACTGGACCTGGATCCTCCCCGTGTCGAGCTGACCGGAGAAGAAGAGCTCGATCCCGCCGAGGACGACGAGCAGCCCGCCGATGAACGGCCGTTGCCGACGCCACAACCGGAAGCGGGCGGTGCGCCCGTTCTGCTCGGCTCGCTCAGTGCGCTCGTTTCGCTCGGCGTCGTGGCGGCTGCGTCGTGTCTGTGCGCTCGCCATCAGAAGCACGTCTTCGAGCCGTCGGTGAGCTCGAGTTTCATCCCCTTGAGGGTGAAGACCGAGGCCTGGGTGCTCCACGCCGTCTGCTCGAGACCCTTGATCGAGATCGTGTCGGAGTCCTGCGCGAAGTCACCCGCCGTGCCCTTGGCCTTCGTGTTGACGTCCGAGGCGTCGACGCCGATGCGGATGTTCGTGAACTCGGCGTCGCCCTTGAGCCCGGTCATCCCGATCTGCAGGTCGCTGGCCGTGGCCGGTTCGCCGTCGCCGCCGGCGGTGATGAGCACGCCGACCTTGCCGAGCGGGGTGTTCGTCACCGCCGATTGGCAGAGATCACTGAGTTCGGCGCTCTTGATGTTGGCGATGGCGACGGTGTGCTTGCCCTTCTCGGAGTCCTCGGCGACACCGCCGTACTGGGAGAACCCGGTGCCCTCGAGCTGCGAGGCGCTGATCTGGAACTGACTTCCCGAGACCGAGAACGAGACCGGCACCGCGCCCTGCGCGACACCGCCCATCAGACCGGCGGAGACGATGCCGGCGGGAATCGCGACGAGGGCGATCCGACCGGCATACGACGAGGTGAGCGAGCGGAACTTGGGGAACTTCATCGATCCTCTTCCCGACGCCGACATCTGTGTCAGCGCCTCAAATGTGACGTAAGTTACTACGGGGTGTTACTGCCGAGTATATCGATCGACCTTTCAGCGTCAACACCTCTCGCCTTGTCGGTATGCGGGCGTCGGATGGGGGCTGCCCCTGCCCTCACCCCTCGAGGACGGACCAGTTCTCCCTGGTCAGGTCGACGGCGCGGTCGTGGTCGCCGGCACGGATCGCGGCGAGGATCTCGACGTGCTGTTCGGGGGAGGCCGAACCCTTCTCCGAATCGAAGTGCAGGTATTCGGCGCGGCGCAGGGTCGCGGTGACGACCTCGAGGTGGTCAAGAATGAGCGGATTGCCGCTGCGGGTGAGTGCCACTGCGTGGAAGTCGTCGTCGGCGGTGATGGCCGCTTCGCTGTCGGATGCCACGAGCGCCGCCTGCAGCCGCTCGTTCGCCTCCTCCATCTCGTTCAGGTCATCGGCATCGAGGTGGGGGAGGGCCAGCCTCATCCCCAGGGCGTGGAGTTCGGCCGCGATCTGGCGGGCATTGATGATCGCGGCGGGGTTCTCAGGTGCGACGCGGGTCATTTTCCCCGGCTCGGCGACGACGAGGCCGGCCTGGGCGAGGCGCTGGAGGGCCTCGCGCACGGGGGTCCGGGAGACCCGCAGCCACGCCCCGAGCTCCTGATCGCGCAGCTGCTCTCCCGGCGCCAGCTGACCGCGGATGATCGCATCACGGATCGACCGGTAGACGTCGTCGCGGAGCAGCGTCCGGTGCGGGATCGGTGACGCCTGAGGTATCGGCACGGCTGCTCTCCCTGTCTGTGCGGTGACGGCTCGGCGACCAGCCCCCGTGAATCCTGGAATGTGGGATGGCCGGTCGGTCCCCATTGTAGCGAGCACCAGAATGCAATATATTGCATATCGTGAGGTGGGTCTCAACGAGGAGACCCATCCACCTCCGCTCCAGCACCGCCCCAGAGACGAGGACGCCATGGCCATCACCGACTTCGAGCGCTGCCCCCTGACCTTCGGCCCGAGCCCCGTTCACGAGCTGCGCCGACTGAGCGACCACCTCGGCGGGGCCAGGGTCTGGGCGAAACGGGAGGACGTCAACTCCGGCCTCGCGTTCGGCGGGAACAAGACCCGCAAACTCGAGTACATCGTCCCCGACATCCTCGCCTCCGGCGCGGACACGCTCGTCTCGATCGGCGGCTACCAGTCCAACCACACCCGCCAGGTCGCCGCCGTCGCCGCCCACCTCGGACTGGGCTGCCGCCTCGTCCAGGAGCGCTGGGTCGATTGGGACGACCCCGCGGCCGAGACGCTGGGCAACATCGAACTCTCCCGCATCATGGGCGCCGACGTCCGCCTCGACGACTCCGGCTTCGACATCGGCATCCGCGACAGCTGGACCGAGGCGATCGCCGAGGTGGAGGCCGCCGGCGGTCGCCCCTACCCGATCCCGGCGGGCGCCTCCGAACACCCGCTCGGCGGACTGGGGTTCGCCAACTGGGCGTACGAGGTCGCCCAACAGGAGACCGAGCTCGGGGTCTTCTTCGACACGATCGTCGTCTGCACCGTCACCGGGTCGACGCATGCCGGCATGATCGCGGGCTTCGCCGCCCTCGAAGACGCCGGGGGTCGCCCGCGTCGGATCATCGGCATCGACGCCTCGGCGACGGTGGAGAAGACCCGCGATCAGGTCACCCGGATCGCGAAGAGCACCGCCGAGCTCATCGGTCTCGGCCGGGAGATCAGCCCGCACGAGGTCGACATCCGCTCCGGCTGGGAGGGCCCGGCCTACGGCATCCCCGACGCATCGACCATCTCCGCCATCCGCACGACCGCCGAACTCGAAGGCGTCATCGTCGACCCCGTCTATGAAGGCAAGTCGATGGCCGGACTCATCGATCTCGTCTCCACGGGGGCGATCGCGCCGGATTCGACGGTCCTCTACGCCCACCTCGGCGGGCAGCTCGCCCTCAACGCCTACTCATCGATCTTCACCGACGGGAGCCCCACATGACCGCACACAGCCAGCACACCGACGACGAACTCCACCAGTTCGAAACGTCGATGCAGGTGAGCCCGCCCGGAACGAATGACCGGCCGCTGACCGCCTCGGCGTCGGGCGAAGACGAGATCCTCGACGAGATCGCCCAGCGCGTGCTCTGGCTCGCGACCTCGATCATCGACCGCGCCAACCGGGGTCGGGCGAACACCGACGGGGTCAAGGTCGGCGGCCATCAGGCCTCCTCGGCGTCGATGGCCGGCATCATGACCGCGCTCTGGTTCACGACCCTGCGCTCGACCGACCGGGTCTCGGTCAAACCGCACGCCTCCCCGGTCCTCCACGCGATCAACTACCTCCTCGGCGACCTCGACGTCTCCTACCTCGACACCCTGCGCTCCCGCGGCGGCCTCCAGCCCTACCCGTCGCGGACGAAGGACCCCGACACCGTCGACTTCTCGACGGGATCCGTCGGCATCGGCGCGACCGCCCCCATCTGGGCCGCCCTGTCCCACCGCTACGTCTCCGACCGCTTCCCCGACACCCCGTCCGCCGGCCGCTTCTACTCCCTCCTCGGCGACGCGGAGATGGACGAAGGCGCGGTGTGGGAGGCGATCATCGACCCCGAGGTCCGCGCCCTCGGAGAGGTCACCTGGATCGTCGACCTCAACCGCCAGTCCCTCGACCGCGTCATCCCCGACGTCCAGATCCAACGCCTCCAGGGCATGTTCTCCGCCGCCGGCTGGCAGGTCCTGACCTGCCCGTGGGGACGCAGGCTCGAGGCCGTCTTCGCAGGTGAGGGCGGTCAGGCGCTCAAGGACCGACTCGTGTCCATGCCCAATCCCGAATACCAGCGGCTCCTGCGCGCCCACCCCACCGAGGTCCACGACCGACTGCTCTCCGGCCTCGCCGAGGTCGACGCCGCCTCCCTGCGCACCGTCATCGACCGGTTCGACCCCGATGCGCTCGCCTCCCTCATCCGCGACCTCGGCGGTCACGACCTCGGGCAGCTCGTCGACACCTTCGACCAGATCGACGACACCCGGCCCACCGTCGTCTTCGCCTACACGATCAAGGGCCGAGGGCTGGCCACGGAAGGCCACCCGGGCAACCACGCCGCCCAGCTCACCGAGGCGCAGATGCGCGACCTCGCGGCCGCCTCGGGTATGGAGCTGGAGAACCCGTGGGTCGCCTTCGACCCGGACACCCCGGCCGGTCGACTGTGCGCGGAGACCGCGGACCGGCTCCGGCGGGAGCCGTTGACCACCCATGCCGTCGCCGAGGTGCCGGCCGAGCTCGGCTTCACCCCGAAGTCCGTGGTCTCGACGCAGGCGGCCCTCGGCCGGTTCCTCTCCGACCTCAAGCACGTCGCCCCGGAGGTCGCCCGCCGAGTCGTCACGGTCTCACCCGACGTCGCGACGTCGACGAACCTCGGCGGCTGGATCAACAAGACCGGCGTGTGGTCCCCGGCCGGACGCGAGGACTGGTTCTCCGACGACCGCGAGCGTGTCCTCAAATGGCACGAGGGCGCGGGCGGCCAGCACATCGAGATGGGCATCGCCGAGGTCAACCTCGTCTCGCTCGCCTGCGAACTCGGGGCGACGGGGTCCCGGTGGGGGCAGCCGCTGCTGCCGATCGCGACGATCTACGACCCCTTCATCAACCGGGCGCTCGAACCGTGGACCTTCGGCCTCTACGCGGGCGGGCGCTCGATCATGGTCGGCACGCCCTCGGGAGTGACGCTCGCCCCCGAAGGCGGGGCGCACCAGTCGTTCAACACGCCCTCGGTCACCCTCGAGATCCCGCGGCTGACCAGCTGGGAGCCGGCCTTCGCGCAGGACCTCGAATGGACGCTGCTCGAGGCTCTGTCCGAACTCGCCGACCCCGACGGCGACTCCGCGTACTTCCGGCTGACGACCCGGCCCGTGGCACAGGAGCTCGCGGCAGTGCCCGAGGATGCGCTGCTGCGCGAGCGCCGGCGCCGCCAGGTCATCGCCGGCGGCTACCGGCTCAGCCCGCACCCGGCCGGCGCGGACGAAGTCACGCTCGTCGGCGTCGGGGCGATGATGACCGAGGTCCTCGAGGCGGCAGAGCGCCTGACCGGGCTCGGCGTGCGCGCCGGAGTCGTGTGCCTGACCTCCCCGTCGAAGATCTTCCGGGCCGTGCAGGAGCGGACGAAGGTGAGCCCGAGCCCGCGCTCGGCGATCGCCGAGGAGCTCTTCCCCGCAGCCCACCCGACCCCGCTGGTGACCGTCCTCGACGGCCACCCGCACACGCTGTCGTTCCTCGCCGGCATCCGCGGGGACCGCACGCGCAACCTCGGCGTCAGCGACTTCGGGCAGGCCTCCTCGGTGGCCGAGGCCTACGAGATCCACGGCATCGACGCCGTCTCGATCACCTCACACGCCCTCGACCTGCTCGGACGGTGAGGATCGGGTCCGCCGAGGTGGTGAGGCCGCCTCGGCGAGTCCTGCCGAAACCGTGACATCCGTAGTGCCCGCTTGCGGATTCCGTCGTTTGCGAGACGGAATCCGCACCACCTCGGCGGGGTCGTCAGAGTGCTCGGGGCGCTGATGATACCCCCAGGTTCCGCCACTTGTTGCTCAGGTCACGTGTTGATAGCGTGAGGGACAGGCATACGCGATCCGTCGATTCCGACGGCGTCGCGGTAGGCATTCGCTTCCCTGGAACCACCCAGGGTGCCACGAGTCAAAGGAGTCTGGAATGAGCAGTTCAGTCAGCGCCGCGACCGGCTACCGGGTCGAGAATCCGGCCACGGGCGAGATCGTCGAACGGTTCGACACCGCGACCGACGAGCAGATCGGCCAGGTCATCGACGAGGCACAGGCTGCTTACCTCAAGTGGCGTGAGAAGACCATCGAAGAGCGCGCGGCGATCGTCAACAAGGTCGCCGACCTCTTCGGCGAGCGCAAGGAAGAGCTCGCGAAGATCATCGCCGAGGAGATGGGCAAGCCCGTCCCCGAAGGCATCGAGGAAGCCGAGTTCAGCGAGGCGATCTTCAACTACTACGCCGACAACGGCCCCGAGTTCTCCAAGGACGAGGAGATCAAGTCCTTCTCCGGCGGCAAGGCATACATCCAGCGTCGTCCCGTCGGCGTGCTGCTGGGCATCATGCCGTGGAACTTCCCGTACTACCAGGTCGCGCGCTTCGCGGCCCCGAACCTCGTGCTCGGCAACACGATCATCCTCAAGCACGCTGAGATCTGCCCGCGGTCGGCGGCCGCGATCCAGCAGATCATGGACGACGCGGGTGTGCCCAAGGGCGTCTACACGAACGTCTACGCCTCGCACGACCAGGTCGAGACGATCATCGCCGATCGGCGCACGCAGGGTGTGTCCCTGACCGGGTCCGAGCGTGCGGGCTCGATCGTCGGCGCGCTCGCCGGCAAGTACCTCAAGAAGGCCGTCCTCGAGCTCGGCGGATCCGACCCGTACATCATCCTCGACACGGACAACCTCGACGAGGCCGTCGACACCGCGTGGGGCACGCGCCTGTACAACACCGGCCAGGTCTGCAACGCGAACAAGCGCATGATCGTCATGGACGACATCTACGACGACTTCGTCGCAGGACTGACCGAGCGTGCGCAGAGCTCGCAGAAGTCGAACCCGTCCGATCCGGTCGAGGGCGGATACTCGCCGCTGTCCTCGCGCGCCGCCGCGGAGAACCTGCGCAAGCAGCTCGACCGCGCCGTCGAGCAGGGTGCGACCCTCGTCGGCGGTGAGCTCGCCGATGACGGTTCGGCCTACATCTCCCCGGCCGTGCTCACGAACGTGACCGACCAGATGGACGCCTACCGTGAGGAGCTCTTCGGACCCGTCGCGACCGTCTACAAGGTCACCAACGACGACGACGCCCTCGAGCTCGCCAACGATACGGACTTCGGACTCGGCGGCGCCGTGTTCTCGAAGGACGAGGAGCGCGCTGCGAAGATCGCCCAGCGCCTCGATGTCGGCATGTCGAACGTCAACACCCCTGCCGGTGAGGGCGCGGAGATCCCGTTCGGCGGCACCAAGCGCTCGGGCTTCGGCCGCGAGCTCGGCCCCTACGGCATGGACGAGTTCGTCAACAAGCGCATGTACTACGTCGCCGAGTGATCGGATCCGCGTGAGCGGGTTCGGCTCGGACGGCTGATCGGGTTGGGCTCGGTCAGCTGACCGGATTCGGATCGGTCGCGTGAGAGCGGGCGTCGTGTCCGGGGCGGGAGTTCCTCCCCTCCGGGCACGGCGCCCGTTCCGTGTCTGCGCTCGGTGGTGCGAGCGCTCCCCGTAGCGAGCAGCTCCCCGCCCGCGGATCCACCGCTGTCAATTGACCGGTCATCTCGACCCTTTAGACTTCCGACTATGAGTGACGAGTGGACATCTCAGTGGCACATCACGGGCAAGGGCAAAGTCATCCGGCAGTGGTCGAAGGGTGAGGATCCGGGGGAGCGGATCTACCGCGAACTCCCCACCACCCGCCGCCCGAAACTCTCCGATTTCGACGTCCTCGACGAGGAGATCGGCCGCTTCGACGCGGTGTGGAGCCGCATCACGCTCGTCCTCGTGTGGCTCGGCGCGCTGGCGATCCTCGGCGCCGCCCTCGGCCTCTTCGGCCTGCCGATGTACGGCGTCGCGAACTCCGTGTCCCTGGCCGTGGGCGTCACCTCGGTCGTCATCATCGTCCTCATCCCCATCGTCGCGATCTTCATCATGCGCTCCCTGCGCACCCGCGTTTCACGGCTCTACGCCGAGGCCGGCCTGACCGACCCGATGGGCGTCGTCCTCCCCATCGCCGAAGCCGAGGTCATCGTCGCCGACCCGAATACCCTCACGAGCAGCCCCGTCCCGGCCAAAGCCCCCTGACCTGGGTCTTCACCCGGAAGTCTGCCCGTGCCGATCACCGCCACCATCCTCGAAACCGCTCGCACCCACCCCGATCGACTCGCGATCGCGGGTGCGCACGAACGACTGACCTACGCTGAGCTCGTCGCCGATTCGCAGGCCCTCTTCGCCGCCGTCGACGACCTCCACCGTGCGCAGGAGACCCCGCCGGCACCCGCGCCCGAGACCCTGGGCATCCCGATCACGGCCGTGAGCCTCACCTCGGCGTTCCTCACCGCTCGCATCATCGCCGGGCTCGCCGGCTTCCGGGCGGTCTCTGCGACCATCGACCCCCGCTGGCCGCTCGACCATCAGGTCGGGGTCATCACCGTGACCGGGATCGGGCTCGTCATCAGCGATTCCCCCGCCCTCGCCGAGGCGCTCGCCGCCACCGGCTGGACCGGCACCGTCATCTCCTCCGCCGCCTTCACCGACGCCGTCGACCGTCGTACGCGAACGGCGCAGGCCCAGCAGACCCCGCTGCCTGCCCCCACAGTCCGGGACGGCGCCGAACCGTTCCTCATGCTCTTCTCCTCCGGGACGACGAGCAACCCGAAGGCCTTCATCAAGACCCGCGACCAGTACCGCGCGAACGTCGCCGTCTCCGCCGCCCACCTCGAACCGCTGCCGGGCATCGTCACGCTGGCCCCCGGCCCAGTCTCGTACAGCCTCACCCTCTACGCCGTCATCGAGAGCCTCGCGACGGCCGGTTCGATCCACTTAGCCGACGAGTTCGAACCCCTCACCCTCGGCGCCCGCATCAACGAAGAGTCGATCACCCGCATCGTCGCCGTTCCCGCCGTCGTCAAGGCCCTCGCCGAGGCGGCCCACCGCGACCCCGCCCGTTTCGTCGGTCTCGACCTTGTCGTCACCGGGGGCGCGAACCTGCCCGCTGCCATCCGCGACCGCCTCGGCGAGGTACTTCCCCGCACCCGCCTCATCAGCTATTACGGTGCCGCGGAGATCGGCTTCATCGGCGACAGCCGGGACGGGGACGGCACGTGGATCGAGATCTACCCGACGATCGGGGCACAGATCCGCGACGAATCAGGGCATCCTGTGCCCGACGGCGAACTCGGGACGCTGTGGATCCTCGCCGCCGCGTGCTCCGACGGCTATGTCACCGGCACGACCGAGGCGGTGCTGCGCGGTCCCGACGGCTGGGCAACCGTCGATGACCAGGGGCGGATGTCGAACGGTCGCCTCCAGCTCGCCGGACGGGCCGGTGACATCGCCGTGACCGGTGGGCACAAGGTGTCCCTGCCCGAGGTCGAACGCGCCTTCGACGGATATGCGGCCGGCGGGCACCGCCTCGGCGAGGTGGTCGCGATCGTCCTGCCCGATGCCGCTCTCGGGAGCATCGTCGCCCTCGTCATCGAAGCCGGCGGTGAGGGCATCGGCAAGGCCGCCCTGCTGGCCCACGCCCGGTCGCGCCTGGCCCCGCAGTTCGTGCCCCGCCGATTCTTCGTCCTCGATCGGCTGCCGCGGACGGTCGGCGGGAAGATCCGGCGGGCCGAAATCGTTGACCTCATCGTGGACGGACAAGGACTACGACTGTGACCACCGATCGCCGCGTCGCCATCACCGGCATGGGTGCGATCACCCCGAGCGGACTCGACGTGAGAACGCTCTGGGACTCCGTGCGGGGTGGCCGCAGCGCGATCGACGTCCTCACCGGCGAGCAGTTCGCCGACCTCGCCGTGCGCATCGGCGGGCAGATCAGGGACTTCGACGCCGAGGCGGTCCTGCCCCGGGCTCTCGCCCGCAGACTCAGCCCGGTCCAGCACTGGGCGATCGCGGCCGCCGACCAGGCGTTCACGCACGCGGGACTCCCTGCCCCATCCGAGGAGCTGCCGTGGGACCGGTCGCGGGTCGCGGTCATCGCCGCCACCGGCTCGGGCCCGGTCGATGCGATGCAGGAGGCCACCCGCGCCCTCGACGCCTCCGGCCCCCGCGGCGTCCCGCTCACCCTCGCCATCCACGGCGCCCCCGACTCCGCCGCCGCGCTCATCAGCCAGCGCCACGACATCCGCGGACCCGCGCAGGGAGTGTCGGCGACGTGCGCATCCGGGGCGATCGGCCTCGGCGAAGGGATGCGGCGCATCCGCCACGGATACGCCGATGCCGTCCTCGTCGTCGGGATGGAGGACTGCCTGGGACCGGTCAACCTCGCCTCGAACGCGAACATGCGGGCGCTCGCCGCCGGCTACGAGGACGATCCGAGCGCCGCGAGCCGACCCTTCGACTCGCACCGCACCGGTTTCGTCATGAGTCAGGGAGCTGCGGCGATCCTCCTCGAATCGGCAGACAGCGCGAGAGCGCGCGGCACTGAGATTCTCGCCGAACTCGCCGGCTTCGGAGCTGCGAGCGACGCCCACCATCCGACGAACCCGCACCCGCAGGGACGCGGCGCCGCGGCTGCCGTGGTCGAGGCACTCGCCGATGCGAGCCTGAGGCCCGGAGACGTCGACCACATCAACGCGCATGCCACAGGCACTCCCGCCGGCGACCGGGCCGAGCTCGCCGCCTTCGACGCGGCGCTCGGGGCGGCCGCCCGCAGGATCCCGATCAGCGCGACGAAGTCGAGCACGGGGCACCTCCTCGGTGCCTCGGGCGTCGTCGAAGCGGTCCTCGCGGTGGAGACGCTGAGGACACGGACGCTGCCGCCGACGATCAACCTCGGCGAACCGGAATTCGACGGCTGGGACATCGTCGCAGATCAGCCCCGTGCCCTCGCCGACGATGCGCGACTGGAGACCGTGCTGTCGACGTCGTTCGGATTCGGCGGCCACAACGGGGCGATCGTCCTGCGTCACCACCCACCAGCAAGGAGCACCGATGACCGACCGTGAGACCCGTATCGCCGACCTGGCCGCGCGCTACCTGCCCGAGGAGACCCTCGAGCGGTTCCGGGAACGCGCCGCCGTCTACGACCGGGAGAACACGTTCTTCGACGAGGACCTCGAGGAGCTCAGAGCCCTCGGCTATCTCACGCTCTTCGTCCCCGCCTCCCACGGTGGCCCGGGACTGACCCTGTTCGAGGTCGCCAGGCTCCAGCAGCGGTTGGCCGCGGCCGCCCCGGCGACGGCCCTGGCGATCAACATGCACCTCATGACCACCGGCGTCGTCAAGGCCCTGGCCGACCGCGGCGACGACTCGCTGAACTGGGTGTTCGACGAGGTCATGTCCGGTGAGATCTTCGCCTTCGGCATCTCCGAACCCTCGAACGACTGGGTCCTCCAGGGCTCGACGACCGAAGCCGTGCCGACGGCTGACGGCGGCTTCGAACTCACGGGCGTGAAGATCTTCACCTCGCTCTCCCCAGTGTGGACGCGGCTCATCGTCCACGGTGCGGTGACCCGCGACGACGAGGGTCTCGCCGGCCCGGACGCCGACGAACCGGCGGCCGGGGAACTCGTCTACGGGTTCATCGACCGCACCGCGCCCGGCATCACGGTCTCCGACCGGTGGGACGTCCTCGGGATGCGCGCCTCGCAGTCGCGGGCGACGATCCTCGACCACGTGCCCATGCGCCCCGACCGCGTCTCCCGGATCATCCCCGCCGGCCGCCACCCCGATCTGCTCACCTTCGCGATCACGAGCAACTTCCAGCTCCTCATCGCCGCCGTCTACGCGGGAGTGGCCGCGCGTGCCCTGGAGATCGGGGCCGCCGGACTGCGGAAGCGGACCTCCGCGAAGTCGGGCACCTCGTTCGCCGAGGTGCCCGAGACCCGGGCGCGGCTCGCCGACGCCCACCTCGACTTCCAGGCCGTGCCCGCGATGATCGACGCGTTTTCCCGGGACTTCGACGACCTCGTCGACCACGGCTCCGGATGGCCGCTGCGTCTCGTGGCCGCCCGGATCAAGGCCGCCGAGGTGGCCCGCCGCACCGCGGAGATCGCCCTGATGAGCACGGGCGGAGGAGGCTTCGACACCAGCCACGAGGCGTCGCGTCTCTACCGGGACGCGACCGCCGGTCTCTTCCACCCGCCGAGCGCCGACGCCGCCCGTCCGATGTACGCCGCCGCCCTCCTCGACGAGTAGGTCGGCACCGCCCTCAAAGGTTCCTGGAACCAACCACATGTTTCCGCCACAACATATTGACATATAAATATACGTGCATATGATGAAGGCATGGAACAGACAACGCGTGCAGACGAGAAGCACACCCACACGAAAGGGCAGGGAGCCGATCACGAGCACGGCCACCTCGGTGGTCCGGCGTGGGAGCTCGGCTTCGCCATCACCTCAGGCGTGACCTACATCGCCGGTGCGATCTTCGAGTACTTCGTGCCCGGAGCCCCCGTCGTCCAGGTCGCGATCCCCCTCTTCCTCGCCACCTACTTCTTCGGCGGCTTCTTCACCTTCGCCACCGCGATCCGATCGGTGATGCGCGGGCGCTTCGAGGTCGACTTCCTCATGCTCGTCGCCGCGATCGGCGCGGCCAGCGTCGGTCGGTTCGCCGAAGGCGCCGTCCTGCTCTTCCTCTTCTCCCTCGGCCACGCGCTCGAGGAGTACGCGATGGGCCGGGCGAAGAAGTCGATCGAGGCACTCGCCGAACTCGCACCCCCGTTCGCCCTCGTGCGCGTCGGCGACGAAGTCGTCGAACGCCCCACCGAGGAGCTCGAGATCGGCGACGTCGTCGTCGTCCGACCCCATGCGCGGATCCCGGCCGACGGCTTCGTCCTCGTCGGGAACTCGGCCGTCGACCAGGCGGCGATCACCGGTGAGAGCATCCCCGCGGAGAAGTCCCCGGCGCCCGACCGCGAGGACGCGCTGGCCAATCCGGGCCGCATCGACGAGACCTCGCGTGTCTTCGCCGGCACCGTCAACGGCTCAGGATCCCTCGACGTCGTCGTCCTCGCCGTCGCCGCCGACTCCACGCTTTCGCGCGTGGTGACGATGGTGCGGGAGGCCGATGACACGAAGAGCTCGACGCAGCGCTTCATCGACCGCTTCCAGCGCTGGTACGTCCCGCTCGTCATCGCACTGGTCCTCGTCGTCCTCGCCTTCGGCTGGCTGGTCCTCAGCGAACCGTTCGCCGACAGCTTCTACCGGGCGATGCTCGTCCTCGTCGCCGCGAGCCCGTGTGCGCTGGCCGTGGCTACCCCGGCCGCCGTGCTCTCGGGCGTCGCCCGCGCCGCCCGGGCAGGGCTGCTCGTCAAGGGCGGCGGTCCCCTCGAGACGCTCGGCAAGGTCAAGTCGATCGCTTTCGACAAGACCGGCACCCTGACCTGGGGTCAGCCCCGGCTCACCGACATCACCCCCGCACCTGGTGTGACCGCCGAGGAGCTCTCCCGAGTGGCGCTCGCCCTCGAATCCTCCGTCGACCACCCCCTGGCCACGGCGATCGTCACCGGCCTTGAGCCCGATGTTCCCGCCGATCAGCGCCTGCAGGCCGCCGATGTCGAATCGATCACCGGCCAGGGCGTGCGGGCCGAGATCGACGGACAGCAGGCCGAACTCGGCAGCCTGCGGATGTTCACCGGCGATCTCACCCCGGAGATCGAGACGCTCGCCCGCGACCTCCAGGACGCCGGACGGACCATCATGGTCGTGCGCTGGGGAGGCAGGTTCCTCGGCGTCCTCGGCGTCATGGACGCTCCCCGCGCCGAGGCGAAGGCCGTCATCTCCTCCCTGCGCGGGTCCGGTGTCGATCAGCTGGTCATGATCTCCGGTGACAACCAGCGGGTGGCCGATGCGATCGGCGCCGAGGTGGGGGTCGACACCGCGCGCGGCGACCTCATGCCCGAGGACAAGGTGACCACGGTGCGCACGCTGTCGGCGCAGGGCGACACGGCGATGGTCGGCGACGGCGTCAACGACGCCCCGGCCATGGCGAACGCCTCGGTGGGCGTGGCGATGGGGGCGGCGAGTTCCGCGGTCGCCCTCGAGACGGCCGACGTGGCGCTGATGAGCGACGACATCGGCAAGGTGCCGTTCCTCATCCGGCTCAGCCGCGCCTCGTCGAGGATCATCCGGCAGAACCTCATCGCGTCCCTCGTCATCGTCGGCTTCCTCGTGCCCGCGAGCCTGCTCGGCCTGCAGATGGGGCCGGTCGTCTTCATCCACGAGGGGTCGACGTTCCTCGTCGTGCTCAACGCCCTGCGCCTGCTGCGGTACGGCAACGGCGACGAGCACTCCGGCATCGCCCACGAGAGCCGGCCCGCATAGAGACTCCTCCCCTCATGTATCGGAGGATCACCGGTTCGATCCACGCGCAGCGAAGGCTCGCGTGGATCGAGCGCGTTACGGGGCGACTTCCGGACGCTGAGTGCCGGGCGCGCTCGATCGCAGCCGCGTTCTCCGGACGCTGAGTGCCGATCCGTGGCAGTGAAATCGACACTCAGCGTCCAGGAACCGCGCACTGAACCGTGCTGAGGGTGCCAGTGCGGACAGCCGCGGCCCCACAGGCGGTGACTACCGGGTCGACGGGAGCCCGAGGACAGCCTCGGCGGTGGAGTGGGAGATCGCGGCACGGTCGGTCTCGCTCAGATCGAGGCGGTCGAACCATTCCCGGGCTCGGGTGTTGTCGCTGAACGGATAGTCGACGGAGAACATCATCCGGTCGAGCCCGAAGGTCTCGGCGGCGAGAGTGAACGGTCCGTCGTAGAAGAAGCCGCTCGTCGTCTCCCAGATGTGGTTGCGCAGGTACCAGCTCACGGGGTGGGCGATGTCGGTGTCGAGCGCGGAGACGAAGTCGTCGAGGCGCTGGGAGTAGAACGGCAGGCCCTCGCCGAGGTGGCCGATGATGATCCGCAGGCCCGGGATCCGATCGAAGACGCCCTGCGTGATCATCCGCACGATGTGGAGGCCGATCTCGAAGTGCCAGCCCATGCCTGCGGTCTCGAGCGCCGGACCGACGCTGCCGGGCAGGCCGCTGTAGTAGGCGGTGCGGATCGTGTCGGTCGGGTATTCGGGGTGGAGGTAGATCGGCACGTCGAGGTCCGCGGCCGTGCGCAGCAGGCCCTCGTATCGGGGATCGTCGAGGAACACGCCGCCGGTGGCGCCGTGGATCATCGCGCCGAGGAGGCCGAGCTCGCGCACCGAACGCTCGAGTTCGCGGCTGGCAGCCTCGGGGTCGCCGGTCGGCAGGGTCGCGAAGCCCGAGAAGCGGTCGGGGGTGCCGGCGATGATCGACTCCGCGAGCTCCGTGTTGAGCGACTGTGCCAGCGGGATGGCGCGGTCGGCGGGCAGCTCCTGCACGGCCGGGGTCACCGCCGAGAGGACCTGGACGTCGATGCCGGCGTCGTCCATCCGCCGGAGCCGGTCGTCGCCGAGGTCGCAGAGGCGCTGGTCAGGGCGGCCGGGAAGCCAGGAGACGTCGAGGCCGGTGGCGGCGAGCAGTTCCGGGGTGCCGTAGTGCTCTTCGAGAGCGATGGTGCGCATGGATGAACCTCCTCAGATAGTTTTGTAACAAAACTATCTGAGGAGGCGGGGGCGGTCAACCCGTGGGGACGTGGTGCACCGTGTCAGTGTGTGCCGTGTGGCTGTACGGCTCTCAGCGGTCGCGCACCTCGGCGAGGAGGCGCTCAAGTGCTCCGGCCGCCTCACCGAGTACCGCCCGGTCAGCGGCCGAGAGTGCGGCGGAGGCCTCGGAGAGGACCTCGGCGGCCGCGGCGTCGAAGCGGGCGAGCTGATCCCGGGCGAGAGCCGTGACGGACAGGGACTTCGACCGCTGGTCGCCGGGGACGGGGAGCTGTTGGAGGAGCTCTGCGGCAAGCAGGGGGCGGAGCAGATTGCTCACCGTCGACGGTGCCATCGCGAGCAGCTCGGCGATCTCCCGCGGAGTGGCCGTGCCCGAACGGTCGACGGCCCGCAGCACCTCGACCTGCGCCTCGCTCAGCTGCGGGAGACCGGCCTTCTCCCTGGTGCGGGCGACGACCGTGCGGCGGAAGGGGGCGACGACGCCGAGCAGAGCGAGCAGCTCGGCTCGGGCAGGATCAGGACCGGGAGTCATGCGCCCATCTTGCCAAACCCGGCGGCGACTGCCGTGAGGCGCGGAGCCCTCACACCTGCGGAGCCCTCACACCTCCGGGAGGAGGGCGATGGGGTTCTCGATGCAGTCGGCGACGAAGGTGAGGAACTCGCTCGGCTCGGCGCCGTCGCAGGCACGGTGATCGAAGACGAAGCTGAGATACATCACCTTGCGCACGGTGAGTTCGCCGTCGACGACCCACGGGCGGTCCTTGATCCGCCCGAGGCCGAGCATCGCGACCTCGGGCAGATTGATGATCGGGGCCGATCCGTCGACTCCGAACACGCCGTAGTTGTTGAGCGTGAACGTCCCGCCCGAGAGCTCCGAAGACGCGAACTTCCCGGTGGCGGCCTTGCCGACGGTCTCACCGATCGAATCGCGCAGCTGGCGCAGGCTCATCTCGCCGGCCCCGTGGACGACGGGGACCATGAGTCCGCGCGGGGTCTGCGCGGCCAGGCCGAGGTTGATGTCACCATGGGTGACGATCTCGTTCGCGGCCGTGTCGATCGAGGAGTTGAGGATCGGATACTTCTTCAGACCTGCGATGACGAACCGCGCGACGAGCGCGAGCAGCGAGTACTTCTCACCCGTGCGTGCCTCGAGTGCCTTCTTCGTCCGCAGCAGCTCGGTCGCGTCGACGTCGAGCCAGATCGTCGCCTCGGGAATCTCCCTCCGCGACTGCGAGAGCCGCTCGGAGACGACCTTCCGCAGCCCTGTGATCGGGGTCCGGATGTCGTGATCCGTACTGTCGGTGGGCATCGAGCTGTCAGTGGGCATCGAGGTGGGCATGCTCGCCGAGGCGGTCGCCGCAGGAGCGCTGTCCCCGGACGTTCCAGCGGACGTCAGCCCGACCGGGCTCGTCGCACCGGCAGCGGCGTTGCCAGCAACGCTGCCGTCGGCAGCCGAGGAGCCTGCGCCGGAGTCGATCGCGGCGAGGACATCGGCCCGCGTGACGACCCCGCCGGGGCCGGAACCGCGCAGGTGCTTCGCGCTGAAACCGTGGTCCTGTGCGAGCCGGCGGACGATCGGCGAGGTGACCGGCGAGGTCGTGGACGACAGGGTGGAGACTGCTGAAGTCGCAGACTGTGCCGAAGCCGTCGACCCTGC
The DNA here is from genome assembly GCF_037101285.1 of Brevibacterium metallidurans. Classification (NCBI taxonomy): domain Bacteria; kingdom Bacillati; phylum Actinomycetota; class Actinomycetes; order Micrococcales; family Brevibacteriaceae; genus Brevibacterium; species Brevibacterium metallidurans. The sequence continues at coordinate 112,858 of NZ_BAAAAF010000001.1, forward strand.
CGTAGCCGTCGACCCTGCCGACTGCGTGGGAGCCGCGGACTGGGTGGAGGCCGGCTGTGCGGTTGCGGGTGGGGAGGCGGCTGGACGCGCAGGCACGGCCGGGGCTGCACTCGTCGCACCACCACCGCGCTTCGCGCCGAACGAGCGCTTCTTCCCCGACCGGGCCTTCGGCTCCGAGGTGCCGTAGCCGATGAGGTTCGCGCCGCCGCCCTCGATGCCGCCGCCTTCGACCCCGACCGGATCCTCCGAGTCGTCGACGGCCGGCGGCTCGGTCGCAGGCGCCCCATCGTCGGTGCCCCCAGCACCCGACCCAGCAGCGCCGGAGCCCGCAGCCCCGGCAGAGCCACCCGACCCGGCACCCGCCTCGGCGACGGAGAGCAGAGCCTGACCGGCCTCAACGGTGTCACCGGCATTCGCATGCAGCGCGACGATCGTCCCGGCGAAGGGGCACGGAAGTTCGACGACGCTCTTGGCAGACTCGACCTCGACGACCGTCTGGTCGACGTGGACCGTATCGCCCACGGCGACCTTCCAGCTGATGAGTTCCGCCTCGGTGAGGCCTTCTCCCAGGTCAGGGAGGATGAAGTCGCGGGCGCCCGCGTTCGTCACGGCACTCATCACAGCTCCCAGTCCCACGATTCGAGGGCGTCGAGCACACGTTCGGCGGTCGGCAAGTAGAACTCCTCGAGTTTCGGGGACGGGTAGGGCACGTCGAAGCCGGTGACCCGCAGGATCGGGGCGGCGAGGTACGTGAAGTTGCGTTCGGTGACCCGGGCGGCCACCTCGGCGCCGTATCCGCCGAACTGCGCGGCCTCATGGATGACGGCGGCGCGCGAGGTCTTGCGCACCGAATCGGAGACGGTCTCATCGTCGAACGGCGAGAGCGTGCGCAGGTCGATGACCTCGATCGACAGTCCGTGCTCGCCCCCCGCCTCGGCGGCGGCGAGCGCGGTGCGCACGGTGGGCCCGTACGCGAGCAGGGTGGCGTCGGTGCCCTCGCGGACCACCTCGGCGCGGTTCATCGGGGCCGTCGTCACGGGCAGGCTGAGCCTGTCCTTCATCCAGTACCTTGACTTCGGCTCCATGAAGATCACGGGGTCGTCGGAGGCGATCGATTCGCGCAGCAGCGAGTACGCGTCGGCCGGATTCGACGGGGTGACGACGGTCAGACCCGGGGTCGAGGTCCAGTACGCTTCGGAGGAGTCCGAATGATGCTCGACGCCGCCGATGTCCCCAGCGTAGGGGATGCGAATCGTGATCGGCAGGGTGACTCGACCCTTCGTGCGGTTCCGCATCTTCGCGATGTGGGAGACGATCTGCTCGAACGCGGGGTAGGCGTACGCGTCGAACTGCATCTCGATGACCGGGCGCATCCCCGCCATCGCCATGCCGACCGCGGTGCCCGCGATCCCCGACTCGGCGAGCGGGGAGTCCCAGACCCGTTCCGGTCCGAATTCCTTCCGCAGTCCTTCGGTGACCCGGAAGACCCCGCCGAGGCGGCCGACGTCCTCGCCGTAGACGACGACGTTCTCGTCCTCGGCCAGGGCATCGCGCAGCGCCTGGTTGAGGGCCTTCGTCATGGTCACCGAGGTGGGCGCAGAGTCCGTGGGCGCCGAGTCTGCGGGGGCCGTGCCCGTCGGTGTCGTGGTCGTGTCCGTGGTCTCGACGCTCATGCCTCGGATCCTGCGAGTGCTGCGAGTTCGGCCTCGAGCTGGCCCTGCTGCTCGATGAGCGCGGTGCGCTCGGCGGCGTAGACGTAGGCGAAGAGCTCGGTCGGGTCGATCTCGGCTTCCGTGTTCATCGCCTCACGGACGGAGGCGGCGAGGGTCTCCGCCTCCTCGGCGATCGTTGCGACATTCGCGTCGTCGAGGACGCCGCGGGAGCGGAGGAAGGCCTCGAGGCGGGTGATCGGGTCGTACTGCTTCCAGTGCTCGACCTCCTCGGCGTCCCGGTACTTCGTGGGGTCGTCGGAGTTCGTGTGCGACTCCATCCGGTAGGTGAGGCACTCGATGAGGGTGGGGCCGTCGCCTTCGCGGCCGCGTTCGAGGGCTGCCGTGACGGCGGCGAACACGGCGGCGACATCGTTGCCGTCGACGCGGATGCCGGGCATGCCGTAGCCGGCGGCGCGGTCGGCGAGCATCGTCGCGTTCGACTGCTCGCGCAGCGGGGTCGAGATCGCGTACTGGTTGTTCTGGAGGACGAAGACCGTCGGCGTCTGCCACACCGAGGCGAAGTTGAAGGCCTCATGGGTGTCGCCCTCACTGCTCGCCCCATCGCCGAGGAAGGTGAGCGTGCACGCGTCACGGCCCTTGAGCTTGGACGCCATCGCGAATCCGGCAGCGTGGAGAGTCTGCGTCGCCAACGGCGTCGCCGCAGGTGAGGTGTGGTATTCCTGCGGATCGAAGCCGCAGTGCCACTCGCCGCAGAAGGCGGCGAGGATCTCGCCGACGGGCACGCCGCGGGTGAGCAGCGCCGCGGAGTCGCGGTAGGTAGGGAAGAGCCAGTCGTTCGGTGCCAGGGCGGTCGTCGCTCCCACTTCGCACGCCTCCTGACCGGCGGCGGACGGATACGTGGCGAGGCGTCCCTGCCGGGTGAGGTGGGTGACCTGAGCTTCGAACCGGCGCACGAGGACCATCTGACGGTAGAGGCCCGCCAGGGTGCGGTCGCTGGGGATCTCCAGCCCGTTCGTGTCGGTGTCGGTGGGCTTGCCGTCCGGGCCGATGAAGCTGAGGGGCTGCAGCTGCGGCAGCGCGCGGCCGGTGGTGGGAACGTCGATGGTCATGACCTCATGATGACGTGACCGCGATCACCGATCCAGGCCCTGGGAACCGTCACGGACGGGGGCGCCGATCGTCGCGCCAAAGGTGGACGGTGTGCACGATTCGAGGCGGTCGGGGTGGACGTTTGGCAACGGTGTCACGGTGGAAGAAATCTGTTGCGGCGGTCGGATGGTTAGGTTAGGCTGACCTATGAGGCCAACGGGCTCGCCGGCAGTTGACACACCTGCTTGGAGTTCCGTCCCGAGGCCTCACTGTTTCATTCGCACGGAACCCTCGGAGCCGACGTATTGCGCCGTGCCCTCCGGTCGCTGCAGGTGTTGCCGATTCACTGCATCCGACGGGAGGCGACGGTCGTCGCTCCGGGGGTTTCAGCGACTCTCAGCCGTGGGCGCCGGGCCGGTGGCCTTCGGCTTCGTCGAGGATGAGCAGCGACCGCGACGATGTCACGCCCGGCACCTCGTGGATGCGGCGGAGGATGACCTGCGAGAGTGCGGTGTTGTCCGGGGCGTTGACCGTGACGAGAGCATCGATGTCGCCGCTGACCGCCTGGACCTTCTCGACGAAGGGCAGCTCGGCGAGCTCGTCGCGCACCTCGGGCCAGGGGCGCTCGCCGATCTTGACGACGACGACCGCGGTCACGGACATGCCCAGGGCGGTGCGGTCCACCTCGGCGGTGAAGCCCTTGATCGCCCCCGATTCGATGAGCGCGGTGAAGCGTTTGTGCGCCGCCGACCGGGAGATGTGGACGCGTTCGGCGAGCTGCCGGACGCTCAAGCGCGAGTCCTCGACGAGCGCGGCGACGATGCTGCGGTCGATGTCGTCGAGGTCGAAGGACACGGGTGCTCCTTGATGCGCTGTCGCTGGTGCGGTGGGTGGACACCATTCTAGGGCGGACGAGGGTGAGTCCGGGGCGGATGGGGTGCGGGCGCGGAGAGGATCGACCGCCTCGGCGAGGGCGGGATGACGACGATCCGTGAGCTCAGGGGTGCACGGGACCTCGATCCCACGTACACTTAAGTGATCGTTCGTTCAGTACGAGCGATCCGCCGTTCGACGGGGCGACCCGCTGTCGGCGGTGTGGTCTCCACCACGTACCATGGAGGGCGGAGCACCGTCGGGTTCCGCGCGAACCTGACTACCAGACGGCAGTTTCTGAACTGTAGATTATGGTCAGAGACGACTCGCAGCAGGCCTGCCTGCCAGGCGGCGGACCTGCGTCACGAATAAGGAGCCACGTTGAAGATCGCTGTGTTGGTCAAAGAGGTCCCGGACACGTACGGGGATCGCAAACTCGATCTCGAGACCGGTCTGGCGGATCGTGCCGCCTCCGAGGCCGTGCTCGACGAGATCGGCGAGCGCGCACTCGAAGTCGCACTCTCCTACGCCGACGGCCACGACGGCACCGAGATCACCGTCATCTCGATGGCCCCCTCCGGTGCCACGGCCACGATCCGCAAGGGCCTGGCGATGGGCGCCGGCGACGCCGTGCACATCGCCGACGAGGAACTCCTCGGCGCCGACCTCGGCCTCACCGCCGAGGTGCTCGCCGCAGCGATCCGCCGCGGCGGCTACGACCTCGTCGTCACCGGCAACATCTCCACCGACGGCAACGCGGGACTGCTGCCGGCGATGCTCGCCGAGCACCTCGACCTGCCGCACCTGACGAACCTCTCCGCCGTCGAGATCACCGACGGATCCGTCTCCGGCACCCGCGCCGTCGACGGCGGCCAGCAGCAGGTAACGGCCGAGCTGCCCGCGGTCATCTCGATCACCGAGGCGCTTCCCGAAGCCCGGTTCCCCAACTTCAAGGGCATCATGGCCGCGAAGAAGAAGCCGTTCGAGGTCATCGGCCTGTCCGACCTCGACATCGACGCCGCCGACCAGTCGAGGGCTCGCTCGATCATGGTCACCGTCGCCGAGAAGCCCCCGCGCGAAGCCGGTGAGAAGGTCGTCGACGACGGCAACGGCGGTGCCGAGCTCGCCGAATTCCTCATCAAGAACCGTCTGGCCTAAGGAGATCACCCATGTCTGAATTCCCCCAGGACACCATCCTCGTCGCCCTGACGGTCGATCCCGAAGGCGCACTCGAGAAGCCCGCCGCCGAACTCCTCGGCGGTGCCGCCGCGATCGGAAGCCCGGTCGCCCTCATCATCGCCCCCGCCGGAACCGGCGACGCAGCCGCTGAGAAGGCCGCCTCGCTCGGTGCCGTGCAGACGCTCGTCGCCGAGGTGCCCGACGGCAACTCCGCGCTCGGAACCTTCGCCGTCGACGCGCTGACCGCTGCGGCCGAACTCACCGCCCCCGACGCCGTCCTCGTCCCGAACTCGATCGACGGACGCGACCTCGCCGGCCGCTTCGCCGTGCGCACCGGTTCGGCGCTGTCCGTCGACGCGATCGGCGTGAGCCGCGACTCCGAGGGCATCGTCGCCGACCACTCGGTCTACGGCGGCGGCTACACCGCCCAGTCGGCCCCGACCTTCGGCGCCCCCGTCATCACCGTGCGCCTCGGTGCGATCGAGAACCGCGGAGAGGCCCAGGCCGCGAACTCGCAGGTCCTCTCCGTCACCGACTCCGGCAAGCGCGCCGGCCAGGTCACCGCGTTCGAACCCATCGTCGAGACCTCCTCGCGCCCCGAGCTCCGGGGTGCGCAGAAGGTCGTCTCCGGTGGTCGCGGCGTCGGCTCGGAGGAATCCTTCGAGCTCGTCGGCGAACTCGCCGACGTCCTCGGTGCGGCTGTCGGCGCTTCGCGTGCCGCGGTCGACGCTGGGTTCATCGCCCAGTCGCACCAGGTCGGTCAGACCGGTGTCTCCGTGTCCCCGCAGCTCTACGTCGCTCTCGGCATCTCCGGGGCGATCCAGCACAAGGCGGGCATGCAGACCTCGAAGACGATCGTGGCCGTGAACAAGGACGCCGAGGCGCCGATCTTCGACATCGCCGACTTCGGCGTCGTCGGCGACCTGTTCAAGGTCGTTCCGCAGGCCATCGAATCACTGAACGAGAACAAGTCCTGATATGGCAACCTATTCCAGTTCGCTGCGCTCGGGTCTGCCCCGGGTCGAAGGCGGAGACCCCTGGCCCCCGGAGGGCACCATCGGCGAACCCTTGGAAGAGGGCGCGTCGTGGCTGCCGGAGACATCCGACACGGAGGAACTGGATGAAGGTTCCCCCGCCGAGGCGGCCGAGTCCGATGTGACCGAGGCTGAGGAATCGACGGAGACCGTCGCTTCCGCCGACGCGGAGGACTCCGTCGAGGGCTCGACTGAGGAAACAGCTGAGGATTCCTTCGAGGAACCGGCTGATGATTCTTCTGATTCCTCGACCGGTGCTGCCGTCGCCGCGGGTGCCGGTGCTGCCGGAGTCGCCGCTGGCGCTGCGGGTGTTGCCGCGGCCGGTGACGACGATGCTGAGAATTCGGCGGATGCATCTGCTGTCGCTGAACCTGCCGCTCCTGCGGCCGAAGTACCTCTGCGTCGTGGTCTGCCGCGCGTCGAGGGCGGAGAGCCGTGGCCTCCGGAAGGTCTCGCTCCTGCCGGAGCCAAGGCCACCGGTGCTTCTGCTGCGCCCGCAGTGTCGGCCGAAGCCCCCGCTTCCGAAGAGCCAGCTGCCGAAGAGTCAGCGTCCGTCGAGTCGGACGAAGAGTCCTCGGCTGCCCCGGCTGCCGCCGCAGCAACGGCTGGAGTCGGTGCCGTAGCTGGCGCTGCCGTCGCCGCCTCTGCCTCCGACGATGAGTCGACTGCAGAAGAAACTGCCGCCGCTCCGGCTGCTGAATCTGCCCCCGCCGCCGAAGTTCCGCTGCGTCGCGGTCTGCCGCGCGTCGAAGGCGGAGATCCTTGGCCTCCGGAAGGGTTCGCACCCGCCGGAGCCAAGGCCGCAGGCGGTTCGACCGCCGGTGCTGCTCCGGCAGCGGCTGCGCCTGCCGAGAGCACCGCAGAGGAAACCGTTGCTCAGGCCGAAACTCCTTCGGCCGACACTGCAGCCGATTCCACTTCCGAGTCCTCGTCCGCTGCTCCCGCGGCAGCCGCCGCGGCCGGCGCAGGTGCTGCCGGTGTGGCCGCAGCTGCCGTAAGCGGCTCGGGCTCGGGAGAGCTCTCCGATGTTCCGCTGCGTCGTGGACTTCCCCGCACCGCCGGGGGAGACCCCTGGCCTCCGGAAGGCTTCGCTCCGGCAACGGCAGTGAAGACCGCCGGCGCCGGACAGGCCGCCGCCGCAGCACCCGCTGAGGCAGCCAAGCCTGCCGATGATGCTCAGTCGACGGCTGAGACGAAGCAGGATTCGAAGCCGGCCGCCGGTGACGAATCAGGCGAGAAGAAGCCACAGGGTCGACGCACCGGAATCGGTGGTGTCGGTGCCGGGGCGGCAGCCGCAGGTGCGGGAGCCGCTGCAGGTGCGGCGGTCGCTGGTGCGGGAGCCGCCTCTGCGTCGGAGAAGAAATCTGACGAAGCCGAGAAGAAGCCCGCTCAGCGCAAGCCGATGGCGAAGCCTGCGGCGAAGACCGCGGACAAGCCCGCTCAGCGCAAGCCGATGGCCAAGCCCGCCGCGACGAACGACGACAAGGCCGCGGCACGCACCGCGGACAAGCCGGCCGCGAAGACGGCACCGGCCGCAAAGGCCACGTCTTCGGGTTCGGGCAGTACTGCCTCGGCGAAGCCTGCAGCGAAGAAGGAACCGATCATGATCGGTTCGAAGTCGCTGGGGCAGTGGTCCAAACTCGTCGGGCTGGGACTCGGCGGACTCATCGTCGCAGCCGGGATCCTCATCCTCGCCGCGCGCGGAGTCACGACCCTGCCGGGCGTGCCGGAGTTCCTCGAACGCTACCCGGGCGAATACCACATCCCGGACTTCGTCGATCCCGGCTTCCCGGGCTGGGTGCGGTGGACGCACTTCCTCAACATTTTCTTCATGGTGCTCATCATCCGCTCGGGTCTGCAGGTGCGTCACCAGCAGAAACCGCCGGCGTTCTACACGCCGAAGAACGGTGGGAAGAAGATCAGCATCAACCTCTGGCTGCACACGAGCCTCGATCTGCTGTGGCTGGCCAATGGTGTGGTCTTCGTCGTGTTGCTCTTCGTCTCCGGACACTGGGCACGCATCGTGCCGACCAGTTGGGAAGTCTTCCCGAACGCTCTGTCGGCGGCGCTGCAGTACGCCACGATGGAATGGCCGATGGAAGATGCGTGGGTCAACTACAACGCGCTCCAGCAGCTGATGTACTTCATAGTCGTGTTCATCGCCGCTCCGCTGGCCGCGATCACCGGTGTGCGGATGAGCGAATGGTGGCCGAAGGACGCCTCGACGCTGAACAAGATCTACCCGGCGCCGCTGGCTCGGGCGATCCACTTCCCGACGATGCTGTTCTTCGTGTTCTTCATCCTCGTCCACGTGTTCCTCGTGTTCACGACCGGACTTCGACAGAACCTCGGGTACATGTTCGCCGGCACGGACGTGGTCGGATGGGCCGGTCTCATCTGGTTCCTCATCGCGATGGTCGTGGTCGTGGCCGGTTGGTTCGCCGCCAGGCCGCTGCTGCTCGCCCCGATCGCGAATCTCTTCGGACGCGTGTCGAGCAGGTAGGCGGAAGCTCAGGGAGCTTCCGCACCCCGAGCTTTCCTGACCGAAGAGCCAAACTACATATCCTCATGATCGCCGCAACGCCTCGGTTGCGGCGATCATGACGTTTCGCGCGAAATAGGACTACTCGTTGACATGTCGCAATAGTTGACCAACCGATGTGAAGGCCCGTTCGGACGCTTGCACACCCACCAGGAGTTGTACCTATTCGAAAACTGCTCACTACCCATTGGGCGAGCTCGTGCCACTACCGCATGTGCTTATAGCCCAAATTCGTTTGTGATCGCAGCACTCATTCGAGCACTCGCGTGTTGTAGAAGCAGCTTGCCTTTTTCCGCTGTGGCGTCAGCGCCGGACGAGAGGCATCCTGATGCAGGAGTGAGCTCGGGACGGACGGGAAGAATATCGTAATTTGGCAATATGGCCGGAGGGCCGTCGTCGACTTTGGTCATATCAACCTGCTCGGGGAAGAGATGCAACATTAGCGAGGTCTCTAGCACACCGCCATGCTCGAGATCCCACCCAGCGAACCCGTCGGGGTATAGCCTGTCGATTGTGGCATCGTCGACGAAATCCCAGTAGGATAGAAGCATTATCCTTAAGTCCTCGACGCCGGCGGACTTCAATTCTCGGAGTGCTAGATCGGCACCTTCATACAAGAACTGATAGTTCTCAAAATGGCCGTTTATGAAACAGATGTTTGTTGCGCCGTGGCGAGCGAATTCATTTACTAGAGACTTCGCTATCGTTGTGACGACTTCGCCGTCGAGGCTAGTTGTACCCGGCAAATGATTGCCGCCTCCCGACCTCTGCTGAGATTTATATCCGTAGGTGATTGGGGCTGAGACAACGGCCCCGACCTCACGTGCGGTTTCTCCTGCGATCCTCCGAGAAAGAATGGTGTCGACGTGCAGTGGCATGTGTCGACCGTGCTGTTCGATCGAACCCGCAGGTATAAGCACAGGAGCGCCAGCTCTGATCTTTTCTGAGTACGTGAAGGCGTCTAGTTCTTCCATGTATACAGTCAAGTTTTATCCCGTCCTCTATCGTCTTCATGGTCGCAATTGTGTACAAGGGCAACTACACTTCATCGCCGATCTACTTCTGCCCATCGTCATCAAGAGGGATCCCATTCTTGTCAACGTGGTCATCTTCCGGAAGATGTGAAGCGTAGTTGATCGCGATTTCTTCCTGCTCGGTCCGCGCGTTGCGCCCACGTAGTCGTCGAACGAGATTCATGAACATGAGCAAGAGGACGAACGTGAAAGGAAAAGCGCCGATAATGGTGCCCGTCTGGACTGTGTCGACCACAGAAGTGCCACCGACAGTGAGCAGGACGACAGCTACAGTGCCTATGCTTGCAACAAGGACTACTCGAAACCATGGGCCGGACTTCATTGGAGCAGTGACGAACTCTGAGAGCGCGTAAGTCCCTGAATCCAGGCTCGTGACATAATAGGTCGCCACCAATACAGTTGCGATTATCAGAAGAATGCCACCGACTACTGGAACGCCTTGAATCATGGAAAATAGACCGGTAGACGTGTCTTCAGCAACATCAGCTGAGATTGCTCCCTTCGACGCATCGTCGTAGTAGACCGCCGCGCCCCCTAAGATCGCCACCCACACCATGACGATCAAGGACGGGACGATGGTGACTCCCAGGACGAATTCACGAATACTGCGGCCGCGGGATATTCGTGCGATGAACCCTGCGACAAATGGTGAGAAGGCGATGACCCAGCACCAAATGAAGACTGTCCAAGGTCCGTTCCAAGCATCCTGCCAGCTGGGCAACGCTTCTGCTGAGGCCTGAGCTTCCGTCCAGAAGCTCATTGGGACGAAATTCGAAATGAACGAGCCGAATGATTGGGTCATCGTTGAGAGGATGAAGATGGTGGGTCCGAATACCAGGACTCCTACCATTAAGGCAATGCTGAGTATTGAATTTGCCTCACTGACTCGTTTCATTCCTTTGTTGACGCCGAGGAATGCTGACACCATTGTCAGACCTCCGAGTACGGCAATGACAATGAGCCAGACTGCAGCATTGCTCGTTATCCCTGTGAATGATGAGAGGCCAGAAGTGAATTGGAGAGCTGCAAAGCCAAACGAGGTCGCGAGACCGAGAACAGTTGCGATGATTGCGAGTAGTTCGACAATGACCCCGGCGGTGCGACGGGTGCGCAACGGTAAGATATCGGGCTCTTCGCAGCTGAGAGTGTAGTCGGGTTGGGCGCGTCGGTGCCTGGATAGGGGTCGAGGCCCTCCGAGGATGGAAGTTCTGACACTGCCCATCCTGAGGACCTCGACATGGATCACGCTACCTTCGTTCGCCCTGACCTGACCACGTTCTGCCGTCTCGACGAGCTCGGACGGCCGACTCGAACACCTCCGCGGCTCCGCCCTCGGCTTCCGCAACCTCACCCACTACATCGCCCGATCTCTACTCGAGGCCGGCGGATTCAGACCCCGACTACACCCTCAACTGCGATGAGCCACTTTTGTCATCGGACTAACCTGCGGAACGCATCCGATTCGATGACGTCGGGTCGTGGGCGATCCCGCGGTGACGCACTCGACCACGTCCGGGGCGAGGTCCGAGCCGGCGTGCGCGGCATCCGGGAGTCCGGGACACACTGCGTCCCGAACACACTGTGGAAGGAAGTGACATGGTCATCATGGCGATGGGGGCCTCCCCGCGAGAGGCGGCGATCGCAGGGAGCACGTTCCTGCACGACTTCGGCTCGGTCTGGGATGATGCCTGCATGAAGGGTTCGGATTTCCTCTCCCTCGATCCCGCCGCCGCGCCGGTGCGCGGCCGGACCGGATGGCTGGCCGAGCGGCTCCGCGAGGCCATCGCCGCGGGCGCGCTCACCCCGGGAGTCCGCCTGCCCGCGACGAGGGATCTCGCCTCCGAGCTCTCGTTCTCCCGCGGCACCGTCGTCGAAGCGTATCGGCGACTCACCGAGGAGGGACTGCTGTCGACGAACCGGGGCGGGGGCACGGTCGTCGAGGCCCACCTCGGCGCCGGGACCCCGATGCAACCGGGCCCGGGTCAGAGGACACGCCCGGGATCGGGGACGAGCGGAGGTCCAGGGACGGGCGCCAGCTCGGGGGCGGGCCCAGCGCCGACGGGAGCACCGGGCACGGTTCCCCCGGCAGGCCACCTCCTCGACATCTCGAAGGGCGCCCCCGATCTCAGCGCCTTCCCCCGGGCCGCGTGGCTGCGCGCGGAGCGGGCGGTGCTCACCGGGGCCTCTCCCGAGGACCTCGGCTACGCCGACCCGCAGGGAGTGCCCGAGCTGCGGGAGGCCCTCGCCGGCTGGTTGGCCCGCAGTCGCGGTGTCACGGTCGGTCCCGAGCGGATCATCATCACAGCCGGGGTCACCGGCGCCCTCAGCCTCCTCGCCCAGGTGATGCGGGAGCGCGGGGTGAGCGAATGCGCTGTCGAGGACCCCGGTGCCGAGGGCAACCGCCGCATCCTCGGCTTCTGGCTCGACCGCCTCCACCCGGTTCCCGTCGACGCCGAGGGCATGGACGTGGCTGCCCTGACCGCGTCCGACGCCCGCATGGCGCTCGTGACCCCGGCCCATCAGTTCCCCACCGGGGTCACCCTCTCCCCTGACCGTCGCCGCGACCTCATCGCCTGGGCTGAGGCCACCGAGGGCCTCGTCGTCGAAGACGACTACGACTCGGAGTACCGCTACGACCGTGCTCCCGTGCGGGCGATGCACGCGAGCGCGACGGAGCGGATCGTCCACATCTCGAGCCTGTCGAAGGTCATCGCCCCGGCGCTGCGGCTCGGGTGGATGATCGCCCCGAGGCATCTCCACGACGATCTGGTCCGCAGGCGCTGGGCCACCGACCTCGGATCCCCCGCGCTCCCGCAGCTCACGCTCGCCGAGCTCATCACCTCCGGAGTCCTCGAACGACAGCTGCGCAGTCTGCGCAGGCGCCACCGCGACCGCCGCGACGCCGCCGTCGCAGCGATCGGACGCTGGCTGCCGGGCTCCCGCATCGAGGGCATCGCCGCCGGTCTCCATCTTCACGTCGGTCTCCCCGCCGAGGTCGACGACGCCGAGGTGTCCGCCCGTGCCAGGGAGCGCGGCATCGCCGTCCAACCGCTGTCGGCCCTGCGGTTCTCCCCCGGGTCTCCGGGGCTGATCATCGGCTACGGTCCGCATTCCCCGGCGACGCTCGAGCAGGCGATCAGGACGCTCGGGGAGATCGTCTCAGGTTGAGACCGGACCCTCGGGCGATGGGTCACGCTGCGTCAGCCGCACCGTTCACTGCTGGGTGAGCGCGAGCATGGCGGCGAGGCCGACGAAGGTGAGCGCGAAGCCGATGTCGATGCCCCGCATGACGGCCGGCCGTCCGATGACGAAGCGCCGCAGCCAGCCGGCCGCGAAGCCGTAGACGGCGAAGATGCCGAAGGTCAGCCCCATGAAGATCAGTCCGAGCCCGGCCATGAGACCAAGGGTGTCGGAGCCCGTGGGGTCGACGAACATCGGCAGGAAGACGAGGAAGAAGAGGGTGAGCTTCGGGTTGAGCAGGTTGACGAGCACAGCCTGACGGATGATCCTGAGCGGCGCGTCCACCCGAGGAACGCGGTCGACGGCGATCGCCGAGGCGGGGGCGGCGCCCGTGCCGGCGGGGGCGGTGCCGGCGGGGGCGGTGCTTGCAGGGGAAGTCCCGGCGGGGGCGGCGGGGGCGCTGTCTGCAGTGTCTGCCGTGTCGAGGGCGCCCGACCCCCTCCACATTCCCCACGCGACGTAGAGGAGGTAGGCGACGCCGAGCCATTTGAGGACCTGGAATGCGATGGGACTCGCCGCGAGCAGAGCCGCTGCGCCGGTGAGCGCGAGGATCAGGTGAGGCAGGATCCCCAGCGCACACCCGAGGGCCGCGATGAGGCCGGCGCGCGGTCCGCGGGAGAGCGCGGCGGCGATCGTGAACAGGGCGCCGGTGCCCGGCGTTGCGGTGGCGACGATCGACGTCACCCAGAACTCCATACTCATACGTCCAGCGTGCGCGGTTGTTGGACCGGCGAGAAGTGCCAAGCACGTCGCCTCCAAGTGGACCAAATACAGGAAGGCCGGGAGCGCTCGTTGGGGTGGGTCCCGGTCGCGGGGGACGGTGTTCAGCCGAGGTCGCGGGCGACAGCAGCGGGTACCGGAGCGGCGGGAACCGTTCCGTCTGGCGGCGGCGAATAAGCACGGTCGAAACCGAAGCATTTCCCCCGACCGTTGGCCTACGGTCGGTGCCCGAGGAGGGTGACATGGCCACGAAGTATTCGCACGAGCGCATTGAGGCGATGACCGCGGAGGTCCTCGCCGCCGCTGAGGCACTCGGCGTGCCGTTTCTCGCGCCGCATCCCCAGCGTCCCGGTAGGGAACCGGTCGGTCTCACGACGGCCGACGACGGCTATCCGACCGACGACCACGGCCCCACTGCCGGTGACCTCAGCGTCACTGACGGCGAGGACGCAGCCGCGGCCCAGGACCTCGTCACCGCTCTGCTCGAGGCGAGCGCCGAGTGGGGCACCACGACCGGGTGCCGCGCCGTCGGACCGTTCGGGACCTTCCTCGCCGGCATGGTCTCGGGCCCCGAATGCTGCGGCCTCGCAGCCGTCTCCGACCTTGTGCACGCACTCGAACGTGACGACCATCCGGCCGCGGTCAGCTCCGGGCCGGAGACTCTCCACCGTCGGGCCGGGTGAGGGCCTCTTCGACCCGGGCAAGCGCCTCGGCGATCGAGGTGTCCGGGTAATCCGCACGGAGCCGGCCGGCGAGGAAGGCCGCGACGACGGGACTGACCGTGGAGTCCGAATGCTTGATGTGGGAGGCGAACTCGAGGACGGCCGCGACATCTGCCTCCGAGATCGCCAGCTCTGCACCGGCGAGCTCTGTTCCGGCGAGCTCGCGCACCCTCATCACCTCGGCGGGAACCGGACGACGGGCTGAGCGTACGCCTTCGGTGTCGACTGTGCCGCCACCGGTATCGGCCGCGCTGCCGACGGCTGCTCCGTCTTCCCCCGCGAAACCGCCCACGGGTGCTCCGTCCGCCTCGCTGAGCCTCCGGGCGATGCGTTCGTACTCCTCGCGGGTGTCGAAATCGACGACCTCGCTCGGGTCGATGTCGACCGGGGTCACTTCGAGCCCGTCGAAGAGGAGCCGGACCGCCCGGTCCTTCGTCTCCCCGATGTCGTCGAGGCGGTCGATGAGCAGCGACGTCGGCCATGCGGCGCAGAGGAACTGCAGCTTGCCGCGGTCGTCGCTGCCGGCGGCAGGCAGCCCGGACTCCGTGCTCGCGGTCACGAGATCACGCAGATGCGCGGCCGGGATGAGGGGCATGTCGCCGGCGAGGATCACCGTGGTCTCCGCCTCACCCATCGCCCGAACCACCGCATCGATGCCGGCCAGCGGCCCGGAGAACTCCGGGACCTCGCGCACGCTTCGCACTGATCCGGCCTCAGCGTCGGTGAGCCCGTCGGTGGGGCCGGCGACCCACACCTCCGCCTCAGGCAGCGCCGCACGGACGGTGGTGAGGATGCGTGAGATCACCGTCTGCTCGCCGAGGCGGACGCCGGGCTTGTGGACGCCGCCGAACCGTGAGGATCGGCCGCCACTGAGAATCATCACCGTGATCGACATGGCATGATCATACGCTTTTCTACATTTCGTAGAAGAAGGATGCAGGTCAGCTCTGCGGGCGCCGGGGAACCACCTCGGCGGGCACCGAATAAACACGGTCGAAACGGCTCCGCGCGCGATGACTCTGATGACATCGGAGGCGGAGGACCCCTACCTCGAGAAGGACTCACGATGTCTCAGCCCCATCCCCACCCCATGGCCGGAGCACCGGCCGCAACGACCCGCGCGCAGCGGACCAAGGCCCTGGTCTTCGCGACCCTCGGCTTCACGGTGACCTTCTGGGCCTGGTCGCTCATCAGCCCGCTCGGCCCCCGCTTCGTCGAGGAGAAGCTCACCGACGACGCGGCCCTCATCGTCGCGATCCCCGTCCTCGTCGGCTCGCTGGGACGGATCCTCGTCGGCGCCCTCACCGACCGCCTCGGCGGGCGCCTGATGATGCCGTTCATCGCGATGATCACCGTCGTCCCGGTGCTCTTCGTCGGCTTCATCGGACAGTACAACTACACCACCCTCATCATCGGCGGCTTCTTCCTCGGCGTCGCCGGCACGAGCTTCGCCGTCGGCGTCCCCTACGTCAACCGCTGGTTCCCCAAGGAGTCCCGCGGCTCCGCGATCGGCGTCTACGGCATGGGCATGATCGGCACCGCGATCTCCGCATTCACCACCGTGCCCCTGCACAACATCTCCCCGCAGCTGCCGTTCATCGTCGCCGCCGTCGTCCTCGTCGTCTACGCGATCCTCGCCTACACGATGATGCGCAACCCGCCGGACTGGCAGCCCGTGCGCCAGAGCCTCATCGCCACGCTCGGTCGGACCCTGTCGATAAAACTGACCTGGCAGGCGGCCTACCTCTACGCCCTCGCCTTCGGCGGCTACGTCGCGTTCTCCGTCTACCTGCCGACGTTCCTCACCAACGCCTACGAACTCGAACCCGCCGACGCCTCCCTGCGGATGGCCGGATTCGTCATCGTCGCCGTCCTCGCCCGCCCCCTCGGCGGCATGCTCTCCGACCGGATCGGCGCGGTCAAGACCCTCGGTGTGGCCTACTCGCTCATCGCGATCTGCGCGATCGCCCTGTCCTTCGACCCGCAGCACATCGTCGTCTACACCACCGAGTTCATCCTCATGTCCGCCGGCCTCGGCCTCGGCTCGGGAGCGACCTTCGCCCTCATCGCCCAGCGCTCCGACCCCGCCCGGGTCGGCTCGATCACCGGGTTCGTCGGCGCCGCCGGCGGCCTCGGCGGCTTCGTCCCCCCGATCCTTCTCGGCGCCATGTGGTCAGCGACCCAGAGCTACTCCCTGGGTCTGCTCCTCCTCGCCGGCTTCACCGTCCTCGCCCTCCTCGTCACCCTCTGGGTGGGAACGGTCCCCGCCTCCGACCCCACCCCTGCCACCGAGCACCCGGACACCAAGGAGACACGGTCATGACCCCCGAGCACAGGCCGCAGACCGGCACCGACAACTCGCTCATGGATGCGCTCATCGGCAGCCGGAAGCTCTTCACCCCCAGGGCCGCGGTGTCTAAGGACAAGCGCGAGATCCACCTCAAGGGCGGACGCCAGGGCGACTCCTTCTACCGCAACCGCTGGGCGCACGACAAGGTCGTCCGCTCGACCCACGGCGTCAACTGCACGGGTTCGTGCTCGTGGCACGTCTACGTCAAGGACGGGCTCATCACCTGGGAGTCCCAGGCCACGGACTACCCGAGCCCGGGACCCGACATGCCCGAATACGAACCGCGCGGCTGCCCGCGCGGGGCATCGTTCTCGTGGTACACCTACTCCCCCACCCGGGTCCGCTACCCCTACGTCCGCGGCGCCCTGCTGCGGCTCTTCCGCGAAGCGAAGGCCAGCCACGGCGGCGACCCCGTGCTCGCCTGGCAGTCGATCGTCGAGGACCCGGAGAAGGCCCGGCGCTACAAGTCCGTGCGCGGCAAGGGCGGACTCGTGCGCGCCACGTGGGAGGAGGCCGTCGAGATCGTCGCCGCCGCCTACGTCTACACCGTCAAGCACGTCGGACCCGACCGGGCGACCGGCTTCTCCCCGATCCCCGCGATGAGCCCCGTCTCCTTCTCCTCCGGCGCCCGCTTCCACCAGCTCATCGGCGGCTCGATGCTCTCCTTCTACGACTGGTACGCAGACCTGCCGCCCGCCTCCCCGCAGGTCTTCGGCGACCAGACCGACGTGCCCGAGTCCGGGGACTGGTGGAACTCCTCGTACCTCATGATGTGGGGCTCGAACGTCCCCCTCACCCGCACCCCCGACGCGCACTGGATGGCCGAGGCACGCTACCACGGACAGAAGGTCATCGCGATCGCCCCCGACTACGCGGAGAACGTCAAGTTCGCCGACGAATGGCTCGCCCCGGCCACCGGCACCGACGGCGCCCTGGCGATGGCGATGGGCCACGTCATCCTCAAGGAGTTCTTCGTCGAGGAGACCACGGAGTACTTCGACGGCTACGTCCGCTCGTACACCGACCTGCCCTTCATCGTCGAACTCGAGAAACGCGAGGACGGCGCCTTCGTCCCCGGCCGCTTCGTCACCGCCAGCGACCTCGGACCGGAAGTCACCGCCGAAGCCGACACCGAGCACGCCGACTTCAAACCCGCCGTGTGGGACCTCGCCGCCGACGGTCCCGTCGTGCCCAACGGCACCCTCGGCCACCGCTTCTCCGCCGACGGCGAGGGGCGGTGGAACCTCGACCTGGGCGACATCTCTCCCGCCCTGTCGCTGCGCGAGACCCAGACCGCCGAGGCGGGGGCCGGGTCCGCCTCGGCGCCCGCCGAGGCCGTCGAGATCCGCCTCCCCCGCTTCGACACCGCCGGCCAGGGCGAGCGCGACGAAGTCATCCGCGGGGTGCCCGTGCGCCGCCTCGGCGACCGGGTCGTCACCACGGTCTTCGATCTCCTGCTCGCCGAATACGGGGTCGGTCGCGAGGGCCTGCCCGGGCAGTGGCCGCTCAGCTACGAAGACCCGGAGAGCCCCTACACACCGGCCTGGCAGGAGGAGATCACCGGGGTGCCGTGGCAGGCTGCGGCGCGCATCGCCCGGGAGTTCGCGACGAACGCCCGCGACTCCAAGGGTCGGTCGATGATCATCATGGGCGCGGGCACGAACCACTGGTTCCACTCCGACCAGACCTACCGGACGTTCCTCACCCTGACCACCCTGTGCGGCACGCAGGGCGTCAACGGCGGCGGCTGGGCCCACTACGTCGGGCAGGAGAAGATCCGCCCCTTCACCGGCTGGCTGCACCTGGCCAACGCCCTCGACTGGGCCCGGCCGCCCCGGCAGATGACGCAGACGACGTACTGGTACATGCACACCGATCAGTGGCGCTACGACCAGTTCGGCGCCGACATGCTCTCCGCCCGCGCCGGGCAGGGGAAGTTCGCGGGCATGTCGACGGCCGACGCCGTCGCCCAGGCCACCCGGCTCGGCTGGCAGCCGTACTACCCGACGTTCGACGTCAATCCCCTCGACCTCACCGAGGCGGCCGCCGAGGCCGGGAAGTCGAGCGTCGACCACCTCGTCGACGAACTCAAGGACGGCCGCGTGCGCTTCGCCGTCGAGGACCCGGACGCGGAGAACAACTACCCGCGCATCTGGTCGATGTGGCGGGCGAACACCTTGGGCTCCTCGGCGAAGGGGGACCAGTACTTTCTCAAGCACCTCCTCGGCGTGGACAACTCCGTCAGCGCCGAGGAGACACCCGAGCATCTGCGGCCGCGCGACGTCGACTGGAGGGAAGAGGCGCCGCAGGGCAAGATCGACCTGCTGCTCACCCTCGACTTCCGGATGACGACGACGACCCTGCACTCCGACGTCATCCTGCCGGCGGCGACCTGGTACGAGAAGCACGACCTGTCGACGACGGACATGCACCCGTTCGTCAACACGTTCAACCCGGCCATCTCCACGCCCTGGCAGTCGCGGACGGACTGGGAGACGTGGGCGACGATCGCGAAGAAGTTCTCCGAACTCGCCCGCACCCACCTCGGCACCCGCCGCGACATCGTCGCAGTCCCCCTCCAGCACGACACCCCCGATGCGCTCAACACCCCGCACGGGAGGGTCAGGGACTGGAAGTTCGGCGAATGCGAGCCGATCCCGGGGGTGACGATGCCCAAGCTCGTCGAAGTCGAACGCGACTACACGGCCATCCACGAGAAGTTCACGACGATCGGTCCCCTGCTCGAATCCCAGGGCATGACCACCCGTGGCATCCGCTACGAGGTCGACCACCACGTCGAACGCCTGCGGCGGATCAACGGGGTCGAGACGAAGGGCGTGGGCAAGGGGCAGCCGCGCCTCGACACGGACCGGCGGGCAGCGGACTACATCCTCGGCCTCTCCGGCACGACCAACGGACTGCTGGCCACCGAGGGGTTCACCACGCTCGAGCGGCGCACCGGGCGCCGGCTCGCCGACCTGTCCGCCGAACACGAGGGCAAGCAGGTCTCCTTCGAGGACGCCAAGGCCGCCCCCGTGCCGGTCATCACCTCACCGGAGTGGTCGGGGTCGGAGTCCGGCGGGCGACGGTACTCGCCGTTCACGATCAACGTCGAACGGCTCAAGCCGTGGCACACCCTGACCGGGCGCTACCACTTCTACATCGACCACGACTGGTTCCACGAGATGGGCGACATGCTGCCCGCGTTCCGTCCGCCCCTGGACATGAACGCCCTCTTCGGGGAGCCGCGGGTCGGCGATTCCGACGGCACGTCGATCGCCGTGCGCTACCTCACCCCGCACAACAAGTGGGCGATCCACTCGATGTACCAGGAGAACTTCTTCATGATGTCCCTGGGCCGCGGCGGGCAGACGATCTGGCTGAGCGTCGAGGACGCCGAGGCGGTGGGCATCGCCGACAACGACTGGATCGAGGCGATCAACCGCAACGGCGTCGTCGCCGCCCGTGCCGTGGTCTCCCACCGGATGCCGAAGGGAACGGCGTTCATGCACCACGCGCAGGAGCGCACGGTCAACGTCCCTCTGACCGAGACGACGGGTCAGCGCGGAGGCATCCACAACTCGCTCACCCGGATCATGATCAAGCCCACCCACCTCGTCGGCGGGTACGGGCAGCTCGCCTTCGCCTTCAACTACTACGGCCCGACCGGCAACCAGCGCGACGAGGTCACCGTGATCCGCCGCCGCTTCGACCAGAACGTGGAGTACTGATGCACACGATGACGATGGGGAGTGATCAGCGATGAGGATCATGGCGCAGATGGCGATGGTGATGAACCTCGACAAGTGCATCGGCTGCCACACGTGTTCGGTCACCTGCAAGCAGGCGTGGACGAACCGCAAGGGCACCGAGTACGTGTGGTTCAACAACGTCGAGACCCGGCCCGGACAGGGCTACCCGCGCGGGTACGAGGACCAGGAGAAGTGGGAGGGCGGCTGGGCGCTCAGCCGCAGCGGCCGGCTCCGGCTCAAGGCCGGCGGGAAGCTGAAGAAGCTCGCGAACATCTTCTCCAACCCGAAGCTGCCGGGCATCGAGGACTACTACGAGCCGTGGAGCTACGAGTACGACAACCTGCTCTCCTCTCCCGAGCAGCGGAACATCCCCACGGCCCCGCCGAAGTCCCTGCTCACCGGGGAGCGCCTCGACATCAAGTGGTCGGGCAACTGGGACGACGACCTCGGCGGGACGTATGCCAAAGGCGATCTCGACCCGATGCTCAAGTCGATCTCGGACAAGGTCAAGCTCGAGTTCGAAGAGACCTTCATGTTCTACCTGCCCCGGATCTGCGAGCACTGCCTCAACCCCTCCTGCGTGGCCTCGTGCCCGTCGGGAGCGATCTACAAGCGCGAGGAGGACGGCATCGTCCTCGTCGACCAGGACTCGTGCCGCGGCTGGCGGATGTGCATCTCCGGCTGCCCGTACAAGAAGATCTACTTCAACCACCGCACGGGCAAGGCCGAGAAGTGCACATTCTGCTACCCGCGGATCGAGAACGGCGAACCCACGGTGTGCGCAGAGACCTGCGTCGGCCGCCTGCGCTACATCGGCCTCGTCTTCTACGACGCCGACGCCGTCACCGCGGCCGCCTCGGTGCCCGATGAGAAGGACCTCTTCGCCGCGCAGAAGGACCTCATCCTCGATCCGTTCGACCCCGATGTCATGAACGCCGCCGAACGCGCAGGCATCCCGCACGACTGGATCATGGCCGCCCAGCGCTCCCCGGTGTACAAGCTCATCAAGGAGTTCGACCTCGCCCTGCCGCTGCACCCGGAGTACCGGACGATGCCGATGGTCTGGTACATCCCGCCGCTCTCGCCCGTCGTCGACGTCGTCAAGGACTCCGGCTACGACGCGGAGAACGCCGTCAACCTCTTCGCCGCCATCGACGAGCTGCGGATCCCCATCGAGTATCTGGCGAACCTCTTCACCGCCGGGGACACGGACGCCGTCGCCGATGTGCTGCGCCGGATGGCTGCTATGCGGGCGTTCATGCGCGACATCAACCTCGGCGCCGAACCCGATGAGCGCATCCCGCACGCCGTGGGCATGACCCCGGAGGCGATGGAGGACATGTACCGCCTGCTTGCGATCGCGAAGTACGGCGAGCGCTACGTCATCCCCGCCGGGCACTCCGAGCAGGCGCACAGCCTCGAGGGGATCGGCTCCGACTGCCCGCTCAACGCCGAGGGCGGACCGGGCATGGCCGACATCCCCGACATCGACAGCCCCGGGTTCTCAGGCACCTCGGGACTCGAGGATCCGCTGGCCGAACGCGGTGCCGAGGCCCCCGAGCGCTCGCGTCTGCGGGGACGGGTCAACCTGCTCAACTGGAACGGGAAGGGCCGTCCCGACGGGCTCTTCCCCTCGCCCGAGAAACCGCAGGGAGCCTGAGATGTACCGACCGCTCGCCTTCCTGAAGAAGTGGAGAACGCGCGCCGACGAATACGCCGACGGCGGTGAGGGCACGGCCGACGGGCTCGACGAGGCGGGACTGCGCACCGTGTGCGCGGTCGTCTCGTGGCTCATCGACTACCCCGATGAGCAGCTCATGGACCGTTTGCCGCAGATCCGGGCGCTGTTGGCCGCCGCCGATCTGCCCGACGGGATCCGGCAGGACCTCCAGGCCACCCTCGACCACCTCTACGAGGACGACGTCTACCGGCTGAGCGCGGACTACGTCGAGACCTTCGACACCCGGCGCCGCGGCTGCCTGTTCCTCACCTACTTCACCAACGGGGACACGCGACGCCGCGGGCAGGCGCTGCTCGAGATCAAGGAGATCTACCGTGCGGCCGGCCTCGACATGGACGATGTGCAGCTGCCGGACCACCTCACGTGTGTGCTCGAGTTCGCCGCCGGACACGACCTGCGTTCGGGGATCCGGATCCTGCTGGCCAACCGGGCGGGACTCGAGCTGCTGCGGCTGCACCTGACCGAGATCGATTCCCCGTGGGCGGGCGCGCTGCGCGCCCTGTGCGCGATCCTCCCGCCGCTCGAATCCGACGACGTCCACGCCGTGGAGCGGCTGGCCGCCGACGGTCCCGCCGAGGAGACGGTGGGCCTCGACGGACTCGGCGGATACGGGGACGACCCGACCGCCTCGGCGCCGCCGACGATGATGCCCACCGGCACCTGCGGACCGGTGCCCGCCCCCGGACCGGACGGGCCCGTCGGCTCAGGCCGGAACCCCGGCCCGGTCGTGCCTGGGCGGAACTCCGGACCGGTCGGCGCAGCCCCACCCGATGCCCCACTCATTCCGCTCACCGATGTGACAGGAGATCGCTCATGAGCACGCCCACCGTCCTCGACACGATTCTGTGGCTGATCATCCCGTATCTCGCCCTCGCCGTCTTCGTGCTCGGGCACATCTGGCGCTTCCGCCGCGACCGCTTCGGGTGGACGAGCCGGTCGAGCCAGATCTACGAGTCGAAGCTGCTGCGCATCGGCTCCCCGCTCTTCCACTACGGCATCATCTTCGTCTTCCTCGGCCACGTCATCGGACTCGGCATCCCGAAGACGTGGACGGAGGCCGTGGGCATCTCCGACCACGTCTACCACTTCATGGCGATCAGCATCGGCCTCGGCGCGGCGGCGGCGACCGTCGGCGGGCTCGGCCTGCTCCTCTACCGCCGGCGGACGAACACCCGCGTGTTCGGGGCGACGACGCGCATGGACAAGCTCATGTACCTCATGCTCACGATCGTCATCCTCGCCGGCGTGTACTCGACGATCGTCGACTCCGCGATGGGCGGCTACGACTACCGCGAAGGCGTGTCCCGGTGGTTCCGCCAGTTCTGGATGTTCCAGCCCGACGTCATGCTCATGGCGCAGGCCCCACTGGGATTCCAGGTCCACGTCATGGCCGCGATCCTCCTCTTCGCGATCTGGCCCTTCACCCGACTCGTCCACGTCTTCGCCGTGCCGCTCGGGTACCTGACCAGGCCCTACATCGTCTACCGCGCGAAGGACCGGGACAGGCAGCCGGAGAAGCGCGGCTGGGAGCGCATCGACTACTGAGCGGACTCAGCACAAGGCTTCTTGTTCTCCGATCGGGGTCGGCGACGGAAATCGTAGGGCCGCCTCGGCGCGGGTGGGCGATACTGGTGGGGCAGCCGCAGCACCGGAGATCCGAGAAGGAGCAGCCAGAATGACGAAGTTCGATGTGGTCGAGGCGTCCATCGCGACCCTGCGCCAGGCACTCGAGGACGGGGAGACCACCTCGGCGGAGCTCGTCGATGCCTACCTCGAGCGCATCGCCGCCTTCGACGGCCCCGAGACCGAGACGAAGCTCAACTCCGTCATCGTCGCCAACCCCGAGGCCCGCGCCGAGGCGGTCGCCTCCGACGAACGGCGTGCCCGCGGTGAGACGCTGGGCCCGCTCGACGGGATCCCGTACACCGCGAAGGACAGCTACATGGTCTCCGGGCTCACCGTCGCCTCGGGTTCCCCGGCCTTCGCCGATCTCATCGCGCAGAAGGACGCGTTCACGATCGAGAGGCTGCGCGCGGGCGGGGCGATCTGCCTGGGCCTGACGAACATGCCGCCCATGGCCAACGGCGGCATGCAGCGCGGACTCTACGGCCGCGCCGAGAGCCCCTACAACGCCGACTGGCTGACCAGCGCCTTCGCCTCCGGGTCCTCGAACGGATCGGGGACCGCGACGACGGCGAGCTTCGGGGCGTTCGGCCTCGGCGAGGAGACCTGGTCGTCCGGCCGGGCACCCGCTTCACACAACGCCCTCATCGCCTACACGCCCTCGCGCGGGGTGATCTCGGTGCGCGGGAACTGGCCGCTCGTGCCGACGATGGACGTCGTCGTCCCCCACACGCGCTCGATGGCCGACCTCGCCGAGGTCCTCGACGTCATCGTCGCCGACGACACCGAGACCCGCGGCGACTTCTGGCGGGTCCAGCCGTGGGTGGAGATCCCCGCGGCCTCGCAGGTCCGCCCCGACTCGTACTCCGCTCTGCTGCCCGCCGACCGCGAAGCCACGCGGGGCGTGCTCGCCGGCAAGCGCCTCGGCGTGCCGAAGATGTACATCAACGCCGACCCCGAAGCCGGGACGAACCCCGAAGGCGGGATCGGCGGCCCCACCGGGCAGCGCGTCGAGACCCGGGATTCGGTCATCGCCCTGTGGGAGGCGGCCCGCCGTGACCTCGAGGCGGCCGGCGCCGAGGTCGTCGAGACCGACTTCCCCGTCGTGAGCAACTACGAGGGCGACCGTCCCGGGGCGCCGACGATCGGCACCCGCGGCCTCGTCAGCCCCGAGTACCTCGAGAAGGAGATCGTCGACCTCTCGGCATGGTCGTGGGACGACTTCCTGGCGGCCAACGGCGATCCGAACCTCAGCAGCCTCACCGAGGTCGACGGCGCCCTGATCTTCCCGCAGCCCGAGGGCGCCCTGCCCGACCGGTACACGGGCTTCGACGACGACATCGCCGAGTACCCGGAGCATGTGCGCACCCACCCCTACGCCGCGATGACGGACATTCCGCTCCTCGAGTCGGGTGTGCGCGGTCTCGAGGAGACCAGGCGCGTCGACCTCGAGGACTGGATGGACGACAACGGCCTCGACGCCGTCGTGTTCCCGGCCATGGCCGACGTCGGCCCCGCGGACATGGACGTCGACGAGGCTTCGGCCGATCTCGGCTGGCGCAACGGCACGTGGGTCGCCAACGGCAACCTCGTGCCACGGCATCTCGGGATCCCGTCGGTGACCGTGCCGATGGGCACGATGGCCGACACGGGAATCCCCGTGGGCCTGACGATCGCGGGACGCGGCTGGGACGACTCGGCGCTCATCGCGCTGGCCGCCGCCTTCGAAGCCACGGGCGATCGCCGCGAGGTCCCCCCACGCACCCCGCGCGTCTGAGCGCAGCGCCTGAGGGCGTGGCTGAGGGCAGCGCGCCTCTGCACCCCGTTCCGAGGACGCTGAATGTCGATTCCGGACTCGAAAATCGACACCGAGCGTCCTTTAGTCGCGGGCTCCACGACGCCGCTCGCGCTGTGCAGCGGCCCTACGCGCAGTGCTCTGCCCAAGCCCTTCCCACCTCGGCGCGAGGCTGAAATCTTCGGGTGAACTGCGGTCGGGTCTGGCGCAGAAGGCGGCAGTGGTGGAACAGTGGGCATCATGACTGATCTCACCGTTCTCGCCGACCGTGCCGCAGCCCTCCTCGATGCCCACCACCAGGCCAAACCCTTGGTTCTGCCGACAGTGTGGGACGCCTGGTCGGCCACTGCGATGGTCGACGCCGGCTTCACCGCCCTGACGATCGGCTCTCACCCGCTCGCCGATTCGCTCGGCTTCGAAGACGGGGAGAACATGCGCCTCGAGGACGCCCTCGCCGGCATCGCGCGGATCACCGCGTCGGTCGACGTGCCCATCAGCGCGGACCTCGAGTCCGGCTACGACACTCCCGCCCCCGACCTCATCGCCGGACTCCTCGACGCCGGCGCCGTGGGCCTCAACATCGAGGACACCGTCCACAGCGAAGGCCGCCTGCGCAGCGCCGAGGAGCACGCCGAGTACATCGGCGACCTGCGCCGAGCCGCCGAGGCCCAGCGCGTCCACGTCGTCATCAACGCCCGCACCGACATCTTCAAGTCACCTGAGGGATTCGACGATCCCACCGCCGAGGTGATCCGCCGCCTGCAGCTGTGCGCGGAGACCGGCGCAGACTCCGTCTACCCCGTTGCGATGCCCGACACGGAGACCCTCAAGCGGGTCGTCGCCGAAGTGCCGCTGCCCCTCAATGTCACCGCCCGTCCCGTCGAAGGAGCGATCCCCGACGGACTCGGGCTCAGCCAGCTGACGGAGATCGGCGTCAAGCGGGTCTCCTTCGGCCCGCTCCTCCAGGCAGCCATGCGCCCGCAGTTCGCCGAGCTCACGCAGAGCTGGCGCTGACCACCACCTCGGCGACGGAATCCGACGACATCCCCGTCGCCGCCCCTGAGTGCACCACCCCTTCAACCCCATACAGCACCACAACGAGGAGATGCTATGCCTGAGAATGCCCGTGAAGGTCAGCCCGTCTGGATCGACTACGTCTGCCAGGACTTCGACGCGATGAAGAACTTCTACACGGAGATCTTCGGCTGGGAGATCGTCGACCAGGGACCCGATTTCGGCCACTATCACATGGTCCGCAAGGACGGCGTCGACGTCGGCGGCTTCATGCGTGCGATGAACATGGACGGGACCCCGAGTCCTGAGATGCCCACCGCGTGGTCGCTCTATCTCAACACGAAGGACATCGCCCACACGTATGCGAAGGCCATCAGCGATGGTGCCGCCGAGGTGGTCGGACCGATGGCGGTCGGACCGCTCGGTCAGATGGCCGTCGTCGTCGATCCCACCGGCGCCGCGGTCGGCATGTGGCAGGCGGGCGAGTTCACCGGGTTCGAGACCCCGCTCGTGCCGGGCACACCCGTGTGGTTCGAACTCATGACGACGAACTACGACGCCGCATGCGAGTTCTACGTCGACGCCTTCGACTTCAACCTCGTCGAAATGGAGGGCCAGGACATCAAGTACGCGACGAACGGCGGCAATGAGATGGCCGTGGCCGGCATCTGCGACGGAAGCCAGTGGGTGTCGAACTCGTTCTGGCGCACGTACTTCAACGTCGCCGATGTCGATGCGACGGCGGCGCAGATCGTCGAGCTCGGCGGGTCAGTGCTCGATGGCCCGATGGATTCGGAGTTCGGTCGCGTCGCCACCGTCACCGATCCCGAAGGCGCGACGTTCCAGCTTCACCAGGACCTCTGACACACGCTCGTCAGGCGGTATTCGACGATGACCGACGTTCCCGGTCCTGATGCTGATGGCACGCCCGTCGCGCAGTCTCGCCCCGACCGTTCGCTCGACCGCGAACGCTGGGCGAGTCTGCGGCGACGCTGCCTCAGCCTCGGGACCGGGGAGTTGGTTGCGGCCGCCGTCTTCGCCCTCTTCCTCGGGTTCGGACTCGATCCGGTCGCCTACGACGATGAAGTCGATGCCCTATGGTTCGCGTTGGGACCGCTGCTCTTCATCCTCGTGCAGGCGGGGATCTACTGGCTGATCGTGCGCGCCTGCGTTCCACAGCCTCTGCCGCCCGGGGTGGCTGCGGTCTACCGTGTCCTGCGCGTACTCAACCCGTTCGTCCTCGCAGCAGGAGCTGTCGGCATCGTGCTCAGTCTTGACGGACCGACGCCGGCGATCGTGCTCTTCGCCGGGATCTGGCTCTTCGGGGTCATCGAATACGTCAACTACTTCATCGTCCGGCTCGCCTACCCGGTCTCGAGTTGGCTGACCGAGGTCGGCCAATGGAGCACGCCGCGACTGGTCCGCGACATCCGCATCCCTCGCGGCTGAGGCGCGTCCGCCTCGTTGCGCGCCTGACGCCTCACCCCCTCATCGCGAGTGCGAACGGCAGCACCGCACTCGCACCGGCCTGGCGCAGCTGCCGGGCGGCGATCGCCATGGTCCACCGTGAGACGATCTCGTCGTCGACGAGGAGGACGGACCTGCCGGCGACCGCCCCGGCGACCTCCGGGGGAACGACGAACGCGTCGTGAAGATCCTTGACGCGGAAGGCACTGTTGACATCGGGCGTGCCGTGGTCGTGGACCTGGAGCAGCTCACCGCCGTCGATGAGCCGTCCGGCGGCGGCGAGGTTCGCCGCCAGCGAGCGCACGGTCACCGGGCGGCGAGCACTCGGGATCGAGACGACGACTTCGGGACGCTGCGCCCAGTCCCACCCGCCGAGCACCTCGAGGCACCATTTGCCGATCTGCGCGGGCACCTCGGCGTCGGGTGCGTCGGCGGCGAGGAACTCCCGCAGCACCTGCCCCTGCCCGAGGTCGCTGAGGCGGGCGATGACGCGTCCTTCCTCGGCAAGTTCCTCGGCGGGGATCCGACCTTTGAGGGACACCCCGATGTTCGCCATGCCGCTGGGCCAGGTGCTGCGCGCTTCGATGGGCAGTCCGATCCGGTGGAGCGTTCCGGCGGTCTCGCGTCGGCGCTCCTCGGAGATCTCCGCCGACCACCACTGCCCCGCGCAGTTGTCGCAGCGTCCGCACGGCTGCGGATCGGGGTCGTCGAGCTGGCGGATGAGGAACTCCATCCGGCATGCCCCGGTCGTCTCGTAGTCGAGCATCGCCTGCGCTTCGGCGGCGCGCACCTCGGCGACCTTCTCATAGCGCTCACGGTCGTAGGTCCAGCCGCGCCCGGTCGAGACGTATCCGCCGCGGACCTTTTCGACGGCCTCCTCGACCTCGAGGGTCTTGAGCAGCAGCTGCAGGCGGGTGCGCTTCGTGCCCACGAGCGTCTCCAAGCGGGCGACGGACAGGGGACCGTCCGCCTCGGCGAGGGCGGTGAGCACGGCATCGGCGTCGGCCTGGCTCGGCATCGACGCGGTGGCGAAGTACTCCCAGATCTCCGCATCCTCGGATCCGGGCAGGAGGAGGACGTCGGCGGAGGCCGTGGCGCGACCGGCACGGCCGACCTGCTGGTAGTAGGCGACGGCCGAGGACGGGGCACCGACGTGGACGACGAAGCCGAGGTCCGGTTTGTCGAAGCCCATGCCCAGCGCCGAGGTGGCCACGAGCGCCTTGAGCCGGTTGTCTTTGAGCTGCTGTTCGAGTTCGGCCCGCTCCTCGGCGTCCGTGCGGCCGGTGTAGGCGCGGACCTCGTGGCCTTGGTCGCGCAGGATCCGGGTGATGTCCTCGGCGGCGCTGACCGTGAGCGTGTAGACGATGCCCGACCCGGTGAAGTCGCCGAGGTGGGAGCTCAGCCACGCGATCCGCGCGCCCGGGTCGAGGCCGGGTTGGACGCCGAGGCGGAGGGAGTCACGGGCGAGTTCGCCGCGGACGACGGTGGTGTGCTCCCCGAGCTGCTCGGCGACGTCGTCGACGACGCGGGTGTTCGCCGTCGCCGTGGTCGCGAGCACCGGAGTATCGGCGGGCAGTTCGGCGAGGATGTGGCCGATGCGCCGGTAGTCGGGCCGGAAGTCGTGGCCCCAGTCGGAGATGCAGTGGGCTTCGTCGACGACGATGAGGCCGAGGATGCGCATGAGGTGCGGGAGCACGTCGTCGCGGAACTGCGGGTTGTTCAGCCGCTCCGGGGACACGAGGAGGACGTCGATGCTGCCCGAGCGCAGGTCATCGAGCACCCCGTCCCATTCGGTGAGGTTCGAGGAGTTGAGTGTCGCCGCGCGGACTCCGGCGCGGGAAGCGGCGTCGATCTGGTCGCGCATGAGGGCGAGCAGCGGCGAGATGATGAGGCTGGGTCCGGCGCCGGCCGCGCGCAGCAGCCGGGTGGCGACGAAGTAGACCGCGGATTTGCCCCAGCCGGTGCGCTGGACGACGAGCACCCGCTTCTTTCCCTCGACGAGGTCGCGGATCGCCTCGAGCTGGCCGTCCCGGAATCGGGCGTCCGGGTTGTTCGTCAGCTCCGCCAGGGCGGTCTGCGCGTGGGCGTCGAAGTCGGTGAGCAGGGAGTTCTCCGTCATGCGCCCAGTCTAGGCGGGGGCACTGACACGGCCGCGGTCACCGCCTCGGCGGCACCCAGCCGGACCTCGGCTGCGTGGTCGGACGCGCACCGACCACCGCCTCGGCGAGATCACCGCAGGGCGACGCTGACGCCGAGGGAGGCGAGGACTCCGAACACGACGCCCCAGAGGATGATCGAGATGATCTGCCAGAAGGCGACGACATTGCGGTTCGCTCCGAAGCCCACCATCGCCATCGAGGTGATCTGGGAGGGCAGCACCGTCTGGCCGAGGAGGGAGACGCCGGGGACGCCGAACCTGTCGAACATCCTCTTCAGCCGCTCCCGCCGGTGCGAGATCGGCTTCTCCTTGCCCTTCGTCGCCTTGTCGCGGATGGCTCCGGCGCCGTAGACGAAGGCGAGCATCGAGATGGTGTTGCCGATGACGGCGACGAGGACCGCGACGACGGGGTTGAGGCCGATGGCGACGCCGATCGCCGACCCGAAGTAGGACTCGACGAAGGGGATGGCCGAGACGATCATCACGCCCAGCCACTGCAGCCAGTCGGGGAAGGAATCGGCGAAGGACTGAATGCTCTCGATCATGATGCGGCTCCACTCTCTTGGATTCGGGTCTCTGGGATGCAGACCTCGGGATTGCGGGGTCGATATGGTGTCTAGTACAGCGTACTAGTACACTGTACTATACGCAATGGGTACAGTGATTGCTCGGAGAGGAGAACCGATGTCCCGGCGCGATGAGATCATCGATGCGGCGATCCGCCTCGCGGAGTCCGCCCCCGCAGGCGAGAACCGCCTGAGTGTGCGAGCCGTGGCGAAGGAGGCCGGGATCGGGGCCTCGACGCTGCGCCACTACTTCCCCACGCAGGGTGCGCTCTATCAGGAGGTCGCCAGACGCTCGCTGCAGAACGTCGTCCAGGACTTCTCGATCCGCGACTCGAGCCGCGATCCCGCCGAACGCCTCCTCGAGTGCTGCAGCCAGTTCCTCATCACGCACGAGCATCGCGACGCCCAGCTCGAACTGTGGTTCGCGATGCACCTCAACGCGATCGGCCCCAATCCGCGCGAGGGGTCGCATTCCCTCCTCGAGCACGCCCACGACATCACCTACGACAGCCTGCATCGGTGGCTCGGCATCCTCGCCGAGGAGGGGCATCTCGACCCCGCCGAGGTGGCCCCCAGTGCGACGATCCTCTTCACCGCGATCGACGGTATGGCCCTCCACGCGATCATCACGCCCGAGCGCATGACCGTCGACGCAGTGCGCGCCCATGTCACGTGGCTGATCGGGAAGATCCTCGGCTGATCGGGCCGCACCTGAGCTGGGCGTGAGCCTCGGCGGACTCAGCGCATCTGTGCCGCGGCCCGGCCGAGCGCCTCGGTGAGGCGGGCGAGCCTGTCCGAGGCGAGCGTCCAATGGTGCCAGTAGAGGGGGACGTCGACGCCGGGGTCGGCGGTGATGGGCACGAGGTCGGCGTCGATGCCCTCGAGCTGCATGACGGGGATCATCCCCCAGCCCACACCCGCGGCGACGGCGGCGGCGAACTCCGCCGAGCTCGGCACGACCGACATCGGCGGGACCGTGGCGATGCCTCGGCGGGCGAGGAAGTTCAGCTGGAGGTCATCGTCCCGGCCGAAGTTGACCATCGGCAGGGTCGCCAGGTCCACCTCGGCGGGGGTGGGGGAATCCGGGTCCGACCCGAATCTCGCGAGCAGTCCCCGGGTGGCGACGGCGAGGTAGCGCATCGATCCGAGGTGTCGGACCTGGGTGCCGTACGCGCTCGACTCCGCCGAGGTGATCGTCCCGAGCACCTCCCCCGAGGTCAGCAGCGGCACGGCCTTGTCCTGGTCGACGATGTCGAGGCGGATGACGACGTCGTCCCAGTCGGCCACCTCGGCGAAGACGGGACGGAACCAGGTGGCCAGGGAGTCGGCGTTGACCCCGATCCGCAGCACCGTCGGCTCACGCCTGGCGCCGGGGTCTCGGGGCGCACCCTCGCGGGCGTCGGCGGCGATGCCGTGGAGGCGGTCCATGGCCTCGGATTCGAGGAGCTCGACCTGGCGGGCGTAGCGGAGGACGGCCGCGCCGGCCTCGGTCACGGTGATCGGGTTGGTGCGGCGCATGAGGACCTGGCCGAGTCGGGACTCGAGGGCGCGGATGCGCTGACTCGCCGCCGAGGCGGTGATGCCGAGGACGAATCCCGCGCCCTCCACGGTGCCTTCGTCGACGGCGGCGGCGAACGCGCGGACATGATCGAGGTGCATGAAGCTATTCTGCATCAGATGTAGATTCCGTTGGTTTTCTTCACGATGGGATCGTCCTAGTCTGGCCGCATGGTCACTCATCTCCTCAGCGGACTCCTCGCCGGCTGGTCGCTCATCATCGCCGTCGGTCCGCAGAATGCGCTCGTGCTCCGGCAGGGGATCCGGCGTGAACACCTCGGCGTGGTGCTCACGATCTGCATCGTCGCCGACATCCTGCTCATCGGGGCAGGCGCGGTGGGGATCGGCGCGATCGTGCTGCTGGCACCGTGGGCGCTGGAGATCCTCCGCTGGCTGGGCGTGGCCTACCTGCTGTGGTTCGCGTGGACGAGCCTGCGTTCAGCGAGGGAGGCGAGCGGTCTGACCGCCGACACCGAGCAGCGCGGCCTGCGCTCGATCATCGCGACCACGCTGGCCCTGACGTTCCTCAATCCCGGGGTCTACCTCGACACCGTCGTCATGCTCGGCAACCTCGCCAACCAGCAGGGTCTCGGCGGGGTGCTGCCGTTCACGCTCGGGGCGATGCTCGGATCGGTCACGTGGTTCCTCGGCATCGGCCTCGGCGCCCGGTCGTTGTCGGGCCACCTCGCACGGCCCCGAGTGTGGCAGGTCCTCGACGTCGTCATCGCCGTCGTCCTCATCATCCTCGCCGTGCGGCTCGCGCTCGGGTAGGGGCGGGCGTTCCGGGTGCACCCTGCCTCGCCGAGGATGCCGCGTCAGGGGGCCGCGCTAGTGTCTGTCGCATGGATCCTCGAGTGAGCCTCCCCCTGAGATCGGTGGCAGCGCACGCCCATTCCCCACCCGATCTTCCTGGTTGGCTGGCCGGGATCCCGGCCGTGCGCGATCTGCTCGAGGGATTCGAGTTCGAAACCACGACGATCCTCATCGGCGAGAACGGCTCAGGGAAGTCGACGATCATCGAGGCGATCGCAACGGCGCTCGAACTCCCCCACGGCGGCGGGACGGCGTGGGAGGTGCGAGACCACGGCGAGACGGCGCCTGCACTCTCTGATCACCTGCAGATCATCAAAGGTGCGACGACCAATCGCGATGGCTTCTTCCTCCGCGCTGAGACGATGCACGAGAGCATGGTCCACCTGCTCGAGATCGGCGCGGAACGAGGACACCGACTCGTCCACAAGTCCCACGGAGAGATGTTCGTCGACATGCTCACCGGAGTGTTCACCGATTTCGGTCTGTGGATCCTCGACGAGCCGGAGAGCGCACTGTCGTTCACGGCGTCGCTCACCCTGCTCCAGATCATCCGCGAACGCGAGCGCGCAGGTCTGCAGACGGTCATGGCCACCCACTCCCCCATCCTCGCGAGTGCCGCGGACGCTCGTGTCGTCGAGCTCGGCGACTGGGGCATACGGGATTCGACGTGGGAGGACCTCGAGATGGTCGCTCATTGGCGGCGCTTCCTCGACGACCCTCGCCGCTATACCCGGTTCTTCGACGAGGACTAGCCGAATGGTGGCTTCTGTGTGATCGTGCCGATCATCGAGCACAACCCACCACGGGAGCGACGGCAAGGCGGGTGCCCGCCGAGGATGTCGCGTCAGGGCCGGCGACTAACCTCGAGTGCCACAGGGACAGCCGCGGCTCTGACTGCGGCAGGCTCGAATCGCGCAGCGACGATGTCGAGTCTCACAGCGAGAGGCTCGGGTGGAGCTGTGTGAGGGTGACCATGCGCTTGCGGCTGCACACGAGAACCGTGGCAAGGAGGCAGATGACCGTCATGAACAGCAGCACCGCTGCCGACTGCGCCGCGATGAACAGGTCACCGCCGGCGATGAGAGTGCGCAGTCCCGTCACCGCGTAGGTCATCGGCAGGAACGGGGAGATGACCTGGAAGATCACCGGGGCCGTCTCGACCGGATAGGTTCCTCCGGCCGAGGCGATCTGGATCATCAGCAGCACGAGTGCGATGAGCCTGCCGACACCCCCGAGCGCCGCTACGCAGAGCTGGTGCACCGAGTGGAAGCAGGCCGCGACGAGGATCGAGAACACGAGGGTGCCGAACCATGCCCCGGCGGAGAAGTCGAGGGCGAACCACAGCACCCCGTAGAGGACGGCGACCTGCGCGATGCCGAAGAGGAGACCCGGCACATAGCCGGCCCATGCGATCCGGTTCGACTTCGCCGTCGAGGCGAGCGCACGGTACGGGATGGCGTTGAGCACCATATAGGTGATCATGCCGCCGATCCACAGGGCCAATGAGATGAAGAACGCGGCGAGCCCTTCGCCGTAGGTGCTCACGGCGTTGTTCTTCACCTTCTCCGCATCGACGGGGACGGCGACGACGTCGGAGCGCTTCTCGCGGTCCTCCTTGTCGTACGTCGGAATCTGCTCGGCACCCTTGGTCAGGCCGTCGGCGAGCTCTCCCGACCCGTCGTCGAGCTTGCCCGCACCCTTGTCGAGGTCCGTTGCGCCCTTGGCCAGCTGCGAGGACCCGTCTTTGAGCTGCCCGACGCCGTCCTTCGCCTTCGCGGTGCCGTCCTTGAGGGCGACCGCGCCGTCGTGGAGATCGCCTGCACCCTTTGCGAGGTCGCCTGCCCCCTTGTCGAGCTTGACGAGACCCGAATGGAGGTCGCTCGCGCCATCGGCGACCTGCTGTGCACCGTCGTCGAGCTGTCCGATCTTCTTGTCGGCGTCGCGGATCTTCTTCATCACTCCGTCGACGGCGTCCTTGACCGGCTTCTCGAGCCCGCGGGCGTCATCGACGGCGGTCGTGGCCCGATTGTGTGCGGAGTCGAGGTCGTCACCCAAGGCACCGACCTCCTCGGCGAGCTTGTCGACGTTCGGATCGTCGGGATAGTCCTTCTGCAGCTGCCTGATCCGGTCCTCGATGTCTCCGCTCACCGTGGTCCGAGCGGAGTCGAAGTCGCTGGCCGCGTCGTCGAGCTTGGGACGAGCGCTCTCGACGAGGTCGTCGGCCTTGCCCTTGAGATCCTCGGCCTTGTCGGTCGCATCGTCGGCGACACCGCGAAGCTGACTTGTACCATCGGCCACCTGGCCGGCGCCCTTCTCGAGCTTCTTCGCCCCCGATTCGGCATCGCCGGTGCCCTTCGCGAGAGTGTTCGCACCGGTCTCGAGGTCACCTGCGCCCTTCGCGAGCTTCCCGGCCCCCTCGTCGAGGTCGCCGATGCCCTTCTGCAGGTCCCCCACACCCTTGTCGAGGTCGTGCGCGCCCTTGGCGAGCTTGCCCGAACCGTCATGGAGTTGCACGGCACCGTCGTGGAGGTCGTTCGCCCCGTCGGCGGCCTTGGCCATCGAGGACTGGATGTCGTTGAAGCCGACGTAGACCTGGGAGACGTACTCCGAGGTCGTCGTCTCGTTCAGCCCGGCCTTGATCTGGGCGAGCACGGTTCCCGAGAGCTGTCCGACGATGAAGCTGTGCGCGTCGTCGGTGCGCAGCTCGAGCCCGGCCTGTTCGGGATCGTCGCCGCCGGTGGAGACGAGCTGCTTCGAGAAGTCCGAGGGGATCTCGAGGATCGCGAAGTACTTGCCCTCGGCGAGGCCGTCCTTGGCCTCCTGCGCCGAGGTCTCCTGCCAGTCGAATCCGCCTTCGCCCTTCGGGGTGATCTTGTCGACGAGCTCATCGCCGGCGTTGAGCCTCTCTCCGTCGGAGTTCGGCTTCTCCGCCCCGGTGTCCTCGTTGACCACGGCCGCCTGCAGACGGTCGAGGTGACTGGTGGGGTCCCAGTTCGAGGCGAGGTAGAGGCCGCCGTAGATCGCCGGGATGACGGCGACGACGATCATCGCCAGGCGCGTGATCGTATGCCGTTTGAACCGTGTGAGTTCGAGCCAGGGGAGAGAGAACATCGGTTTCCACCTTCACGGGAATCTGAGTGACGGAGGTCGATCGCGGACGAGGGCCCGCGGAATCGAGAGGATCAGGGGGTCAGGTTGAGTTCGGTCACCGAGGTGGGCCGCACCTCGGTCTTCAGCTGGGCGAATGCGAGGTCGATCTCGGAGGAGTCCTCGCACGTGACGATGAGGGTGAGGGGTCTGCGCGGATGCCGGTCGCGGCGCAGCTCCTGGTAGATGAGGAGCGCGGCCCAGGCGCGGGCGCGGTCCTCGCGTTCGCGGAGGAAGTCGATGTTGTCGACGACGACGATCGGCTTCTGCGCGAGCGTCGCGAGGCCGAATTCGAGGAGGAACTTCTGCAGCTCGCTGAGGTCGGAGACGAAGGTGTCGCCGTCGGCGTCGACGAGGAAGTCCGCGCTCTTGGCGTCGCTGGTGGTGAAGGTGTCCGAGGGGAGGCGGTCGATCACCTCGGTGGCGGTGTCGAAGGTCGACCGGATGAGGTCGATGACCTCGCGCAGGGACTTCTTCGACACCCACGGCTTGTACCAGGGCTGGAGCATGATGAGTCGTTCGGCGATGTGCTGGGCGACGGTGAAGTCGTTCTCGAGGTCCGTCAGTCCCGCGACATGGCCGATCGAGACGGTCTCGCGCACGGCCCTCGCCTGCTTGCGGATGTCGAGGTCGAAGACGTGACCCTCGCCGGAATCGACGCGCATCCGTCCGGCGATCGAGAGGAGCAGCGAGGTCTTGCCCGATCCGGCGGCTCCGCGGATGATCGCGAGCGCTCCCGATTCGACGGTGAGGTCGATGTCGGAGAAGACCGGTCCCCTGCTGCCCGACATCCCCCAGTCGCGCAGCGTCACTGCGGCGTCGGCGGTGTCGTCGGTCGTGTCCTCGGTTCCACCGGCGAGCGTGTGCGAATCGCTCTGCATTGTCCTGCTCCCTCACCTCGTCGCGGGCACCGCTCCGTTGTCGCCGATGTCCGTGTGAGTCGATGTTCCATCGCTGCCGCATGCGTGCTCGCAACTGTCGGAACGCCGACCGGACGAGCTCTCGTTCTTCTGCACATTACGGCAAACATGCGGCCTTGTTGCCGCGGCGGGCCCCTCCCGCCAAGTTACCAATAGGTAACTATACGGTTGGAAACTGGGAATCCGCCAGGTCCGGCGGGCAGATGTCTGCAATCCCACAGTCTGCTCGGTCGGGACCGGACTGCGGTCGGGAGCAGGGCACTGGGCCAGCAGATCGGCGGCCACCCACGGGAAGCGGGCGGGCAGACCGACGGCCGGCACGGGGCTGGGCGGGCAGACCGGCGCCTGGGCGAACAGATCAGCGACAGCCTGCGGGGAACCGAGCGTACCGACCGGCGGCAGTGGACGACCGCGCTGGGTCAGCGCCTCCGGACACAGCGAAGCGGCCGGTGACCGCGGGAGACCTCCCGCGATGACCGGCCGCCGCAGCTCACAGCGCCTGTCCGGCTCAGACGTCGAAGCGACGGCCTTCCGGCTTGGACGGCATGAGGGTGAGCACGAGGAGGATGATGCCGCCGACGAACGGGATCAGACTGAGGAAGAAGAACGGACCGGCGAGGTTCGCATCGTGGAGGCGACGCCAGGTGAGAGCCAAGGTCGGGACGAGGAAGGCGAGGGCGATGATGAGCAGGAGGATGCCGCCGATCATCGCCAGTGCCGCACCGCCCGGCGAGGGGTCGGCCGCCGGGGTGCTGTAAGGCGAGTACGACGTCGATGCCACCGTCGCCGTCACCATCGACAGGCCGATCGAGTAGAGGATCCCCGGCACGAGCATGATCAGTGCCTGGAACAGCACAACCCACCAGTACTCGCTGCGCGAGGCACGGCCGGTGAAGACCGAGAACTTCTTGAAGAAGCGGCGGACGGCCTGGCCGAACGATGCTCCATAGAGGGGACGGGAGAGGTCATCGGGGCTCTTCGCACCGTCGAGGTCCGAACCGAAGACGGCACCGGGGCCGGGGCCGGGGCCGACGCCGTCACCGGCGCCGTAGGCGTTGTTCGCGTCGTAAGACATGATGGCTTCCTTTTCGAGGGGATGATCCACCCGGCCGGAAGTGACCGGATGGGTGGTCTGCTGACACCATTCTTGCATCCAGCACACAGGATTGACACATAGACATGTTCCCGTCCTGGAACAGACATCCAGCTCCTCGCGACGGCGCACACGCTGATGCGCCCGGCGATCGCACCCTCTGGCGGGGACGACGACCACGATGTCGGCACCCGCAACCCCGCCCCGAGGCTCACCCCTCGACTCCGGAGACTCCCCCCTCAACTCCTCGGACAGACGGCGACGGTCCCGCAGAGACCTCGTCGGAATGAATATCCGGACGAGGTGCCTACGGGACCGATGCTCCTGGTCAGGACCGGTACTCCTGGTCGAGACCGATGCCCTTGATCAGGGCAGTGTCACGACGGATTCAGGACAGACCCATCACCCTCGGTCCAGAGACCCCTACGCTCACGCATCACCGCCGGTGATCGCGTACGCCTCGTCGACCGGGGACTCCTCGAGGTGGCCGTCGATGCGCCGCAGTGCCTTCCAGCCCAGCGCAAGGACGACGATGGAGAGGATGACAGCTCCGGCGCCGAAGACGTACGGCGCGCCGGCGCCGATGCTCTCCGAGACAGTGCCTGCGACGATCGGGGCCATCGCGCCGCCGATGAAGCGCACACCCGAGTAGGCGCCGGAGGCGACGGGCCGAGGCAGCTCGCTGACCTCCATCGCCGATTCGGTGAACACGGTGTTGAGGATGCCGAGCACGAGTCCGGCGGCGATGACGCAGACGATGAGCCCGACGAACGAGTTCACCAGGAAGGCCATCGCGGCGAGCAGCGCGGCCATGACGACGAGAACCATGATGAGCGTGGTCCGCCGCTTGAAGTGCTTGGTCAGCAGCGGTGCGCCGAACACCGAGGTGATCGCCAGGCAGATGCCCCAGCCGAAGAAGACGTAGCCGAGCCCCATCGCCCCGAAGTTCTCGATCCCCATCCGCTCAGCGGCCGCCTCGACGGGGAAGGGGCTGTAGGCGAGGAGGATGAAGAACGCGAAGTTGTAGAGGAGGGCGGAGGCGGCCATGACGGCGATGCCCGGGTGGGCGAGAGCGCGGAAGGTGGCTCCGATGTGGACCGGATCGCCGTCATCCCTGATCGCCGAGCCTTCGGACTTCGGATTCGGCAGCAAGGTGACGATGGCGATGAAGCCGATCGCCATGAGGGCGGTGGTGCCGAAGAACGGTCCGCGCCACGAGATCCCGCCGAGCAGTCCGCCGATGAGCGGTCCGGTCGCGATGCCGAGCCCGAGGGCCGCCTCGTAGAGGATGATCGCCTTGTCAGCTCCTCCGGCCGCCGCACCGACGACCGCCGCCAGCGCCGTGGACAGGAACAGGGCGTTGCCGAGTCCCCACCCGGCACGGAAGCCGATGATCTGGTCGACGCTGCCGGAGAGACCGGCGAGCGCCGAGAACGCGATGATGAGCACGAGTCCGATGAGCAGCGTGGTCTTCGTCCCGATCCGCGAGGAGGCGAAGCTTGTGAAGAACATGACGCCGCCGGTGATGAGCAGGTAGCTCGTGAAGAGCAGCATCGACTGGGCCGGCGTGGCCTCGAGTTCGCGTGAGATCGCCGGAAGGATGGGATCGACGAGGCCGATGCCCATGAAGGCGATGACGCAGGCGAAGATGACCGCCCACACCGCCTTCGGCTGTCTGAGGATGGACCCTTCGTTCACGTCCTGGGAATCACCGTGTGTCACGCTCATCGTCTCTCCTGCTTGCCCTTTCCGTTGTCGGTTGTGTCCGTGGTCGATGCGGCCTCGCCGTCGGTGAGCTCGTCCGTGATCGTCCCGGGAAGAACGGGCACGCCGTCATCCCCCGGGGTCCCGAAGGCCTCATTGTCGACGCCCTCGTCCCGGTCGACCGGGTGCTCGTTGTGGAGGTACTCGCCGACGAGTCCGAGCGCGCGATGGACACGCAGTCGATCCTCGGCGCTGAGACCCTCGAAGTAGGGCACCATCTGCTCGGTCATGATCGTCCGGTACTTCGCCAGCCTCACCCGACCGAGGTCGGTGAGCGAGAACTGGGATGCTCGGCGATCGGTCGGGCTGGTCTCGCGGACGACGAGCCCCTCGTCCTCGAGCCTGGCGAGCAGCTTCGTCGCCGCCGGCTGCGAGGACAGGTAGCCCTGAGCGAAGTGACCGACGCGAACGGGCTGGTACTGCTCGACCACTGCGAGTGCTCGCAGGGTGACGAGCTCGCTCTCATTGCCGATGAGCCTCCGAAACGCCCTGGTCAGGCGCGTGGAGACGACGACGAGAGCACGTACGAGCTCTTTCGGGTCCACATCTTCCATAACTCGTTTATATACCTTGGTTATGTAAATGCGCAACTGCGGTCTCGACCCTGGCGATGCGCCACCCGTCCTGGCACTGCGCGACTCTGACATTGCGCGACCCAGGCGACGCGCGACCGCCACTTATCCCATGTGACGGACGTCATGGTCGGTGCCTGAGACCGCGTGCTAGCCTGTTCCCAACATGTTCCGGGGACGGTGAAATTCCGTGCCGGCGGTGACAGTCCGCGACCCGAGCGCAGAAATGCGATCGGCTGACTCGGTGAGATTCCGAGACCGACAGTAAAAGTCTGGATGGGAGGAACATGGCGACCGCGGTCGTCGTGCCTGCGTCTTCCGACGCACCAGTCCGACACCCGTGGACCGCGATGGCTGCACCCGCACGCTCCTCCCTCCCGGCACCTGACCGGGAGGTTTTTCTATGCATGCGACGTCCGAGGAATCGGCGACGTCCGAGGAGACGGCGGCGATGGCTGCCGCGCTTGCCGCTGCCAGTGACGGTCACAGAGGCGCGAATCCCCTGGTCGGAGCCACCATCCTTGCCCCCGACGGACGCACCGTCACCGGCCGCCACCTCGGCGCCGGCACCCCTCATGCCGAAGTCGATGCGATCGCCGCCGCCCGCCGAAACGGATTCGACCTCACCGCCTCCACGCTCCTCGTCACCCTCGAGCCCTGCGCCCACACCGGCCGGACGGGTCCGTGCACGCAGGCGATCCTCGACGCCGGCATCCCCGATGTCGTCTTCGCCCTCCCCGACACGACCGCGCTGGCCGGCGGCGGTGGGCAGATCCTCGCCGAGGCGGGCGTCCGGGTGCGCTCGGGGCTCGGCGCTGCGGAGTCGGCCCAGCTCAACGCCCGGTGGAGGACCGCTGTCGGGAGCGGGCGACCCTTCGTCACGGCGAAGATCGCGCAGAGTCTCGACGGGAAAGTCGCCGCCGCCGATCGCACGAGCCGGTGGATCACCTCGGCGGCCTCCCGTGAGCACT
The DNA here is from genome assembly GCF_037101285.1 of Brevibacterium metallidurans. Classification (NCBI taxonomy): domain Bacteria; kingdom Bacillati; phylum Actinomycetota; class Actinomycetes; order Micrococcales; family Brevibacteriaceae; genus Brevibacterium; species Brevibacterium metallidurans. The sequence goes on from NZ_BAAAAF010000001.1 coordinate 154,267, forward strand.
CGCACCGCCTGCGCGGCACGGTCGATGCGATCCTCGTCGGCACCGGCACGGTGGCCGCCGACGATCCCCGCCTGAGCGCGCGCGACGCGGACGGCGAGCTCCTCGACTCGCAGCCGATCCCCGTGGTCATGGGCATGAGCGAACTGCCCGCCGACTCGCACCTGGCCGCTGATCCCGCGACCGTGCACCTGCGCACCCGCGACGTCGACACGGCCCTGCGCGACCTTCACGACCGCGGAGTCCGCCACCTCCTCGTCGAGGGCGGGCCCCAGCTGCTCGGGGAGTTCTTCACCGCCGACGCCGTCGACGAGGTCCTCTGCTACCAGGCACCCGTCCTCCTCGGCGACGGTCTGCCGAGCGTCGCCGGACTGGGCGTCTCCACCCTCGCCGAGGCGGTCTCCCTCGTCCCCGACGACACCGCGATCCCAGCGGTGTCCGTGCTCGGACCCGACGTCCTCCTCCACTTCGCCACGGGAGGTTCGCAATGACGACGCTCAGCCGCCCACTCGCCTCACCCCACCGCACACCGTCACAGGAGGAACCCGTGTTCACCGGAATCATCGAAGGCATCGGCCGAGTCGTCGACCTCGAGGCACGTGAGGATTCGGCCGTGCTCACCCTCGACGCGGGCGACATCGTCGCCGACCTCGAGCAGGGCGGGTCTCTGGCCGTCAACGGCGTGTGCCTCACCTCGATCCTCGCCGAGGCGGCTGGAGACGCTGCAGGTTACGCGGCGGGCGCGGACGATCCGGCAGGCGATCCGCCTGCCTCCGGCCGGTTCGTCGCCGAGATCATGGGCGAGACCCTGCGCCTGACAGGCATCGGGGCTCTCACCGCCGGAGATGAGGTCAACCTCGAACGGTGCACCCCGGCCAGCGGGCGCTTCGACGGCCACGTCGTCCAAGGCCACGTCGACGGGCTCGGCAGCGTCATCGCCCGCACCGACCACCCCGAGTGGACGACGCTGCGCATCGGCATTCCCGCCGACCTCGCCCCCTTCACAGCCGTCAAGGGATCGATCGCCCTCAACGGCGTCTCGCTCACGGTGACCGCGGTATCGGACCCGCCCGAGCGTGAGGGGCACACGGCCGCGGACGCCGAAGCGTGGGTCGAGGTCGGGCTCATCCCCGCGACCCTCGCGCACACGACGTTCGGGCGCAGCCGCCTCGGCGATCCCGTCAATGTCGAGGTCGACGTCATCGCGAAGTACACGGCCCGCCTCCTCGCCTTCGCCCCACCCGACGGGGCCGCCACCACCGCACCCACTGCCACCCCGTCCACCACCGACAACCGAGGAGTCGATCATGACTGAGACCTCACCCACCACGGCAGCTCTCGCGACGGACCGCGCCGCCGAAAGGCCCACGGCTCGCCTCGATACGATCGACCGGGCGGTGGCCGAGATCGCCGCGGGACGGCCCATCGTCGTCGTCGACGACGAGGATCGCGAGAACGAAGGCGACCTCATCATCGCCGCCGAGCTCGCCGACGCCGAGACGATGGGCTTCATCGTCCGCCACAGCTCGGGCGTCGTGTGCGCACCGATGACCGCCGACCGGGCCGCCGCCCTCGACCTGCCGCCCATGGTCGCAGCGAACGAGGACCCGAAGGGCACCGCGTACACGATCAGCTGCGACGCCGTCGGAGTGACGACGGGCATCAGCGCAGCCGAACGCGCCCTCACCGGTCGCATCCTCGCCTCTGCGCGCCCGGACCCTGCCGCGATCACGCGCCCCGGACACGTCTTCCCCCTCATCGCCAAGGACGGCGGTGTGCGCGAGCGACCCGGCCACACCGAGGCAGGGGTCGAGTTCGCGCGCCTCGCCGGCGCCCGCCCGGTGGCGATGATCGCCGAGGTGGTCCACGACGACGGGTCGATGATGCGCTTCGACGCCCTGCGCGACTTCGCCGATGAACACGATCTCGTCATGGTCTCGATCGAACAACTCATCGCCCACCTCGGCGACGCCGACCGCCCGGACGAGGAAGCCTCATCGACTCCGGGCTCGGGTGCACCCACCACGCCTGCGCTGCTGCCGACCCTCGTCTCCGAGGCGAGTGCGGACCCCTCCGACGAAGTGCCGCTGCCGACGAATTACGGCAGCTTCAACGCCCGCGCCTTCACGGTCGACGGGCAGGACCACCTCGGCGTCTACACGAGCCTCGACAGCGATGCGGCTCCGCTCGTGCGCGTCCACTCGGAGTGCATGACCGGGGACGTCTTCGGTTCGCACCGCTGCGACTGCGGGGAGCAGCTCGATCGGGCGATGCACACGATCGCCGAGGAGGGAGGCGCGATCATCTACCTCACCGGGCACGAAGGCCGCGGCATCGGCTTGAGCAACAAGATCCGCGCGTACGCGCTCCAGGACGCCGGCCTCGATACGGTCGACGCGAACCTGCGACTCGGGCTCAGCGATGACGCCCGCGACTACCGGGCCGCCGCTGCGATCCTCACGGAGATGGGCCTGACCCGGATCCGCCTGCTGACGAACAATCCCGCGAAGACCCGGGCGCTGGAGAACCTCGGGATCACCGTCGAGGCGGTCGTGCCGCTGGAGGTTCCGTCGCGGCCGGAGAACGCGCGGTACCTCGCGACCAAGCAGACGCGCATGCACCACACGCTGCATCTGGCCTGCTGAGAAGCACGCCTCACCGCTCACCGCCTCAGCACCAGATACCACCCACTTCACCACGACGCAGCATCAAGGAGATTCACTCATGGCCCACTTCGGCGCACCCGACATCACCCTGGCAGAAGGCGACTTCACCGTCGCGATCGTCGCCGCCTCCTGGCACACCGAGGTCATGGACGGCCTCATCGCCGGCGCACAGCGCGCGGCCGCCGACGCAGGGGCGCGCACGACGCTCATCCGCGTCCCCGGCAGTTTCGAACTCTCCGTCGCCGCCGCCCGTGTGGCCGAGCACTTCGACGCCGTCGTCGCCCTCGGCGTCGTCATCCGCGGCGGCACCCCGCACTTCGACTACGTGTGCTCGGCGGCCACCGACGGACTCAACCGCGTCGCCATCGACTCCGGCCGCCCCGTCGGCTTCGGGCTCCTCACCTGCGACACCGAAGAGCAGGCACGTGACCGCGCGGGCCTTGAGGGCTCACGCGAGGACAAGGGCCACGAGGCGATGACGGCGGCCCTGGCGACCGCCTCGGCGCTGGCGCCCTACCCGCTCTGAGCCCGCCGCCCACGGTCACCAGTGGTCGGCACCCGAAGTCACCAGTGACCAGCAGCGCTGTCACCAGTGGCCGGCACCCGCGGTCGCCCCTGGCTGACGCCGCATTCACCACTGGTCGGCCCCGGCCGCGGGAAGGATTCTGGACGCTGAGTGTCGATTCAGGTGCCTCGAATCGACACTCAGAGTCCAGAAACCGCGTCGCACGCGAGGTGCGCGAGGTAGGCGAGGTGCGCGCCTCACGCGGGGTGCGCGGGGTGCACGCCTCCCGCGGGGTACGCGAAGTGCGCGCCTCCTGCGGCGACGGCGCGCGGACGAAGCCGCCCGGGCTGGCCTCAGAAGAGCTGGCGGACGTTCGTGCGGGCGAGGTCGATGAGCTCATCACCCTTGCCCGAGAGCACCGTGCGGATCGCGTAGAGCGCGAAGCCCTTGGCCTGCTCGGCCGTGATCGACGGCGGCATCGACAGTTCCTGGCGCTCGGTCGTGACGTCGAGGACCGCAGCCCCGTCGTGGTTGAGGAACTCGGTGACGACCGCGGGCAGGTCCTTCGACTTCTCGACGCGGAAGCCCTTGATGCCGACCGCCTCGGCGATGGTGGCGAAGTTCGGGTTCTCGAGGTCGGTGCCGAAGGTGACGAACCCGGCGGCCTTCATCTCGAGTTCGACGAAGTTGAGCGAGGAGTTGTTGTAGACGACGACCTTGACCGGCAGGTCGTTCTGGGTGAGCGTGATGAGTTCGCCGAGGAGCATCGCCAGTCCCCCGTCACCGGCGAGCGCGATGACCTGCCGTCCCGGGAACGCGGCCTGGGCGCCGACGCTCTGGGACAGCGCATTGGCCATCGACCCGTGGCTGAAGGACCCGATGAGGCGGCGCCTGCCGTTCATCGTCAGATACCGTGCCGCCCACACGACGGGTGAGCCGACGTCGGGGATGAACACCGCGTCGTCGGTGGCCGCCTCGTCGATGAGCTTCGTCAGGTACTGCGGGTGGATCGTCCGCTTCGACGGGGTCGCGAGCTCATCGAGGTCCTTGCGGGTCTTCGCGTAGTGCTTCGTCGCCGACTTGAGGAACGAACTGCTGCGCCCGGTGCGGATGAGCGGGAGCAAGGCCTCGATCGTGTCGGCGACCGTGCCGGCGAGCGCGATGTCGACCTTGGTGCGCTTGCCGATCTGCGAACCGCGGACGTCAACCTGGATGACGGTCGCCTCGTCGGGATAGAACTGCTGGTAGGGCAGGTCGGTGCCGAGCATGAGCAGGGTGTCGCACGACTTGAGCGCATGGTAGCCCGAGGAGAAGCCGAGCAGACCTGTCATCCCGACATCGAAGGGGTTGTCGTATTCGACGAACTCCTTGCCGCGCATCGTGTGGACGATCGGGGCCTGGAGGGCATCGGCGATGGCGATGAGCTCGGAGTGGGCGCCCTCGGTGCCGGCTCCCGCGAGGATCGCGACCTTCTTGCTGCCGTTGAGCGCTGCGGCCGCGTCGGCGATGAGCGGTTCGGCGGGGATGACGCGGGAGGGGTAGAACGAGATCTTCTCCGCCTCGGCGTGGATGTCGGCGAGGCCGACGTCGCCGGGGATGACGAGCACGGCGACGCCGCGCTTCTCGACGGCCTCCCGCATCGCGATGCGCAGCAGGCGCGGCATCTGCGAGGGGTGGGCGACGTGTTCGACGTAGACGCTGCACTCGCGGAAGATCTCCGTCGGGTGCGTCTCCTGGAAGTAGTTCGACCCGATCTCCTCGCTGGGGATGTGCGCGGCGATCGCGAGCACGGGCACGCGGGAGCGCTGGGCGTCGTAGAGGCCGTTGATGAGGTGGAGGTTGCCGGGTCCGCAGCTGCCGGCGCACACCGCGAGCTCTCCGGTCAGGGCCGCTTCACCGCTGGCGGCGAAGGCCGCGCCCTCCTCGTGGCGGACATGGACCCATTCGAGTTCGGGGTTGACCCGCAGGGCGTCGGTGAAGCCGTTGAGCGAGTCACCGGGGATTCCGTAGACCCGCTTGACTCCGCTCTCGACAAGGGTGTCGACGATGTTCCTGGCGACGGTGGGCATAATGCTCCTTCGGTCGGACACGGCCACCGGAGCCTTGGTCTGCGCCCCGGTGAGAGGCATGGACTGCTGCTGTCAGTCTAGACCTGAGCCCTGCCGCCGAAGGTGTGAGTGCGGCGACACCTCGAGTGCCGGAGCCGGGGCCCGCCGAGGCGGTCGTCAGCTCACGGCCGCGTGTGCCCGGTGCTCGGCGATCGACTTCTTCTCGTCCTGGTTGATGATCGCGAGGAAGACGACGGCGAGGAGGCAGAGGGCGATGAGGAGGGCGAAGGTGAGGTCCCACCCGAAGTTGTGGACGACCAGTCCGACTCCGCTCGAGGCCATCGTCGCGCCGAGGACGTAGCCGAAGAGTCCCGTGAAGCCGGCCGCGGTTCCGGCCACGTTCCGCGGGGACAGATCGAGCGCCTGCAGCCCGATGAGCATGACGGGACCGTAGATGAGGCCGCCGATCACCGTCACCGTCGCGAGCGGGATCCAGAGGGGAACATCGGCGGGGGCCAGCCAGTACACGGCGGTCGCGGCGGCCACCGCGATCATGAAGACGATGCCCGTGATCGAGCGGTTGCCGCGGAAGACCTTGTCGGAGAGCCAGCCGCAGAGGATCGTGCCGACGATGCCGGCGAGTTCGAACAGCGAGAAGCCGGCGATGCCCCCGGTGAGGCTGGCATTGCGCACCTCGGAGAGGTAGACGGGCGTCCAGGTGAGGATCCCGTAGCGCAGCGCATACACGCAGACGTTGGCCAGGGCGAGGAGGACCATCGTCCGATTGCGCAGCACGTACTTCTCGATCGTCTGCCAGGTGCTCAGCGTTTCGGCCTCGTGCGCGTCGGCTTCGACCTTGGCCGGGTCGTCCCGGTACTCCTCGATCGGGGGCAGTCCCTGCGATTCGGGGGTGTCGCGGATCATGAGGAAGGCGAAGAGGGCGACGGCGAGGGCGACGAGCGCCGGCAGCCAGAAGACGGACCGCCAGTCGTCACCGGTGAGCTGGAGGCCGAGTGCGGCGAGGACGCCGACGAAGAATCCGCCGACGTTGTGGGCGACATTCCAGATCGAGGTCTTGATGCCCCGCTCGCTCGTGGAGAACCAGTGGACGAGGACGCGCCCGCTTGGCGGCCAGCCCATGCCCTGCACCCAGCCGTTGACGAACATCACGATCGCGAACATCGCGATCGACGACGACAGCCAGGGCACGCCGGCGATGAGCAGGTTCGCCACCGCCGAGAGTGCGAGGCCGATCGGGAGGAACAGGCGGGCGTTGGACCGGTCGGAGACGATCCCGGAGAAGAACTTCGAGAACCCGTAGGCGATGAGTGCCGCGTTCGCGATGATCCCCAGTCCGACGGGGTTCATCCGACCTTCGTCGATGAGCAGGCTGCCCACGAGGGGGACGTTGTTGCGGATGAGGTAGAACCCCGCATAGCCGACGAAGATGCCCATGAATACCTGCGCCCGCAGCCGGGGGTACCGTCGCGCCACCTCGTCTTCGGGCAGCCGCGGTGCCGGGCTCGGCGCTGCGAGCCATCCCAGACCGGACCTCAGTCGCTCTCCCACAGATTCCCCTTCTGTTCACATTCAGGACACCTAATGTTCACAGTCAGCCCAGAGGAATTCAAACGGGATCCACCGGGTCAACGCGGGAATGGGGCAGAGGTCACAGTCGCGCGGACTGAGGCGGGATCGAGAGCGCAGCGGCAGACCCGGGGCACGACGCGACCCACCGGGGTCAGACGACGCTCTCGCGCGCAGGGCCTGACCGGCGACTCGGTCAAACTCGCCGTACGGTGCACGTGTAAAGCACGTTTGACGCGTACGCCTGACATGTAAAATTTCTCCCACTTTTTTTACACGTCAGGCGTACGAGGAAATGCACTTTACATATGTGGACAGCTTCAGAACCGTACAACGACCTTCCACGACCACCGACAACGGCTGCTTCACCTTCTTTCGCGGCCGCCTGCAGAACCTCGGAGCGATTAGGTGGCGATCGGACCGGCCAGCCGACCGGTGTGCGGTCCGGGGTTCGTCCACCCGCAGATCCCGGTGGGCAACGGGTGGGCAAAGGACGCAGAGGCGGGACGAAGGGCAGCCCCGGCCCCCTCAGGCCTGTCCGCGCTCGAAGTAGTCGACGATCTCCGGGTCGAGCTGTGGGATGGGCAGCGCCGAACCGCCTCCGCGCAGGGACGCCGTCGCTTGGAACCCGACCGCCACGGCTTCGCGGGCGGCCACCGGCGAGGTCTCCGTCGTCCCGCCGTCGCGGGCGAAGCGGAGGAACTCCCCGATGAGGTTCGGGTCGGCCCCGCCGTGACCGCCTTGCTCGCCGGCGACCCTCACGGTCTCGTCCGGCGGGGCCGACCCGTCGTGTCTGCGGTCCCAGATGCCGATGGCATCGCCGTCGTCGTCGCCGAAGTTCTCGATCCGCCCGCGAGTGCCGATGACCGTGTAGTTGCGCCAGTAGTCCGGGGTGAAGTGGCATTGTTCGTAGCTCGCGAGCACTCCGTTGCGCAGGGTCATGTTCACCTGCGAGACGTCCTCGACGTCGATGACTTCGCTCAGCCCCGTCTGCGTCTCCGGCGGCCAGGTGCCGACGTCGAACCACTCCCCCATGCGCCGCTGCGAGTTGTCCGCCCGGTCGGCGATGTCGCCGTAGACGGTGAGCGCTCCCATCGCCGCCGTCGAGCGCGTGAACGCCCCGGCCAGCCAATGGATGACGTCGATGTCATGGGCGCCCTTCTGCAGGAGCAGCCCCGTCGACTTGCTGCGGTCGGCGTGCCAGTCCTTGAAGTAGTAGTCCCCGCCGTTGCCGACGAAGTGCCGACACCACACGGCCTTGACCTGCCCGATCCGACCGGAGTCGATGATGTCCTTCATCGTCCGCATCGCCGGCATGTGCCGCATGTTGTGCCCGACGTAGAGCCGGGTGCGGGTGCGTGCGGCGGCCGCGAGGATCGCGTCGGCATCCTCGATCGTCGTCGCCAGCGGCTTCTCGCAGAACGTCGGGATCCCCGCCTCGAGGCATGCGATCGCCACGGGGGCGTGCGCGAAGTCAGGGGTGAGGACGAGGACGGCGTCAATGCCCGAGGACAGCAGCTCGCCGAGGCTGTCCGTGACCGTCACCCCGGGGATCCGCGCGGCGGCGTCCCGGCGTCCGCGTTCGCTGATGTCGCAGACGATCGTCACCTCGTGCCCGTTCTCGGGTGCGTGCGCGTACCTGGTGAGGCTGGCCCGCAGACCGAACCCGACGATCCCGATCCTCATCGTCGCCTGCTGCGTTGTCGTCGTCGTTCTCACCGTGTCTCCTCCGGGGTCGTCGTGGGGTGCGCTGTCGTGGTCAGGGAGAGTGCGGCGGGGACCTCGGCCGCGAAGTGGCAGGCCGCAGTGTGCGTGCCGGCCGGCTGTGCTGCGGTCGTTCCCGCCGAGGCGGTGCTCGAAGCGTCTCTCGCCGAGGCGGACCCGGAGTCCTCCCCCGCCGAGGCGGTCCCGGAGTCCTCCCCCGCCGAGGCGGTCCCGAGTTGAGCGCTCTCCCCCGAACCCGCGTCGTCCGGCCGCCCGGACCCCGAGCTCCTGCCCGCGATGGTCACCGGCTGCGGCACCGTCGTCGCGCAGATCTCCGTCGCCATCCAGCACCGGGTGCGGAAGCGGCAGCCCGAGGGCGGGTCGATCGGCGAGGGCGGGTCCCCGCTGAGGACGACATGCTCGCGCTCGATCCCGCGCCCGGTCCGCAGCTCCGGCGCCGCGGAGAGCAGCGCCCCTGTGTACGGGTGGGAGGTGTTCTCGTAGACCTCACGGGTCGGCCCGGTCTCGACGACCCGACCGAGGTACATGGTGAGGATCCGGTCGGACATATGTTCGACGATCTGCAGGTCGTGGGCGATGAAGAGGTAGCTCATACCGAACTCGCGCTGCAGGTCGGCGAGCAGATTGACGATCTGCGCCCGCACGGACACGTCGAGGGCCGAGACCGCTTCGTCGCAGACGAGCAGCCGCGGTTCGAGCGCGATCCCGCGGGCGATGCCGATGCGCTGCTGCTGGCCGCCGGAGAACTGGTGCGGCAGTCGGTCGGCGTGATCGGGGTTGAGTCCGACGAGTTCGAGGAGCTCGCCGACCTTCGCCCGCCGCCGCTCCGGGGAGACGAGGCCGCGATGGATCTCGAAGGGCTCGCCGACGATCCTGCCCACCGTCTTGCGCGGGTCGAGCGAGGCCGACGGGTCCTGGAAGATCAGCTGGATGTTCCGCCGCATCTCCTTCCGCTCGGCCTTCCCCAACCGGGTGACGTCCTCACCGGAGAAGAGGACCTGCCCGGAACTCGGGGCTTCGAGGCCGGAGACGATGCGGCCGAGCGTCGACTTCCCGCACCCGGACTCCCCGATGACCCCGAGGGTCTCCCCGTCGCCGAGGCGGAGGCTGACATCGTCGAGGGCGCTGACGATCCGATGCGGTCCGATCGGCAGGGGGCGCTTGAGCCGGTAGGTCCGGCTGACATGGCGGAGTTCGAGCAGCGGCGTCGCCGCTTCCGCAGCTGTCGCGGTGCGCGTGTGCGTCATCGTCGTCGTCACAGGAGTGCCACCCTCTCACTCAGCCAGCAGGCGCTCGTCCGGCCCGGTCCCACCGGTTCGCGGGCGGGCAGCTGACTGCACGCCTCGGCGGCGAACTCGCATCGCGGTGCGAACGCGCACCCGGCGGGCAGGTTGAGCAGGTCCGGCGGGGCGCCGGCGATCGCGGGGATGCGCTCCCCCTTCGCCACCTCGGCGCCCATCGACCGGGCCAGACCCCGGGTGTAGGGGTGGGACGGGGAGGCGAGCACCTCGGCGGTGGGACCGCTCTCGACGATCCGGCCCCCGTACATGACGATGACCTCATCGGTGACCTCTCGGACGACGTTGATGTCGTGGGTGATGAGGACGAGGCTCATCCCGCGGGCCCGCTGCTGTTCGCGCAGCAGGTCGAGGATCTGGGCCTGGACGGTGACGTCGAGGGCGGTCGTCGGTTCGTCGGCGATGAGGACGTCCGGGTCGAGGGCGAGCGCCATCGCGATGACGATGCGCTGCCGCATGCCCCCGGAGAACTGGTGCGGGAAGTCCCTGGCCCGGGCCTCGGGGTCGGGGATGCGCACCCGCCGCATCATCTCCACCGCCGCCGACTTCGCGGCCTTCCGCCCCATCCCTCGGTGGACGCGGTAGAGCTCCGCGATCTGCCGCCCGACGGGATGGACGGGGTTGAGCGCGGAGAGCGCATCCTGGAAGACCATGCTGATCGTCGAGCCGATGACCGACCGGCGGGTGCGTTCGGGCATGCCGATGAGCTCCACCTCGCCGAGGCGGACCGACCCGGATCTGATGTGTGCCGGCGGGGTGGGCAGGAGTCCCATGATCGCCGAGGCGGTCACCGACTTCCCGGACCCCGATTCGCCGAGGATGCCGACCGCCCTGCCCGCGGGCACCGCGAAGTCGACGGAGTTGACCGCGCGCACGGTGCCGCGGGCGGTCGCGAACTCGACGACGAGGTCGGAGACCGTGAGCGCGGGGGACATGGCGACGCCGGGCGGAAGAGTGGACGGATTGGGGGCGGTCGCCTCGGCGAGGGGATCGGTCATCGGCCCTCTCCCTTCGGGTCGAGTTCGTCGCGCATCGCCTCACCGAAGAGGACGAACGCGAGCACGGTCACGGACAGGAAGACGGCGGGGAAGACGAGCAGGTGAGGCACGGTGGAGATGTACTCGCGGGCCACGGAGAGCTGGAGTCCCCACGACACCGACGGCGGGGTCAGCCCGATGCCGATGAACGTCAGGCCCGCCTCGGCGCCGATCGCCCCACCGATGCCCAGGGTCTGGAGGACGAGGAGCGGAGTGAGGGCGTTGGGGACGATGTGGGTGAAGATCAGCCGGGAGTCGCTGCCGCCGAGGACCCGGGTGGCCTGGACGAACTCGCGGTCGCGGATCGAGAGGACGGAGGCGCGCATGAACCGCACGCCGCCGGGCCACGCGAAGAGGGCGAGGGCGAAGGCGACGGTGAGGATCGAGCGTTCGGAGAAGAGCTGGAGGATGACGATCGCGGCGAGGATGAACGGCAGACCGAAGGCGATGTCGCAGACCCGGGAGATGATCATGTCGACCCAGCCGCCGTAGAACCCGGCGAGGGCTCCGAGGACCGCGGAGACGACGAACGAGGCGACGGAGACGAGGAGGCCGACGACGATCGAGGCGCGGGCGCCGTAGATGACGTTCGTGTAGTAGTCGCAGCCCTGCGGGTCGTAGCCGAACCAGTTCTGCGCCGAGGGCGGGAGGTTGCTGTTGAGGATGTCGCAGCCGGTCTGCGGGCCGGGACCGAACCCGGTGAAGATCTGCGGGAACGCGGCCATGAGGATCATCATGAGCACGAGGCTCGCGGAGATGACGAGGCGGGGCCGGCGCAGGAGCCTGCGCATCCGGGTGCCCTTGAGCGTGGTCTGCTTCGAGACGGGAACGGCGGTGATCTGCTGGGTCATACTCGCACCCTCGGGTCGATGAGGCCGTACATGAGGTCGACGGCGAGGTTGAACAGGAGATAGGCGATGACGAGGAAGGTCGCGATGCCGACCACGGTCGTGCCCTCCTTGTTGTTGATCGCAGCGACCATGAGCTGCCCGATGCCGGGAATGTTGAAGATCGCCTCGATGATCACGGTGCCCCCGAGCATCCCGGCGAGGCTGAGTCCCAGGTACGTGGACACGGGGATCATCGTGTTGCGCAGGGCGTGGCCCCAGATGCGGCGTTCGGGGCTGAGCCCCTTCGCCATGGCGGTGCGCATGTAGTCGGTGCGGAGCACGTCGACGAGGCTGGTCCGGGTCAGCCTGGCCAGTCCCGCCGAGGATTCGACGGCCATGACGAGGGCCGGGAGGATGAACGCCATCGGCCAGCCGGCTCCGATGCCCGCCGGATCGACCCAGTTGAGCCTGATCCCGAACAGAGTCTGGGCGCCGAGGGCGACGACGAAGCCGGGCACGCCGATGAAGAACACCGTGAAGAAGAGCGCGAAGTGGTCGGCGGGACGGTTGTGCTTGAGCCCGGAGTAGATGCCGATGAGCAGGCCGATCGCGAGTTTGAGCACCCACGCGGTGAGTCCGAGCTGCAGGGTCACCGGGAGGCGTTCGGCGATGAGCCCCGCCACGGGACGGCCGAAGAGGTCGATGCCGAGGTTGCCCTGGAGGAGCCCGAGCATGTACTTCCCGTACTGGATGAGGAACGGGTCGTTGAGGTTGTAGGCCTCGCGGATCTGGTTGACCGTCGAGGCCGGCAGCGGCCGCGACCCGGTGATCGCGGCGATCGGGTCGCCGGGCATGAGGAAGGTCAGCGCGTAGATGATGAAGGTCGAACCGATGACCACGGGGATCATCTGCAGGACCCGACGCACGGTGTAGGCGAGCATCAGGCCCCCTGGACCACGGTGTCCGCGACGAGGGCGAGCGGATCGTCGAGGACCCTGGCCACCATCGTCGCCGCCGCATAGAGGGTGAGGTTCATGAGGTGGCCGTTGGAGACGACGACGCGCTCGGCGGCATCGGACCCGATGACGGACTCAGCCCCCACCCCGACGCGGATGTCCGCGAAGTGGGCGGGCACCTCGGCGGGGGAACCGGCGATGACGAGGCGGCCGGGATCGTCGAGGTCGAACAGGGCGGCGGCCATGCAGCTGATCGCGCGGTTGCGTTCGACGATGAGAGCCGCGGCCGTGGCATCCCCGGCCGCGGCCGCGTCCACGAGGCCCTCGAGGGAGCTGATCGTCGACAGCCCTGCGTTCCGGGCTTGGGCGATGAGGCCGTCGTCGCTGGCCGCGGCACCGAAGCACCCGGTGCGGCCGCAGCGGCACGGCACGTTCGAACCGGGGACGACGAAGTGGGCGATCATCCCCGCCCGGTGGGTGGCGCCGCTGCGGATCGCACCCTGCCGGACGCTGATGCAGCCGACGTCGGAGGCGACGGCGAGGAGGAGGAAGTCATCGGTCTGACGGCCCACCCCGTAGAGCAGTTCCCATTGAGCTGCGGCGCGGACATTGTGCTCGAAGACGACGGGTCCGGTGAGCGCCTGCCGGAACGGGGTGAGGACGTCGAGGTCGGACCAGCCGGCGCTCGGCTGGTCGACGACACGGCCTTCGCGCACATCGACGTGACCGCCCGTGGCGATCCCCGTACCGAGGACCTCCCCGGGTGCGCGAGAGGCGAGGAGCTCCTGGGCGGCAAGGACGACCTTCGCGATCGCCGCAGGCCCGTCGAGGTCGACGTGGGGCACGAGCTGGGAGGTCCGCTCCGTGCCGTCGAGGCCCATGATGCTCAGACCCGTCACCCGCGGCCCCAAGTGGATGCCGAGGACAGACCGGGTCTCCGGGTCGACGGCGAGCGGAACCCGGGGCCTGCCCAGGCTGCCCGACTTCGAGTCGCGTCCGTGGAGGAGGCCCGCGTCGATGAGCTCTCCGGTCAGGTTCGTCACGGTCGGGGCGGAGAGTCCCACCTCTTTGGCGATCTCGGACCGGGAGCGGCCGGGGTTGAGCAGCACGTGGCGGAGGATGAGGCCGGTGTTGCGCTGCTTGAGTCCGATGAGCGGTTCCCGGCCGTCGGTGTCAGCAGGCATAGCCGGCCCGGTAGAACTGGATGTCGCCCTGGACTTCGTTCATCGCCGCGCACTGGGAGCGCAGTCCGTAGTCCTTGGGGATGAACAGCGGGACGGCGGGCAGGTCGGCGAGGATAAGCTCCTCGGCGTCGGCGAAGAGCTGGTTGCGCTTGGCCGGGTCCTGTTCTCCGCGGGCCCGGGTGAGGAGGTCGTCGACCTTCGGATTGCTGTACTGCGTGACCTCGTTGCCGTCACCGCCGGTCTGATACTGGCTGAGGAACTGGTCGGGGCTCTTGTACGTCCAGCCCCACAGCCCGTAGGTCGCGCCTTCGAGCTTGCCGGTGGTCCGCTTCTCCGAGAGCTCGGTCGGCAGGACGGGATCGAGTTTGACCTCGATGCCGAGGTTGTCCTGGATCTGGCGGACGACGGCCTGGATGACCTGGTCGCTGCCGCCGCTGGCGTAGGAGATGGTCAGAGTGCCGGAGAAGCCGGACTTCTCGAGCAGCTGCTTGGCCTGGGCGGGGTCGAAGGTGCACGATTCGCAGGCACCCTGCTGGTAGGCCTCGAGGCTGGGCGGCAGCAGCGAATCGGAGGGCTGGCCCTGGCCTTTGAGGAGGGCGTCGACGATCTTCTGCCGGTCGATCGACATCGACACGGCCTTGCGGAAGTCGGGGTCCTTGTACTCCTCGAGGTAGTCGGGGAACTGGAGCGAGTACTGCTTGCTGCCGGTCTTCACCTCGTAGATCGCGTCCTCGCCGACGTCGTTCTTCGCCTTCTCGACGATCTGCGGGGTCGTGTTGCGCATCATGTCGAGGTTGCCGGCGGTGAAGTCGGTGTAGGCGGCGTCCTTGGCGGTGTAGATCTTCGCGACGAGTCTGTCCGCACCTCCGGAGAACGCCTGGCCGCCGGGGAAGTCCGCCCACTTCTCGAGTTCGACGGCGACGCCGTTGTCCCACGAGGCGAACTTGTACGGTCCGTTGCCGATCGGGTTCTTCTCATACCCGTCCGGGTCGTCGAACGCGGCCTGCGGCAGAGGGCAGAGCGGGTTGGTCGACAGGAGCATCGGGAAGTCGGAGTTCGGGGCGTCGAGGGTGACCTCGATGGTCTTCTCATCCGGGGTCGTCACCCCGGAGAGCTCCTTCGCCTTCGGTTCGCCCTCGGCGGGATTGAGGTCCTCGTAGCCGACGAACGTCGTGAACGAACCGTTGCCCTGCCATGCGTTGGGCCCGTACGCGGTCTTGTTCCACGCGTCGACGTAGGAGGAGGCGGTGACCGGGGTGCCGTCCTGGAACGTCCACCCGTCCTTGAGGGTGATCGTCCACTTCGTCGAGTCCTCGGATTCGACGGATTCGGCGACGAGGGGTTCGTAGTTCTGCGTCTCGACGTTCATCTCCATGAGGTTCGCGCACAGCGCCATGCCGATCTGCGAGCCGGGTTCCTTCTGCGGGAGGATCGACTTCGGTTCGCTCGTGTTGAACGACAGCGATCCGTCGCCGGCGGGTGCCGATCCGGTACCGCCCGATGCGCATCCGGAGAGGATCAGGCTCGCCGAGGCGGCAAGGGCAGTGAGGGTGAGCAGGTGACGTGTCGTCGTCATTGACGTTTCCTTCGGTCCGTTCGTCTGTTCGTCTCTGAACTCGGCCGGCTGTCCCCGGTCCGGGCGGTGCGAGGTGGTGCGACGTGGTGCGCGGTGCTTGCTGGTGCGTGGTGCTCGCTCGTGCGGCGTGCTTCTCGCTGGTGCGAGGCGCGGAGTCCGGCGCATGCGCTCAGGCTCAGCGTGGCGGCCGTCACAGCCGCTTGAAAAGTTAGTTTATCTATTGAAAAAACAAAGTCAACAGCGAATTTCGTCTGTCTCTCAGGCTGAGATGGCGGGTCACGTCCGCGCGGAGAGCACGGTCGCGGCGGTGAGGAGTCCGGCCATCGTCACGGCCATGAGCGAGTAGCTGCCGAGCACCTCGGCGAGCGCGGGACCGGCCACCGGGGCCAGGGCAGTGCCTGCGGTGATGGGGGCGACGAAGACCCCGTTGATCGCCCCGAAGTGGGTCGTCCCCCAGCGGTCGGCGACGGCGGTGGCCTGGAAGAGCGTCATGCAGCCGCGCACCCCGCCGGTGACCATGGCGATGCCGATGATCAGCCAGACCGGGCCGGGGACGAGGGCGATGAGCCACAGTCCGAGCGCCCCCGAGGCGAAGAGGATGACGGTGCGCGTGCGCGCCGAGGTGTGCCGCTCGATGCTCGGGTAGCCGAAGCGCCCGGCGACCTGGCCGAAGCCGACGAGGCCGAGCGCGAACGCGGCCAGCCCGTATGCGGCGCCGCGTTCGGTGAGCACGGGGATGATGTTGATCGTCACCGCGAACAGGGAGAACGTCGCCGCCGCGACCGCGAGCTGCAGGAGGATGAAGCGCGGTGCCCGGGTGACGGTGCGGATCTCCGCCCGGGTCGGCCTGCGGGTGGTCGCGGCCGCCGTGTCCGTCCAGGCTCGATTGAGGAAGAGCAGGTGCAGGGGCAGAGTGATGAGCCCGAGCAGCGCGGCGAGGACTACGTAGGTCGGTCGCCAGCCGAGGGAGTCGATGAGCCAGGCGATGAGCGGGGCGAACACCGTTGAGGCCAGTCCCCCGACGAGCGTGATCGTCGTCAGCGGCTTGACCCGCTGCGTGCCGTACCAGCGGGTGACGACGGCGAACGCCGGTGGGTAGAGCGTCGCGGCCTGGGCGAATCCCGCGAGCGCCCAGGCGAGGAAGAACACCGGCAGGTTCGGGGCTGCGGCGACGAGGAGGAGCGCGAGCACTCCGATGATCGCGCCCGTGCTCATGATCCACCGCGGGCCGTGGGCGTCGAGGAGCCTGCCCACCCGCACCCCGGCGAGCGCGGAGACGATGAGCCCGACCGTGAGCGCACCGGTCACCGCCGTGTGACTCCATCCCGTGTCATCGGAGATCGGGGTGACCGCGACCGGCAGGGAGTAGTAGAGCAGCCCCCAACTCGTCAGCTCCGCGAGGCAGAGTGCGACGAGCCCCCCACGCGGACGGTCCGTCACCTGGCCTCCCCCGCCGAGGTGGTGCCGTCGACCTCTCCCGTCGAGGCGGTGCCGGGGTCCGATGTCCCCGCCGAGGTGGTGCTGGAGGGGGCACCGGGACTGTCGACCGCCTCGGCGAGGGAGGCCAGGGCGGTGGCCCAGGGGATGCGCTCCTGTTCGAGGCGGACATCGCCCTCCGCCCGGATCCGGGCGAGAGCCCGGTCCTCGGAGCCGTTCAGACCGCTCAGGCGCCCGGTGTGCGGGCGGGGTTCGCCCACCCACAGGTCCCGGTGGTCAAGGAGCGTCGTTTCGTCCATGAGCGCCGAGGCGGCGGCGGGCAGATGCGTACGCAGGCGGGCGAGGATCGCGAAGCCGTGGCTGTCGAGATCTCCCCAGTAGATCACCCGGGTCGACGCGACCCAGCCGAGTTCGGCGACGGTGTCGACGGCGTAGCCGGAGCCGTGGATGACGACCGCGCCAGGCCAGGCGGGCATCGCGAGCACGGATTCGAGGTTCTCGAAGACGAAGACGACCTCGGGTGAGAGGTCGAGGGCGTCGAGGTCGCTGACCGCGGCGGTGATGTCGGTAAGCCCGTGCGGGGCCAGGTGTTCGTCGAGGATGCGCATCCGGATCCGGGGTTCGGCGTCGAGGACGTCGAGCGCGGCGGGGCACCCGGAGGCCGTGAGGAGAGCGGTGACGAGGCTGCGGTGGGCTTCGAACCACTTCGAGTCGACTCCGCGGATCGGCAGCTGGCGAGGGCGCAGGCGGCCCACGGGGTGGGCGCGCAGCCAGTCGACGACGTCGATGAGCGTGGTGAAGGCCTCATCGTCGAGGCCGAGGATCCGTTTTCCGTGTGCCCGGATCGCCGAGGCGAGCGCCTCGGTCTCCCCGAATCGCGCGCGCATGATCGCGGCCCGATCGCGCAGGCACCGCCACCGGCGGGCCGGGTCGCCGCCGACGAAGCCGGCGACCGCCTCGGCGCCGGACAACCGCAGCCGGAGGGGAACCTGCTGGCGTCCGACACGTGCCCAAGATCGTGCGGCCCAGTCGACGCGCACGCCGGTGGTGGTCGAGGGCTCAGTGTTTGGGGACTCGGGGTTTGGGGACTCGGTGCTCGATGATCCGGTGCTTGGGGATTCGGGCCCGGCGATCGCGCGCCAGCTCGCCGCCCATGCGGCGGCCGCCCGCTGATCGGCGAGGACCTGGGCCTCCGTCGGCGGGTGGAGGGCGATGTCGATGCCGGCCGCCTCGGCCGGTCGTGCCGCCCACACCGCCATGGCCGCGGTCAGCTTCGAGCGGGCCTTCGCGCGCGCCTCGGCGACGGCGAGCATCGTCATCGGCTCATCACCGTCCCGTGCTCACACGGTCTCCGGCCGGGCATCGCCCGGTCACCCGGCCTCGGCGCTCTCGGCCGCCGCAGTGCTCTCGGCCGCCGCAGCGCTCTCCGTCGCCGCAGCGCTCTCCGTCGCCGCAGCGCTCTCCGTCGCCGCAGCGCTCTCCGTCTCGTCCCAGACCATCGTCGCCGTCAGCGTCTTCTGGCGGCTGGGGTTCTCGATCGACGTCGCCGCCCCGACGTAGGGTTCGATCGTCTGGAGGAGCTTCTGCGGGGTGGCGAGCACCATGTGGAAGCCGAACTCGATGAAGATGTCGAGCGCCATGCGGGTGTAGCGGGTGTCGGCCTTGTCGAAGGCCTCGTCGAGGATGATCGTGCCGTACTTCGAGATCGCTTCGTCGGGGTCGGCGAGCTGGTAGCGCAGGGCCGCGGCGAGGCAGAAGATGACGAGCTTCTGCTGCTGACCGCCCGACATCGCCGCCCCCGAATCGTAGGTCGCGTGGGCGCGGCCGTGGTCGTCGATCTCCTCGGCGAGGAAGCTCACGTGCAGGCGGGTGTCGAGGCACTGGGTGCGCCACACGCGGTCGACGTGCTCGCTCGAGGCGAAGCGGCGCATCACCTCGGCGAGCGTGGAGTACTTCTCCTCGGCGGTGTCCATGTCGTCCTCGGCCCAGCTGCCGCCGGCGATCGTGCGGAGGTCGGCGATGAAGGCGTTGACGGTCTCCGATCTGCGGGTCTTGACCTTGAGCCGCAGGTAGCGGTCCTCGTCGAACTGGGAGCGCAGGAGCGAGGAGTTGATGGGCGCGACCCGGTCCTCGATCTCGTGCGGGGCGGCGTAGATCTCGTTGAGGAGTTCGCCGATGAGGTCGCGGGAGCGTTCGCGCAGGAGGTCGCGGAAACGGGTCTCGTGGTCGGGCAGACCGTGGGCGAGGATCTCGTCGAGCATCGCGATGTAGTCGTGCCGGTCGGCGACCTCGGCGGTGAGCTGCGAGGTCACCGAGGGCCAGGCAGCCTTGAACTCCGCGGCCAGGCGGGTCACGGTGCGTCCCGCCTCGCTCGAAGCGGCCTGGGCGCGGTCCTTCTCCGCCTGCAGGGACTGCGAGACCTGTTGGCCCACCTCGGCGAGCGCCTCCCGGCGGATGCTGCGCTGGACTGTGCGGAAGCGGGCGTCGAGGGCCTCGGCGAGCTCGGGGGCCACCTCGGCGATGCGACCGGCTTCGATGCCCTCGGTGAGGCGTTCGATGGCAGCGCGCAGGGTCGTGATCTCCTCATTCGCCCGGCGCAGGGCGTAGTCGGCGTCCCGTGATGCGGCTTCCGCGGCCTCTTTGGCGGCTTTGGCTTCGCGTTCGGCGCCGATCGCGCGCTGGAGGTCGCCGTCGGCGTCCTCGAGTTCGCTCAGCTGCTTCTCGAGGGCGGCGATGACCGCCTCAGCGCCGGCCCGGTCGACGTCGCGCCAGGACTGTTCGCGGATACCGGCGAGGATGCCCTTGCGGCGGTTGGCCTGCGCGGTCTCGGCGGTGGCGGCGCGGACGATCTCCTCGGCGTCGGCGAGTTCGGCCTGCGCCTCGCGGAGGGAGTCGATGAGGGCTTCGAGTTTGGCTTCCCGGTCGCCGAGCACCCATTGGCTGCGGTCGTCGATGCGGCGACGGTCGTCCTTCTCGTACCGGGTGCGGGAGGTCTTGACCTGCCCGGCGAGGGTGACGGCGCGGGCGTGGTCGTCGAGTTCGTCCGGACGATCGACGCACGCGAAGTCGAAGCGCTCCGACAGCGTCGAGCGCACCCACTGCCCGAATCCCGAGTCATCGACGTCGACCTTGTTGACCAGGGATTTCTCACTGCTCGCGGGGCGCGGCTTCGGGGCTTGGGCGGGGATCTCCTCGAACACGAGGCGGCCGCGGATGCGGTGGGCGTCGACCCATGAGCGGACGGCGGAGAGGTTCTCACTGCGGACGAGGACGGTCAGGGCCAGCGGGCGGAGCACACGTTCGATCGCGCCCGTCCACTTCGCGTGCGCGGGGTCGACCTCGATGAGTTCGGCGGCGAAGGGCAGGGCCTTCTCGCTCAGTTCCGTGCCCTCGGCGATCTCCCGGCGGATCGTGAGCAGGGCCTCGGGCACGGTCGATCCGGACCGGCGCAGCGAGTCGATCTCCGTCTCGATGTCCTTGACTCGACGGCGGGCTGCGGAGAAGCGGTCGTGGTCGGCGTGGCTGGGGCCGGTGTCCGGGGCGTCCTCGTCGAGGGTCGCTGTGATCTGGTCCTTGAGTTCGGCGAATTCCGCCGCCGAGGTGGGGGCCTGGTCGATGCCGGCCTGCTCGAGTTGGCGGGCGAGGCCGGCCCACCGGTCGGCGATTGCGCGCCGGTCGGTTTCGGCTGCTGCGATGCGCTGCTGGAGGTGTTCGGCTTCGGAGCCGCCGAGTTCGAGGGTGGCGCGGCGGGCGAGGTCGTAGTCGTCGACGGCCGCGGTGTGGTCGCGTTGGGCGCGGTCGGCTGTGACTTCGAGTTCGACGAGGTCACGGCTGCGGGTGGTGAGGTCGGTGCGCAGCAGGTCGAGTTCGCGGCGCTTCTGGTAGGGCAGGAGTGCGTCGTTGAGGGCGACGGCCTTCGCCTCGGCATCGTGGGCGGAGTCGAAACGACGGGCAGCTTCGCGGAGGTCGAGGAGGTGATCACGTTGGCGACGGAGTTCGACGACGTGGTCGTGGGCGTCTTTGAGGTCGCCGAACTGGCCGACGGCCGTGTCGGCGAGGGCGAAGGTGTTGGGCGGTTCGAGCATGTGGTCGCGGAAGAGCCGGTCGAGGCTGTCGAGGCTCTTCGCCGACTGCGTCTTGTGGAGGAGTTGGAGCGCGGATTCGCTGGCCATGCCGAAGACCTTGCGCATGCGGGCGTAGAACTTCGCATGCGCACCGTTGGACGTGATGAGCGCGTCGGGCCGGTCGGTCTTGAGTCTGCGGGTCTCGAGTCCTGTGCGTGCGTACTGCTGGAGGTCGGCGAGGTCGAGTTCGGCGCGTTCGAGGATGCAGACGTCGCCGAGGTCGGCGGTCTTCGTGCTCGAGCCCTTGATGAAGAAGAGGCGGGCCAGGGTCAGGGGGCGGTCGGTGCCGTTGTCATACCGCAGGACGATGCCGCTCCACGTGGCGCGGGGGCGCAGGTACTTGCTGACCACGCGGTCCTCGTCGGCGTCGGCGGTCCGGGTCCAGGCGCCGCGGACGTAGCTGACGAGGCTGCGCTGGTCGATGCGACTGCCGGCGGTCTGGGCGGCGACGTTGAAGCGCAGCCACTTGTCGGGGGTGAGCACAGCTGCGATGCCGTCGAGGAGGGAGGACTTGCCGGAGCCGGAGGGTCCGGTGATGAGGTGGCCCTGGTGGGAGACGGGGATCCGGTGGATGTCGGAGTCGAAGGTGCCCCAGTTCGCGATCTGGATCTCCGAGAGGCGCCACTGGCTGCCGACGTCAGGCCGGTGCGCGCCGCGAGCACGGGCCTGGTCGGCGATGAGGGCGGCGTCGAGCGGGAAAAGGGCCTCGGTCATGCGTCGTCCTCGGGGGTGTCGGCGGAGGTGACGGGGTCGGGTGCGGGTGCGTCGGCGGGGTCGGTCGCCTCGGTGGGATCGGTCGCCTCGGCGGGATCTTCAGCGTCGGTCGGCGCGGTGCCGGCAATGCGTTCGTAGACGTCAATGAGTTCGCGGACCTGGTCCTCGTCGATGAGGAACTTCACCATGGGCGAGATCTCGAAGCGATCCTCGCCGGCTTTGTGGAGGACGCGCAGGCGGTTGCTCATCCGGCCCCACGCGCCGTTGAGGTTGCGCACGAAGGTCGATTCGTCGCCGGTGCGGTAGATCGCCAGGCGTTCGTAGACCTCTTCGCGGTCGACGATGACGCGGCGCTCACCGGGAGCGGCGAGGAGCAGCTGGCGGAGGACAAGGAGCATCGCGGTGTCGAGGAAGGTGAGCCGTTCGCTGCGCACGGCGGCGGGCACGTCGAGTTCGTCGGTGACGACCTTGCGGGTGAAGGCGAATTCGTCGACCTTGTCGATGACGAGGTCGAGGAAGAGTTCGTGGAGGCGGGAGCGGACGATGCCTTCGTCGGCGACGAGCGCCGCCCACAGCTGCGGGCTCTGAGTGCCCGAGACGTAGGGGCCTTTGAGGAGTTCGAGGATGACCCGGCGGGTGTTCTGACCCAGGGTTCCCGTGTCGCCGGTCCACAGCGCGCTCGGGTTGCCGTGTGCCTGCCAGTCGTCGGCATCGGACGCGCCGGCGGCCTGGCCTGTCGTGGCGGTGGGCGCCTCAGCGAGGGGAGCCGCGGTCTTGGGGGTCTCGGCGATGGGGGTCGCGGTATCGGGCACCGCGGTCTCGGGGGTCTCGGTCATAGTCGGATGCCTTCGGTGAAGTGGTGGCGGCGGATGACGGCGCTGCGTTCGATCCCGTCGATGCCGGCCCAGACGATCTGCTCACGGGCGTCGGGATCGACGGTGCCGTAGGTGCTCGCGAGGGAGAGCAAGCCGACGACACTCGCCAGACCCTGGGTGGCGGGGAAACGGTGGAGCACCTCGGCGACGGAGATGCTCCCGCTGCCGTCGAGGGCGGCGTTGACGTTGTCGGTGAGCTCAGCGAAGTCGATCTCGGATTCGCGGGCGATCGCGATGAGCTCGGCGAAGTCGATCACCGACTCCCCCGCCTCGCCGAGTTCGTCGCCGGCGTCGAATTCGGCCGGATCGTGGAGGATGACTTCGCCGAGGCTGCCGAGGGGAACGCTCGAGAGTTCGAGGTCGACGTCGAGGTCGTCATAGGGCTTGCGGTGCTCGGCGACGGGCGCGGCCGCGGCGAGTGCGTCCTGGATGAGGGTGCGCATGACGCGGTCGCGTTGGAATTCGTGGGAGTGGACGTAGCGGCGCAGGCCGCGGGCGAACTCGGAGAGGATGTCGGAGACCTCGCGGGAGCCGTCCTTCATCTGCCGCATGAGGGTGCGCAGGGAACGGCGGGTCTCCGGGGTCAGGGCTGCGGAGAAGTCGCGGTCGAGGATCGCGGCGATGTCCTCGTCGAAGGCGGCGGCCTGCTCGGGGTCGCGGACGAGGGCGGAGAAGGCGGAGAAGGTGCGGCCCTCGTCGGAGGATTCGATGAGGTCGACTCCGCGGAAGACCTCGTCGAGGACCTTCGACTGGGAGCTCTCGGCGGAGAGGATCGAGATGCGCAGGTCCTGGTTGAGTTCTTCGAACCGGGCGCGCACGCGCGCGAAGTCGGCCGGCAGGCCACCGGCCTGCTGGAGGATGTCGGCGACGCGTTCGTTGGCGCGGCGGCGGTCGAGAACGAGCGAGCGCGGGTCGCCGCGGCGCACGCGGGCGATCTCGGCGTCGATGCGGTCGCGTTCGGCCCGCAGGGAGGCCAGCCGCCGTGAACTGTCGGGGTCGGTGTCGATCGCGAGCTGCCGCACCGCCTGCGCGAGGCTGACGAGGCGGGACTCGGTGGCTGTCTGCGGCGGGGTGCGCAGCTGTTCGAGCATCCTGATCGCGTCGAAGCCCGCGGCCGTGAGTTCGTACGTCTCGCCTCGGGCCGCAGTGGCGGGCCGGCGCACGAGGATCCCCGCCTGGCGCCAGTCGTCGCAGTACGCCTTCGCGGTGCGGGTGGCCTGCGGAAAGTGGTCGCGCAGGTCTTCGAGGTCGGCGTCGATGCTCTCGTGGAGGTCTTCGGTGGGCGTGCGGGTGCCCGGTCGCCCGAGGTGGGCGTCGAGGGTCGCGGCCATGACCGGAAGGTGGTCAGCACGGAGCATGCGCAGAGTCGCGTTCGACTCGAGCAGTCGCTTGTAGGCGAGTGCGGAACTCAGGGCTGACATGCCCTCCATTGTCGTGGTCGTCAACGGGCGGCGCCAATTCGGGGTGGCGTCGGCTTGGCGTTCAGCTATTCGACGACTCCAAGCGGGTTCTCTCGTCTGACTCTGCTCAGTTCACTCTCCTTCCCGACACACTCCCCTTCCCGCCTCGCGTTTCTTCTCGACTCACTCTCCTTCCCGACCGCCGAACGTCGCCGGGTCGACCGGGCGGTCCTTGATCGGCAGCTTCGCCACGACAAGGCAGTAGGACTCGAGGACCAGGTTGTGGAGAAGGTCGGCGTCGAAAGCCGAGGCCGGGTCACCGCTGCCGGACACGGTAATCCAGTGCCGCTTGTTCATGTGGTAGCCGACGACGATCTCCTCGTAGGCGTCGCGGAGGACTTCGCCGTCGAGCGGATCGATCTTGAGATTCATGCACGGGACGCCGAGCCGCTCGTACTGCATCATGAAGATCTTCCCGCGGACCTTGTAGACCGTGTGCTCGGGACCGAAGGGGTAGACGATCTCGACAGACGGGTACTGCAGCGCCTGGTCGTGAGCGAGCCTGAGCACGGTGTCCGGATCCATGTGGGGATGCTAGCAAGCGGCACTGACGCGGCATCGCTCCACCGGACGGAGCCCTGGTCACGCGGGCCGCCCCAGACAGATCTCGCTAGACTCGGGGCCATGCCCGACACCGCATCCACTCTGCCTCCTCACCTGCTCATCGCTGCCCTCGGCGGGACGATCGCCTCGACCGCCGACGGCAGCGGCGGGGTCGCTCCGGCGCTCAGCGGCGCGGAAATCGCCGCGGCTGCCGGGCTCGACCGGATCTGGCCGGATCTGCAGACGGACTTCACGCAGGTCGCGCAGGTCTCGAGCGCGAACGTCACGCTCGAGATGCTCTTCGACGTCGTCGAGCTCGCGCGGTCGACGGATGCGCACGGCATCGTCCTCACCCAGGGCACGGACACGCTCGAGGAGACGGCGTTCGCGCTCTCGGTGCTCAATGATTCCGGCGTTCCGATCGCCGTGACCGGGGCGATGCGCAATCCCACTCTGCCCGGCGCCGACGGTCCCGCGAACGTCCGTGCTGCCGCGCTCACGGCGCTCTCACCGTTGGCCCGGCACCTGCCGGCCGCTCTGGTGTTCAACGATGAGGTCCACGATCCCCGACATGTGCGCAAGGCCCACGTGTCCTCGACGGCGGCGTTCACCTCGGGGCCCGTGCTCGGGGCGATCGGCTGGATCAGTGAGGACGTCGTCCGCCTCCCCCACGCACCCCAGCAGAGTCTCAGCGGCTCTCCGTTCGCCGGCCGTGACCGTCCGGAGTCGTTGGCTCCGGTGGCCCTCGCCGAGGTGGGACTCGGGGAGCCGGCGGAGACGTTCGACCGCCTCGGCGAGGCCGGATTCGCGGGTCTGGTCATCGCCGGAGTCGGCGGCGGGCACGTGCCCGAGCATCTCGTCCCCGCGGTCACCCGCCTCGGCGCGCAGATGCCCGTGATTCTCGCCTCACGACCCGGGGCGGGGGCGAGCCTGACGAGGACGTACGGCTACGTCGGCGGCGAGATCGGCCTGCTCGAGGCCGGGCTCATCCCCGCGGGTGTCCTTGATGCGAGGAAGGCGCGGATCGCCTTGACCCTGGCGCTCAGCTACGACCTCGATCCCGCGGAAGTATTCGCGCACTTCGCGTGAACCAGGCTCCTCGCTGAAGGCGCAGAGCACTACACGATATCCATCGCCCGTCCCCGGAAGAACCGAAACACCAGCACCATCCGAAACAAGTGCATTCACACATCTTCACAACTTCTAACATCTCATGACATACTCTTTCATGATGGTGTGTCACAAGGCACAGTCAGAAGACAAGGAAGTCGAGCATCGGATGACCGCAATCCCCGCACGCACAGTGCCCACCCGCAATTTCTTCGGCTTGTCCAGTTCCCTGTTCTGGGGATATGTGGCAATCGCATTCTTCATGACAGGCGATGGCCTCGAACAGGCATTCCTGTCCGACTATCTCGTCAATGCCGTCGGCTTCAGCACGGATCAGGTCGGAACGATCTTCACCGTGTACGGGCTCATGGCGGCGATAGCTGCCTTCGCCTCCGGCGTCCTCGCCGAATACTTCGGTCCACGCCGAGTCATGGCACTGGCAGTCGTCGCCTGGATCATCTTCCACATCGGATTCCTCCTCTTCGGAGTCATGCAGGGCGACTACGTCATGACCCTGGTGCTCTATGCGATCAGGGCGTTCGCCTATCCGATGTTCGTCTACGGCTTCGTCGTCTGGATCTCCTATGCGGCTCCGTCGAACCGGCTCTCGTCGGCGATGGGATGGTTCTGGTGCTTCTATTCGCTGGGCGTCGGAGTGTTCGGTTCCTACCTGCCCAGTCTCGTCATCCCCATCGTCGGCGAACTTCCCACACTGTGGAGCTCGATCGGCTTCGTCTTCGTGGGCGGGCTCATGGCCGCATTCCTGGTCAAGGGTCGCGGACCCGACCACTCAGGCCCCCGCACGTTCGGAGGACTCGGAAGAATCCTCGGCGAGACGATCGCCATGCCGTTCCACAATGTCCAGCTGGCCTACGGCATGGTCCAGCGCATCATCAACCAGATCTCGCTCTATGGTTTCATCGTCATGCTGCCCATCGTCTTCGTCCGTGACATCGGCTTCGCACAGACGACCTGGCTGCAGCTGTGGAGCCTCGTCTACCTCGTCACGGTGTTCACCAACCTCATGTGGGGCGTCCTCGGCGACAAGATCGGCTGGGTGCGCACCATCCGCTGGTTCGGTGCCATCGGGATGTTCGCGGCGACCCTTCTCATGTACTTCGTTCCGAAGCTCTTCGGCCCCAACCCCTGGCTCGCAGCGATCGCTGTCGTCGTGTTCGGATTCGCGATCGCAGCTTACGTTCCGCTCTCGGCACTCATGCCTGCGCTCGACCCGCATCGGCGCGGAAATGCGGTAGCCCTGCTCAACCTGGCGGCGGGTCTGTCGCAGTTCGTCGGGTCACTCATCGTCACCCTCCTGTGGAGCACGATCGGCACCACCGGGACCGTCATCGCCCTTGCCTGCACCTACCTCGTGTCGTTCGCCCTGAGCTTCCTGCAGAAGGTCGACCAGAATTCCCTCACCAAAGCGGACGAGGAGACGGCTGCGGCACTCACAACAGCCGAGCCTCCGGAATCGGGAGCACCGCGTGCCTGAGTCCGAGTTCGATGCCTGCCGCCGGCGCAGCAGTTGTCATACGACGTTCGGAATCGAAGTCCGGTACGGTCCGAGCTGCTCGGACTCGGGATCGAGTTCAGTGGCGAGAGTGGCGATGTCCTCGATGCGCACTGCCGACGCTGTTGCCTCTTTGCCCAGCTTCTGTGAGTGGACTCCGACGACGACTTCCGTGGCCGCTCGTGAGAACGCCCTTTTGACCTCCGCTTCCTCGAAGGTGTCCTCTGAGCATCCGCGTTCGTCGATGGCCGCCGCCGAGGCGAAGAACAGTGGGAATCGCATGGTCTCGAGCGTGGCAGAGGCTACTGGCCCAACGAGAGAGTCGCTGCGCTCATCGGCCGTTCCGCCGGTGAGCACGGCGACGACTCCCGGCCTCCTCTGCAGGGCTTCGAAAGTGAGCAGGCCGTTCGTCACCACGGTCAGCCGACCAGAACCGGTGAGCATGCTTGCCAGCCGATGCATCGTCGTCGACGAGTCCATGGCGATCACGCCTTCGGACGGCACCAACGGCAACAGCTTCTCGGCGATGAGTCGCTTCTCAACCGCATGGCTGCGGTCGCGATTCTCAAAGCTCATCGGACCGGCCGTCACTGCCCCGCCGCGAACCCGACGGGCCAGCCCGACCGATTCGAGGACGTCAAGATCTCGACGGACGGTCATTTCGCTGACACCCAGAGCCTTGGCAGCACCGACAAGCGAGACCGAATCAGCGGTCTTGAGCTCGGCCACCAGCCAGTTGCGTCGTTCCTCCGATGCCAATGAACCCATGATCCAATCCTAAGGCGGCCGGCCCGTGACCGGCGGACACGTCACCTCGGCCCCATCGAAGCGCCGATCAGTTCCAGCACAAGCAATCCGAAAGAAGAAGGCAATGACAGTGAAGGTCCTCGCAGCCGGCGACAATTTCATCCTCCCCGAAACGTTCTCCAAGGCACTCGCATCAGAACTGGGGGATCGCGTCGACATCAGCGAACTCCTGCTTCCTTGGCCGGACACGCCTTTCGGTGCGGTCGGCGAAGTCGACGAAGCATCAGGAACAGAGGAGGAGCTGATCGCTGCATTGGACGGACGAGACGCGCTGGTCACCCAGCTCGCCCCCGTTACGGAACGCGTACTCGACGCGGTCCCCGGGCTGCGCTTCATCGGAGTGTCTCGCGGAGGCCCGACCAATATCAACGTCGAGGCGGCCCGTGCACGCGGAGTGCTCGTCGTCAACGTTCCCGGTCGCAACGGGATCGCTACCGCTGAGATGACCTTGGGCCTGATCCTGTCAGCATTTCGTCGCATCCCCCTCGCTCACGGCACCCTGCTCAGACGCGAATGGCGAGGAGATTTCTACCGCCACGACCATGTGGGACGTGAGGTGTCGGGCTCGACGATCGGCCTGGTGGGCGCGGGAGCCGTGGGCTCTCACGTCGCGAAGGTGCTCGCCGCGATGGGAGCTGAAGTCATCGTCTACGATCCTTATCTGCCTGCAGGCGCCCTCAAGGGAACCGCGACGGTCGTCTCGGATGTCGACGACCTCTTCGCCAGAGCGGATGCTGTGTCGATTCATGCCCGTCTCACTCCGGAGACCGCGCAACTCGTCGATGCACGACGGATCGGACTGATGCACCCTGGCAGCATCCTCGTCAATGCCGCCCGAGGCGGACTCGTCGATTACGACGCCGTCGCAGATGCGCTCGAATCCGGCCAGCTCGGCGCTGCGGCATTCGATGTGTTCCCCGACGAACCCGTGAATATGGATGAGCGGATCCTTCAACTCGCCCGACAGGGCTACGACGTGGTCTGCACGCCCCACATCGCTGGCGCCAGCACACAGACGGCTGAACGCGCTGCCAGCGGTGTCGCTCGCGAACTGCGACTCGCCCTCGACGGCGCACAGCCGATGCACCCGCTCACCGACGCACAGCCCTTCGTCACCTCAACCGCAAGGGCCGAGAGATGAGCACGGCAATCCTTCTCGGCATCGACGTCGGCACATCCGGAGTCAAGGTGGTCGCGTCGACTCTCGACGGCAGAATGCTGCGCGACGGCGTTGCACGCTACCCCACCGCCGTCGGCACCGGTGACAGCGGCGCCGAACAGGATGCCGAGGCTTGGTGGTCGGCCCTGGCGGAGATCTGCAGCAGGGTCGTGGCTGACTCCCCAGTGGCGTCTGTGGCTGTGACCAGTCAGGCACCCACATTGGTTCCCATCGACGACGAGGGCCAAGCAATCGGACCCGCGCTCACATGGCTCGACCGACGCGCGGTCGATCAGGGTGCGCGGATCGCTCAGATCGCTCCAGGACATCGGCACGGCAGTGACCCGTTCTTCGGCACGGCCAAGCTCGCATGGCTGATCGAAGAGCGTCCCGAGATCGCCGCGCGGACAGAGCAGGTGCTCAGCGCCAATGGATTCATCGCGTTCAGACTCACAGGGGCTGCGACCCTCGACGACAGCACGGCGTCGCTCATGCAGGGCTTCGACGAAACGACCGGTCGGTTCGACGATCGCCTGCTGGGGACCGGACTTGGCGTCGAGCTCCTCCCTGAGGTGGTACCGACAACCGAAATCATCGGGCATGTCACCGCCGACGCTTCGGCTGCCACCGGAATACCCGAGGGCACTCCGGTGGCGGCCGGAGCCATCGACTCGGTAGGCAGTGCACTGGAAGCCGGGGCACTCGAAGTAGGCGACCCCCTCGTCGAGATGAGCGGGTTCTCCAGCGTGACCATGCTGGCGGTTCCCCGCGCAACAGCGGTGCCCGGGTTCATCCATTCTCGGCACTGCATCCCAGACGTCGACCTCCTCATCACCGCGCAGGTGACTGCCGGCGCGACTGTGGACTGGCTCAACCGCACCGTCGGAGGAGACAGCGATCTGCGCGAAATCGGTCCCCTGAGGCAGCGTTCGCGTCCTTCGCGCCTGACATTCGTTCCCGCACTCGCCGGTGAGCGCACGCCGAGCTGGAATCAACGCACGCGTGGGCTCATCGACGGCATCGACTTGGCCAGCGACGGAGTCGACATCATGCTGGCAGCCATGGAAGGCAATGCCTTGGCCCTGGCCACGGACATCGGGGTGCTACGGGAGCGAGGCTTCGATGTCCGGACGATGCTCAGCACCGGCGGCGGCTCGGCGTCCGATGTCTGGATGCAGATCAAAGCGGACGTACTCCAGTTGGGGGTCGGGCGACCGCGAGCAGGACACGGTGCCGCACACGGTGCGGCCTTCCTCGGCGGGATCTCGGTCGGAATCCTAGGCATAGACGACATCCGGGGGTTCGGTGGCGAAGTCGAGTCGACATTCACTCCGGATCCGATGAAGGCATCGCCCTATGCGAAGAAGCTCAAGCGTTTCGAGACATTGCTCGAGATGGCGCGGAATCGATAACGGCCGCGAGCGACATCCTGTCCGCCGGAGGCACGCCCAGTCGGTTTAGGATGTGGACCATGCCCATCGGCTCGAGTCTTTCATCGCAGGAGCGTCGCCAGCGCCTCCTCGCCATGCTCGATTCCGGCGGTGAGATCCGAATCGACTCCTCCGCCGAGTCATTGGATGTCTCGACCATGACCATCCGTCGAGACCTCGGCGACCTCGAAGCCGAGGGGCTGCTGCGTCGGGTCAGAGGCGGCGCTGTGCCCGCCGTTTTCGCGAGGCCTCACGAACAGAGACAAGCAGTCCGCGCCGCGGCGAAGGCCGTCATCGCACAGAAGGCACTTCCCCTCGTCCCCGCAGAGGGCTTCGTTGCCTTCGACGCCTCGAGTACGATCACGACTCTGGCTGACGTCATAGGACCGCGCGATGGTCTCACCGTGCTGACGAATTCGGTTCCGACCGGGGAGGCACTCGACCGGTGGGCGGGTGTCGACGGCCTGCTCACAGGCGGACGACGTGATCCTGCCACCGGGAGCCTCGTCGGCGAATTGGCAACGAGGAATGCAGGCGCCTTCCACACTGAGGCGTTCTTCGCATCAACCGGAGGGCTTGATGCGGAGATCGGATGCACCGAAGTGTCACTGGCAGAGGCCGAGGTGAAGATGGTGCTGTCCGAGCGAGCGCGCACGACGATTCTCTGCGCAGACTCGTCGAAGCTCGGTCAGAGGTCGACCGCCTCGTCGCTCTCACTCGACGGCGTTACTGTGCTCGTCACCGAACTGGATCCCCGTGATCCTCGCCTCGACGCGTTCAGGGACCTCGTCGAACTCCGGTGACCGACATCCCACACGGGATGAATCACATCGAGTTCCACGCGAGCGCGCTCACTGCGACTCGTCTCCGTCCACCTCGGCGAACCCCTCCCACATCATGCATCTCTGCGGTGCTCAGTCATCGCTGTGAAATTCCAGGAACGCATGGCGCGGAATGTTATTTGATGTTACTTTTAACATGTTCAAACATATGACCACCCATGCAAGGGAGCACTCGTGGCAACCGTCAACAACACAGTGGAACAGCTCGTCCAGCGATCGAACTCTCTCGGAGCAGATCCGCGCAACACCAACTACGCCGGAGGCAACACCTCGGCGAAGGGCACCGACATCGATCCCGTCACGGGAGAGGACGTCGAGCTGCTGTGGGTGAAGGGGTCAGGAGGAGATCTCGGAACGCTGACCCCGGAAGGCCTCGCGGTGCTTCGCCTCGACAGGGTGCGCGCCATGACACAGACCTACCCCGGTGTCGACCGCGAAGACGAAATGGTAGCCGGATTCGACTACGCGCTGCACGGCAGAGGCGGAGCTGCCCCTTCCATCGACACGGCAATGCACGGTCTCGTCAACGCCGATCACGTCGACCATCTCCATCCTGACTCCGGCATCGCGATCGCCACGTCCGCCGACGGGGAGGAACTGACCAGGAAGATCTTCGGCGACAAGGTGCTCTGGGTGCCGTGGCGTCGGCCCGGATTCCAACTCGGACTCGACATCGCCGAGATCAAGGAGGCCAACCCGCAGGCAGTCGGCGTCATCCTCGGCGGTCATGGCATCACCGCGTGGGGCGACACCTCGGCGGAATCCGAAGCGAACTCGCGGTGGATCATCGACACTGCTGCGAAGTACATTGAGGATCACGGCAACGCGGAGCCCTTCGGTGCGACTCGGGCGGACTACGCGGCCCTTCCCGAGGACGAACGCCGCAGCAAAGCGGCTCGGCTTGCTCCGCATCTGCGTGGGATCGCGTCTCACGATCACGCGATGGTCGGCCACTTCACCGACTCCGATGCCGTCCTGGAATTCCTTGCGGGAGACAAGCTGTCCGCGCTCGCCGAGCTGGGAACGAGCTGCCCGGATCACTTCCTGCGCACCAAGGTCAAGCCGTTGGTCATTGATCTGCCGTCGGAGACCCCGGTGGACGAGATCCTTGCAGCCCTGCCGGCCTTGCACGAATCCTACCGAGCCGACTACCGCGCATACTACGATCGTCACGCCGCCTCGGATTCTCCGGCGATGCGCGGGGCAGATCCCGCAATCATCCTGGTCCCGGGGGTCGGAATGTTCTCCTATGGGGCGGACAAACAGACTGCCCGCGTAGCTGGAGAGTTCTACGTCAACGCCATCAACGTGATGCGCGGCGCAGAGTCTTTGTCGACCTACAGTCCGATTTCGGAATCGGAGAAGTTCCGCATCGAGTACTGGTCGCTCGAAGAGGCCAAGCTGAGACGAAAGCCTGCCCCGCGACCGATGGCGTCGCGAGTCGCATTCGTCACCGGCGCCGCGAGCGGAATCGGCAAGGCGATCGCCTCTCGACTGGCAGAGGAAGGGGCCTGTGTGGTCATTGCCGACCTCGATCTTGAGAAGGCGCAGACTGCAGCGGCCGAGCTCGGTACCAGCGATGTCGCCTTCGGCGTCGCCGCGGATGTGTCGAATGAATCGGATGTGCAGGCAGCGCTCGCCGAGGCGAGCCTGGCGTTCGGAGGTGTCGATCTGGTCGTCAACAATGCCGGTCTCTCCCTGTCGAAGCCGCTGCTCGAGACTTCCGAGAAGGATTGGGATCTGCAGCACGATGTCATGGCCAAGGGATCCTTCCTGGTTTCGAAGAATGCTGCCCGGATCCTCATCGACCAGGGAATGGGAGGCGACATCGTCTATATCTCGTCTAAGAACTCGGTCTTCGCCGGCCCCAACAACATCGCCTACTCCGCGACCAAAGCCGATCAGGCCCACCAGGTTCGACTGCTTGCAGTCGAACTCGGCGAGCATGGAATCCGCGTGAACGGGATCAATCCCGACGGCGTTGTCCGTGGATCGGGGATCTTCGCCGGAGGCTGGGGAGCACAGCGAGCCAAAACCTACGGGATCGACGAGAAGGACCTTGGGAAGTTCTATGCGCAGCGGACGATTCTCGGCCGCGAGGTCGTCCCAGAGAATGTCGCCAACGCTGTGTTCGCCCTGTGCACGTCCGACTTCTCACACACGACGGGGCTCCATGTTCCCGTCGACGCCGGAGTCGCGGCCGCGTTCCTGCGCTGAGGCAAATGCGTCCCGCGGGTTCTGGCGTCCATTGCGACTGAGAAGAACCCGCGGACGGCGCTCAGCCACGACCTCGGTCCCGCCGAGGTGTTCGCGCACTTCGCCTGATGCAGTTCAGGCCGAGGTCTCAGGCCGCATAGACGTCCTGTGCGCTACCAAGGACGATTCTCCTCAGATCCCTGCGGATCCTCAGCTGCGAACTCCCTACTCCGGCGCCCCCACCGCGACGACCATCTTGCCGAAGTTCCCGCCGGTGAGCAGCTCGTTGAAGTACTCGGGCGCCCGGTCGAGTCCGGTGCGGATGTCCTCGCGGTAGCGGATCTTGCCCTCCTGGATCCACGTGCTCATATCGTCCATGAACTTCTCGCCGAGGCGGTCGACGAACTCGGTCTGGATGAACCCGCGGACCGTGAGCGAACGCCGCAGGATCGTGCTCATGAGCAGTCCGGTGCGGTCGGGTCCCGGCGGCAGCTCGGTGAGGTTGTAGCTCGAGACGAGACCGCACACCGGGACTCGGGCGAACGTGTTGAGCAGGGGAAGGACGGCTTCGAAGACCTTCCCGCCGACGTTCTCGAAGTACACGTCGATGCCCTGGGGGACCGCCTCGGCGAGGTCCTCCTTGAACGTCGGCGAACGGTGGTCGAGGACGATGTCGAAGCCGAGCTCCTTGAGGTGGTTGACCTTCGCAGGCCCGCCCGCGATGCCGACGCTCGTGGCCCCGACGATGTTCGCGATCTGCCCGACGACCGAGCCGACGGGACCCGACGCCGCAGCCACCGCCACGGTCTCCCCGGGCTTGGGCATGCCGATCTCGAGCAGCCCCGCATACGCGGTGAACCCGGGCATGCCGAGGACGCCGAGCGCGGTGGACACGGGCGCGATCTCGGGGTCGATGCGGCGCAGCTGGGACGCGTACTCGATCGAGTACTCCTGCCAGCCGCCGTAGCCGAGCACGATGTCACCGGGGTCGAAGTCCGGCGAATTCGATTCGATCACCTCGGACACGGTCGCCCCGACCATGACCTCGCCGATCTCGACGGGCTTCGCATAGGATTTCGCGTCCGACATGCGTCCGCGCATGTAGGGGTCGAGGGAGAGATAGAGGGTGCGCAGCAGAACCTGGCCTTCGCCGGGAGCCTCGAGCGGGACCTCGTCGAAGAGGAAGTTCTCCGCGGTGGGTGCGCCCACGGGACGGGAGTTCAAACGGATGCGGTGGTTCGTCGTCATGACGGCGGTGTCCTTTCAGCGACTGTCCGGTCTGGTATAGCAACCCGCGGGGATGCGTCGATGTTCCCGCTGACCTGCAGAGATCTCATTCGCCGAGGTGGCTGCACCGTTTCCGTCGACTCTGACCGGGGCGGCCGCACCGTTTCTGTCGGCTCTGTGGTCTGCCTCGGCTCTGACATCTTCGCCGGCCGGGTTGTCTGCGACGATGAGGGCAGGGCCGAGGAGAAGCGGCTCCTCTGTCGTACCTTCCTCGGTTCCCGCGGGTCCGACTCCGGGTCTCTCTCCAGTCCCTCCGGGTCGCGATTCGCCCCGCGCGGCTCCTGCCCCGAATCCCGCGAGCTCGAGCGCGAGCCTCTCCCACTTCGCATCGAAGGCCCACCTGAACTCCTCGAGCCGGTCGAGGACAAGTGCACCGTTGGTCCGCACGATGTCGGTCCACTCACGCGGCCAGTACCCGTACTCGCCGGCAGCCGTGATCTCGTGGACGTCCTTGAAGACGGCGCCCCGGCTGTTCAGGCTGCCGTCGATCGCGTGGAGCGGCTCCTCGGGGAGGGGGAACGTGATGTCGAGGATGAGATCGGAGGTGTAGACCGCCTCGGCGGTGCGGCGATGGACGGTCTCGAGGTTGATGTACCACTCGAGCTTCACCGGCGATTCGCCGCGGCCGGCACCGTCGGTGGGCCCGTCGGTGCCGGTAGGACGATGAGCGTCCGTGGACCCGCCGCGAACGGCGGGACGATCGGTCGCCTCGGCGGGTTTGACGAGCACCCACACGGAGAACGGCGCGTGCGTCGGGGCGATCTTGAGGACTCCGTGCCCCTGCCAGACAGCGGGGACTTCATAGCGGCCGGGTGCCTCGGCGCGCGGGCGGAACCGGACGTCGAGAGGCACGTCGTGAGCGTTGAATCCCTCCCAGCCGACGAGGCGAGTGTCCGTGACCGCGGTGCCGCCGGGCATCCACAGCACGGCACCGTCGGGTCCGTCTTCGATGACGCGCATCGGCCGCCGCACCTCGACGTGGTCGATGTCGAAGTCGAAACGCCTGTAGGTCCAGGTCACAGCCGTACCCGGGGACCAGAACGGCGCCTCGCCGAGGCGGCCGGCACCGGGCGGGACGGTGAGCTCGAACGGATCGGTGAACTCCATGTCCGCAGTCTAGGGTCGCCGACTGCGCGCACACTGAGGGTCGGCTCCGGGTCGCCTCCGACAGTTCGGCGGTCAGTCCGTTCCTCGGGCAGCAGGGCGGGCGGTTCGTCGGTTCGCAAGGCCAAAGGCCATCGGGCAGACAGTTCGTCGGGGACGCTGTCCGCCCCGCGTCGGTCCCTGCCCGTGTCCGTACCGATGGGTAGGGTGGGGTCATGATCGCTCCTCCCCGCACCGATGCGGAGATTCCCGGCTACGTCGAGGCGCTCGGGTTGCCCGGTCTCGCCGACATCCATGTGCATTTCCTCCCGCAGAACGTCCTCGACAAGGTGTGGTCGTACTTCGACGACGCCGAGGCGCACTACGGCAGGCCGTGGCCCATCCACTACCGCGATGACACGCAGACCCGCCTGCAGACCCTGCGCCGCTTCGGCCTTCAGGCAATCCCGGCCCTGACCTACCCGCACAGACCCGGGATGGCGGCGTGGCTCAACGACTGGAACCGTGAGTTCGCCGCGGAGCATCCCGACGTCGTCCACTGCGCGACGCTCTACGCCGAGCCCGAGTCCGCGGACTATGTGACCGGCGCTCTCGCGGCGGGTGCCCGGCTGTTCAAGGTCCACGTCCAGGTCGGCGGGTTCGCTCCCGACGATCGGGTCCTCGACCGTGCGTGGGCGGCGCTCTCGGAGGCGCAGGTGCCGATCGTCATCCACGCCGGTTCCAAGCCGCTGCCGGGCGCCTTCACCGGCCCGGAGGCGATCGCGCGCGTGCTCGAGCGCTTCCCCGCCCTCAACTTCGTCATCGCCCACATGGGCATGCCCGAGTACGACGAGTTCGCCGATCTCGCCGAGGCGTACAGCGGAGTCCACCTCGACACGACGATGTACGTCTCCGGGTTCTTCTCGCATCCCGCCGAGGTGACCCCCGCCTTCCGCGAACGCCTGGTCACCCTGCAGGACAAGGTCGTCCTCGGCTCCGACTTTCCGAACATCCCCTACCCGTACGCCGATCAGCTTGCGGGCCTGGCCGCGCTCGGACTCGGCGACGACTGGATGCGCTCGGTCCTGTGGGACAACGGGGCGAGGCTGCTCGGGCTCGGGACCGGCAAGGACTGAGAGGAGGTGGTCACCTGACGTCGTCGCGCGGCACCCGGTCGGCTCCGACGACGCCGTGGAGGAGCGCCTCGTCGATCGGGGCACCGTGCCTGATGACGCTGATCTGCCCGGTCGGTTCGAGGATGACGCACGCGACTTCGCTCATGGCTCGGATGCCGGACATCCGCAGCTTCGAGATGATCTCGACACGGTCGACATGCGCGCGGGCCATGGTGTCGGTGAGGAACTCGCCGTCGGCGACGAGCACGATCGCGGGACTGTTGACGATGCCCTCGATGCGGGCGTTGCGCCGCGCTCGACCTGTCACCGCCTGGAGGACGAGCAGGGTTCCCACAGCGAGGACGCCTGCGACCAAGGTCGGTGTGTTGCCGAGGATGGACCGCCCGACGATCGCACCCAGAGCGATGATCCCCGCCAGATCGAAGCTCGACAGGCTCGTGAGCGTCCGCTGCCCGAAGAGCCTGACCACGACGATGATTCCGAAGTAGAACACGGCGCACGAGATGATGATGCGCAGCGCATCGAAACCGTCGAGCCCGAAGTCGTACCATTCCATGCAGGCCACCTCCCGGAGGTGATCCTACTCGGTGGGAACCGGTGCCCTGATGGTTGTGTCATCTGCGGTGATCGCGATGCCGCAACCATCGGATTCGTGCTTCACTCAGTGTCCGCCGCCTGGTCTAGAGTGGGGAACCCGCAGCGGACCTGCAAGCAGGTGTCGCGCACTCGTCGATGAATGGAACACGTGAGATGAGACTGACGAAGGAACCTTCTCCGGAGAAGATCCTGGCCGGCCTGCAGGCGCAGATCGAGCGCTCCGGACGCTTCGCCTCGACGATCGACCCCGTTGCCGCTCTGCAGACCTTCGACCGTCTCATCCGCCTGCTCCAGCCCCGGCTGCCCGACATGCGACGCAGTGTCGGGCTGCCTGCCGCCCCACCGCCTTTCGCCGCTCTCCGCGCACGAGTCGAAGCGCGCCGTCGGTTCAGAGACAAGGAGGTCCCGTCGGATCGCGTCTTCACCTACTGCAACACCTCAGTGAAATCGGCTCCGCCGCTGGTCCAGGCCTGCCTGGCCAATATCGCCCGGGCCTATCCCGCGCTCGAAGTTCTTGACGGCCGCTCTGTTCGCACGCTCATCGACATCCCGGAACGCATCTCGACGCTGCTTGAGAACGACCGTCCCGCGCACTTCTCCGACTACATCCGCACTCGCATCCTCGAGGAGCACGGCGGACTGTGGTTCGATGCAACGGCGTGGGTCGGGCACAACCTGGACAAGGAGCTGCAACGCCGCTATCTGCGGGCGGGGACGATCTTCCCGCGGTGGACGAAGCTCTCGATAGCGAACTGGTTCATCGCTTCGCAGCAGGGGTCGGTGCTGCTCGGTATGCAGAGGCGCGCACTCGACGAATGGTGGAACCACAACGACGATCTGCCCGATTACTTCCTCTATCACCGGATCTTCGAAGTCCTCCAGGTGATGGTTCCCGAGGTTCGCGGGCAGTGGGACGCGGCGCCTCCGCTCTCGGCAACCTCGGCGCATCTGCTGCAGCTCGAGATGATGCAGCCGTGGCGACCCAACACGCTGGCAGACATCGACGCCGTCGCACCGTTGCAGAAGCTGAGCTACAAATACGACACGGTTCCCGAAGGCTCGGTGCTCGAGCGCCTCATCGCCCCGTACGACTCGACCCCGCCGACAGACCAGGCCAGTACGTAGACAGGTCGCTGGCGCGGGACGGTGGTCGACTCACCTCAGCGCGTACGCAGCCATTCGTCGACGGTCACGGCCGACAACCTCGGCGCTGGAGGAATGAGCCCATCGCCCGCGGTCGGTCCCGGAAGCGGCACGGGCACGACTCTTCGGGGGCGACGTCCCTGGGCGTCGGCGCGGGCGATCTTCGCAGCGATCGCCGCCAGGTCGCTGATCTCGGGCCCGGCGACCTCGAGTGTGCCGCGCTCGCCTGCGTCGATGGCCTCGGCCATCATGCGCGCGGCCTCGTCCGCGGCGAGCGCCCGGACGCGCATCTTCGGAACGAAGGTCACCGGACCTGCGTTCACCGTGGCGGTTTCGGCGAGTTCGTACCACTGCGTGGAGCGGAACATCAGGAGCTGGTCGGCGGGAATGAGCCGACGGTAGACCCGTTCCTGCACCTCTTTGCCCTGGTAATAGGCGAAGAGCTTCGACTCGGCGACCTCGGGACGGAAGGCGATCGACAGGCACACCATCGCCGCTCCTGGATTCTCCGCTGCCGCGAGAGCGATCGAACGCGAACTGCGGGAGAAGAAGTCGAGCGCCCGGTGCCGGTTGTTCGTCATGAGGTTGACGCAGTCGACGAGGACATCGCTGCCCTCGGCCGCCTCGGTGACGCCCTCACCCGTGTAGGTGTCGACGCCGATCCCCCGGTGCGCGGCGATGACCGAATGACCCTGCGCGCGCAGGCGGGTGACGAGGCGCGAGCCGAAGGTGCCGGTGGCCCCGTAGACCGTGATCTGCATGGTGCGTCCCCTCTGCCGGAGCCGTC
Source organism: Brevibacterium metallidurans (assembly GCF_037101285.1). Lineage (NCBI taxonomy): Bacteria > Bacillati > Actinomycetota > Actinomycetes > Micrococcales > Brevibacteriaceae > Brevibacterium > Brevibacterium metallidurans. The sequence goes on from NZ_BAAAAF010000001.1 coordinate 193,919, forward strand.
CGGCTGGTGCGAGCCGATCGATGCCGGCCGGCCGATTCGGGCCACCGGCTCGGCTCGATCAGTTCTGGTCGATCGTGACCGTGCCCTGGTCCGAGGTCGCCGAGACCGGGATGACGGTCTTGCCCTCGGCGTCCTTCGAGTTCTTCGTCGCGTCGTACTTCTCGAGATCCTTCTTCAGGTCGACCCGACCCTGGTTCGACTTCGCGGTGATCTGGTAGAACAGCTCCCCCGCCTCGGCGTCGGAGGCATTCTGATCGTCGCCGTCTGGGCGAGTCATATTCGCTTTGACGAGCTCGAGCCGAGGCAGGCGCAGATCGATCGTGCCTTCGTCGGACTTCGCGGTGATCCCCGAGGCGGGCACCATGTCATTGGAGAAGTCGAGGCTGATCGACCCCGCACTCGACGTCGCATCGATGCGCTCGCGCACCCGCAGATCGGAGCCGTCGATGGTGCCGGAATCGGACTTCGCGTCCACAGTGCCGTACGTGCCCTTGAGCGTCGTCTGACCCCATTGCGTCGTCGTCTGTACCCGGGCGAACGTGCCGTCGAGCTTGATCGAGGACGCCTCCGAATCGGCCCTGACCTCGTTGTACTCGCCTGCCACAGAGACGTCGCCGAGGCCGCCGGAGAACTCGAGGTTCGTGTCCTTCGACGTCGCCTTGGGCACCGTGACCTGCAGTTTCGCCTTCTCGAACGACGTCACATCGTCGATCGCGATGGTCGAGGTACCCTCTGATTCGTCGACGCGCAGCTGCGGCAGGTTGTCACGGGGACCGACGCCGGTGAGAGTGACCTCGGGGGCACGGACATCGCCGGTGCGCACCGAGACATCGGCTCCGGTGTCGAGGGAGACGCGGATGTCGCGGGTCGCGCTCGGCAGCTGCTCGGTCGATTCGAGTTTCGTGAAGCTCAGACGCGAGGTCGCATTGGCAACGGTGACCGCGAGCGGGATGAGGAGGAGGACGGCGGCGGCGATGATGAGGACGGCGCGCAGACCCGAACGGGCCGAAGGGCTGACGCGGACTGTGGCTGGCATTCTAGGCTCCGAGGAAGGTGAGGACGGCGAGGACTCTGCGGTTGTCCGAGGTGTCGGCGGTGAGCCCGAACTTCGTGAAGATCGAGCTGATGTGCTTCTCGACGGCGCCGGCGCTGAGGAAGAGGGTGCCGGCGATCGCGGCGTTCGACTTGCCTTCGGCCATGAGCTGGAGGACCTCGAGCTCGCGGGGGCTCAGGGTGGACAGACCGTCGGTCTTGCGGGTGCGCACGAGGATCTGGGAGACGACCTCGGGGTCGAGGACGGTGCCGCCCTTGGCCACCTCGTCGACGGCGGAGAGGAAGTCCTCGACATCGGCGACCCGGTCCTTGAGGAGGTAGCCGAATCCGCCGGTGTTCTCGGCGATGAGTTCGGAGGCGTACTGCTCCTCGACGTACTGGCTGAAGACGAGGACCTTGACGTCGGGGTTCTGCTTGCGGATGAGGACTGCTGCCCGGATGCCCTCGTCGGTGAACGTCGGGGGCATGCGGACGTCGATGACGGCGAGGTCCGGGGGCATCGTGTTCACGGTCGCCAGAAGCTCGTTGGCATCGGGCACCGCCGCGATGACCTCGTGTCCGGCGTCGACGAGGAGTCGTTCGAGTCCGGCTCGGAGGATGGCTGAGTCTTCGGCGATCACGATGCGCATGGCACCTCCACAACGATGGTAGTCGGCCCACCTGCAGGGCTGGTCAGGTTCAGTGTCCCACGGGCGGCTTCGACCCGGTCGACGAGGCCGGCGATGCCGGTGTGCCGACCCGAACGGTCGATCCGGGCGCCGCCGTGCCCGTTGTCGGTGACGACGATCTGGACTCCCGCCTCGGTGGGGGCGATGAGCACCTTGGCCGCGGTCGCCCCGGAGTGCTTGGCGATGTTCGTCAGGCATTCGGCGACGACGAAGTAGGCGACGGCTTCGGCCTCGCGTTCGATGCGGCCGTCGAGGCGCACGTCGACCTCGACAGGGATGGGCGAGCGTCCGGCGAGCGCGGACACGGCCGCGTCGAGGCCGCGGTCGGTGAGGACAGCCGGGTGGATGCCGCGGGCGAGCTGGCGCAGTTCGGTGACGATGCCCTTCGCCTCGGCGTGGGCTTCGGCGACGAGCTCCTTGGCCCGTTCCGGGTCGGTATCGATCTTCGACTTCGCCAGACCCAGCGTCATCGTCAGGGCGACGAGGCGGGGCTGGGCGCCGTCGTGGAGGTCGCGTTCGATGCGCAGGCGTTCGGCGGCGGCGGCGTCGATCCCGGCCATGCGGGCGCGGTCGAGTTCGGTGACCTCGGCCTGCAGGGCCGCCGTGCGCGGGGGCGGGAGGAGGCTGCGGTCGAGCGCCCGATCGAGGTACGGGGCGAACCAGAGGATCGCCGCGGAGCTCGCGAGGATGATGAGTGAGCCGATGGCCACGCCGATGCGTCCCAGGCCGCTGTCGCCGGCGCCGATGAACAGGCCGGGGATGCCGTCGGGGTTGATCGCGGAGAAGATCCCGAGGATGCCTCCGCACATGCCGACGACAGTGCCGCCGACGATGACGAAGCCGAGGGTGATCTTGATGAAGTGGTGGGCGGTCGATCGCCAGAACGGGGCGGAGGACACGAGCAGCCACTGATTGTGGAGGAACCGGGTGAACCCTGATTCGCGGGTGCTTCGCGGGATCGTCGGGACGGGGATCCGGTCCCCGTAGACGAGTTCGGCTCGGTAGCGTTCGGCGACGTTGGCGACCTGCTGGACGATGACCCAGGCGATGAGGGCGAGCACGCCGAGGCCGAGGGCGAAGATGCCGCTGATGCCGGTGACGAGGAGGCCGAGCGGGATCCAGGCCCAGACGATCGCGAGGACCGCGGAGAGGAAGAGGTTGGCGACCCCGACGGCGCCGATGGGGCGCTTCGGCCAGTCGATGGGGCCCTCGGGCGGGATCTCGGTGACGTCGTCGGTGGTCAGCGGCATCGGACCGGTGACCGGAACCATCGTCAGGGGTTCGGGGCGAGGCTTCCTTCGCCGAGGCGGTCGGGCCGGCTGTTGGCGAACCGGCATCGGGGCGTGGGTTGCGGGGGCGTGTGCGCTCGGGGTTTGCGCGACGGGGGCGTGCGTTGCCGGGGCGTGTGCGCCTGGTGCTTGCGCGACGGGTCCCGGGGCGGCCGAGGTCTGTCCGCCGCGTCCCTGCACGGTCGCTCCCTGGTAGGTGCCCGGGGCGGCCGGGTGTGCGCCCGACATCGGCTGCCCCGCGTCAGGTCCGGGACCCTGCGGGCCGGCGATCGGGTGCGAGTGGTGCGGGTAGCGACTGCCCTGCTGAGGCTGGTCAAGGCCCAGCTGAGGGTGGCGATCAGTCTGGTGGACCGGGAGCTCGGCCGGCGGCGGAGCGCTGCGGTAGGTCTGAGCGTGTGTGCTGTAGACCTGGGTCTGTGGGTACTGCGCAGTCGGACGCGGGTCGCCGTGGTCTGCGGCAGCCCCGGGCTGTGCGAAGGCATCGTGGACAGTGTTCTCACGCGTCTCGCCGGTCTGAGCGGGCGCGCCGAAGACCTGGGTCTGCGGGTATTCGCGGGTGTGTCCGATCGGATCGTGGGGTGCCGGTGTCTGTCGGTTCTGGTCGGCGGTCGGCGATCCGGCGGCTGTGTCCGACCAGGCGTGCTGGGCGGGCGGGACGGCGAAGGGGACATCGAGGTCGAGGGGGGCGATGCGGAACTGCCCGGCTTCGGTGGCCAGCGGTGCGTCTGCCGACTGGTGCTGTGCGGCAGGGGGGCCGCTGGTGTCGCCGTGGTGCTGAGCCTCTGCAGGTATGGAGCCGTTCGGCTCCTCCTGCGGCTGCTCGGGGGTCTTCTCACTCATACCGACAACGCTACGCGGGCCGGTGACTCGGCAACAGCACGTTGACCACCGAGCACCCTTAGGGTTTTCCCCACGTCTCAGGGTTTTCCCAGGTCACGCCCCACCCCACACCCGCAGGTCCACCTCGCACCCGCAGCGGTACGTCCTACCCGTAGCCTCACATCACACGTCTCGCTCAGCACGCGGCACCCGGCCCACCCTCGTCCTCATCATGCCCCGCCGCGCAGCGCCTGCCCGGTCGCTGTGTCGCCGATGCCCGCGACGGGACCTGCGTAGAGCACCTGTCCCCCGTGCCGCCCCGGGCCGGGTCCTAAGTCGATGAGCCAGTCAGCGGTCCGGATGACGTCGAGGTTGTGCTCGATGACGACGACGGTGTGCCCGTGGTCGATGAGATCGTCGAGCACAGCGGTCAGCCGCGCGATGTCGCTGAGATGCAGACCCGTCGTCGGTTCGTCGAGGAGGTAGATGCTCGGCGCGGTCGCATCCCTCAGCTCCTTCGCGATCTTCACCCTCTGCGCTTCCCCGCCCGAGAGCGTGTTGAGCGGCTGCCCCAGCGCGAGATACCCCAGGCCCACCCGTTCGAGGTGGACGAGCCGGGCACGGATGACCGGTTCGTCGAGTCGGTCGATCGCCTCGGCGACACTGAGATGTTCGACATCGGCGATGCTCAGGCCGTCGACGGTGTGGGCGAGCGCCTCCGCGGTGAACTTCGTCCCATGACACGTCGGGCACACGGTCTCCTGCCCGTCCATGAAGGCGAGGTCCATGTAGATGATCCCCAGCCCCGAGCACGTCGGGCAGCCGCCCTCCGAGTTCGCGCTGAACAACCCGACCGGCGCACCCGTGAGCCGGGCGAAGTGCTTCCGCAGCGTCTGCGCGATCCCCGTGTACGTGATCGGAGTCGATCGCCGGTTCGGCGACACCGGCTTCTGATCGATCGTCACCGCACCGTGCTGGGCAGCGAGCTCCGCCGCCAGACTCGACTTCCCCGACCCCGCAACCCCGGTGAACACGGTCATCACCCCGCACGGGATGTCGACGGTGATGTCGCCGAGGTTGTTCCGCGAGGCGTCCTCCACCCGCACCCAGCCGGCCGGTGACCTCGGTTTCCGAGGTCTCGGGTCCGCCTCGGCGAGGGCGCGGCCGGTGGGACCGTCGGAGTCGACAAGCCCCGCGAACGTCCCCTGGAACACCAGACGGCCACCGGCCGACCCCGGTCCTGGGCCGATCTCGACGATCTCGTCCGCATGCACCATGACCGCCGGATCGTGCTCGACGACGAGGACGGTGTTGCCGCGGTCGCGGAGGCGGACGAGCAGCTCGACCATGGCATCGATGTCGTGCGGGTGGAGGCCGACGGTCGGTTCGTCGAAGACGTAGAGCATCTCGGTCAGGCTCGAGCCCAGATGCCTGACGGTCTTGATCCGCTGGGACTCACCGCCGGAGAGCGAGCTGGTGGCCCGCGCGAGGTGGAGGTAGCCGAGTCCGATCGTCGTCATCGCCTCGAGCCGCTCGAGGAGGACGGTGATGACGCTGCCCACCTCGGGGCGGTCGATGCCGGCGACGATGTCCCTCAGTTCGGGGATCTCGAGTCGGGACAGCGCTCCGATCGTGTGTCCGTCCACGGTCGCGGTGCGTGCGGCCTCGTTGAGGCGCTCACCTCGGCAGTCGGGACAGAGCGCGGAGTGGGTGAAGTCGGCGATGGTCTTCCGCTTGCGTTCGGAGAGCGTGTCGGAGGTGCGCAGGTAGATCCGCTCGAAGCGCTCGACGACGCCTTCGTAGTCGTCGGGCACCTCGACCCCGAGCGCGGTCATCGCCTCACCGCCGTAGAGCAGCGCATCGAGGTGGGCCTGCGGCCAGTCTCGCAGCGGCCGGTCCACGTCGAATGCGCCGATCTCCGCGTACTTCCGGTGCCAGTGCTGCCCGTTCCCGAACCCGGGGAGGACGATGGCACCTTCGCCGAGGCTGCGATCCGGGTCGAGGAATGTCGCGACGTTCGGTGCCACGACCTCCCCGATGCCCGAACAGGTCGCGCACATCCCGGACGGGTCGTTGAAGGAGAACGCCGAGGATTCGCCGACGTGCGGTTCGCTCAGACGGGAGAAGAGAAGACGCAGATACGTCCACGTGTCCGTGATCGTGCCGACGGTCGAGCGGGCATTGCCGCCGAGGCGGCGCTGATCGATGACGATGACCGGGGACAGGCCGTCGATGCTGCCGACGCTCGGCCGGGTCCATTTGGGCAGGCGATTGCGGGTGAAGGGCGGGAATGTCTCGTTGAGTTCGGCTCCCGCCTCGGCGGCGATGGTGTCGAAGACGAGGGAGGATTTCCCTGATCCCGAGACTCCGGCGAAGACGACGAGGCGGCCACGGCCGATGTCGAGGTCGAGGTGATCGAGGTTGTTCGTCGTGGCCTGCCGGATGCGAATCGACTGTGCGCTCATAACACCGACGCTACGAGCCGATCAGGCCGGTTTCTGACCGGAATTCGTGCGATCATCGATCCATGGCCGACGTCACCCGCCGGATGCTCGATCTGCTCACTCTCCTGCAGACGAAGCGGAGGTTCACGGGCGCAGAGCTCGTCACCCGTCTCGGTGTGAGTGAGCGCACGGTGCGCCGCGACATCGACCGACTCCGCGCGTACGGCTACCCGGTCGACGCCATCCCCGGACCTGGCGGACACTACGGGCTGACGGCGGGGAGAGCGGTTCCGCCGCTCATGTTCGAACCGGACGAGGCCGTCGCGATCATGCTCGCCCTTGCGGCGACGGCGAGCACCGACCCGGGTGATCCGGGCAGCATCGGCGAGGCGACGACACGGGCGTACGGCAAACTCGATCAGGTGCTGCCCGCCCGCTTGGCCGCGAGCGCGGCAACGCTGCGGTCGGGTCTGGAGGCCGAAGCCCTCCGTGCCCCGTCGGTCGACATCGCCTCAGTGATGCGGATCGCGACGGCCATCCATGATCGTCAGCAGCTCGAGTTCACCTATCGCCGAGGCGATCGTTCGACCCGTCGACGCATCGAACCGCACCGTCAGGTCTATCATCTCCTCCGCTGGTATCTCGTCGCGTGGGATCTCGAGCGAGATGACTGGAGGGTCTTCCGTGCCGACCGCATGAGCGACGTCCACGTGCGCACCACCGGATTCGCGGCGCGCGACCTGCCCGAGACCACCGCACTCGACCTCGTCAAGGCCGGGATCAATCGGCGGTCACGGAAGGCCGTCGTGAGTGTCGAGGCATCGGCCGATGAGGTCGCCGCGTCACTGCCGTTCGAGGCGATGGAATTCGAGGTGCTCGCACCGCGTCGCACCCGGGTCACGCTTCACTGTGAGGACTGGCATTGGCTGCTGCTCAACGTCAGTCACTTCGACTGTGCGTTCACCGTCGAAGAACCGCACGAGTGGGCCGAGCAGATCCATCGCTTCGCCGCCAAGGTGGTCGGACGCGTCTGACGGCGAGAGCTCGTATGCCACCCCACACTGACCAATCCGAATCACCCCTGGAGCATCACGTCCTCCCTGGAGCGCCGCGTCGAACCCGCAACGTCACACACAACCCTGAGCAACGCACCTTATCCATCGAGCGCCATGTCCTACGAGTGCAGACGTAGGACATGGCGCTCGTGGTGTGGGGTGTGCGGGGCCGGCAGCAGTGCGGCGGCGACTCACCGGAGCGCGGCTAAACGATCTGGAGGGCGGGGACCGGAGCCGCCTGCGCCGCCTGCGACCGACCGGCGGCTTCCTCGCCAGACGCCGCGAACGCGTTCGTCTTCGCCAGCGCTGCGTCGAGGTCGGCGAGGATGTCGGCGATGTCCTCGATGCCCACGGACAGGCGGATGAAGCGACCGGAGACGCTCAGTTCGCAGTCGGCGACGGCGAGATGCGTCATCGTCGCCGGATGATCGATGAGGGATTCCACGCCGCCAAGCGACTCGGCCAACGTGATGAGCTCGGTGCTCTGCACGAGCTTGAGCGCCCGCTCCTCGGTGTCGGTGGAGAACGAGACCACTCCCCCGAACCCGCTCATCTGGGCCTTCGCGATCTCATGGCCCGGGTGCGAGGGCAGCCCGGGATAGTGCACCTCGGCGATCTCCGGACGTGCCTCGAGCCACTCTGCGACGGCCTGCGCATTCGCGCAGTGCGCGGCCATCCGCACGGGCAGCGTTTTGATGCCCCGTCTTGTCAGCCACGCGTCGAACGGCGAGATCCCCAGCCCCACGGATGCGAAGTGGCTGGTCAGACGGTCGATCACCTCGGCGGCACGGGAACACGTCCGCCCCGCACCGGCGAGCACGGCACCACCGATGACATCGGAATGGCCGTTGATGAACTTCGTCGTCGAATGGATGACGAGGTCGGCGCCGAGCTCGATCGGACGCTGCAGATACGGAGTCGCGAACGTCGAATCGACGGCGAGGAGAGCATTGTGGGCGTGCGCGATGCGGGCGGTCTCGACGATGTCGATGACGTCGAGGCCGGGGTTGCTCGGGGTTTCCGCCCAGACGATCGCCGTGCGGTCGGTGATCGCCGCAGCCAGCGCCTCGGTGTCGGTGAGGTCGACGGTGCGGATGACGACACCCCAGCGCTCGTACTCGTTCTTCAGCAGGCGGTACGTGCCGCCGTAGACGTCGCGGGGGATGATGATCTCATCGCCGGGACCGAGCAGGGCGGAGAAGACTGCCACCTCGGCCGAGGTCCCCGAGTTCACGGCCGCCGCGTACTCGGCGCCTTCGAGCGCGCAGAGGACCTCTTCGAGATCGGTCCGGTTGGGGGTGCCCGTGCGGGCGTAGTCGAAGCCGGCCCGGGTCTGACCCGGGACGTCCATCTCGAAGGTCGAGGTCTGGAAGATCGGGGCGACGACGGAACCGGTGTGCGATTCCGGGGCGGCGCCGGCGTGGACCGAACGGGTCGAGACCCCGCTGCGGTCTGTCGAGCTGTGATCGGGTGAGCTCACGGCAGATCCTTCCTCTCTGGAGACCTCCGACTCGGCTGTCGAAGTCCCACCAGTCTGAGGTCGGTTCGCGGCACGCTCCCCACCATGCGACCCGTGGAGTCACCGTCTGTCATCTGCGCGACTTCCCGCGTCATGTTTCGTCATGCACGGGGTGAGTGCGGTTCCCCGCCGAGGCGGTCGTCCGACCTCAATGCCGTCGCGTGGGCAGGATTCCGGTGCCTTCGCCGAGGCGGTCGTCCGGCACATTTCCGTCCCACCTCTTCCGCTCCCCCGTCGACTGTGCAATAGTTAGCTTCATGGCTAAGTATTCGGATGAGCTGAGCGAGATCTTCACCGCGCTCGCCGATCCGACGCGCCGTGCCGTCGTCGACCGCCTCGGCCGGGGACCGGCGACCATCAGCGAACTCGCCGCACCGCTGAGCATCTCCCTGCCGTCGTTCCTCAAACACGTGCGCACCCTCGAGGACTGCGGCCTCATCCGCACCCGCAAGACCGGACGCGTGCGCACGTGCGTCCTCGACGAACGCCGACTCGGACTCATCGACCAGTGGCTCGACGTCCAGCGTCGCAGCTGGGAAGCAGCGACCGACCGCCTCGACGCATTCGTCACCGCCGAACCGCAGGCAACCCGGACTTCGCCCGCCTCGCCGGCGACCCCGGCCGCGCCCGCCTCACCAGCGATCCCCCCGATGCCCTCACCGCTCCTCACCGATACCCCCGACCACTGACCCCCACCACCGACAAGGAGACCCCATGACACTGAGCCCCGACTTCGACCTCGGCCCCGATCGCAACCTCGACACGGGCATCGACCCCGACCGCGACCTCCTCATCGAACGCGTCATCCGTGCCCCGAAGGAGGCCATCTGGTCGGCATGGACCGAACCGGCCCAACTCGTGCAGTGGTGGATCCCCGCCCCGCTCGTCCTCCGCGTCGACGCCCTCGACCTGCGTCCCGGCGGCGCCTTCGTCACCCGCATGAGCGAGGACGGACAGACGTTCACCCCGCACGTCGACGCCGTCTTTCTGCGCATCGAGGAGAACGAGCGCCTCGTCTTCACGAACGCCGTCGACAGTTCGTGGCATCCGGCCCTGCCTGCGCCCGTGGCCATGACCACGGAGATCATCCTCGGCGACGGTGAGTCCGGCACCGATTACCGCGCCGTCGTCCGTCACGCCAGTCCCGAACAGCGGGCCATGCATGAGGAGCTCGGATTCTTCGAGGGCTGGGGCACCGTCACCGAGGCGCTCGCCCGTCTCGTCGAACGCTGAGTCAGGCGCGCGGCACGTCGAATCCAGAGTCAGGCGCTGTGCCCTCTCAGTCCTGCGCCGAGGACGAGTGAGGTCGACAGGGCCGCGCCGGAGACGACCGTCCAGAACAGCGGAGCGATGCCGACGAGCAGCGCGACTGCGATTCCGAACACGGCGAGCCCGACCGCGGTGAGCGCACGTGTCCGTTCGTCGAACCGTCGTCCCCGACGGTGATCGGAGGGGGCAACATCCGCGGAGTCGCGAACGGCCCGTTTCGCACAATCGTCAGTGACCGTGTCGACAGTTTCGGCCGCGCAGGCACTTCCCGCACTTCCGGCACTTCCGGCGCGTGCAGCGATACCTCGGACCACCTCGGCGAACAGATGCCCCCACCGCACAAGCCGATCCTGCCGCGGAACATCGACCTTCGCCATCCCGATCGCGAACAGCACCGACAGGCCGACGACCGCGAGCACCCACACCGGCCGGGTCGCCCACCACCACGGCGAATCGACCTCGGGGAGGACGAGCGACCCCAACCACGGACCGACCGTGTCCCCCATCCCGGCAAGCAGCCCTGCCCCCGCGCCGAGCACGCCGATGAGCACGATCGCCGCGCTCAGGTGCCAGAGGTAGACATGCATGCCGTACCGATTGCCCCACTCGATCACCCGGATCCACAGCGTCCGTCCGGCAATGGCCTCGCCGAGGCGGTCGTGGACGAGGCGGAGCACGCACATCTGCGCCACACCGAGGAGGACGAGCGCGCCGGTGGGCGGGTTGAGGTTGACGAGCATGTCGGGACTGTAGATCCCTGCGGCCACCGACCAGCCGAGTATGGCGAGCGCCCCGACGAGGACCGCGACGACGGCACCGGGGCGCACGGGTCGCTGCCGGAGATCGGCGTAGAGGAAGCCGAGCTGCTGGACGAGCGGCCAGACGACGAGGAAGTTGAGGTACCCGATCGCGCTCAGCCCGGTCACGACGGCAAGGAGGTCGACGACGGCGACGGCGGTGGCGAGTACAAGCAGGGTTCGCCTCGGCGAGCGATCATGGAACCGGGCCGCGAGCGGGACGAGCGAGGTGAGTCCGACGTAGACGGCGAGGAACCACAGGGGTTGGCCGATGCGGCGGCTCACTTCGGTGAGCAGTTCGGCGGGCACCCCGAATTCGGAGGCGACGGCGAGCCCGGTGCCGGCGGCAAGGATGAGGACGGCGACGGGGCCGACGAGGCGGCGCAAGCGGACGCGCAGGAAGTCGGCCCAGGTGCCGCCGTCGCTCTGGGTGCGGTGCCACTGCTGCAGGGCCGCGTAGCCGCCGATGAGGAAGAACAGCGGCATGATCTGGAAGCCCCACGAGGCGATCGTGAAACCGATCGTCCCGGTCAGGGCGACGGTCGGAGAGACCTGACCGCCTGGCCCGAGCTGCGCGGTCGCCATCAGCGCGTGGAGGACGACCACGACGATGAGGCAGCCGAACCGCACGAGGTCGAGCGCTCGGTCCCGTCCGGCGTGGGGGTGGGGCCGACGGACGCCGGTCGGATCTGCAGAACGGGCGTCGGCCGAACGGGGCGAAGTGCCCCGCCGAGGTGAGGCTCCCGGATCTGGAGGTGCGGTGAGAGACATGGGGACTCCTGGTTCGATGCGGCGGCGCGCACCCGGCGGACGTGCAGTCTGCGGTGGCGGCTCCCCGCCTGCGGTGCCTGCTCCGTGCCTGCGGTGGCGGCGCGGACGCGGCGTATGAGAGGTGGACGCCCCCGACGGTAGGGAGCCGAAACGCCTCACTGCATCACGCCTGAGTCCCGTTCTCACCGCCTGCACCCGCTACCACGGGGTGATGCCGCTGCCCCTGTCCAGACGCCACAGCCCGCGGGTCCGAGTGCGACCGCCCAGTGAAAGCCGCGGCAGCTCTCCGGACCGGGTGCGAGAATGGCCGCATCACCCGACGTCAGGAGCCGAGACATGACCATCGCCTTCGAGACCACTCCGCTGCCGATCATCGGTGCCCCCATGGCCGGTGGGACGACGACGCCCGAACTCGTCGCGGCCGTCGCCGCCGCCGGCGGCTTCCCGTTCGTCGCCGGCGGCTATCTCTCCGTCGACGCGCTCGCTCCCCTCGTCGAGCGGGCGCGCGCGTCTGCCGAGACCTTCGGCGTCAACCTCTTCGCACCGAATCCGGTGCCGCTCGACCGCGCCGCCTTCGACCGGTACGTCGCCGCGCTGACCCCGCTGGCGGCATCGTTCGGCGTCGAGCTCGCCCCCGAGCCGGTCGACGACGATGACCACTACGAGGAGAAGATCGCGTGGCTGATCGACAATCCCGTGCCGCTTGTGTCGACGACGTTCAACCTCCCCACCGCCGAGGTCGTCGACCGTCTCCACGCCGTCGGCACCGAGGTCGCTGCCACCGTGACGACCGTCGGCGAGGCCACGGAGGCTGCGGCCCGCGGCGTCGACGCCATCATCGTCCAGGGTCCGCGCGCGGGCGGTCACACGGGCACGGTCGACCCGACGCGGACGATCGAGGATCGGTCGACGCTCGATCTTCTCCGGGAGATCCTCGCCGAGGTGGACCTCCCCACCGCTGCCGGCGGCGGAGTCGACGGGGTGGCGGCGGTCGAGGAGCTGCTCGAAGCCGGGGCGAGTGCGGTCGTCGTCGGGACCCTGCTGCTGCTCGCCGACGAAGCGGGCACCTCGGCGCCGCATCGGGCCGCCCTCCAGGATGCCGCGAAATACTCAGAAACCCGGCTGACCAGGTCTTTCACCGGACGTCCCGCGCGGGCGCTCGTCAACGACTTCGTCCGTGAGTTCGATCCGGTCGCCCTCGACGCCTACCCTGCGCTCCACCATCTGACGAAGGGTGTACGCGCCGAGGCGAAGAAGGCCGGCGACCCGGAGAACCTCAACCTCTGGGCCGGCACAGGATACCGGTGGGCAATGCCGGGTTCGGCGGAGACGATCGTCAAGGAGCTCGGCGGCCGCTTCGCCCGATAGGCACCGGTCACTCGCGGCAGTTGCCCACTTCGCCCGGTGAGCGCCGGACTCGCGCGGTCGGCTCCCGAGTTCCGCCTCGGCGAGCGAGGGTGCCGGCGTTCACCCGCAGGATTCTGGACTCTGAGTGCCGATTCGAGCGAGCGAAATCGGCACTGAGCGTCCGGGAAACCAGGGCGCAGGACACGCCCAGGGCCGCCGAACGCGATCGCACTGGCCGGCAACCCCTCACCCTCCGGCGACGACGAGTCCCGATTCGTAGGCGGCGACGACGATCTGCGCCCGGTCGCGCAGCCCGAGCTTCGCGAGGATCCGCGACACGTGAGTCTTCACGGTCTGTTCGGCGAGGAAGAGTTCGGCGGCCACCTCGGCGTTGGTGCTGCCCTTGGCCACGAGCGTCATGACGTCGATCTCCCGGTCGGTGAGCTGCCCGAGCACCGCGGTGTCCTTGACGACGGTCGGCCCGGCGACGTATTCGGCGATGAGGCGGCGGGTCACGGACGGCGCGAGCAGGGAGTCACCGGCGGCGACGACGCGGACGGCGGAGATGAGGTCCTCGGCGGTGGCGTCCTTGAGGAGGAACCCGCTCGCCCCGGCGCGCAGGGCAGAGAAGACGTACTCGTCGGCGTCGAAGGTCGTGAGCATGATGATCTTCGGGTGCTCGCCCGGCATCTGGAAGACCGCGCGGGTCGCGTCGAGGCCGTTGAGCTGCGGCATGCGGATGTCCATGAGGATGACGTCGGGTGCCGTGCGGCGCACGAGGTCGACGACCTGCGCACCGTCCTCGGCGCTGCCGACGACGCTCATGTCAGGCTGTGCGTCGAGGAGCGCGCCGAAGCCCTGACGGACCATGGCCTGGTCGTCGACGATGGCAATCCGAATCGCAGTCTCGGTCATGCCCTCACGCTACCCGACCCGCACGACCGCCGCGCTGTTCTCGCACCCCCACGACCGCTGCCACCCCCGCGACCCTCGCCTAGCCGTCCTCGCGGCCGCCGCCACCGCACGCACGACCCTCGCCGAGCGGTCCCCGCGACCAGCGCCACCTCCCGCACGACCTCCGCGCACACCGAACCCCGCCCCAGCCTCGCCACCTCCCGCGACGACTATCCGCGCAGCCACCCGCCCACCAGCACACCCCGCGCATCCTCACCCCGGAGGACCACCTCGGCGGGGATCGGATTCACTCCTGGGTATGATGCGCGGTCCGCGACCCGCTCCCTAACGTTCGAGGCGTCAGAGCAGCACCGCATCACCCACTCACACAGGAGCCCTCATGACCCCCACCGCCGAAGCCGCGTACGCTGAGACCGTGACCACCACCGCCCCCGTCGCCCCGGTCGGCTCCCCGCGAGCCGCACGGTCGCGCTGGTCCCGGAGGTGGCACAACCTCGGTCGCGACACCCGCCTCGTCGCCCCGGGATTCTTCATCTCCCTCGCAGCCGTCATCATCCTCGTCGTCCTCTTCGCTCTCTCGGTCGCCACCGCGGTCATCTGGGTCGGCGTGCTCCTCCTGCCCGTCACCCTCCTCGTCGCGACCGCATTCGCGAACCTCTCCCGTCGTCGAGCCACCCGCTGGGGCGCCCCGATCGCCGAGGCGACCAACCGTCCCCGCGCCCGCGGCCTCCGCGGATGGCTGGACGTCGTCACCGAGGACCGCCGCTGGACCGACCTGCTCTTCGAATCGGTCTTCGCCCTGCCGGTGCGCATCGTCACCTTCAGCGTCGCGGTGTCGTGGTTCGTCGGCGCGCTCGGCGGACTGTCGTACTTCTACTGGGGCCGTTTCCTGCCCGATGACGGCAGCGGCCTGCTCAACCTCATCGTCGCTGGCTGGAACCGCGCACCCGTCGTCGATCTCGGTTTCTCCGCCGAGGCGACCTTCCAGTTCGCCGCCGGCCTCATCCTCCTCGTGACGTTCCCGTTCGTCCTCCACGCGATGGCCCGCCTCGAGATCGCCGCCGTCACCGCCGGACTCGCTCCTCGCCCCGCCGAGGCGACCGTGACCTCCCAGCAGACGCCGGCTCACGCGACAACCGTCGGTGTGGGTGAGGACTGGGCGCCGACCGGGTCTGTTCCGGTTGCGGGGGCGGCACGATGAGCACGGTCACCGGATCGCCCGAGCCAGCGAACCCGCAGGGGCGCGTGGGCACGCAGGAGCCCACCAACCCACAGGGCCTGACCAGCGCTGATGGCTGGTACTGGCTGACGACGATCTTCGCCGGCGTCGCCCTGCTCGCCACCGGCTGGCCCGTCTACGCCGCGACGTACGGGGTCTGGGTCGTCATCGCGATGCTCATCGCCGCGGCGCAGGCGGCAGCTCCGGTGCTCGCGGTCCGTCTCCCGGTCGTCGCCATCGTCGTCAGCCTTCTCTCCTCGGCGGCGGGGATCCTCGCGACCGCCCACACCACGGGGTTCGTGTGGCCATGGTCGGTGACGGCGACGCTCTCGCTTTCGTTCACGCTCATCGTCATCGGCCTCCGCCACAGCTGGGTCGGCCTCATCGTCCTCTGGTCGGCGAGCACGGCACTCGGCGCCAGCAGTCTCCTCCTCGTCGTGCCGGACGGGGTGACCGGTGCACTGTCGAACGTCATCACGACCGCCTCGGTGACGGCCGGGGTCGCCGGCATCGCGGCGCTCATCCGGCTGTGGCTGACCGGTCGCAGGCAGCTCGCCGTCGAACGCCGCCTCGGCGCCGAGGAGCTGGCCAAGCGCACCGAGCTCGAGGACCGCAACCGCATCGCCCAGGAGCTCCACGACGTCGTCGCCCACAGCATGTCCGTCATCAGCGTGCAGGCGACGACGGCCCGCTACAGGCTGGCTGACCTCGATGATCGCAGTCTCGAGGAGTTCGATTCGATCGCCGGTTCGGCGCGGCAGGCGCTGACCGAGATGCGGGGACTGCTGACGATCCTCCGCGGCGGACGAGACGCCGAGACCGCCCCGCAGCCGACGATCGAGGACATCCCCTCACTGGTCTCGGCGACCAGGGGCACGGGGGCGCACGTCGACCTCGAGTTCGGACTCGGGTCCCAGCAGGTCGCGCCGACGACGGGGCTGACGGCGTTCCGCGTCGTCCAGGAGGGCCTGTCGAACGCTCTGCGCCACGCGCCCGGCGCCCCTGTGGCGGTGACGATCCGCCCAGTCGTCGGAGCAGACGGGCGCAACGGCGTCGAGGTGTCCGTCGTCAACGGGGTTGCCGGCGGCAGGGTGATCGGCGGCGAGGATACTGGCAGTTCGGCCGCTGGTGAGGGCGTCGGTGCTCCCGAAGACTCCAACGCCCCTGGTGGCCCCGGCGTCGGCGGCAGGAGGGTCGGTGGCGACGATCGTCTCAGCCACCTCGGCGCGGGGTTCGGTCTGCGCGGGATGCGGGAGCGCGTCGAGGGCCTCGGCGGAACGCTCGCCGTCGGCCCGACGCCAGACGGCGGATTTGCCGTCGCCGCGGTCCTCCCGCTCAGCTGAGTCACCGCGACCTGCGAATTCCGGACGCTCGGTGTCGATTCGAGAGCGCAAAATCAGCACTGAGCGTCCAGGATTCCGCTGCCTGGACCGCGATCGGCACTCAGGGTTCTCAACTCCGCGCCGCGACGCCGCACCACGCAGCTCCCCACCGCGCCGCGACGCGCCACCGATCATTAGATTTCGCGAACAAGTACGTTATCGGCACGCTCATCGATCGACAGGTACGGGCAGGCTCGGAACTCATTAGGATCGATCTCGACGCCGCATCGCTTCGATTCGGCAACCTTCCGGGCGCTCAGCACAGCACTCAGCACCGTGGCGCCAGGTGGCGCAACGACCGGAGGGTGGCTGAGACCGAACCCGCAGCGGACGACAGAGACGAAGGAGTCACCCCCATGCACCAGTCGCCCCGCACCTGGGCCCCAGCCGAGAGTCGAGCGCGCATCGAGGACATCGCCGAGGACTGCCTCGGCGAGGGCGGAACCACACCGATGGCCGCGGTCGTGGAGACGATCGAGGACCTCATGACCTCCTCCGAACGCCTCCACGATGAGGAGGCATTCAATCTCAACCCCGCCTCGAACGTGCTCAATCCGCGGGCGGCGGCGCTGCTCGCCGGCGGGACGGCGTCGCGGACCTCGCTCGGGTACGCCGGGGCGAAGTACGAGATGGGGCTCGAGCACATCGAGCAAGTCGAGGTCATCACCGCCGAACTCGCCGGCCGCCTCTTCCACGCTGACTTCGCCGAGGTGCGCGTGCCCAGCGGGGCGATGGCGAACCTCTACGCGTTCATGGCAACGTCCTCACCAGGGGATACGATCATCGCTTCGCCTCCGACGATCGGCGGCCACGTCACCCACCACGCCGCGGGCGCCGCAGGACTCTACGGGCTGAGAACCGTCGGCGCGCCCGTCGACGTCGCCCACTACACCTACGACATCGATGCCCTCGCGACGCTCGCGCGCGAAGTGCGGCCCTCACTCATCACGATCGGCGGCTCCCTCAACCTCTTCGAGCACCCGGTCGCGCAGGTCCGCGAGATCGCCGACGAGGTCGGTGCCAGGGTCCTCTTCGACGCCGCCCACCTGTGCGGGATGATCGCGGGCGGACAGTGGGCGAATCCGCTCGACGAGGGCGCCCACCTCATGTCGATGAGCACGTACAAGAGCCTCGGCGGCCCGACCCATGGGCTCCTGCTCAGCAACGACGCGGAGCTGTCCGAGCGCATCGACCAGATCGCCTTCCCCGGGATGACCGCGAACTTCGACGCCGCAGCCGTCGCGGCCCTCGGCGTCACCCTGGCCGACTGGATCGCGGTCGGCGCCGACTACGCGAGCCAGATGCGCGCATGCGCTGCAGCCCTGGCCGACTCCCTCGCCGACGCCGGCGCCGTGCCGTTCCAGTGCGAACGCGGGTTCACCGACTCCCACCAGTTCGCGCTGCTCGCCGCCCCGCTCGGCGGCGGCACCCGGGCAGCCCGGGTCCTCGAGCGGGCAGGCATCCTCACCTCGGGCATCGGCCTGCCCGTCCCCGAAGTCCCGGATGATCAGAACGGCATCCGCATCGGCACCCCGGAGATCGTCCGGCGCGGCATGACCGTGCCCGACATGCCCCGGCTGGCCGGGTACATCGCCCGCGCCCTCGACACAGCGCGAATCCCCGCAGCTGATTCAGACTCTCCCGCCGAGGTGGTCCTGCGGGAGATCGCCGACGACGTCGCCGCGTGGCGGAAGGACTTCACCGGAGTGCGCTTCACGGCGTAACGATCGCCTGGAGCCGGGAACTCCGGAAGGCGTTCCCGGTCGACGGGCCTCCATCACATCGGCCATCGGCACGACCGTTCTCATCCTTTCGGGCGATCCCGCCGAGGTGGCCGCCCGGGTATCGTCGAACCGTGCCCATCCGCAACCGCCGCCACCGCCTCATCCGCGCCGTCATATGGACCGCGGTGTGCTTCGGCATCGGGGCGCTGATCTTCTTCACCGTCGCAGCCGTGATGGTCGGCGATCCGAATCCCTCCCAGAGCAAGGAAGCCGTCCAGTTCGCAGAGTTGTCCGTTCATGTCGTCTTCGGACTTCTCGCTCTCGTCTGCCTGCCGTTCGTCCTCTTCCTCGACGGCCGCACGGTCCCGCGGTCGACTCTCTCCCCCAAGGTGCTCGCCGCTGAGAAGCTGCGAACGTTCTTGGCCGACAGCGGTCGCGGCGGCGAGTCGTTCCTCGATCGCGACGGTTCCGTCGAAGCCCTGCAGAGGCGCACCGGCGGCTGGATCCCGATCACGCTCGGCCTGGTCGGCATCTTCGTCGGCATGATCAGCAGCTTCGGCGTCGCCGCAGCATCGGTGCTCGTCATCTCGCTGTCCGCGCGGCGAAGCTGGGTGCTCTCCGGGGCCGCTCTCGCCACAGCGACCCTCGCACTGGCCGCCAGCTATGTGCTCACCCCGGTGAGTCTCGGCGGCTTCGACCTGCCCATCTTCATCGTCAACAGCGTCTTCATCTCGATCCTCATCGTCATCGGCGTCATCCGCGGAGCCCGCGAGCAGGGGCTCATCGACACTGCAGCACAGACGCTGCTGCGCGATCGATCCCGACAGGACCGCGCCATCGCCGAGGTGCGCCGCAGCATCGCCCGCGACATGCACGATTCCCTCTCCCACCATCTCAGCGTCATCGCGATGTACGCAGGCGCCCTGTCCGTGCGGCAGGACCTCGACCCGGATGCGGTGCGCGAGAGCGCGAAGCTCATCGCCGCCAGCGCGCGCCGGTCGGGAGTCGAACTGCGGGAGGTGCTCACGATGCTGCGCGGCGACGACCAGGGCACCGTCATCGACCCCGATCTCCAGCGGCTTGTCAGCGGTCGCACCGACACCGTCGACCTCGTCTACCAGGCGCCGCTGTCGGCCCAGGCGCTCGAGCGTCTCGGTGGACTCGAACGCACGACGGTCTATCGCTTCGTCCAGGAGGCGATCACGAACGCCGTCAAACACGCTCCGGGTCAACGGGTCACGATCACCGTTGCCGCAGATGGAAGCCCTGAGGCTCTCGTTCTCACCGCCCGCAACCCGCTCGGGTCCGCCTCGGCGGGGGCCGGAAAACTGCCGCCGCAGCTCTCGCCAGTGGCCGGTGCCGGGCTCGGCCTCCTCGGTCTGCGCGAGCGAATGGAGGCCATGGGAGGGCAGCTCACCGTCGAACGCGGCAGCGAATTCGTCCTCCGCGCCCGCATCCCGGCCGCCGGCCTGCCGACCGACCCGGCCGAGTCCCCGACCGACCCCGCTGGGTCCCCGACCGACGATGCCCGAGAGCCAACCGACGCCGCAGACGTGCAGGCGAAGACCAGCGAGGATGTCACGCTCCCCGACCGCCCAGCCGCCGATCCCACCGAGGAGCGCACGTGACGATCCGGATCATCATCGCCGACGACGAGTCGCTCATGCGCTCAGGACTGCGCCTCCTCCTCGGCGCGGCCCCCGACATCGACATCGTCGCCGAGGCGGCCAACGGCGAAGAGGCCATCGCTCTGACCAGGGAGTTCACTCCCGATCTCATCCTCATGGACCTGCGCATGCCCGTCATGGACGGCCTCGAGGCCACGCGCACCCTCATGGCGCAGGCAACGCACCCGGAGGTCCTCGTGCTCACCGCGTTCGGCACCGACGACTTCGTGCTCCGGGCGCTCAGCGCGGGGGCCGCTGGCTACCTCCTCAAGGACACTCCGCCCGATGAGCTCATCCACGCCGTCCGCGCGGCCGCCGGGGGCACGAGGACGCTCTCACCGGGGGTCATCGATTCGCTCCTCGACCGTTCCGGCACCGCCGGCTCGCCGGGCGGCCTGACCTGGGGAGACGATGGACTTAAGAACCGTGATCCGCTCGCGGTCCTCACCGCCCGGGAACGCCAGATCGCCGAGGCGGTCGCCCAGGGGATGACGAATGCTCAGGTCGCGCGGTCGCTGTTCGTCTCGACGGCGACGGTGAAGACTCATCTGGCCCGCATCTTCGACAAACTCGAGGTGAGCACCCGCGTGCAGCTGGCGCTCCTCGTCAACGACTCACAGTGACCGACCCCAAGCGCGAACAGGCCGCCCCGCGACGATGCGCGGGACGGCCTGTTCGGTGCTGTCGGCCGGCTCAGCTCACTTCGGGGCCATGCGGATCGCGCCGTCGAGGCGGATCGTCTCCCCGTTGAGCATGGGGTTGGCCACGATCGACTCGACGAGCTGCGCGTACTCGGCAGGCTTGCCCAGCCGGGCCGGATGGGGCACGGACTTACCGAGGGATTCCTGCGCCTCGGCGGGCAGGCCGGCCATCATCGGGGTCTCGAAGATGCCGGGGGCGATCGTGACGACGCGGATGAGGGAGGCGGCGAGCTCGCGGGCCATCGGCAGGGTCACTGCGGCCACCGCGCCCTTCGACGCCGAGTAGGCGATCTGGCCGATCTGACCGTCGAAGGCCGCGACCGAGGCGGTGTTGACGATGACGCCGCGCTCCTCGCCCACGGGCTCTTCCTGCTGCATCGCGGCGGCGGCGAGGCGGCAGACGTTGATCGTGCCGACGACGTTGATCGCCATGACCTTGGTGAACGCCTCGAGGGGCAGCGGGCCCTTCTTCGACACGAGCTTGCCCGGCGTCGCGACGCCCGCACAGTTGACGACGACGCGCAGGGCGCCGAGGCCCGTGGCAGTGTCGACGGCGGCCTGGACCTGGGCTTCGTCGGTGACGTCGGCTGCGACGAAGTGCGCCCGGTCGCCGAGTTCGGAGGCCACCTGCTCCCCCACCTCGGCGTTGAGGTCGACCATGACGACCTGGGCACCGGCTGACAGCAGGCGTTCGGTGGTGGCGCGGCCGAGCCCGGAGGCTCCGCCGGTGACGAGGGCGACGGTGTCGGTGAGTTCCATGGGTGTCCTTCGCTTCGAGGGTCTCGGTCAGGGGCGCCGAGGTGGGCGCAGCGCTGAGCGATCGTTCACTGGCATGACTCTATCGCAGGGGTGTCGCCCAGATCACAGCGGGTGAGCGAGCGGCGCGGACACGACGCAGCCCGCCTGCCGAGGAGGCAGACGGGCTGGGATCGATCGGCGCGCGACGGGCGCGGAGTGTCAGATCAGACGGTGACGGCCTCGGAGCCTTCGCGCACGCCCTTGAGGGCTCCGCCCCAGGCGACGAGGTCGTCGACCATCGAGGCGAACGGGGCGGCGGACACCTCGGTGGGGGTGAAGGCACCGTCGGTGACGTCGGTGAAGATGCTGAAGGAGGCCTGGTCGCGGACGACGGCGACCTTGTAGTTGGCGAGGATGTGGCGCAGGTGCTCGGCGGCGCGCACACCCTTGTCGGCACCGTAGTTGACGATGCCGGCGACCTTGTGGTTGAACTCGGTGGCGACGAAGTCGAGGGCGTTCTTCAGTGACCCGGAGATCGAGTGGTTGTACTCGGGGGTGACGAAGATGAACGCGTCGAACTCGTCGAGCTTCGCGCCCCACGCCTTGGTGTGGGCGTTCTGGTACATCTTCGCGCCGGCGGGAACGACCTCGTCGAGGAGGGGCAGGTCGAACTCGCCGAAGTCGACCACCTCGGCGCGGATGTCGTCACGCCCGGCCAGCTGCGCCTCCACCCACGAGACGATCTGGGGGTTGAGGGCCTGGGGGCGGGAGGTGCCGGGGATGATCGCGATGTTGAGCATATGCGTCCTTCGTTCGGTGTCGGTGCGCCGACGATCCTCATCGTCGGCCGTGCGGGTGCCCGCGGTGCTTCGCCGCATGGCACATTCGTGCCAACCTGATTGAATCTTTGATCATTCCGCCTCGGTGGGGTGACGCTCACCACACCGTCGATCTGCGGTATCGTCGAGGGGCAAGTGAAAGAATGTTCGATCCCCGACGATTGTGGAGTGAGGTCACCGTGAGAGCGACGAACGGGCGCAACAACATCCTCCGCTCAGCTCGGGACACGTTCGCGACGAAGGGCTTCGACGGCGCCTCGATCCGCGACATCGCGCAGGCGGCCGGGCTGAGCCTCTCGGCCCTCTACTACTACTTCCCGTCGAAGCAGGAAGCGCTCTACGAGCTCGTCCACACCGCGTACACGTGGTACATCGACCACTCGCGCGCCGTCGTCGCCGAGGTGGGCGACGATCCCGTCGACCAGCTCGCCGTGTCCGTCCGCTACCTCTCCCGGTATCGGATGGCCAACGTCTCCGTGTCCACGGTGCTGCTGCGCGACACCGAACGCCTCGACGGCGAGAATGCGGCCCGGATCAAGACGCTGCAGCGCGAGGCCCGCGCCGTCCTCGGGGACATCATCGAGGCCGGCATCGCCTCGGGTGTGTTCCGGGTCGGCCACGCACAGCTGGCGACGCGGGCGATCCTCTCGATCTGCAATTCGCTGTCGATCTGGTTCCGTCCCGGCGGCGAACTCGAATCCGACCAGATCGAGCGCGAGTTCACCCTCTACGCGATGCGCATCGTCGGCATCGACGCCGATGCTGCCGAACTCGACCGCCTGCTCGCCCTGCCCGTCAACGAGGCGGGCATGCTCGACTTCATCGCCGAGGGCAAGTAGCCCCGTCACATTCCTCTCAGCCACCTTCCGGGCGCTGAGCAACCCTGCGCAGGGTTGCTCAGCGCCCGGAAGGTTGCCGGCTCATCAGGCAGGTGCCCGGAAGGTTGCCGGCTCATCAGGCAGGTGCCCGGGAGGTTGCCGAGCGCCCGAAGGGTTGCCCGCGTCTCGGCACGACGCGCGCAGCTGCCGGGCAAGTAGCCGCTCACTTCACCCGACGTCGCAAACTCGACCCGGCGCCGCATCCCATTTGCGACGTCGGGTCGAGTTTGCGGGAGGTCACCCTGCGGCGGCGCGCAGCTCCCGGGCGAGTTCGCGCCGCTTCGCCTGCTCGACCGGGTCGGGCACGGGCAGGGAGGCGATGAGCCGCTTCGTGTAGGCGTTGCTCGGCGCCCCGAGCACCTGCTCACCCGTGCCCTCTTCAAGCAGCCTGCCGTGGAAGAGCACGCCGATGCGATCGGAGAGCATGTCGACGACGGCGAGGTCGTGGCTGATGAACAGCGCCGCGAAGTCGAAGCGGTTCTGCAGCTCGACGAAGAGCTCGAGCACCTTCGCCTGCACCGAGACGTCGAGCGCCGAGGTCGGCTCGTCGGCGATGAGCAGCTCCGGATCGAGCGCGAGCCCACGCGCCAGTGACGCCCTCTGCCGCTGCCCGCCCGAGAGCTCGTGCGGGTACCGCCCGGCGTATTCGGCCGGCAGCTGCACCGAGTCGAGCAGTTCGAGCACCCGCGTCTGCCGGTCGCGCGCACTCATCTCCAGCCGATGGATCGCGAAGGGCTCGGCGATGCACTCGCCGATCGTCAGGTGCGGGTTGAACGACGCCGCCGGATCCTGGAAGACGAACCCGATGCGCTTGCGGATCGACCGGAACGACCGCTCCTTGAATCCGACCATCTCGTGCCCGAGCACAGACAGGCTGCCGCCGCTGGCCCTGGTCAGGCCCGCAATGGCACGGCCGATCGTCGTCTTGCCCGAGCCCGATTCGCCGACCAGCCCGTAGACCTCGCCCGCCTTGATCTCGAAGCTCACCGACTTCACCGCGTGGAAGTCCGGCCGTCCGAGCCCGCCCGGGTAGACGATGTCGAGTCCGTTCGCGACGACGACGGCTTCCCTCGCCGAGGCGGTCGCCCGGTCCGCAGCCCGCGCCGCGTCGTTCGTGTCCCTCGCCGAGGCGGTCGCCCGGTTCGCGTCCTCGACGGATGCAGCCTCGCCGGCCTCCCCCGCCGCGGGCGATGCGGCAGACGACGCCGCAGACGATGCCGCGGCGGCTTTCCGGCTGCCGGCGACGGTCGAGCCGAGTTTGGGCACGGCCGCGAGCAGGTCCTTCGTGTACTGCTCTTTGGGATCGCTGAAGAGGGTGCCCACGGGCGAGACCTCGATGAGGTCCCCGCGGTACATCACGGCCACCCGGTCGGCGAGGTCGGCGACGACGCCCATGTTGTGGGTGATGAGGACGATCGCCGTGCCGGTCCGGTCACGCAGGTCACGGAGCAGGTCGAGGATCTCGGCCTGCACGGTGACGTCGAGCGCGGTCGTCGGCTCGTCGGCGACGATGAGCTTTGCCCCGAGCGCGAGTGCCATGGCGATGACGATGCGCTGCTTCTGCCCACCGGAGAACTGGTGCGGATAGTAGTCGAACCGGTTCTTCGCATCGGGAATGCCGACCTGCTCCATCGCCGCGACGACCTTGTCCTTGAGCTCGGACCTGCTCGCCTTCGGATGGTGGGCGCGCAGTCCCTCGGCGATCTGCCAGCCGACGGTGAAGACGGGGTTGAGCGCGGTCGAGGGTTCCTGGAAGACCATCGCCACGTCCGAGCCGCGCATGTGCCGCAGCTGCTCGGCGGAGACGGTGAGGACGTTCTTGCCCGAGAGCATGACGGCCCCGCCGCGCTGCGCGGTCTCCGGGAGGAGCCCGAGGATGCTGCGCGCGGTCACGGTCTTGCCCGAACCGGATTCGCCGACGATCGCGAGCACTTCGCCCGGCCGCACGGACAGGCTGACCTCCTTGACGGCGTGGACCTCACCGGCGTCGGTGGAGAACGTCACGTCGAGGTTGTCGACCTCGAGGATCGGGCCCGACCCCGTGGAATCGCGCCCCACCCGGTCGTCGCCGGCCCCAGCGGGCCCGGCCTGGCCATCGGAGGCCCCGGCGGGCCGGGTCTCCGTGGACCCCACCTCGGCGCTCATATCGTCAGCCTGAGGATTCGTCGATGCGCTCATGCCGCAGCCTTCCTGTCCCTGGCGCCCGCGGCGCCGGCCTTCGTCTTCGCCTTCCTGCGCACGCGCAGACGCGGGTCGTTGAGGTCGTTCATCGACTCCCCGACCAGCGTGATGCCGAGGACGGTGAGGACGATCGCGAGCCCCGGGAACACCGAGGTCCACCACACGCCGCTGGTCACGTCCGGCAGTGCCTTGTTGAGGTCGTAGCCCCATTCCGCCGCCGAGGTGGGTTCGATGCCGAAGCCCAGGAACCCGAGTCCGGCGAGGGTGAGGATCGCCTCGGAGGAGTTGAGGGTGAAGATCAGCGGCAGGGTGCGCGTGGCATTGCGGAAGATGTGCTTGCCGATGATCCGGGTCTTCGAGGCGCCGAGGACGATCGCCGATTCGACGAACGGTTCGGCCTTGAGCCGCAGCGTCTCCGCGCGCACGACGCGGAAGTACTGCGGGATGAAGACGACCGTGATCGAGAACGCCGCCGCCGCGATGCCGCCCCACGCGCTCGAGCGCCCCCCGGAGATCGCGATCGCCATGACGATCGCGAGCAGCAGGGTCGGGAACGCGTAGACGGCGTCGGCGATGACGACGAGGATCCGGTCGAGCCAGCCGCCGAGGTAGCCGGAGATGAGGCCGAGGATGACCCCGGCGAAGAGGGAGGCGACGACGGCGACGACGATGACGGCGATCGCGGTCTGCGCACCCCACACGACGCGGGAGAAGACATCGTAGCCGCCGACCGTGGTGCCCCAGATGTGCTCTGCGCTCGGGGGCTGGGTGGCCCCGAAGTTCCCATCCGAGGTGCCGAGCTGGTTGAAGCCGTAGGGGGCGATGAGCGGAGCGAAGATCGCGCAGATGAGCACGATCCCGCAGAGCACGAGCCCGGTGATGAGCATGCCGCGCTGCAGGCCGACGGACTGGCGCAGGTGGGAGACGATGGGCAGCCGCGAGAACCACGACTTCTTCGCCTTCTCGTCGAGCACCACGGCGGGCACACCTGAACCAGGGGCCGCCTCGGCGAAGTCCTGGGTGGGAGTCTCAGTGTTCTCGGACATCAGTACCTCACTCGGGGGTCGATGAAGGCGGCGATGACGTCGACCAAGAAGTTCGTGAACGCCACGATGACGGCGAGGAAGACGACGATGCCCTGGACGGCGACGAAGTCGCGGGCGGTGAGGTACTCGGCGAGTTTGAAGCCGATGCCCTTCCACTCGAACGTCGTCTCCGTGAGCACCGCCCCGGCGAGCATGAGGGCGATCTGCATGCCCATGACCGTGATGATCGGGATGAGCGCCGGCCGGTAGGCGTGCTTGGTCACGAGGCGGAACTCGGAGATCCCGCGTGAGCGGCCGGAGTCGATGTACTGCTGGCCGAGCGTGCCGATGAGGTTCGTGCGCACGAGGCGGAGGAAGACGCCGGCGGTGAGGATGCCGAGCGCGATCGCCGGGAGCACCGCGTGGGCGAGGACGTCGCCGAGGACCTCGATGTTGCCGATGCGGATCGCGTCGACGATGTAGAGCCGGGTCGGGTTGACGACGCCGGACATGATGTACTCCGTCTCCGTCGTGCCGCGGCCGGCGACCGGGAGGATCGGGAAGTAAACGCCGAAGATGAGTTTGAGGATCATGCCGGCGAAGAACACGGGCGTCGCATAGCCGAGGATCGCGAGGATGCGCAGCGCCGCATCGGGGGCCTTGTCGCGCTTGTAGGCGGCGAGCATGCCCAGCGGGATGCCGATGATGAAAGCGACGATGAGGGCGTAGAAGACGAGTTCGACGGTGGCCGCACCGTAGTTGAGGATCACCTCGGTGACGGGTCGGCCGTCGGAGACCGTGGTGCCGAAGTCGCCGCGGAGAAGATTGCCCATGTACTCGAAGTACTGGACGAGGATGGGCCGGTCGTAGCCTGCGGCGTGGACGCGTTCGGCGAGCTGGGCCTGGGTGAGCCGGCCGCCGAGGGCGGCGGTGATCGGGTCGCCGGTGATCCTCATGAGGAAGAACACCAGGGTGGTGAGAATGAAGATGGTCGGAATGATGAGGAGGAAGCGGATGAGGACGTAGCGTCCCAGACCGCCTCCCGAGGACTTCTTCACCGCGGCGGTCGGTTCGGCCGCCTCGGGTTGGCTGATGGCTGCAGACATGGTTCCTTCAGGTGTCGTCTCTGGGGTTCGCGCCCGCACGGCAGCGTCCGGGACGGCTCACCGGGCTCGGTGGGCGTCCCGACCGCGGGGTGCGCACGCACCACGAGGTGCAGGTGATCGCTCACCTGCACCTCGTGTCGGCGGTCAGCTGGCTGATCGCCTCGGCTGGGCCTCGACCGGTGCACCGGTCGGGGTCACAAGCCTGTGTGCGCTCACTTGCTCAGCAGCGCCAGACGGAACTGGAACGCGGGGTCGAGGGTCTCCGAGACACCCTTGACGTCCTTGCCGGCGACCGCGATCTGATTGCCCTGGAGCAGCGGCAGCGTCGGCAGTTCCTCGGCCAGCTGGTTCTGCAGGGTCTCGATCGCCTTCGCGCGTTCGCCCTTGTCGGCGATCGACGCCTGGTCGGTCAGCTCCTTGTTGATCTTGTCGTCACGGAAGTGGTTGCCGAGGAAGCTCGGCGTCTCATCCGTGTCGTAGAAGAACGGCACCAGGTAGTTGTCGGCGTCCGAGTAGTCGGGGAACCAGCCGAGCTGGTACATCGGGTAGACGTCGGCGGTGCGGTCCTTCGAGTACTGCACCCATTCGGTCGACTGGAGGTTGACCTTGAACAGTCCGGTCTTGTCCAGCTGGTCCTTGATCAGCGCGTACTCCTCACCGGAGGACGGACCGTAGTGATCGGGGTTGTACTGGAGGTTGAGGTCGACCGGGGTCTGCACGCCGGCGTCTTCGAGCGCCTTCTTCGCCTTCTCGACGTCGGCACCGCCCTGACCGTCGCCGTACGCGGACTTCAGCGATTCGTTCGCGCCGGGCAGTCCGTCGGGGACGAAGGAGTACAGCGGGGTGTACGTGTCCTTGTAGACCTGCTTCGCGATCGCCTGGCGGTCGACCGAATCGGCCATCGCCTGACGCACGGCCAGCGCCTTCTTCTCGTCCGGGTCGTCGGTCTTCGCGCCGAAGGGCATCGTATCCATGTTGTAGACGATGTAGCGGATCTCGCCGCCGGGACCCTTGTGGACAGTAAGGTCCTTGTTCTTGCCGAGGTCCTCGATGTCGGTGGCAGACAGCGAACGCCAGGCCACGTCGATCGTGCCCTTCTCGACGTCGAGCTTCATGTTGTTCGCGTCCGAGTAGTACTTCATCTGCACCGTGTCGGTCTTCGCCGGCTCCAGGTAGCCCTGGTAGTCCGGGTACGCCTTGTACGTGAGCAGCTCGTTGAACTTGAAGCCGTCGATCGTGTACGGCCCGGCGAACGCCTTGCCGTCGACGATCTCCTGGTCCGGGGTGAGCTTGTCCGGGGAGAAGACGTCCTCATCGACGATCGGTCCCGCCGCCGAGGCGAGCACGCCCGGCCAGGTCTGGTCGTTCTCCCGCTTGAGGTTGAACACGACCGTCTGATCGTCGGGGGTCTCGACCGATTCGAGCCCGCCGAGGAGGGACGACGGTCCGTTCGGATCCTGGATCTTGATCTGCCGGTCGAAGGAGAACTTCACATCCGAGGAGGTCAGTTCGTTGCCGTTGGCGTACTTGAGGCCGTCCTTGAGTTTGACCTCGTACTTCTTCGGCTCCGTGAAGTCCGCGGACTCCGCGATCGACGGGTTGAGCTCGGCGGTGCCGGGCTTGTAGGCGAGGATGAACGGGTAGACCTGCTGTTCGACGAACGAGGTGCCGTTGTCGTAGGCGCCCGCCGGGTCGAGCTTCGTCACCTTGTCGGTGGTGCCCACCGTGAGCATGCCCCCGTCCTCGCCGCCGCCTCCACCGCCGGTGGTCGAGGTCGAGCATGCCGAGAGAAGCAGAGCGCCGGCCGCAGCGATGGCAGCGGCCTTGATGCCAGTTCGACGTTTCATCGTGTTCCTGTTCTTTCACAAGTGCTCTCCGTGTCGTCTTTGCTCGGAGAGATCCGGATCACATCATACGGATTCCGTCCCAGATAGTGAACCAGACCACAGAAGATGGTTGATTCTGAAACCGTTTCGCAACCTCGACTTCCGCGGATCGGCGGGCCTCACCGGCGAATTTGCGTCCCAGCTCACAATCGGCTTCACTTATGAGGTGGCTCACAGGCAAGCCACAACTTCCTCTTGGAGTGGGTGCCTCACGATCGGTGTCCGAGCAGTCGGACTCGCAGGTCGTCGCGCAGCCGGGAATCCACGAACGAACGAACGATTGGAACAACGTGTCCGCAGTCATCGAATGGCTCAACGGGATCATCTGGTCCTCTTGGCTTGTCTACCTCTGCCTCGGCGCAGGCGTCTACTTCACGATCCGGTCGCGTGCCGTCCAGATCCGCAAGATCAAGTCGATCTTCACCCAGATGTTCCGCGGCAAGAGCTCCGAGGACGGCGTGTCCTCGTTCCAGGCGCTCTCGATGTCCCTGGCCGGACGCGTCGGCGTCGGCAACATCGCCGGCGTGGCCACCGCGATCGGCTTCGGCGGACCCGGCGCCGTCGTGTGGATGTGGATCTCGGCCCTCCTCGGCGCCTCGACCTCCTACGTCGAGTCCACCCTGGGCCAGACGTACAAGGAGAAGGACCCCAAGACCGGTGAGTACCGCGGCGGGCCCGCCTTCTACCTCGAGAAGGCCTACCAGTTCACCCGCTTCGGCAAGTTCTTCAAGGTCTACGGCTTCATCTTCGCCGCCGTCACGGTGCTCGCGATGTCGTTCCTCCTGCCCGGCGTCCAGTCGCGCGCCATCGGCGGTGCGGTGACGAACGCGTGGAACCTGCCCACCTGGGTCACGGCACTGGCCCTCGTCGTCATCATGGCCTTCATCGTCATCGGCGGCGTCAAGCGCATCGCCCACTTCGCCTCGCTCGCCGTGCCGTTCATGGCGATCATCTACATCCTCGCGGCGATCGCGGTGACCTTCATCAACGCCGACCAGATCGTGCCCGTCATCGAGCTGATCTTCAAGTCCGCGTTCGGTATCGACACGAGCTCGGAGGCTGCCTTCGGCGGCATCATCGGCCTCGCCGTCCAGTGGGGCGTCCAGCGCGGCATCTACTCCAACGAGGCCGGTCAGGGCACCGGTCCTCACGCCGCAGCCGCCGCCGAGGTGTCCCACCCGACCAAGCAGGGCCTCGTCCAGGCCGGCTCGGTCTACATCGACACCCTCTTCGTCTGCTCGGCCACGGCCTTCATGATCCTCTCCACCGGCATGTACCGGGTGCTCAGCCCGGAGGGCGAGATCATCGGCTCCGGTCGCGGACAGCTCGCCGAGGCGCTCGAGACGACCCCGGGTGAGGGATGGCCGCAGTCGGGTCTCGACTCGATGATCCCGGGCATCGGCGGCAGCTTCATCGCCGTATCGATCTTCCTCTTCGCGCTGACGACGATCGTCGCCTACTACTACATGGCGGAGACGAACCTCGTCTACCTGCTCGGCAAGCTGAAGAACCCCATGTACCTGACCATCGGCACGCGTGCCCTGCAGGTGCTCATCCTCATCGCCGTCGCCATCGGCGTGATGAACGACAACCCCAGCGACGCGTGGGCGCTCGGCGACATCGGCGTCGGTGCCATGGCGTGGCTGAACATCGTCGGCATCCTCATCCTCCAGCAGCCGGCCTTCAAGCTGCTGCGGGACTTCGAGCGGCAGCAGAAGCTCGGACTCGACCCCGAGTTCGATCCGCAGGCTCTCGGCATCAAGAACGCGACGTTCTGGGAGGAGCGCTGGGCGAAGATGAAGGCCGGCGAGCACGTGCCGCAGGGCTGAGGCTGCACGGCTGAGGCGGCGCGGTTTAGGCTGCGCAGTTGAGGCCGAGCGGCCAGGGCTGCGCGGCTGAGGCCGGGCGGCAGCACGAACGACGAGGTCCGGGACAATGGCGTCCCGGACCTCGTGCCATTCAGCTGCGGTCGCCTAACCTCCAAGGCGCGCCTCCGGGATCACGACCGCCTCGGCGTCGCTGCCCACCGCCCGCTTGCATCACGACCGCCTCGGCGTCGCTTCCCACCGCCCACCTGCATCGCGACCTCCTCGGCGTCACCGCCTACCGCCCACCTGCAGCTCGACCGGCGATGACGGTGATTCTCCTCCTGGAAGTGTCCACGACACTCAGCGTCACCGACCGTGTGTTGTCTGGGCGTATGGATTTTCATTGACGCTGAGACAACATGCCGCGTGAGGTGATGGAGGGCATGGACACGACATCACATATCACCGCAGTTCGCCGGAATCGCGCACCGCGCCGCGACCACTCATCGGTGATCACGCTCGTCCTCGGTGCGAGCCTCGCTCTGGGGCTCGGCCTGTGTTGGAGCATGATCTCGATCCGCTCACTGCAGGCGGCCGACAGCAGTTGGCTCACGGTCACCGATGCCTGGTGGTCGTGGGCGCTCATGCTCGTCGCCGCCGCGCTCATTCCGGCCCCCACGTGGGGCAGGATCGGCAACACCCTGATCGCGGGAGGGTCTGCCGTCACTGTCTACTACGTCATCAAAGCGCAGTGGGCGATCGGGTATCCGGGGAACTCTCGCGGTTTCGCGACCTACTTCCAGGCCGACAGCTTCCTTCTCTATCTCCTCGCCGTGATCGTCGCGGCACCCGTGCTCGGAGGCATCGCCAGCGGCGTGACTGCGGCGCTGCGTCGCGGCCGACATGCGATTTCTGGACCCTGAGTGTCGATCTTCGAGCGAAAGTCGACACTCAGGGTCCGATAGTCGCTCGGCATTGCGTCGATGCCGAGCTGCTGCTGTCGGCCAGTGAGTGTCGACGCCGCAGGAGCAGCCTGACCGCCCCGGCACGTCCTCCCAATGGAAGAATCTTTCCATTTTAGTCTCAGATGATGGCTGAAATGTGCTTTTTCTCCGCATCTGCGGATACCTTGGGCCTATGAAGAAAAGCATCGTCGCTCTGTGCACCGTCGCACTGCTCACCCTCAGCGCCTGCTCGACAGGCTCAGCGTCGTCCGGCGATTCCGCCGAGAAGACCACCCTCACCGTGTTCGCCGCCGCCTCGCTCACCGAGGTGTTCGATGAGATCGCGACCGAGTTCAAGAAGACCGAACCGAACACCGACGTGACGTTCTCCTTCGCCGGATCCTCGGACCTCGTCTCGCAGATCACCGAGGGCGCCCCCGCCGACGTCATCGCCACCGCCGATGAGAAGACGATGGACGGGCTTGCCGGCGACGGCCTTCTTGCAGGCGACCCGGAGATCTTCGCCTCGAACACCCTCACCCTCGCCGTGGCCCCGGGCAACCCGAAGAACATCAGGACCTCGAAGGACTTCGCGGGCAACGACCTCGTCGTCTGCGCACCGCAGGTGCCGTGCGGCGCCGCCACAGAGAAGTGGGCGAAGCAGAACGACGTCACCCTCGACCCTGCGAGCGAGGAGAACTCGGTCACCGACGTCCTCGGGAAGGTGAGCGCGGGCCAGGCCGACGCGGGGATCGTCTACGTCACCGATGTAGCCCGCGCGGACGGCTCGGTCGAACAGGTCGACCTCGACGGGGCCGACAAGGTCGTCAACCAGTACCCGGCCGCGACCGTCAAGGCAAGCGAGAACCAGGAGCAGGCTGACGCCTTCGTCACGTTCCTCCGGTCCGATGCGGCGGTCAAGCTGCTCAAGGACGCCGGCTTCTCCACCCCGTGAGCCAGGGCGCCGACAGCCACGTTCCGGCACGCGCTTTCAGGACGCGCAGTGTCGATTCCGAGCTCAGTGATCGACACTGAGCGTCCTCTGCTCGGCAGCCCACGACGTCCCACGGGCGCATCGCCGCGACCACTCGCGTTAGACCGTCCGAACGCCGGCGGGCCCCGCACTGCTGACCTGCAGTGCGGGGCCCGTCGAGGCTCAGTGCCCGGAGATCACTTCACGCTCGTGCCTGCCGAGCCGAGGTTCTCGCAGGCCTCGACGACGCGCGCGGCCATGCCCGCCTCGGCGGCCTTGCCGTACGCACGCGGATCGTATTCCTTCTTGTTGCCCACCTCGCCGTCGACCTTGAGCACGCCGTCGTAGTGGCGGAACATGTGGTCGGCGACGGGACGCGTGAAGGCGTACTGGGTGTCGGTGTCGACGTTCATCTTCACGACTCCGTGGCGGACCGCCTCGGCGATCTCCTCGGCACTCGATCCGGAACCGCCGTGGAAGACGAGGTCGAACGGCTTGTCCTTGCCGACCTCCTTGCCGACGGCGGCCTGGATCTCGCCGAGGAGCTCGGGACGGAGCTTGACGTTGCCCGGCTTGTAGACGCCGTGGACGTTGCCGAAGGTCAGCGCCGTAAGGTAGCGGCCCTTCTCCCCGGTGCCGAGTGCGCGCACCGTGGCGAGCCCGTCCTCGACGGTCGTGTAGAGCTGTTCGTTGATCTCGTTCTCGACGCCGTCCTCCTCGCCGCCGACGACGCCGACCTCGATCTCGAGGATCGCGTTCGCGGCGGCCGCGAGCTCGAGGAGCTCCTCGGCGAGGACGAGGTTCTCGTCGAGCGGCACGGCCGAACCGTCCCACATGTGCGACTGGAAGTAGGGTTCGCCACCGGACTTCACGCGCTCGGTCGAGGCCGCGAGCAGCGGCTTGACCCAGGCCTCGACGGCGTCCTTGGGGGCGTGGTCGGTGTGGAGGGCGATGTTGACGTCGTAGCTCTTGGCCACCTCGGTGGCGAAGGCGGAGAACGCGATCGCCCCGCGCACCCGGTCCTTGATCGTCGGGCCGGAGATGTACTCGGCGCCACCCGTCGAGAGCTGGACGATGCCGTCCGACCCCGCCTCGGCGAATCCGCGGATCGCGGCGTTGATCGTCTGCGAGGACGTGCAGTTGATCGCCGGGTACGCGAAGCCCTGGGACTTCGCCCGGTCGATCATCTCGGCATACACTTCGGGGCTGGCAATGGGCATATGGGCTCCTTGGTCGATGCGATCGCTGTCAGGTGCCTCCAGCCTACTCGGTCACTCCCGCCCCGGTCACGGGATGGGGCCGCTTCCGACCCGTCCTCGCCGAGGCGGCACCCCCGATCCCCGCATCCCCGCCCTCGCCGAGGCGGTCGCAGCCTGCCGGTCGGCCTACCGTCCCGGCCCTCCCGAGGAGGATTCGGTTCGACATCGGCGCCGGTTTCGGATCGGATCCTCCTCGGGAGCCGAGGAGCCGAGGGGCGAGGGACCCGAGCGACCGAGGGACCCGAGCGACCGAGGGACCCGAGCGACCACAGACGCCGGCGGCCGCGTGGACGAATCCACGCGGCCGTCGGCGCTGGGAGCGGGCTGTGCTCACCGCCCGCGGGCAGGGACCCTACCTGTCCTTGCGGTCCTCGGAGTCCCGGCGGGAGTCGGAGTCCTTGCGCGGGTTGAGCTTCCAGGCGGCGTCGCGGAGGCCCTTGCCCTCCTTGCCGTCCCGGCGCCCTGAGCCGTCCCGGTGCGAGCCGTCTCGGCCCGGCCCGCCGTCGTGACGGTCCCGACCCGGTCCGCTGTCACGACCGTCGCGACCACCACGGGCTGCCTTGTCGCGCTGGCGCTCGATGAGGCCGCGGCTGCGCGTGATCTGGTAGTCGATGCGCTCGTCGACGATGTCGCCGAGGTACTGGTCGAAGTCGTCGGCGAGGTGCTCGCCCACCGCACGGTAGGCGGCGGCGCGCTCGATCGCAGCCGTGCGCTTCGCCTCCTTGCCGAACGCCTTGAGCGTCGAGACGCACACGAGGATGAGCACGATGCTGAACGGCAGCGCCGTGATGAGCGAGCCCGCCTGCAGCGCCGTGAGACCGCCCGCGGTGAGCAGGGCGATCGCCAGCGCACCTTCGAGCAGAGCCCAGAGCACACGCGACCAGATCGGCGGATTCGGGTGACCGCCCGAGGCGAGCATGTCGACGACGAGCGAACCCGAGTCCGAGGACGTGATGAAGAAGATCGCCACGAGGATGATCGCGATGACCGAGAGCACCGAGCCCAGCGGCAGTCCGCCGAGGACGTCGAAGAGCACACGCTCGGCGACGACGCCCTCCTCGGGATCGACGAGGTCGCCCGCGCCGAAGAGCTGCCGGTAGATGCCGGCTCCGCCCATGACGGAGAAC
This sequence comes from Brevibacterium metallidurans, assembly GCF_037101285.1. Taxonomy (NCBI): domain Bacteria; kingdom Bacillati; phylum Actinomycetota; class Actinomycetes; order Micrococcales; family Brevibacteriaceae; genus Brevibacterium; species Brevibacterium metallidurans. The sequence goes on from NZ_BAAAAF010000001.1 coordinate 229,322, forward strand.
CAGAAGAACCCGACGAGCGAGGGCACGAGGAGGACACCGGCGATGAACTCCCGGACCGTGCGGCCGCGCGAGATGCGGGCGATGAAGACGCCGACGAACGGTGCCCACGAGATCCACCAGCCCCAGTAGAACAGGGTCCACGAGGCGTTCCACGCGGCACCCTCCTCACCGGTGTAGGCGCCGATGTCGAAGGTCATGCCGAGCACATTGGCGAGGTAGACGCCGAGGGACTCGACGAAGTTCTGGAAGAGGAAGAGCGTGGGACCGAGCACGAGCACGGTGACGAGCAGGAGGCCCGCCAGCGAGAGGTTGATGTTCGAGAGCCACTTGATGCCGGCACCCACACCCGAGACCACGGAGAACGTGGCGAGCAGGGTGATGATGACGATGAGGATGACGAGGAAGAGGTTGTCGTACTCCCCGACGAGGCCGATGTGGGCGAGTCCCGCGGAGATCTGCTGCACGCCGAGGCCGAGCGAGGTGGCGATGCCGAAGACCGTGCCGAAGATCGCGATGATGTCGATGAGGTCGCCGGCCCAGCCCTTGACGTAGCGGCCGAGCAGCGGTTCGAGAGCCCAGCGGATCGAAAGCGGTCGACCGCGCCGGTGGATCGCGTAGGCGAGCGCCATGCCGAGCACCGCGTAGAGCGCCCACGGGTGCAGTCCCCAGTGGACGAAGGTCTGGGCCATGCCCAGTTGCGCGTTCTCGACCTCGCCGCCGGGCCAGCCGGGCTTGGCGCCGGTGGTGGCGAAGGTGAGCGGTTCGGCGACGCCGTAGAAGACGAGGCCGATGCCCATGCCCGCGGCGAAGAGCATCGCGAACCACGAGAGGATGCCGAACTCCGGTTCGTCGTCGTCCTTGCCGAGCTTGATCCTGCCGTACTTGGACACGCCGACGACGATCGCGAAGGCGACGAAGGCTCCGACGACGAGCATGTAGTACCAGCCGAGGTCGGCGACGATCCACGACTGGATGCCGAGGATGGTCTCACCGGCACCGGTCGGGAAGACGATCGAGAGCACGGCGACGGCGACGATGACGATGAGCGCCGGCCAGAAGACGCGCGGCGCGATCATGCCGCGGCCGATCTTCACGCCCTGCCGGCGCAGCTTCTCCGTGATCGCCTCGTCCGAGTCGTCCTCGCCGATGTGGAGCTTGTCGGGCAGGTGGAGTCTGACGGGATCGGGTGCCCCGAAGAGATAGTGGTTCTGCTCCTCGTCACCCGGCGGAGTGCCCGCCGAATCTGTCTTGTCCGCCTGGGAATCAGTCATGTGGTCCTTCGTATCGGGTGCGTCCAAACGACTTTCCACCTTGCCGTAATCCTGGGCAAACATCAACCGAATTCCCATGTGGCGACCATGAACCGACCGTTCGGTTCAGTACAGTGACGTCATGCGCGCATACCCGAGATCCCCGTCCAGCTCACGCCGAGGCGTCTTCAGCTGGGCCCTGTGGGACTGGGGTTCGGCGTCGTTCAATGCCGTGATCATCACTTTCGTCTTCACCCCGTATCTGACGAAGGGCGTGGCCGCGACGGAGGAGGCCGGATCGTCCGCGCTCGGCTGGTCGCTGGCCGCGGCGGGCCTCGTCATCGCCCTCGTCGCCCCCGCCGTCGGCACCCGCGCCGACGCCGGCGGCCGGCACAAGCTGTGGCTCGGCGTCCACACCGCAATCGTCGTCGCAACGATGTTCGGCCTCTTCTTCGTCCGCGACTCCCCCGCCTACCTCTGGCTGGGCCTCCTCCTCATCGCCGTGGGCAGCGTCTTCTTCGAGTTCGCCGAGGTGGCCTACAACGGCATCATGGTCCGCATCAGCACCCCGGACAACGTCGGGAAGGTCTCCGGCTTCGGCTGGGGCATGGGGTATGCGGGCGGCCTCGTCCTCCTCGTCCTCCTCCTCGTCCTCGTCATCCAACCCGAGGTCGGCCTCTTCGGCGCCACCGACGAGGGCGGGCTGCGCTTCCGCATCGTCGCCGCCCTCTCGGCGGCCTGGTTCGCGATCTTCGCGATCCCCGTCCTCATCACCGCACCCGGCGCGAAGGCCACGGGCACCTCGGCGGGGCATCCGATCCGCGCCTTCCTCTCCGACTACGCCTCCCTCGTCCGCCGCCTCGTGCGGATGTGGCGGACCGAGCATCAGACGCTGCGGTTCTTCATCGCCTCCGCGGTCTTCCGCGACGGGCTCGCCGCGATCTTCGCCTTCGCCGGGGTGCTCGCGGCCGGCAGCTACGGTTTCTCCGCCTCCGAGATCATCATCCTCGGGGTCGCCGCGAACGTCGCCGCCGGGGCCGGCGCGATGATCGCCGGGTTCTTCGACGACCGGTTCGGCCCCAAACCCGTCATCATCGCAGGCCTCATCGTCATCATCCTCGGCGGCATCCCCATCCTCTTCTCCGCCGAGGCGGCCGTGTTCTGGGTCTGCGCCCTCGTCCTCAGCTTCTGCGTCGGACCGGTGCAGTCCTCGTCGCGGTCGTTCCTCGCCCGCATCACCCCGCCCGAACGCGCCGGAGAGAACTTCGGCCTCTACGCGACGACCGGCCGGGCCGTGAGCTTCCTCGGCCCGGCCATGTTCGCCCTCTCGATCTCGATCTTCGGCTTCCAGCGCGCCGGCACGCTCGGCATCATCGTCGTCCTCATCGCGGGCCTCCTCCTCATCATCCCCGTGAAACCGGAGGCACCGCAGATGTCGATGGCGGCGATGAGGGAGGACTGACCCCGCCGAGGCGGGCCCCCGTGCCCGTGGTCCGCTGACCGGGCGTCGGAATCGGCTGAACGGCCGGGGACCGGCTGATCAGCCGCGGGCGAGGAGGTCGTCGATCTGGCCGATCGCCTCCGTCGCGCCTTCGACCACGCCCATCTCGAGGACCGTGCGCAGGCCTTCGACGCTGTCGAAGACCGAGGTGCAGACGGCCTTCGTGCCGTCGCCGTCCGGGGTGAACGTGTAGGTGTTCGTGCTGCCGGGCAGGTTCTCGTCGATCGTGAAGGACTCGTCGGCGAACCAGTCCGTGAACTCGAAGCTGTGGGGCGCGTCGACGGCCGTGACCTCCCACAGCCCGTAGTACCTCTCCCCCTCGGGACTCGTCATGAAGTAGGTGACCCGACCACCGGGTTCGAGCGCGTGGTCGACGACGGTGGCGGGATAGGTCGGCGGTCCCCACACCCGCTCGAGCTGACGGGGGTCGGCGTAGACGTCCCAGACCCTCTCGGGCGGGGCGGCGAAGCGGGCGACCATCGTCAGGGTCTTCGTGTCCTCGTCGTGGCTGGTCTCTGTCACGGGCATGGCGTCTCCTCACTCCTGCGACCGTCTCGGTCGCCTCGACACCGACCCGGTCGGGTCGGCCTGTCCGGGGCTCACGCATCCTCGGCGAGGAGGGCGTCGATGCGCTCGACGCGGCCCCGCCATTGGACCTCGAGTTCGCCGAGGAGGTCGCGCACGGTCCGGATCGCACCGACGTCGGCACGGGTCACCTGCGACCTGCCCACGCGTTCCTTGGTCACCAGTCCCGCGCGCTCGAGCACGGCGACGTGCTTCTGGACCGCGGCGAAGCTCATGTCGTAGGACGACGCGAGCTCGGACACCGACAGCCCCTCGACCGCGACCCGGCGCACGATGTCGCGCCTGGTCCGGTCCGCCAGCGCCTGGAAGACCGCATCGGTGCGATCGTCGATGAGGGCGTCGGCGGAGACTGTCATGACCTCATCCTACAACCGAATGGTTGTACGTCAAGGCCCCGGCCGGGAGCGCGGGAGACTCGCCTGAGAAGAATTCACCGCGACCCTGTTGACAGCATCATTGAACATGCGTTTAATATTAAACATGCGTTCAACCAGCCCGCAGAAGGAGCCCGGCCGCTCCCCCAATTCGTCTCCCGAGACCGCGCAGAGGATCCTCGACGCGGCCGTCAGAGAGTTCGCCGCCCACGGGTTCGCGAAGACGACGGTGCGCGCGATCGCCGCGGCCGCCGGCGTCTCCCCCGGACTCGTCATCCACCACTTCGGATCGAAGGAGGGGCTGCGCACCGCGTGCGACGACCACGTCTTCGCGCTCATCACCGAGAAGAAGGCCGAGAACGCCCAGTACGCGGTGATGGCCATGCAGATGATGTTCGACGACCCGGTGATGACGACCGCCGTCGAATACCTCCTCAAATCGCTCCTCGACCCCAGCCCCCACGGTCAGCGCTACTTCGACCACTACGTCGACCTCGTCGAGTCCTATCTCGCCGACGGCTTCGCCGGCTACAGCTTCCGACGCAGCGACGACCCGCACGGCCAGGCGGCCACCCTCGCCGTCATGGCGCTCGCCCCGGCGATGCTCGCACAGCGCCTCGAGTCCAACCTCGGCACCGGGGACATCGCCGAGACGATGACCCGCATCGCCCCGCACCTGCTCGACCTCTACCAGAACGGCGTCCTCGACTCCGTTCCCGACCAGAACCCCGACACTCCGACCAAGGGAGATGACACACCATGACGATGACGACGACGACCGCGCGCGACCGCTCACCGGGCACCTCCTCGGCGGCCATCGAACTCGACCACGTGGTCAAGAGCTACGGACGCGTGCGCGCCCTCGACGGCCTCGACCTCACCGTCGACCGTGGCGAGGTCCACGGATTCCTCGGCCCCAACGGCGCCGGGAAGTCGACGACGATCCGGATCCTCCTCGGGATCCTCCGCCACGACCGCGGACGGGTCCGCCTCCTCGGCGAGGATCCGTGGTCGCAGGCCGTGTCGCTGCACCGGCGCCTCGCCTACGTTCCCGGCGATGTCGAACTCTGGCCGGGTCTGACCGGCGGGGAGGCGATCGACCTCTTCTCGCGGCTGCGCGGCGGGGTCGACGAGCGCCGGCGCGACGAGCTCATCGAGCGCTTCGACCTCGATCCCAGGAAGAAGGGGCGGACGTATTCGAAGGGCAACCGGCAGAAGGTCGCGCTCATCTCCGCGCTCGCCTCGAACGTCGAGCTCCTCCTCCTCGACGAGCCCACGGCGGGTCTCGACCCGCTCATGGAGGCCGTCTTCCAGGAGTGCATCCGGGAGGCGAAGGAGCAGGGACGCACCGTGCTCCTCTCGAGCCACATCCTCGCCCAGGTCGAGGCGCTCGCGGACCGGGTCTCGATCATCCGGGCGGGCAGGATCGTCGAGAGCGGTTCGCTCGCCGATCTCCGGCACCTCTCGCGCACGACGGTGACCGTGCAGGTCGTCAAGGACATCCCCGAGCTGACGAGGATGTCCGGCGTCCACGACCTCGTCCGCGAGGGACGCCAGCTGCACTTCAGCGCCGACACCGCGCAGCTGCCCGGCATCATGCGGGCACTCGGCGAACACGACATCGAGTCGCTCACGGCCACCCCGCCGACGCTCGAGCAGCTGCTGCTGCGCCACTACGGAACGGAGGAGTCATGACCACCACTCGTCTGCTCGCCGCCGACGACCCTCGTGCGGACAAGCGCACGCCCGCGCACCGCGACCATCCGGCCCACCGGGCCGAATCGGGGTCGAACCTCTCGGGCCTGGGCACGATGCTGCGCTTCATGCTCCGTCGTGACCGCCTCCGGCTTCCCCTGTGGGTGCTCGGTCTCACCGTGATGACCGCGTACTTCGCCAACGCCATCGCCGTCGTCCTCGAGGGCTCCTCCCTCGAGTCGATGATGGTCTTCGCGCAGAACCCCGTCATGGGCATCATCACCGGCCCCGGCTACGGCTTCGACGACATCACGGTGCCGCGGTTCGTCGTCGGCATGTACGGCGTCTTCCTCATGCTCGGCGCGGCCCTCATGGGGATCCTCACGATCTCCCGCCACACCCGCAGCGAAGAGCAGACGGGGCGTGCCGAGCTCATCCGCGCCAACGTCACCGGCCGGCACACGCAGCTCATCGCCGCCCTCGTCCTCGCGGTGCTCATGAGCGCTCTGACGAGCCTCGGCATGGCCGCGGCGTTCTACTTCTCGCAGGCCGAGCCGCGCCCGTTCTCCTCGGCGCTGCTCTTCGGCGTCAGCGTCGGCTCCGTCGGCGTCGTCTTCGCCGGGGTCGCGGCCGTGACCGCGCAGCTCTCCGCGTTCGCCCGGGCCTGTTCGGGTATCGCCGGGGCCGTCCTCGCCGCGTTCTTCATCGTCCGCGGCCTCGGCGACATGTCCGCCGTCCAGGACGGGGACCTCGACTGGCTGTCGTGGCTGTCCCCGCTCGGCTGGGCGCAGCAGACCGCGCCATTCACCCTCGACCGGTGGTGGCCGCTGTGGCTGAGCGCAGGATTCTTCGTCCTCCTCGTCGCCCTCGCGCTCACCCTCCAGTCGCGGCGCGACCTCGCCGCGGGCATCCTTCCCGATCGCCTCGGGCGGCCGGAGGCCTCGAAGGCGCTGAGCTCGCCGTTCGCCCTCGCCCTGCGCCTGCAGCGCTCGAGCCTCATCTGGTGGTCGGTCGGCATCCTCGCCATGGGCGTCGTCTTCGGCTCGTTCACCTCGCCGATGGCCGAGGGCGCCGAGGGCATGCCGCCGGAGATCCTCGCGATCATGGGCGGGGCCGACGGCATCGTCGACGGCTACCTCGGGTACATGGCGCTCTACTTCACGATCATCGTCGCCGTCTTCGCGATCCTCTCCGCCTCCGGGCTGCGGAGCGAGGAGCAGGCCTATCGCACCGAGCCCGTGCTCGCGACCGGCGTCAGCCGTCCCGGTTGGATGCTCGCGTGGGCGGCGGTGACCTTCCTCGGCTCGCTGCTGCTCATGGGCCTCGCCGGCCTCGGTGAGGGTGTCGGGGCCGCGGCCTCGACCGGCGACTGGGACCTCCTCTGGCCGTCGTTCGTCGGCCACGTCGCACAGACCCCGGCCGTGTGGGTGCTGCTCGGGATCGTCTACGCCCTCTACGGTCTCGCGCCGCGGCTGCAGGGCCTCGTGTGGGTCGTCTTCGCCCTCGGTGCCGTGCTCGCGCTCTTCGGCGGGATGCTCGACCTCGACGAGGCGATCCTCGACCTCTCGCTGTTCGTCCACATCGGCCAGTACCCCTCGGTCGATCTCGAACCGCTCGCGATGGCCTGGCTCACCGGGGCCGCCGTCATCCTCACAGTGATCGGGGCGGCGGGCTTCCGCCGCCGCAACCTCATCACGGCGTAGGACTGCGCCGAGCAGAGGCCACGTCAGCGCACGACCTGCCGCGGCACGGGAGTCACTCCCGCGCCGCGGCCGTCTCCGTTCCTGCGGGGTGACCTCGGCTCCCGCCGGGCGGACCGCAGCCGCTGCGAACAGGCGGACTGCCGCGGCTCAGCTCGGGGTGACGAATCCCAGCGAGCTCGCGCGAGCGACGACCTCGGCGCGACTCGAGACCCCGAACTTGCGGTAGAGAGCCGAGAGCCGATTCTTCACCGTTCCGGGCACCTGATGGAGCTCGGTCGAGATCTCCGCGATCGTCAGCCCGGACGCGAGCAGGGTGAGCAGCCGCGTCTCCGGGTCGCTCAGCTGCGGCATCGACGTCTCGCTCACGGTGATCGTCCCGACCTCCCGCAGCCGTGCGAAGAGGGCGTCGCGGGTCGCGAAGTCGCCGGAGAACGTCTCGAGCGCCCCGTCCCACGCAGGGTCGTCGGCGCTGAGGTCGAGGAGCCGGATCCGGTCGTGCCACGGGAGCAGGGCCAGGGGCAGCAGGGAGCTCACCCAGGCCGAGAGCCCGATCGCCGTGCGCAGCTCGGCCACCGCCTCGGCGTCGCGTCCCAGTCGGCTCAGGGCAGCCGCCTTGAGCGCAGCGAGGTCGGCACGGCCCGACGGCGTGAGCATCCGATGGTAGAACCACGTGTCGGCGAGCGCGATCGCGCTCTCGACGCGGCCGGCGACGAGTTCGACCCGCACGCTCTGGACGACGCGGATCGCGGAGTCGGCCGACATCTGGTCGAGTTCGACCTCCGCCCATCGCAACTGGCCGAGGGCGATGAAGATGAGGCTGCGGCTCGCGCAGAGCAGGTCCTTCTCCGTCTCCGAGGGGATCGGGAACTCACCGTGGGTCTCGACCTCGTCGTTGGCGAAGAGCAGCGCCGACTCCGTCGTCGCCGAGAGCACGGCGAGGATCCGCCCGAACACGGGGACGATGGCCTGCAGCCCCCAGCCCTGCGGGGCGGCGGCGAGGTCGTCGATGCTCCTCCGCGCCCCCTCGAGGTCGAGGCGGTCGAGGGCGCGCACCGCCGCGGCCGCGCTCCACGCCGGATGGACCATGTCGTCGACGAGTGTCGGAGGCTGTCCCGCGAGGCGGGCGAGAAGACGGTCGGCGCGTTCGTGGTCGGCGCCCGTGGCCGCGGCGAGCGCCGACCATGCGAGGGCCGCGGGGAGGAGGAAGTCCCCGTCGACGTGGCGGACGCTCGCCTGGCCCTCGACGTCGTGGAGGATCGACAGCGCCTTCGAGAGCCGACTGTCGTGGACGGCGCTGATCGCCGTGAGCAGGCGGATGGTCAGCTGGGCACGCCTGGCGCCCGGGCGCACCCTGGCGGAGAGCCCGAGCTCGACGGCCTCGGCATGCCGCCCGGCCGCCGCGAGCTCGGCTATGGCCCGGATCGTCTCGAGCGGCCCCGCCGCTTCACTCTCTGGCGCCGCGTGGCCGTCCGCCCGTGCCTCCCTGCTCTCCGCCTCACCGTCGGGGCGCACACCTCCCGCCGTCCCGGAGGAGACGAAGAGCTCCCGCATCCGCCCCTGCCGAGTCTCTGCGGCGACGGCCTCGCGCAGCTCCTCCTCCCTGATCGTCCCTTCGCCGACTCCCCCGCCGAGGCGGCCGAGGACGTCCTCGGCCAGCCGTGAGAGGAGTCCGAGCTCGGGTTCCGCACGCAGCGCCTCGGCGGGCAGTCCGGCGAAGGCCATGCACGCCGAGGCGGGGGTGAGGAGGAACATCGGCAGACCGATCGACTCCGAGAGGCGGACGAGGTCGTGCCAGAGTCCGGCCCGGCGGGCGAGGGTGAGGACGTCGGAGAGGATGGCCGGTTCGACCGCCTCGGCGCCTTCGAGATGGTCGTTGAGCACGGCGACGAGCCGGCTGATGAGGCCTTCCTCCGCCGTGGGAGCGACGTCGCGGCGGTAGGCGGCGGCGAGCAGCGACGGCACGCGGAGGTACCGTCTGCCGCCTGACTCCCCGTCGGCGACGATGACCCCGGCCATGCGCAGGCGCATGAGCACCCCCTCGGCGTCCCAGAGCTCCGTCTCGACGCCGGCGGGGACGGAGGTGAGCGCGAGCAGCGCGGTCTGCTCCGTGAACGAGCTCAGGTGCGCGAGCACTCTCGCAACCCAGACATCGGCCGTGCTCAGCTCGAGCGCCGGGGCGGGAGCGAGCGAGGCGACGTAGTCGGCGAAGCTGCGGGAGCTGAGGTCGACGGCGAAGTCCGCACCGGCAGCCGCTTCGACGGCGGTGCGCCCGAGGACGAGGTCGCCGCCGCTGGCGGAGAGGAGCTCGGCGGCGAACTCCTGGTCGGCGACGCCGAGGGCGTCGGCGAAGTCCGCAGTCGTCCGGTCGGACCCTTCGTCCTGACCGGAGTCGGCAATCGAGACCATCTTCTCCAGACCTCCACCTCGGCGGGGCGAACCAGTGTCGCGCACATCGACGTACATCACGGTCCCTCTCTCCGATCCACAGCACGGACGAGGGCATGCGTCCCCGTCGCGGCTCCGGACCGATCGCTTACCGACCCGGAGCAGTGGAATCATTCTCGGGCAGGCACACGTGCGCGGACGGCGCTTCCGCGACAGCCTGCGGGAAGCCGTCAGGGTTGTGCGGGTCGGCGAAAGGCGGGTGCCCGGGCGTAGAAGCGGCCTCTCAGCCGGCCGTACGCTGAAGACCATGCACACCGTTCGCACGATCCGCCCTGACGAGTTCCGCGGATTCCTCGATCGCACCGACGGCGCCAGCTACCAGCAGACCTCGGAATGGAGCCGGGTCCGCAGCGCCGACTGGGACCACGAACTCGTCGGCTGGTTCGACTCCGGGAACCAGCCGGTCGCCGCCGCCGTCATCCGGTACCGTCGCCTGCCCGGGGTCGATCTGCGCTTCGCCTACATCCCGCAGGGACCGCTCATCGACTGGTCTGCACCGGAGGCTCTCGACCTCCTCACCGCTCTCGAGGCCCATCTGCGCACCCGGCGCGTCTTCGGCCTGCGCATCTCCCCCGCCCTGACCCTGCGGCGGTGGGACGCCGAGACCGTGCGGGCCGGCGCCGCCGACCCGGGGATCACCCGGTTCTCCCAGCTGCCGCCCGACGACGTCTCCCGGAGCGCGCTCGATCTCGCGGCCGCGCTGCGGGAGGCCGGATGGCGTGAGGTCATCGACGACGCCGAGGCGGACGCCAGCCAGCCGCACCTGAACTTCCACCTCCGCCTCGACGGGCTCACCGAGGAGGCCGTGCAGGCAAGGATGACGAAGGCCTGGCGGAAGAACATCCGCCGGTCGGCGCGGGAGGGGGTCGAGGTGACCCCGGGAGGGCGCGACGACCTCGGCGACGTCCACCGTCTCTTCGTCGAAACGGCCGAGCGGAACGGGTTCGCCCCGCAGCCGCGCAGCCACATCGATGCGATCTGGGAGGCGATGAGCCGGGACTTCCCCGGCGGCTTCGCCCTCGACATCGCCCGCCACGAGGGCACCGCGATCGCCGCGAACGCCACGGCGCGCATCGGGCGGCGGGTGCAGGGCGTGCTCGCGGCGACGAGCGCGGCGAAGCCGGAGACGCGTGCGTCGAACGCCGCCTACTGGACGATCATCCGCCGCGCCATCGCCGACGGGGCTGAGATCCTCGACCTCGGCGGGGTCGAGGACACCCTTGACGAGGACGATCACGCCACCGGTCTCATCCGCTTCAAAGCCGGGATGGGCGCCGACGCCCACGAATGCCTCGGTGTCTGGGACCGTCCGCTGCAGCCGCTCGTCTACGCCGCCTTCGCCCGGCTGCTGCCTCTGCGCGCCCGCCTCCAGGCGCGCCCATGGACGTGGTCGATTCCGACTCCGATCCGCACAGGTGCCGCCGCGGGCGGTCGGAGGTCGGCCGGATGACAGCCGATCCGACGAGCGTATCCGCAGGCAGGGTGCGGGTTTCCGCAACCGGGTCATCGCCGTGCCCGGCGACGAGCGACTTCGGAGGGGAGGGACATGGCCGGTAGGCGCGGATCCATGCTCCTCGTGACCGTGGGCAACATCATGGTCGCCACGGCGCAGTGGTACCTCATCTGGCTCTTCGCCAGGCACGCGGGCCCCCAGGCCGTCGGCGTGTACTCGTCGCTCGTCGCCTTCATGACTCCTCTGTTCGTCATCGCCCAACTGGGTCTGCGGAATCTCTACATCACCCTGCAGACGAGCGTGCGATGGCCGGTCTACCTCGCAGTGCGCACCGCGGGGATGGTCATCGCGAGCGGTCTCGCCGCAGTCGTCCTCTTCGCAGTCGTACCCGAGACCGCGTGGGTGATCGGCACGGCGGTTCTCGTCATCAAGATCGCGAACTCGATCGCCGACCTGTATTTCGCTCGACTCCAGCGCGCCGAACGCCTCCGGACCTTCGGTGTCCTCCTCATCGTCGATGCTCTCGCCACCGCCGCCGTGACGACGGTGATCATGGCTCTGGGGAGTTCGGTCGAAGTCGCCGTCGCCGCGGCGGCTGTAGTCGCCCTTGCCGGTGCGGCGGCGACGGTCCTGCTCGGGCGCCGGCTGACCGCTGCCGTCGACGACACCGGAGGGACGCCGTTGAGCGACGAGTTCCGCTGCATGCTCCGACACGGATCGCCGCTGGCGCTGTCCCAGGGAATCCAATCGATCCTCACGTATCTGCCGATCGCCATCGTCGGCTGGCTCGGCACCACCGCGGACATCGGCGTCTACTCGAGCGCGGCGTACCTCGTCACCTTCGCCAACCTCCTCGGCGCCTCGGTGCAGATCACCCTCCTCGCGGACTTCCGCCGTCGGTTCGAGGCATCGGGCCCTGCCCTGCTCCGTCAGTCGATCCGCCGGAACAGCGTCGTGTCGATGGCCGTCCTCGCACCCCTGGTCGGCCTCGCCGTCGTCATCGGGCCGCAGCTCCTCGCCCTCGTCTACGGGCCCACCTTCGACATCAGCCGCCTCTCGGTGCTCTTCCTCTCACTCGCCGCAGTGATCGTACTGCCGACCTATCTCCTCTCCTCGCTCCACCTCGTGCTCAACCGGTACTGGGTGATGACGATCGTCGGGGCGGGGTCGATCGTCGGCGTCGCGGCGGCTGGTGCCGCCGGAGGGGCCCTCGGGCTCGGTCCCGTCGAAGCCGGAAGCCTGGCAGTACTCGTCGGTGCGACCGCCAGGTACGTCGGCGCCGACGCCCTCTCGCGCCCCGAGCCGTTCGCTCAGGCACCGACGCTCAGACAGAGAGCGGGGATGTCATGACACGCGTCGATGCGCCGGCCAGGGTTCAGCTCCTCGGCTACTTCGGGTGGGGGAACTTCGGCGATGACCTCTTCCGGGAGACCTGCGTGGATCGGGCCTCACTGATGTGGCCCGACAGCAGAGTGCGAGTGTTCGAGGGCCGGCGGGCGAACCTGTCGGAGCCCTCGCCGGCCTCCCGCGTCCGCCGACTGCGCACCGCCGTGCACGGGGCTGTGTGGTCCGATGCCTTCGCCTACTGCGGAGGATCCGTCTTCTCCGACCTCTCGGGCACCGCAGCACTGCGCTCCCGCTTCTTCCCCCGCCATTCCTTCGAGGCGCTGGGGGTGTCGGTCGGTCCGTTCTCCTCGCCCGTCGACGGCCGAGACGTGGTTCGCGCCCTGCGCGGATTCGACAGGGTCGTCGTTCGCGACGAGGAATCGCTGCAGCGACTCGACGGCCGCGCGGAGTTCGGCGGCGACCTCGCAGCCCTCAACCGCCGGTTCGCTCCCGGACGGGGACGGACCGGTCGAACCCAGGAGGGGCGCATCACGATCTGTCCCTCCAGAGCCGCGAACGTGCCGGCTGCCGACCTCGCTGAGGACGTGGCCACAGCGCTCGGCGCGCACGACGGCGAGATCACCGTGCTCGCGCTCAACTCCCACCCCCGCCTCGGCGATCTCGACGCCGCGAATGCCGTCGCCGCGCGCCTGCGCGCCAAGGGAGCGCAGGTCCGCGTCCTCGACTACGGCGACATCGGGATCGAAGGGGTCATCGCCGTGCTCAGGTCATCCGCCCTGGTCTGGACTCAGCGCCTGCACGGAGCGATCGCCGCGTACCTCCTCGGAGTCCCCTTCGCGATCGTCGACCACCACGAGAAGTGCGGTGCGTTCGCCCGCGACATCGGGCTCAGCGACGGCTTCCTCGTCTCGGGCTTCGCCGAGCTCTCGCCGACCCTCGCCGTCGCCGACCACGGTCCCGAACAAGGCCGCGCAGCGGTGTGGAGTCGGACGCCGGCCGAGTACCGCGAGCGCGCGCTGCGCACCTACACACGCGCCGACGGGTGAGAGGTCGCGGAGGCGATCAGCGGTTGAGCAGGGTCCCGAACGATCCGAAGTAGAGTGCCCAGGCTCCGAAGGCGACGAGGAGTGCGAGGCTGAGCACCGTGTGGAACCGCCCCGTGTACCTGAGGACGGGCACCGATACGAGGACGGGGATGAGCGACCACGAGAACGCCGCCAGCCGGTCGCTGAAGTAGACGAAACCCAGCGCGAGGAAGTAGCAGTTGAGGAGGATGAAGGCGTTGAGCAGCTTCGGATACCACTCCGGAAGATGGGCCAGGCGCCTCTTCACGGCGGCGTAGGCAACGAACAGCGGCCCTGCGCTCAGGAGCCAGAAGATGGGCCGGTTCGTGCCGCCGGAATACGACCGCGCGAGCTCGGAGTCGGAGTAGACCTCGATCTGTTCGATGCCCGAGCCCAGAGGACCGGCCAGGCGGGCGTTGAGGCCCGTGAAGTAGGCGATGCTGAAGATCACCCACGCCCCGAGGAGGATGTCCGTGCGCAGGCGCACCAGCCTGACCACGAGGATGACGATCGCAGGCGCGATGGCCGACCAGTGGAAGAGGAGACCGAGTCCGAGGACGACGAGGATCCAGACGACCCTGGCATTGCGGAGGACGAGCGCCAGACCGAGGAAGAGGAACGAGATCGACAGGCCCTGACGGACGAGGAAGCTCGAATAGTCGAGGAAGAATCCGAAGCACACGGTCACGTAGAGGACGACGGCCGTCTGCCACCCGGACCCGAGGATCATCCACAGGGCGATCGTGAGCATGATCGCACAGAAGGCGGCGACGATGAGGAAGTACACGTCCGCGTCATGGGTGAAGGAGCCGATGAGCCAGTTCACGAGCAGAAACGCTGGCTCCCTCCCGTCGGTCACCGTGGTGTCGAAGACCTCTCCGGGTTCGGCGAAGCTCATCGTCTCGAACTCGGCGGCATAGCGGGTCTTGTCGACGACGTCGTAGTTCGCCGGGGCCGCAGCGAGAACGATGATCGTCGCCAGCGAGGCCACCGGAAACACGGCATTGCTCCAATGCCGGAACTTCGAGCCCTCCCCGACGAGACAGAAGCCGACGATCCACAGGGTCACGAGCCCGAACCACGAGACGAGGAACATCGCTCACGCCCCGATCCGGCCGAGGCGGCGTTCCCACTCGATGAGAGTGGTGATCGCCGGCAGCATCTCGTCGAGCATGGTCTGGTGGACGGCCTCGGACCGGCCGATGGGATCGACGACGTCGTCGTCTCCTCCGTCCCCGGGAGCCCGCCGCCGGTAGCGCTGGGCGAGGGCGGCGACGGACTGCCATCGCTCGATCGGCGAGGAGCTGTCCTCGGGCGGCACGAGGGGAAGGATGCGGGCGAACTCTCTGAGGGTGAACGTGCGCTTGAGCGCACCGGGGGCCATCTGGACGACCATCGACCGCTGCGCCCGCTCCATCGTGAGGACGAGGTCGGCGTCGCGGATGTGCCGCGGGTCGAGTCGTTCGGCCCGGAAACCCTCAAGGGTGAACCCGTGCCGGTCGGCGATCCGTGCGATCTCCGGGGGCACGGTGTCATCGGCCATCGCGTTCGTACCGGCGCTCGAGACCGCGAACTGCATCGGCGCGATCTGGTCGAGGCCGCGCTGGAGGAGCTGCTCGACCAACGGCGATCGGCAGATGTTGCCCGTGCACACGGCAAGGATGCGGAACGGTGCGACGTCGATCTCCCAGCTGCCCGTCATCGCAGGCCGCCCACGAGCCCGGTGACGCGGTACATCGTCCGGTAGCCGAGGAGGTTGTAGGCGGAGCTGAGCAGACGCCTGCCCGCGCCCAGGCCGCGCACCCTGACCGAGGGCACCTGCACCCGATACCTCTTCGCGACCGCCAGTCTCTGGTCACGGGGGATCTCGCAGTCGGGGCGATGGAGGTCGCGCATGCACGAGAAGACGTTCTTGGCCCTGATGAATTCGACCGCCGCGATGATGTCGGGGGAGGCCGTGCTCTGCGCCCACTCCTCGAGGCGACGACCGACCTCGGTGAGATCGGCGAACTTGTCCGGCAGATACCGCGCCGTGGCCGAACCGGCGCTGTTCCGGCGGTACCAGTGGCCGAGGATCGGCACCGTGCGCACCACCTCGGCGCGGTCGATGCACGCGAGGTTGAAGAGGAGGTCCTCGCCCATCCTGATGCCGTCGACGAAACGCACGGCTCCCGCCTCGATGACCGTGCGGCGGTAGGCCTTGTCCCAGACGGCGTTCGCCGACTCATCGGCGATCATCTGCGCCACGGTGTGCTCGTCGAGGCGCACGTCGCTGCTCTCGGACAGACTCGCCCGGAGTCGGAGGTCAGTGGTCCGCGTCCCCGCTGCCGCGCCGAGCGCCGGGTCGTCACTCGAGGCGAAGCAGACGATGTCGGCGTCGTCGGCACCGGCGCGGACGACGGCGTCGAAGAGCAGCGGGTCGACGAGCTGATCGTCGGCGTCGAGGAAGACGACCCAGTCGCCTGTCGCCTCCTCGATTCCGCGGTTGCGGGCTGCGGAGACCCCCTGGTTGGGCTGGTGCAGGGCGCGGATCCGGGCATCCGCCTCGGCGAGGTCGTCGATGAGCGCTCCCGAGGAGTCGGTCGAACCGTCGTCGACGAGGATGAGCTCGAAGCTGCAGTAGCGCTGGGCGAGCACCGATGCGACCGTCGACCGCAGATTCGACGCCCCGTTGTAGACGGGGACGATGACCGAGACCATGGCCTCCCTGCCCGTCATCGCACACCCTGACCTGCGGTGCGCCGGTCGGTGAGCCCTTCGAGGAAGGAGCGCACGGCGTCGCCGGTGAGACGGTAGTCGAGGTCGGCCCGATCGAAGTCGAGCGGGGCCGTCATCCGGCCCGAGGCCCAGTCGGCGTGGACGGCGACGGCGAGCGCACCGGCGTCGCCGTCGGCGGCGAGCACCGCCTCGGGGACGTCCCGGACGCCTTTGACGTCGAAGGCGTACGCGCGCCGCCCCACGGCGACGGCTTCGAGCATGACCCGCGGCAGACCCTCCCACGCGGAGGTGTGGAGGAGGCCATGGCTGTGGGTGAGCGCATCGACCACGGTATCGGGCCCGTCCGCGGTGACGCGTCCGCTGAGTCCGAGCCGCCGGATGCGTTCACGGGTCGCCGACCGCAGGTCGCCGTCTCCGATCATCCGCAGATGCACGTCGACCCCCCGGGACTCCAACCCGAGCACGACGTCGAGGGCGAGGTGCGGACGCTTCCGGGCACTGAACTCCCCGATCCACACGAGTTCGAGTCGGTCGTCCGCGGACTGCGGCAGCGGCTCACCGGAGCGGTACCTCTCGAGGTCGAGGCCGACGCCCGAGCGCAGGCGCAGCAGCCGCTGGGGGTCGAACCGCTGCCCGAACCAGGCATGGTCGTCGGAGTTGATGGCGATGACCCCGGCGGTGCGGCGCAGCAGGGCCCGCTCGACCTGCTGCCACACCCGGTCGCCGAGTTCGGTGCCGGTGTTCCAGTGCAGACCGTGGCAGAAGTAGACGACGGGGACCTCGAGTCGGGCGGTGCGCACCAGCGCCGAGGCGGTCGCCGAGTTGGTCACGACGACGTCGAGGCGTTCGCTGCGAACCCATCTGCGCAGTCCTGCCCACGCGGTCACGGCGCCCGGGCCGGGGCGCCTGCCGAGACCGGAGATGACGACGCTGTCCCCGTCCGCGGTCGGCGTCCCCGCGGCGACGGACACCGAATGCCCTGCGGCCGTCCACGTCTCGATGATCTCGGGGAAGAACGAATCGACCATGTGTCCGACGCTGGCGAGCAGGCCGATCCTCACGACAGCCTTCTTCCCTGCGCGAGGCTCTCGCGCCTCGTCAGGGCGTCGGAGTGGCCGAATCGTACGGGTTCGGTCGCGTCCTCGGGAAGCGGCCACACGGTCGGGACCGTGGGTCCCGAACCCCGCCGGGGCCGGAGACGATCGGCGGTCGCCTCCGAACCGTCGACGGTGAGGTCGGAGCCTCCGTCGTCGTCGGGCAGAGGTGAGCCGGAGCCGCGGCGGTGCCGCGGCGGCACATCCTGGGACCTGCTCGAGTAGACCTGGTAGTAGCCGCTCGTCTCCGCCGACGACCTCGGCACCCGGTTGAGGACGAGGTTGACCGGAACGTCGAGCACATCGAGACTGCGCAGGGCCTCCTGCAGTTCGCTGATCCTGACCTCTCCGACGCTGGCGACGAGGAGGACCCTGCCGACGTACTTGGAGAGTGTGAGGGAGTCGGCCACGGGAAGGAGCGGCGGGCCGTCGAGGATGACGAAGTCGAACTCGCCGCTCAGGCGGGTGATGAGCGTGCCCATCGCACGCGAGTCGAGGAGCTCTGCGGGATTCGGCGGCATCATACCGGCGGTGAGGACGTAGAGCTCGTCCTGGCCCCAGGGCTGGAGGAGTTCGGAGACGTCGGCGGACCCGAGCAGGGCGGTGGTCAGGCCCGCGGAGTTCTCGAGTCCGAGCTTGTCGGCCACCGTGGGCTGCCGGAGGTCGACGTCGACGAGGGCGACCCGACTGCCCGCCTGGGCGAGGGAGATGGCGAGGTTGATGCTCGTCGACGACTTGCCCTCCTGGGCCTTGGCCGAGGTGATGAGCACCGCCGGGTTCGTGTCGTCGACCTGGGCGAATCCGAGGTTGGTCCGCAGCCGCCGGAACGCCTCCCCGCGAGCGTTGTCGAGGCCCATGTCGCTGATGAGGGGCTCCTCGGCGATCCGTGCGTCGGCGGGGATCGCGGCGAGCACCGGCGCCGAGGTGATCGGTTCGAGGTCCTCCTTGGCCCGCAGGCGGCCGTCGAGGTTCGTCCGCAGCAGCGCGATGCCGAGCCCGACGGCGAGACCGACGGGCAGTCCGAGTCCGACGCACATCCACAGCGGCAGGCCGTCCGCCTGCGCTGCCGGCACCGCAGGGTTGGAGACCCGCAGCTGGATCTGACCCGTCCCGTCATCGCCCTGGTTCTCGACGTCGTCGATGACCGTGACGAGGCTCTCGGCCACGGCATCGGAGAGTTCGGCGGCGTCCTGCGGCGTGGCCGCTGTCGCCTCGACGGTGATGAGCACCGTGCGCGGGTCGCTGAACGCCGTCACCTGGGAGTCGAGCTCCTCGGGGGTGACGCCGAGGTCGAGTCGGTCGATGACCGGTTCGAGGACGGGGCGGGACCCCGCCATGTCGACATAGGTCTGGATCCGCTCGAGGATGAAGTTCGACGCCATCTGCATCTGATACGGGTCGCCGGACGTCGAGACCGACGCGAACATCTCGGTCTGCGAGGTGTAGGTCGTCGGTCTGAGCAGGGCGTAGGCGAGGCCGGCTGCTCCTCCGAGGAGGGTCACGATGATGATGAGGGCGACGTTGCGCCTCATGATGCGAAGGAATTCCTTGAGTCTCATGTCTCGTTCCACTCGGGTCGGCGACTGCGGATCGGGATCGCAGCGCGGGTGGGGCGTGGTGACTGCCTTCGTTCCAGGCTAGGCACGCGGACCCGGTCGGCACCGCCGACCGGTCCTGAGGGTACGGGCTGCCGCATCACCGGTGCGGCCCTCCGCAGAGGACCTCGGCGATGACGGAGAGGACCCGATCGAGTTGGCTCGGGCTCAGCGCGGAGCCGCTGGGCAGGGTGAGGCCGGTCGCGTAGAGGGCCTCCGCGGTCTCTCCGCCGTGCATGACGCAGCCTGTGAACACCGGCTGGAGGTGCATCGGCTTCCACAGCGGGCGGGTCTCGATGTCATGGTCGGCCAGCCGCTTGCCCAGCTCCTCGGCGCTGAAGCCGGTGACCTCGTCGTCGATGAGCACGGCGGTCAGCCACGCGTTGTCCGGGTGCGGATTGTCCGCACCGAAGAGCGCGATGCCCTCGGTCCCTGCGAAGAGCTCGAGGTAGGCGGCCCGGTTCGCCTGCCTGCGGACGATCATCGATTCGAGACGGGTGAGCTGGGCCCTGCCGATGGCGGCGAGGAGGTTGCTCAGACGGTAGTTGAACCCGACCTCGGTGTGCTCGTAGTGGGCCACCGGCTGCCGCGCCTGGGCGGAGAGGTAGGACGCGTACGCGGCGAGGTCGCCGTCGTCGGTGAGCAGCGCTCCTCCACCTGAGGTCGTCATGATCTTGTTGCCGTTGAAGGACACCGCTGCCGCCTGTCCCATGCTCGCCGTCGCCCGACCGGAGTGGAGCGAGCCCAGCGATTCGGCGGCGTCGACGAGGACGGGGACGCCGAACTCCGCGGCGATCGGCAGGATCCGGTCGTAGTCGGCGGGCCGTCCGAGCAGGTCGACGGGGACGACGGCGGCGGGCAGGCGTCCCCGGCCGGCGGCTGTGCGGAGGGCGTCGTGGAGCAGCGCCGGGTCCATGTTCCCGTCGGATCGGCAGTCGATGAACTCCGGTTCCGCCCCGCAGTAGGTGATCGCGTTCGCCGTCGCGGCGAACGTCATCGTCGAGGTCAGCACCCGGTCGCCCGGTCGGACCCCGAGACCGAGGAGTCCGAGGTGGAGGGCCGCGGTTCCCGACGACAGTCCCACCGCGTGCCGGACGCCGACGGTGGCGGCGAGCTCCGCTTCGAAGGCCGTGAGATCGGGCCCTGTGGGAGCGATCCACCCGCTGCGGAAGGCGCTGAGCAGGTACTCCTCCTCGAGTGCTCCCACGTCGGGGGTGGACAGCGGGATCCGCCCGATCTCGGGTGTCCGGGTCTCGGTGGTCGATTCGGCATCGGAGATCGTCATGACGCCATCCTCAGTTCGGTGGTCGGGTGGGTTTCGGTCCGCAGTGCGCAGCAGAGGTATTCCTCGCCCGCGCGTGCGGGCGACGCGGGGTGCGGAAGCGGCACGGTCCCGCGCGGGTCGGTGATGGGCCGGAAGCCGGAGGCGAGGTAGAGGTGGGGCGCGCCGGCGGCCGTCGAAGCGGGGCAGAAGGCATAGTCGGCGTCGGTCGCCCGGACCCGGTTGAGCAGCAGACGCAGCACTTCGCGGCACAGCGACTCGTGCTCATCGTCCTCGAGCGCGGAATGAGTCGGATCGGGGAGGAAGCGGATGATCCGAGCCGCGTCGCCGGTGCCGACCATCTCGCACAGGCCGACGCGTTCGCCGCTTCGGGTCCGCGCCATCCACTGGGTGAGCTCCCGGGTGCGGGCGATCTGCTCGAACTCGATGAGGTCCGAGCGCATGCTGCCTCCGAAGCTGATCATCGTCGCACTCCCGGGATGGCTGACACCGTCGCGGCGGAAGACCGTGAGCACGGTGCGCACGAGGATCCGCAGATCGGTGCGCAGGCTCATCGTCTCGACGTACTCGACGTCGAGGTCGAACCGCTCGTCCCAGGACAGTGCGTTGCGGCCGCTGACCTGGGCGAGTCCGCTCAGTCCGCCGCGGACGGCGTGCCGTCGGGACTGTTCGGGCGTGTAGAGGGGGAGGTACTCGGTCGTCAGGGGTCGGGGTCCGATGAGGCTCATGTCCCCGACGAGGATGTTCCACAGGCTCGGCAGCTCGTCGAGGCTCGTCGCCCGGATGAAGCGACCGAGAGCCGTGAGTCGAGCCGAGTCGTCCGTCCATCCGCGTCCCGGGTCGAGCGGCCGCATGCTGCGGAACTTCTTCAGGCGGAAGATCCGGTTGCCCTCGGTGACCCGCTCCTGGGTGAAGATCACCGGCGCGCCGTGGGCGACGAGGACGAGACCGGCGACGACGGCGATGACGGGAGCGAGGACGAGGAGCCCGAAGGCCGCTCCGGTGACGTCGATGGCGCGTTTGAGATGAGGGTAGGCCATCTCAGGACCTCGCCTCAGCGGTCTGCCTGACAACCGGTTCCGTCGGGCTCAGCGCCTCGGCACCGCGCCGGTAGGCGGGGAAGAAGTCGCTCGCCTCGTCGAAGTCGAGTCCGTTCGCCGCCAGGCGGCGCCGGTGGGCCTCCAGCAGCTCCTCGTAGCGGCCCGGTGAGAGGATGCGTTCGCCCGTGAAGTAGTCGTACTGCCCATCGAGGGCGAAGCCGCGCTTGTAGCGTTCGAGGCTGTCCTCGGCGGTGACGCCGCCGCCGAGGACGTACCGACGTCGACCCTGCGCCTGGAGCCACTTCATCGACTCCATCTTCACGAGGTCGTTGGGCCGCACGCCGAACGCCGCCGCCTCGGTGCCGCCGAGGAAGTAGTATCCGTCCTCCCTGCCGAAGAGCAGGAGGTCGACGGAGACGAGGCGGCCTTCGTGCTGGGCGTAGACGTAGGCGAACTGGCCCGGCAGCGCTGCGTGGATCCCCTCGAAGAACGGGCGCTCGAAGCGGTACCAGTCCGCGCTGTCGCGCCTCTCCATGGTCTCGGTGTAGATCCGCACGAAGTCGTCGACGAACTCGCCTTCGGTGTCGATGACCGTGGTGACGCCCTCGCGCAGGGCGCGGCGGACGTTGCTGCGGACCTTCGGGGCGACCTTCTGACCGAGGTCGTCGGCAGGGACGCTGAGGTCGCGGACGTAGTTCGTCTGGCGCCTGCGCGTCGTGCCCTGGTAGGGCAGCATCGTCTCGGTGAAGAGGGTGAGCCGTGAGAACTCGCTGACGACGGAGTTCTCGTCCGCCCAGAGATCGAACATGCGCCAGAACTGCGCGGAGGCCCCGTCGATGTCGCTGATGCCCCAGTGCAGCGGTCCCCCGTAGCCGTAGGGCGAGATGATGTCGAACATCCGTTCGCCGCCCGCCGCTGCCGTGAGCTCCGCATCGATCTCGCGGAGGAAGAAGGGGTAGAGGACGTATCCGTCGCCGACGGTCATGACCGCGGCGGCGAGCTGTCCGCCCCCGGCGCGCAGCAGTGAGCAGACGTCCGGGTGGGCGAAGGGATGTCGCTCCGCCAAGGCGGACCAGAGTCCGATCCATTCCTCCCGGTCCGTCGCCGCCTCGGCCCAGAGGACCTTCCACTGCGCATTCATGCCGACACCTCCGTCGTCCGGCTCTCGGTCTCTCCCTGGTGCGTGCAGCTGTGCTGCGCGGATCGATAGACGGGGAAGAAGCTGTCCGTGGTGTGCGGGCAGCTCAGCTCCGAATAGCGCGCCGGATCGATGACCTGCTGCGCCGTGCGATAGCGTCGGCGCCCGGATTTGGCCATCGACAGCTTGTAGCGCAGGAGGCTGTCGTCCTCGGTGTTCGTCACTCCGCCGGTGAGCACGTAGTCGGCGACTCCACGGGACTGGGCGTAGAGGAACGCCTGCATGACGAGGTAGCTGTTCGCTCCCGACCGCAGGCCCTGCGCATCGGAGGCGCCGAGGAGCGCATAGGCGATGTCGTTGCAGAAGAGGATGAATTCGACCGAGGTCGCTCTGCCGTCCTCAAGCGCGTAGATGTAGGCGAAGCTGCCGGCGAACTCACGATGGAGCATCGCGAAGTAGTCACGGTCGAGGTAGAACCGCTCATCGGCGCCGTTGCGGTCCAGGGTCTCGCGGTGCAGCCGGAGGAAGTCCTCGAGCCGCTCTCCGCTCTCGTCGACGACCACCTGGATTCCGGAGGACTCCGCCTTCCGCAGGGTTCTCCGATAGCTCTTCGAGGCGTCGGCGAGAAGCTCGTCGATGGTGCGGCCCTCGAGGCTCTTCACCGCGTGCGGAGCCTGCTCGATGTGGTCTCCCGGGTAGCCGAGCGAGGAGTCCGCGAGCGGATTCTCCCGATGGAACTCGGTGACGACCCCCTTGTCGAGGGCCCAGTGGCGGAACCGCCGCCAGAACCGATCACTGACCTCGGCGGTGTCCGCCCGATGGCCCAAGCTCAGCAGAGGACCCCCGTAGAGCAGCGGCGCGGCGACGTCGTAGCACTCGCTCGTCACCGGCCGTCCGCAGGCATCGTGGGTGACCTCGCGCAGGAGGAAGGCATAGAGGACGTGGGAGCCGGAGCGGTCGTCGAAGACGGCGGCCAACGGCGTCTCCCCCTCAGCGGCGAGGGTCGCCAGGTAGTCGGGGTGGGAGAAGGCGTCGCCGGCGGCACAGCGGTGCCAGGCGTCCAGCCACGTCTCGTAGCCGTGGGTCGAATCGGTGCCGACGATGTGGAAGGCGGTGTCGGCGAGGTCGTCGTCGATGTGCATGGTGTCCTCACTCGGGTCAGACGGCATTGGGTTCACCCACGAAGCGTCGGCGGACGGCTTCGAGGAGTTCTCGGGTGTCATCGTTCGCTTCGGGCAGACCCTTCTCAGTGGCATCTCCCGCATCTTCGCTCTCAGAGCGCACGCTCACGGACGCAAGCACCGGGGACTGCGTCGGCTCCGCCTCGGTCGGCCGTTCGAGTCCGGTGGTGCAGGTCTGGGCGCAGAAGAGGTCGATGACCTGTCGTGATGCCGACTGCCCCGGCAGGATCCGGTGGTCGAGCGCGGGAGCCTCGACGCGGCTGATCCGCTCGTGGACCCGCACGACCGCACCCTCGTAGTCGCCGAAGAGCTCCTCGTCGAGCTTCTCGCCCTCACGCAGTCCGGTGTAGATGATGTCGGCAGAGCGGTCGGACATGGCGACGAGGCTGCGGGCGATGTCGTCGATGCGCACGGGTTCGCCCATGTCGAGGACCATGATGGTGCCGTCCTCCCCGATCGCAGCGGCCTGGAGGACGAGCTGGCAGGCTTCGGGGATGGTCATGAAGAACCGTCGGACCTCGGGATCGGTCACGGTCACGGGACCGCCTCGGCGGATCTGCTCCTGGAACGAGTGGAGCACGGACCCGCGGGAGCCGAGCACATTGCCGAACCGCACGGACAGGTACGTTCCGGCCGATCGCGCTGCGAAGCCGCTGACCAGCTGCTCGGCCACCCGCTTGCTGCGTCCGAGCTCGCTCGTCGGCGCCGCCGCCTTGTCCGTGGAGATGTTGACGAAGGTCTCGACCTCGGCCGCCGCTGCGGCCTCGAGGACGTTGAGCGTCCCGTGGACGTTGGTCTTCCACGCCTCCTGCGGGAACCGCTGGAGCATCGGCAGGTGCTTGAGGGCCGCGGCGTGGAAGACGATCTGCGGTCTCGTCGCGGCGAAGATCCGGTCGAGGGCCTCCCGGTCCCGGATGTCGGCGAGCATGGTGTTCGGCGAGGTGAGGAGCGCAGAGCCGAAGAGGGTGAGCTCGACCCCGTGGAGCGCGGACTCATCGCGATCGAGGAGGATGAGGGACTCGGGTCCCAGCGAGGACAGCTGCCGGCACAGTTCGCTGCCGATCGAACCGCCCGCACCGGTGACGAGGACGCGCCGTCCGGCGATCGTCTCCGCGATCTCGGTGAGATCGGTGTGGATGGGACTGCGGCCGATGAGGTCCTCGACCCTGAGGTCGCGGATGTCGGCGATCTGCACCCGACGGTCGACGAGTTCGGCCAGCGGCGGGATGGTGCGCAGCCAGCGGCCGGTCATCTGCAGGCTGTTGCGGCACGCGTGGAGGAAGCGCGCATCGGAGTCGGCGATCGCGACGATGACGCCGGAGACGTTGAGCCAGTCGACCACCTCGGCGATGTCGTCGCTCGTGCCCCGCACCCGCACCCCGTGGATGCTCAGGTGCCGTTTGCGCGGATCGTCGTCGATGAGGCCGACGGGCAGGTACGCGCCCTGCGGATCCGAGAGCATCTGCCGGATGAGGGATTCCGCGGCGTCGCCGGCACCGACGACGAGTACCCTCTCCCCCTGCCGGGGCCGCGTCGCGAACTGGTGCACCCAGCGGATGACGTAGCGGGTGCCCGACATGAGGATGAGGGCGGCGAAGACGAAGAGGAGGACGAACGGCGCGTCACCGGCGGTGACGAGCATGAGGGCGCACGCAACCGCGAGGCAGACGAGGACGAGCCCGCCGAACTCGGAGAAGCTGCCGTAATGGTAGCGGCGCCGGTAGAGGCCGAGGCTGAGTCCGACGAGCAGCTGCAGGGCCAGGGCCACGGCGAGGACCATCCCGACGGTCGGCCCGCTGATCCACTCGAAGCCGAGGACCAGCCACGCCAGCCCTCCGGCGAGGACCCAGGCGGAGGCGTCGAAGACGATCTGCAGCCAGGTCTTGTTCTCCCAGATCACCATCGCCAGTCGTGACGACCGACTTCCCGAGAGCGCTCCAGGCGCCGGATCGGGGTGTTCGGATGCTGTCATTGCGAACTCCAATGCACTATGGGACTTGCGGTGCGCTCTCGCCCTCGGGCGGCGTTCTCGCTGCGGCCGGCTGAAGTCGGCGGCAGCGGAACCGTGCCTCTCGGGGGATTCGCGATCGCCTCCACGCTATGGCGGTGTCCGCGCCGCGAACCCGATGCGGGAGCGGTTCTGCGGGCATCCGCGCGGGCTGTGCGGACTGCCGCCAGTCGGGTGCTCAGACGGCGGCGAGCCTGGGATTGCCGGCGAGGAGGGAGACGAGTTCGGTCCGCGACCCCACTCCGAGCTTCCGGTAGGCGGCCGTGAGACGGAGCTCGACGGTGCGCAGGGAGACGAAGACCCGGCCGGCGATGTCCTTGTTCTTCAGCCCCGCCCTGACGAGTTCGACGACCTTGAGCTCCTCCTCGCTGAGCTCGGCGAGCTGCGGGTGGACCGGGGGTTCGGAGGGAGCCGGCGCAGGCGGACCCGGCGACTGCGCGGAGCCCTCGACCCCGAGCTCGGTGAGGATCGCCTCGGCGGCGAGGAACTGCTCCCGGGCACGGGAATCGGACCCGAGCTGCTGCAGGCGCCTGCCGAAGGCGGTGTGGGTGAGCGCCTTCTCGTAGAGGGAGTCCTGGGCGCCCCACGACCGCAGCGCGAGGTTGAAGAGCTCGTTGCCCTTGTCCCCGGAGGCGAGGAGGGCCTCGCCCCGGCGCAGGGCGAGTTCCGCCCACCGCGAGGGACAGCGTTCGACCCGCTTGCGCAGCTGCTGGACGAGGAGTGCCGCGTGCTCTCTGCGTCCGATCTCGACGAGGGCCTCGATGAGGTCGGCTTCGTGGCGGCGGACGTTGGGATTGACCTCGTTCGCGGAGAGTTCGTCGCATCGCCGCAGATGGCGCACGGCCTCAGCGGGGTAGCCCATCCGCAGCAGGCAGCTTCCCTGCAGGGCGTTGAGCTCGGCGAGCAGGCGGCGGTTCTCCGACGTCGTCGCCAGGGCGGCGAGCCGCTCCTCGACGGGTTCGGCGTCGCATGCGGCACCGTGCATGAGCAGCGCCCATGTCCGGAGGACGAGGACCCGGTCAGGCCGCACGTCGGGCAGGGTGACGCTGTCTGCGACGACGGCGCGGATGAGTTCGTCGGCCAGCCGCAGGCGGCCCGCACGCACAGCGGTCTCGGCCTGCAGGCAGCGCGCCTGCAGACGCCAGATCGTTCCGTCCCCGCTGCTGCGACGGAGGAGGGAGAGCGCGGCCTGGGCCGAGTCGAAGTGCTCGGTGAGCATGAGCCCCGAGGCGACCGCGAGGACGAACTCGGGGTCGAGGTCGTCACCGTCGTGGTCGCGCAGGGCCGTGAAGCTCCGCACCGCCGACCGGTCCGTGCCGCGGGCGCTCTCGAGCCGGATCGTCGCCGCCTCGAGCAGCCGGTGCCCGTCCTCGCCGAGGTGGTCGACGGCCCCGCGCGCCTCGCGCAGCAGCTCTTCGGCCTCCGCGTATTCGCCGCGTTCGCAGCGGCACATGCTCAGGGTGAGCTGGAGGCGGGCGACCTCGGCGGGAGCTTCGGCGCGTTCCCTCTTCGACCAGCTGTTGATGAGGTGGGAGGGCAGGGTCTGGCGCTGGGCGAAGGCGATCCGGATGCCCAGCGTCCGTGCGCGGACCGCGAGCGCGGGCGAATCCGACTGGCCGGCGATGCGCACATAGCGGCTCGCGAAGACGAACTCGCCGCGCTCGTAGAGCTGCCATGCGATGTCGATGAGGGCCGGTGCCAGGGACTCGTCGTCGGTGCTCACCCGCATCGCCCGCTCGACGAACTCGATTCCGGCCGGGCCGGTCCCCTCGGTGATGAGCGTCCTGCCGTCGTCGATGAGCGTCGGCGCCGTCTGCTCGGTCGGCCGCGCGAAGGACGCATGCCAGTGCTCGAGGCGCGGGTCGATGCCTGCGGAGTCCTCGGCGAGCTGCTCGTGGCCGGCGATGCGCTCGCTCGACCCCATCGACTGGTGAGCCCAGGCGCGGACGAGGTGGTTGGTGATGCGCAGGTGCGGGCCGCGCCTTTCGATGATGTCGCGGGTCTCGAGGTCGTCGACGATCTCCCACAGACCCGGGATCCGAGCGGCGAGGGGTCCCCACAGCGCTGCCGGTGCCAGGGACAGCTGTCGGAGCAGGGTGATCGTCTGCGGGCCGGGGCTTCCGAGGACGTCGCGGAGGATCGATGCCCCGGTGTCGCCGAGGCGCACAGGGATGGTCAGCGGACCGTCACCGAGCCGCTCCCGTCGGTTCATCTCCGTGACGATGCTCTCGAGCGCGAGCGGACGTCCGCACGCGGTGGCCGCGGCGAGGTGCGCCGCCTCGGGGGCGAGCCGGCCCTCGCAGAGGTCCTGGGCCGCGGCGACGAGCTCGTCGCGGCTGAACTCCCGGAGTTCGACGGTGGGGATGAGCGAGAGGGGTCCGTCGTCGGGAAGGGAGGTCGCGGAGACGGCGAAGTTCGCGCACCCGGACTGCGCGCGCCTGAGCATCTGGCCGAGGACCGCCTGGGACGGTCCGTCCATCCGGTCGGCTCCGGCGACGACGATGAGCGCGTCGTCGGCGATTCCGGCTCCGCGCAGCGCCGACTGGGCGGCATCGGCGATGTCCTCGCCGCGGTCGTGCGCGAGGTCGGCGACCGAGGTGCGGCTGTCGATCGCCCCGAGCGAGGTGAGGAGGATGTCGATTCCGGAGCAGTCGCTGCCCGGCTCGGAGTGGCTGAAGTGGACGCGCAGGACCGGTCCCGACCATTCTGCTTCCACCTCTCGGAGGAGAGAGGCCTTGCCGAGGCCGGTCCGGCCGACGACCGCAGCGGCGCGATGACGCTCCAGGAGCGTCCGCAGCCGTGCGAGTTCGCCCGGCCTGCTCGATCGCGATGTGCGCGGATCGGCTTCGTCGGGTCGGCTCCGCTGCGGCGGGACCGACGCGTGGGGATGGGATGACTGGGGATTCTGGGGATATGCGGGGATGTGCATGCACCCCATCTTCGTGAGCCGTCCCACCGGTCACCAGGTGGTCATTACGGGATAATTCTCGGCGGATACTCGAATGTGCCCGCCGGTTGCCGGAATGTCACTACTCGATCACTCGCTGATGACGATTGCGTGACAGCCGGTGACTACTCGAATTCCCTGCGTGTCGTTCTCTCCTACTCGATCGTGCGGTGG
The DNA here is from genome assembly GCF_037101285.1 of Brevibacterium metallidurans. NCBI lineage: Bacteria > Bacillati > Actinomycetota > Actinomycetes > Micrococcales > Brevibacteriaceae > Brevibacterium > Brevibacterium metallidurans. The sequence goes on from NZ_BAAAAF010000001.1 coordinate 257,916, forward strand.
CGGCCGGCCCGTTGATCTGCGATTTCGCGTCTGTCCGCTGGCTCATCCCGGCCGGTCGGTCCGCAGGCGGCTGAGCGCCTCGGCCACCTCCGACCGGGAGGTGATGTCGAGCTTGCGGTACATCCGGTAGGTGTGGCCCTCGACGGTGCGCACCGCGACGCCGAGCTCCTCGGCGATCTCCGCGTTCGACAGGCCGGCGACGATGAGCCGGGAGATCTGCCGCTCCCGATTCGTCAGCTCGACGGCCTCCTCCTGGACGCGGTGGGGGTGCGTCGGGGGCTCTTCACGCCAGGATTCGGCGATCTCGCGGCAGCGCTCGGCGAGGTCGGGTCCGATCCCGCCGAGGTCGTCGGCGAGCGCCGTGAGCGCCTCAGGGTCCTCATTCCGCAGGGCTGCCCCAAGCGATCCGAGGCGCCACCGGTCCCTCTCGCCGGCAGCGGCGGCGAGCGCGAGGATCGCCTCGGCGTCGTAGAGGCCGAAGTGGCGCAGCAGCTCGAGCCGCAGCCGCATCGCGAGCGCGAACTCCTCTTCGGCCTCGGCCTCCGCGAGCACCTCGGCGAGGGCGTCGAGGTAGGACTGCTCTCCCGTGAGCACGGCGCGCGCGACGAGCCGCAGGCCTCGCGCACGGCCGCCCTCGAGGTAGACGTTGGCCACGGGCAGGCGGACGAAGCGCGCATCGAAGTCGTCGGCCGCTTCGGCGTTGCCGCTCATCATCGCCGAATACTCGGCCTGGGCGAGGGCGAAGGCCATGAACTGCTGCTGGTTCCAGTACTCGAAGGCCTCGACCGCGGCGGCCGCACGTCGGGCGGACTCGGCCCACCGCCCCTCCTGGCCGAGGATGCGGGCGAGCACGAGGTCGCGCGGCCCGCTCGAGGCGGCGAGGAACGCGAGGTCCTGGCTGCGCACCTCGCTCAGCCCGTCCCTCACCTCGTTCCGCCTGCCGGCCTGGAGCATCGCCCACGTGCGGAAGCAGTCGAGCATGATCAGCGGCGTGCCGATGGTCGTCATCTTCGCCTCGGTCTCCTCGAGGAGGTCGAGCACATCCTCTCCGCGGCCGCGTTCGAGCTCCTTCGAGGCGAAGGCGATCGCGATGCTCACCCGCAGGGTCTCCGGCACCTCCTCGGTCGTCATCCACCGGGCGTCGACGACGTCGTCACCGGACAGGCGCGCCCACGTGAGCCGGCTGACCCGGTCGAGGATGACGCGGGTGAGGTCGATCTGCGCGAGGACCTCGGCGTCCCCGTCCGCGGCGGCCGCGATCCGGTCGAGTGCGGTGAGGAAGTCGTCGACGGACAGCGAGGGGGATTCGCGTCCGACGTCCCGGAAGATCCACACGATGAAGGCCTCGAGGACGAGGAACGGGGTCTGCGCCCGACGCACCGTCCTGGCGAGGATGTCGAGGCCGACGGGGACGAGGTTGACGTCGCAGTAGAGGCGACCGAGGTCGAAGAGCTCCTGCGGGTCCATCGCCTCGAACGGCACCCCGCGGAGGATCCGCAGCGCCCGATGCCATTCGCCGAGGGCGATCGCTATCCGGGCCGCGTCGATCGAATCCCGCAGGGAGATCCTCGCCCCGCAGCTCAGGCCCCAGTCGGCGCGGAGCATCCGCGAGCGCTGGGAGGGCGTGCCGGGGGCGGATTCGACGAGTTCGAACATCCGGCGGCTGCGTCCGACGGGAACGGTCACCCGGATCGTCTCCGTCGAATGGGATTCGAGGGCGACGTAGACGGGCGAGCCCCGCGACTCGAGCCCGATGACCCCGGCGGCGACGAGGTCGTCGGCGGCCTCCCCGTAGCCGGCGCTGAGCATGAGCTCGACCTCGACCTCGCCGGCGAGGACGACGAGTTCGAGCGCGCCCCGCTGCTCATCGCTGTAGCGGGCGAGGTGGTAGGAGATGACGTCGCGGACCCGCTCGTCGTAGGCGATGTCGAGTCCGTCGAGCAGCCACACCCCGTGCCGGAGGCGGAACCGGTTCCACTGCCGGGCGTACCTGAGCAGTTCGAGGACCCGGACCGGGACCCCCATGGTGAGGAACATCGTCGCGTCGATGACTCCCCGTGACACCACCCCGCCGAGGTGGTGCTCGAGCATCGCCGTGACATCGTCCTCGTGGAGCGGGTCGAGGAGGACGTGGTGGAGGAGGCCGTCGGCGACGAGCTCCCGGAAGTGCGGGGAGCGGCCGTCGACCGCAGGCTGGACGGTCACGGCGATGCGGATCTCCCCGTCGGTGGCGAGCTGGCTGAGCACGCTCACGCTCGCGTCGTCGAGGTGGTGGGCGTCGTCGACGAAGACGACGGGCGGCTCGTCGCCGGCCGTGAGCATGGTGACGACGCGGTTGAGCAGCGTCCCCTCGTCGTCGGCGAGGTCGACGGCGAGGCCGAAGGCGCCGAACGGACTCTCGGCGAGCACGCGTCCCCGCGCACCCAGAGCTCGCGGCCGCCGCGTTCGGCGTGGACGAGCTCGATGAGGCTCGTCTTCCCCGCCCCGGTGTCGCCTTCGATGACGACTCCGGCGGCTCCCGTTCCGACGAGGGCTGCGGCGATCTCGGCGAGTTCGCCGTCACGACCGAAGCAGTCCCGGCGATCCCGCGCCTCAGACATGGACCCTGCCCCACGTGGAGACGAGTTCGCGCAGCTCGCGTCGGTTGGCCACCTGCAGACGGCGGTAGATCCGGCTCAGGTGCCATTCGATGGTGCGCGCCGAGAGATGGTGGAGCTCCCCGAGCTCGTGGCTGCTCGCCCCCGCCATGACCCCGTCGACGAGCTTGCGCTCGAAGTCGGAGAGGACGGTGTGGAACCGCGACCCCGTGGCACCCGAGCGCACCGTGCGCGTGCTGTTGCCGATGAGGATCCTCGCCTCCTTGACCGCCGAGCGGTCGCCGACCTCGACGGCCCGCTTCTGCGCGAGCTTCGCGAAGTCCGAGGAGGTGAGGTACGAACCGAATTCGAGGGACGCGCGTGCGGCCTCGATGAGCGCATCGGCGTCTCCGACGAGGACGCCCTCGGCCACGGTCCGGGCGAGCCGCCCGATGGCACCGTCGATCTCACCTCCCAGGACGGCGAGGCTGTGGCCGGCGGATCCCTGACCGAGGCGAGCGGCCTCGATGAAGGCGAACGCGGCCATCGTCGCCGCGCCGTGCTCGGCGATCGAGGTGCCGAGGGCATGGAGGCGGTCGGCCGCCTCGGCGGGATGGGCGAGCGCGAGCGCCTGCAGGTCGAAGAGGCGCGCTTCGGCCTCCGCCCACCACGAGTAGCGGTCCGCCCGCTCCTCGTCCCACGTCGCCTCCCGCAGCCGCTGCGGATCCGAGGGCCGGCCGAGTAGCGCATCCGCGTAGCGCTTGGCCGCGCGTCCCACCCCGGTGAGATCGATGAGATCGGTCTCCTGGGCCGGTTCGAGCACGGCCTGCAGGGTCGACTGGGCTCGCGCGGGATGGCCGGTGCGCAGGTCGACCAGCGCCCCGGCGAGTTCGAACATCCGGTCCCCCGACCGGGCCTCGCGCACCGATCGCCGCGCCCCGGCCCAGTCCCCGGACAGGTAGCGGGAGACGAAGATCTGCGGTGCCGCGTCCTCGAGCTCGTAGCTGGTCAGGCCGGGCAGGGAGAACATCAGCTCGGCCTGGTCGATGCAGCGGATCCCGTCGACCACCCGGCCCTGCAGGACGAGGACGAGACCGAGGATCGCGCAGGCCCGCAGCCGATGCCGGTTGAGGCACTCGTGGTCGTGGAAGACCTCGGAGGCGAGGCAGCGGGCCTCGTCGAGGCGGCCTCCCCGCAGGGCGAAGCGGGCGCGGGTGACGTCGACGCGGCCCGTGTCGGCCGGGGTGCTCAGGAGGTCGCGCACCCATTCGACGCGCAGCTCCTCCGGAGCGTTGGGATCGGTGAGGCGATAGTCCATGCACAGGAGCCGGGAGAGGTACTGGGGGTCGGCGTCCTCATCGGCGTCGGCGAGCAGACGGGCGAAGGTCTGCTCCGCCTCGGCGATCCCCCCTCTTCCTTTGTCCGCGCGCACGAGTTCGAGGAGCACACGGTCGGTCTCCCACCCGGAGGCGACGATGAGGTCGGCCGCGTCGGAGTACCGCCCCTCGGCGTTGGCATCGCCGACGGCGGCGAAGATCCGGTCCTCCGGCTGCCCGACGCCGAGGGACAGACCCCAGCGCAGGTACCCGAAGAGGGCACGGCCCTCGAGGTCGTCGAGGTCGACGACATCGGCGAGGAGCCGGAACAGTCTGAGGCTGTGGGAGGGCATGACATGGGCTTTGAGGGTCTCGGCGATGACCGGCTCGGCGAGGTGGACCCCGGCGCCCGGGCCGCGCTCCATGACGACGAGGCCGATGTCGGCCAGGGCGTCGATCTCCCCCGGCGAGCAGAGGAGGGCGAGGCTGTCGTAGGGGACCTCGCCGACCATGGCGACGACCTCGAGGACGGGCCGGAGGCCGCTGGGGACGTTCCACAGGATGCGCTCGTGCGCGCTCGACTGATCGGCGCCGAAGATCACCTGGTTGAGCAGGCGCGGGTTGCCGCCGGTGTCGCGCAGGAGCTCGGCCGCCGAGCGGGTCGGGGCTCCGGCCGATTCGACGAGCGCGGCGATCGCGCTCTCGTCGAGTCCGGTGAGGTCGATGCGCACAAGCGATCCGCCCAGCCACAGCTTCGCGAGGAGATCGACCGGCGGCCGGATGGATTCGGCGCCGGCGACGAGGCGGATGCGACGGGCATCGGCGAGGCGGCAGAGGACGGCCAGCGAGGTGGTGTCGATGAGGTTGCTGTTGTCGAGCTGGACGATGGGCACTGTGTCCTCGCTCGCCGCCGCGAAGGCGCGGGCGAGGGTCGACAGCGCCGCCCCGGGTGCGATCTCGCGGTGGGCGCCGGCCTGGGAGAGGAGGATCTCGAGGACGCCGAGCTCGCGGTCGCGCAGCAGCTCGGAACCGCGCAGGCGATGCACCGTGGTGTCGGACTCGAGATGGTCGAGTGCCCGATTCATCACGGTGGTGCGTCCGATGCCCGCGGCGCCGACGACGAGACACCCGCAGCGGTCGGGGTCGACGAGCGCGTGCCGCACCGCCGAGACCTCGTCTGCGTAGCCGAAAGCGCGACCCTGCGGGGATGGGACCGTAACCGACATGTGCGCTTCTTTCGGTGTCGCCGCAGTCCTGCCCGCGGATCGCGCGGACAGCACACGGCTGTCTGCCTCGCGGATGCTCGAGCGGATCCTCCGGGTACGGCGCTCGGAGGTTCGGACTCGCAGGCCGTCGGGAGGGGACCACTGACCACCGCGAAGCTGGGGATGTGGGGACACTGTAACCGCATATCCCGCTCCCCGCAATCGACCCGTCCGCCTGTCGACCACCTCGGTGAGCTACTTGTGGGACACTTCACGCGAACGTAGTATGGACAGAAACTTACTGAACGATCTATCAGGAGCACTCATGGACACCCTTCTGAGCGCAGAGGAGCGCGAGTTCGCGCAGCAGATGCGTCAGTTCTATCGCACGGAGATCCCCGAAGAGCTCCGTTTCAAGGTCGCCACCGGCCAGGAGCTGTCCAAAGAGGACATGGTGACCTCGCAGCGGATCCTCAACGCCAACGGGTACGCCGTGCCCCACTGGCCGCTCGAGTGGGGCGGTCAGGACTGGACCCCGGTCCAGCGCCACATCTGGCTCGAGGAGATGCAGCTCGCCTGCGTACCCTCGCCGCTGCCCTTCAACGTCTCCATGGTCGGGCCGGTCATCGCGAACTTCGGCTCGCAGGAGCTCAAGGAGCGGTTCCTCCCGGCCACGGCGAACATCGACATCTGGTGGTCGCAGGGGTTCTCCGAACCCAACGCCGGATCCGACCTCGCCTCCCTGGCCACCTCGGCGGTGAGGTCCGGGGACAAGTACATCGTCAACGGACAGAAGACGTGGACGACGCTGGGCCAGTACGGGGACTGGATCTTCATGCTCGTGCGCACCGATGCGAACGTGAAGAAGCAGGCGGGGATCTCGTTCCTCCTCATCGACATGAAGTCCCCCGGCGTCACCGTGCGCCCGATCCAGCTCATCGACGGCGGCCATGAGGTCAACGAGGTCTTCTTCGACAACGTCGAGGTGCCGGTGGACAACCTCGTCGGCGAGGAGAACAAGGGGTGGACGTACGCGAAGTTCCTCCTCGGCAACGAACGCACCGGGATCGCCCGGATCGGCGCCTCGAAGGTCAACCTCGCCCGTGCCAAGGCGTACGCGGCGGTGACGAAGACGGCCACCGGCACCCTCCTCGACGACCCGCTGTTCTCGGCGCGCCTGACCCGGCTCGAAGCCGAGCTCACCGCGCTCGAGATGACCCAGCTGCGGATCCTCTCGACGCAGGCCGCCGGCTCGGACAAGCCGGATCCGCGGTCCTCGGTGCTCAAGCTCAAGGGCTCGCAGCTGCAGGAGGACATCAGCGAGATCCTCGTCGACGTGCTCGGACCGCAGGGTCTCGACTTCGTCACCGACCGGGTCCAGGGCGAGGGGCTGACCGACCTGCCGCTCGGCGCCGTCGACGCCCTGCCCGCATACTTCAACACCCGCAAGGTCACCATCTACGGCGGTTCGTCCGAGGTGCAGCGCGGAATCATCTCGAAGGCTCTGCTCGGGCTCTGAGCCCGGCGAAGGAAGTGGACATCCATGGATCTTGAACTCAACGACATCCAGCAGGAGCTCGCGAGCACCCTGGGCAAGTACCTGCGCACCGAATACGATGCGGCCGCCCGCGAGGCGATCCTCAAGAGCGACGAGGGCATCTCGCGCGAGAAGTGGCAGCAGTTCGCGGAGATGGGCCTGCTCGGCCTCACCGTGCCCGAGAGCTTCGGCGGTGCGGAGATGACCTTCGCCGAGGTGGCTGTGGTCCTCGAGGCCTTCGGCCGTTCGCTCGTGCTCGAGCCCTTCGTCGCGACCGCGGTCCTCGGCACCAATGCGCTGCTGCTCGCCGGCAGCGAGGAGCAGAAGCAGGCGATCCTGCCCGGCGTGTGCGAGGGCGAGACCTTCCTCGCCGTCGCCGCCCTCGAGCCGGGGCAGCGCTACGCTCTCGCCCAGCCGACGACGACGGCGACCGCCGACGGTGACGGAGTGCGCCTGACCGGGGAGAAGAACGGTGTGCTCGGCGGCGATGTCGCCGACCACTTCGTCGTCACCGCGGTCGAGAACGGCGAGCTCGGCCTCTTCCTCGTCGCCGCCGACGCGCAGGGGCTCACACGTGTGACCCATCGCCAGGCCGACGGGCTCGGCAGCGCGAGCGTGCGCTTCGACGGCACTCCCGCCCAGCGCCTCGACGCCGGCGACGCCCATGCCGTGCTCTCGGAGGTCTTCGACATCGCCAACGCCGCGCTCATGGCCGAGGCCGTCGGCGCGATGGAGGCGTCGCTGACGATGACGGCCGAGTACCTCAAGACCCGCGAGCAGTTCGGGGCGCCGATCGGTGCCAACCAGGCGCTCCAGCATCGCGCCGCGGACCTCTACGCGGACCTCGAGTACGCCCGCAGCATGGCGCTCTTCGCCCGTCTCGCCGTCACCGCCGAGGCGGAGGGCGCGGAGAAGGATCGCCACCGCGACGTCATCGCCGCGAAGATCATCATCGACTCGACCGCGCGCCACATCAGCCAGGAGTCGATCCAGATGCACGGCGGCATCGGCATGACGATGGAGTACCCGATCGGGCACTACGCGAAGCGCCTCACCGTGATCTCGAAGACCTTCGACGACGCGGACTCGCTCACCGCCGAGCTCGCATCGATCGGCGGTCTCATCGAACCCCACGCCGCCGACCTGTCCTGAGGAGGGCGGCCTGGTGAGTCTCGGCGGAAGGGCAACCGCCCGGTGAGTCACAGCGGGATCAAGGACGCTCAGTGTCGATTCTGAGCTTGCGAATCGACACTGAGCGTCCTTTTTCTGCGTGCTGCCGCGCTACCCGACCGGCTGGTCGAAGACGTGGCGGCGATGTCCGCGTGCTAGCGGCCGCCCGCGTGCCGCCAGCACTCCGCCCGCACCCGCCTCGCGGGCGTGCCAGAGTCCGTGCCGAGCTACCCGATCGGCTGCTCGAAGACGTGGCGGCGGATCCACGCGTGCATGGTGATTGCCGCTGCGGCCGCGGCATTCATCGACCGCGTCGAACCGTACTGGGCGATCGAGAGCACCGCCGAGCTCGCCTGATGCGCCTCCTCGCTCAGCCCCGGCCCCTCCTGGCCGAAGAGCAGCAGGCACCGCTGCGGCAGCTCGAACGTCTCGAGCGGCACCGAGTCCGGGAAGTTGTCGATGCCGATGAGCGGCACGTCGTTCTCGACGCACCATTGGAGCAGGTCGTCGACGCTGGGATGGTGGATGACGTGCTGGTACCTGTCCGTGACCATCGCCCCGCGCCGGTTCCAGCGCCGCCGCCCGACGATGTGCACGGCCGCGGCATTGAACGCGTTCGCCGTGCGCACGACCGAGCCGATGTTGAGGTCGTGCTGCCAGTTCTCGACACCGACGTGGAACCCGTGCCGCACCGTGTCGAGGTCGGCGACGATGGCATCGTGGCGCCAGTAGCGGTACTTGTCGACGACATTGCGCCGGTCCCCGTCGCGCAGCAGCTCCGGATCGTACTCCTCACCGACAGGCCAGGGGCCGGTCCACGGACCGACCCCCACCTGTTGCTGCTGCTCGAGACCGTCGGTCACTTCGCGTCGGGGTCCTTCTCGTCGTCCTTCGCCGAGGAGGTCGTGCCCTTGGCGGCCGCAGCTCCCTTGGCAGGCGCGGACTTCGCCGAGGAGGTCGTGCCCTTGGCAGACGCAGTGCTCTTGGCGCTCCCGGCACCCTTCGCCGAGGCGGCCGAACCCTTGGCAGCCGTCGTACCCGTGGTCTTGTCGGTGACCGTGGCCGTCTCGACCTCGGTCACCTCGACCGCGTCCGCAGCTTCGGTCTCCGACCCGTCCTCCGCCGAAGCGTCGTCAGCGTCCTCCGCCGCAGCGTCGTCGTCCCCGTCCTCTGCGGAGGCAGCATCCTTGTCAGAGGCAGCGTCCTTCGCCGAATCAGTGTCGTCAGAGCCCTTCGCCGCACCGACGGCGGCACCGACCTTCTGCGCGCGCTTGCTCATCTTCACGGTCTTTCCGCCACGGCCTCCGCCCGAGAGCACCGAGCGGACGTAGGCTCCCCCGGCGATCGCGTGGACGATGAGGGCGAGGACTGCCGCGATGGCGGCGGCGACGAGGCCCTCCCACCATTCGGGCTGGCCGGAGAAGTAGCGGCCGGCGATGCCCAGCGGCGAGGTGAACGGCGTCCACGAGAGGACCTTGCCGACGACTCCGCTCGAACCGAGGATGACCGGGGCCATCGCACCGCCCACCGTGAGGATGCCGATGATCGTCACCGCGGTCTTCCGCGCCCGGTCCCCGGTCAGCGTCGAGGCCCACACGAGGAGCGCGAAGACGGTCCACGCGGTGAAGAACAGGGTGAGGGCGAACCAGCCGAGTCCCGGCAGCATCGCGAACGCGATCCCGGTCTTGCCGGTGATCGAGAGTCCGAGCTCGAGGACGACCGCTGCGACGATGAGATGGATGACGACGAGCGTGAGCATGCCCGTGACCCGCCCGGAGGCGGAGGCCCGCGGCGGAATCGTCGCCGCGATGATCTCGGTGATCCGGTTGCGCTTCTCCAGACGCAGGTTCTGGTACAGCGCGGTGCCGAGCGTGGCGATGACGAGCAGCGAGAAGACGACCATGCCCCACAGCAGCGGGGTGGCGACGTCCTCGGCGACGGCGGGCGTCTGCAGCAGCGTCGCCTCGGTCTTCGGGGCGAGCTTCTCGAGCAGCGCCGTGGGCTGCTTGTCGAGTGCGATGATCGTCGGCTGCGACTGACCCGTGGGGTCCTGGATGAACGCGGCGTCGACCTTGCCTTCGCGCACGAGCTTCTCCGCCGCCTGCGCGTCGGGGACGTCGGTGATCTTCACCTGCAGCTGCTGTTCGTACATCGCAGCCTGTTCGCCCACACCCACCATGGCCATGCTCGGGGTGCCCGAGGCGGCCTGGGAGTCGCGGACGACGCCGCTGATGATCGCGGCGAGGATGCCGAGGATGACGACGGCGACGGTGACGAGGAAGAAGGGCGAGCGCATGACCGTCGAGGATTCGCGGTTCGACACGAGCCACGAGGCCTGGCGCCTGCCGACGTCGACGAACTCGGAGACGAGTCCGGTCTCCGGGAGGTCCTCGGGGTCGGGACGGTCCTCAGCGAGTTCGAAGGGAACCTCGTCGAGGCCCGTCGTCGAGTCGGTGTCGGACTCGGAGTCCGCCTCGGCGACCGTGTCGGCCTCACCGGTGGTCGCGGCGCGGGCCCCGGTCGCGGCGCGGGCACCCGACTTCGAGCGGCTTCCGGTCGTGGTCACCGTCTCGGTGACGTCCATGTCGAAGTCGTCGAGGCTCGTGGGCGCGGTGCCCTTCGACGTCGTCCGCTTCGTGCCCGCCGAGGCGGTGTCCTTCGCGGTGTCCTTCGCCGAGGCGGTCGTGTCGTCCTTCGGGTTCTGCGCGTCGTCCTTGCGGGCCATCACAGGGTCTCCTTGTACTTCTCGGCCAGTGTCGGGCGGACTCGTTCGAAGCTCTCGACTCGCTCGAGCCTCGCCACGGTCGCGGCGGCCGATCCGGGATCGTTCGCGCGGAAGGTGATGACGGTGTCGATGACCTCGATCTCCGTGATGCCCGCGCGTCCCCGCAGCGACGACGCGGCCGCCTCGGCGTCGGCCAGGGCGACCTCGTAGCGATGCTCGCCGAGGAGGTCGTCGACGCTGCCGGCGGCGGTGACCTTGCCCTGGCTGAGCACGACGATGTCGTCGGCGAACTTCTCCGCGGCCTCCCAGTCGTCGGTGGCGAGGATGACGGGCACGCCCGAGGCGGCATGGGCCCGCAGCAGGGACATGACGAGTTCGGTCGACTTCGTGTCGAGGCCGTTGAAGGCGTCGTCGATGACGACGACGTCGGGGTCGGCGGCCAGGGTCGCTGCAATGTCGACGCGGGCGATCTCGGCGCCGCTGAGGTTCTTCAGCGGGGCGTAGCCGCGGTCGGCGAGCTCGAGCCGGCCGAGCAGCGTCAGGGCATTGCGCTCGGCAGCACCGAGGGTGATGCCGTGGAGGCGCGCGAGATAGACGATCTGATCGATGACGCGCATGTTCGGGTAGCCGCCGCGCTCACCGGGCAGGTAGCCGAAGTTCTGCCGGTCGCCGAAGTCGAGTTCGTAGCCCTCGAGTTCGACGGTGCCCTCATCAGCGGTGATGAGGCCCATGATGACGCGCACGAGTTCGGTGCGGCCTGCCGATCGGGTCCCGACGATGGCGGTGATCCGACCCGGCTCGGCGGTGAAGCTCACCTCATCCAGATATGTCCGCTTCCCCTTGCGCAGGGAAATCCCTTTCAGTGTGAGCACACGCGATCCTTACGTTGTCCAACGGGCGCCGTTTGCAGCCACGGCCCTTGAGAGTTTCTCATCTATCGTGGTGAATCGCGCAGGGCGATTCAAACCAGGTCCGGGATTTCAACGGAATTGACAGTCGAGTCCCAGCTGGTGGTCGCGAGCTCAGTCGAGCCCGAGGTCCTTCGTCGTCAGCGCCGTGAGATAGGGGATCCCGGTGGCTTCGACCTTCTCCTTCGCCCCCGTGTCACGGTCCATGACGACGGCCACGGCGACCACCTCGGCGCCGGCCTCCCTCAGCGCCTCGACGGCGGTGAGCACGGAACCGCCCGTCGTCGAGGTGTCCTCGACGGCGATGACACGCTTGCCGGCGACATCGGGACCCTCGACGCGACGGGACATCCCGTGCTTCTTCGCCTCCTTGCGGACGACGAACGAGTCGACGGGGGTGCCGCGGACGACGGAGCGGTGCATGACGGCGGTGCCGACGGGATCGGCGCCCATCGTCAGTCCGCCGACGGCGTCGATGGAGTCGAGCAGGCCCTCGGCCTCGAGGAGGTCGAGGACGACGTCGCCGATGAGCGGGGCCGAGCGGTGGTCGAGGGTGACCCGGCGCAGATCGAGGTAGTAGTCGGCCTCGCGGCCCGAGGAGAGGGTGACCCGACCGCGGACGACGGCGAGTTCGTCGATGAGGTCGAGCAGCTGTCGGCGGGTGTCCGCGGGGTCGGTCATGGCCCCCAGTCTACTTGGCCCTCACCTCGCCGAGGCGGGGGCCGGTTCCGCGGGCACGCTCAGTGTGCGCTGTCACGGGTGATCACCCTGAGATCGACCTCGACGGGCTTGCCGACCTCACGGTCGACGACGCCGAAGATCTCGTCGACGATCACAGCGACGGACCGCGAATCGTCGAAGTGGGCGTCGATGCGCACACGCCAGCCGTTCTCGGACTCGGAGAGGTCGATGCCCACGAGCTCTCCGCCGGAGCGGCGCAGCACGCGGGCCGTGGCGCTGGCCACGAGGTCCTTCATCCCCGGCGCGAGTGAGGCCACTCCCCCGATGCCGACGATCCGGTGGGCGAGCTGCTGCGCGGTGTGCGTGAGCGGGCCGCCCTCCGTCGGATCCGCATCGCCTTCCGCGTCGGGGCCCGGCGGCAGTGCGGGCTCGGAAGTCGCGTCCGGTCCCGCGGGAAGCTCGGGTTCCGGCGCCGGGGTGGTCGGTGGCTTCGGCACGGTTCCTGAACCGGCGCCTGCGCCTGCGCCTGCGCCTGCGCTCGGGGATGTGCCCGGCGCCGGCACGGGGCTGGTATCCCCGGTTCGCGCGGCGCTCGCTGGTCGGCGCCCCGGCATCGGCGCTGAGGGGGTGTCCGGATGCGACTCGGGCGGGTTCGGGGGAACGATGGGTTCCTCGTGCCTGACCTCGAGCGGAGTCGGCGTCTCGTGCGGGTCATGCGCCACGCGGGGGTCATTCGACATAGGCATCCTCGACTTCGATATCGATCCGTGCTGCCGGCACTCCGAGTTCGCGCTCCAGCGCTTCGGAGACCGCTGCCCTGATGAGATCCGCGGCGGCGACGAAACGGATGTCCGCGCGCATCGTCACGGTCAGCCGCACCTCGGCGGCGCTGCCGGACGGCTCCCCTGCGGCGGCGATGCCGACGCTGCGGGAGCGGATCCCGTCGACCGTGTCGACGGCACTGCGGATGATCGTCCGCACCGCCGCCGAGGCGATCGAGTACTCATGTCCCTCACTCGTGCGCAGCTTCGTCGACGGTCCTCGGTAGAGGTCGTTGCGGACGAGCTGGAGGATCCGTTCCCGGATCCCCGCGGTCTGCTCGGGGTCGGGAACGTAGTGGCCCAAATAGTCGTCGATGACATCGCGCAGCTCGGAGTCGAGATCGGGAGCGGCGCGCTCGGCGTCGAGGTCCGGAGCGGCGCGCTCGTCCTCGACCTGCCTGCGATCATCACTCATGTCCATCCCTTCATCCCTTCGACGATGGCGGCTCGGGCGCGATGGATCCGGCCGCGCACACTGCCTTCGGTGATGCCCAAGGTGTCCGCCACTTCAGCGTAGCTGAGGCCCTCCATCTGGTGGAGGACCCAGGTGATGCGCTGCTCGGTGGACAGGGTCGAGAAGACCTCGGCGAACCGTTCGAGCGCACTGCGCGCCTCGACGCGCTTCTCCACGGAAGCGCGTTCGTCGGGGTGGATGCCCATGTCCTCGGGGTCGACCGGATCCGTCGACCGGCTCACGCGTTTGCGCAGCACATCCGTGCACCGGTTCGAGGCCATCCGATAGACCCAGGTGCCGAAGGCCGCGGGAGCGTCGAGCGCAGCGAGCGATCTCCACGCCTGCACGAGAGTGTCCTGGACGACGTCCTCGGCGTCCTGCCTGTCCCCGAGCGTGCGCATCGCGAAGCGCAGCAGTCTGACCTCGTACCGGTCGACGAGTGAGGCGAAGGCGTCGACATCGCCTTCCCGGGCCCGCACGACGAGGGTCACGACGTCGATTCCATCATCACCTCTTGCCATGATTCAGATCATAGGCGAGGCGGCCACCTGGGAACATACCTTGTCGTGGAATTGCCGGAATGTTCACTGATTCGAGACCGCGGCGCACATCCCGCAACGCCGGAGGAGGGCCCGGCCCAGAGGGCGCAGAGGGCCTCCCGCCCAGGGGTGCGAAAAAAACTTCGGAATCGTGCGTGAGGATTCCGCACCCGCCGCGTCTGTACCTATGTCAGCACCTCCGACACGAAAAGGATTGAATGATCATGCCTGAGACCAAAGATTCCTCCACCACCTCGGCCGCTGGCTCGACCGCTTCGGCCGGCGCCGACATCAAGAGCCCCCTCGTCACCGACAAGGGCAACACGACGATCTCGGAGAACGTCGTCGCCAAGCTCGCCGGCATCGCGGCGCGCGAGGTTCCCGGCGTCTTCGGAATGGGCAACGCCGCTCGCCGTGCGTTCGACACCCTCACCGACCGGATCCCCGGCTCGCAGACGAACGTCTCGGGCGGAGTGTCCGTGGAGAAGGGCGAGAAGCAGACCGCGATCGATCTGACGATCGTCGTCGAGTACGGCTCCTCCATCGTCGACGTCGCCGAGGCGATCCGCCGCAACGTCATCCGTGCCGTCGAACAGGGCACCGGACTCCAGGTCGTCGAGGTCAACATCGACGTCACCGACGTCCACCTGCCCGACGACGACAACGACGACCAGAAGAAGCAGGACGAGTCGACCAGCCTCTCCTGACACACCCATCCCTCGCTGACGCCCCCGAGGCGAGCCCTCGCCTCGGGGAGCGCAGCGACAGCCCTGGAAGGACAGCCATGTCGAAAACACTTATCGGACTGCTCGTCGGACTGACCCTCGGCATCGTCGCGTACTTCGGAGGATTCATCGCATTCCTCGTCGTCGCAATCTGCGGTGGGCTCGGTCTCACCATCGGTCTCGTCCTCGACGGTCGACTCGACCTCGGAGCCCTGAGCTCGCGTTCGACGACGCGGAGGTGATCGGCGTGGCTGCATCACGCGGTAGCCTCACGATCGCGGACAAGGTCGTCGAGAAGACGGCCGCCGAGATCCTCAAGGGCATTCCCGGAGTGGGCGGCACGACCTCGGGCTTCCTCGGCATCGGCGGCAGTGACAGCCTCGATGCCAGACCGAGCGTGTCCGTGACGCTCTCCGGCCGCAGCTGCATCCTTCAGGTGCGGCTGGGCATCAGATATCCGCTGCCGATCTCCCAGACCACCGAATCGGTGCGCGAGACCCTACGCTCGAAGGTCGAGTCGCTCACGGGAGTCAGCGTCCGCCAGGTCGACATCGATGTGACCTGGCTCCGGCCCGAGACCGCGGGCCGCTCAGCAGAAGTGAGGAGTCTGGCATGAGTGCACAGCTTCTGCGCGCCCGTCCTGCACGGGTCGTGCCATCCGTCATCGTCGCCGTGGTCCTCCTGCTCATCGCCGTGGGTCTGGGATGGGCGGGGATCGCCGCGATCGCCCAGGCGAACTCCGCGAACGCGTCGCTGGAGACGATCCTGCCGGGCATCGCCGGCGCCGAATCGCTCCAGTGGAGCACCCCCGCCGTGATCGCCGTCGCCGTCGTCGTCGCCCTCATCGGCCTCGTGCTCCTCGTCCTCGCGATCTCGCCGGGAGCCCGCCGCATCCTCGGACTGCGGGCCCCTGCGGCCGAGCACGTCGAGCGCCTCGAGGTCGCCATGCCGACGTCCGCGCTCTCCGACCTCGCCGCCTCGGCGGCGGATTCCGTCGACGGGGTCGCCCGGGTGCGCGCCTCGTCGAACACCCGGTCGTCGATCGTCACGTTCAGCACCCCGGTGCGTGACACCGCCGAGATCCGCAGCGAGGTCGCCGATTCGGTCACGCGTCGACTGGATTCGATCGACTTCGTCAGGCAACCGAGCGTGCGCGTGCACGCGGTCAGGAGGCAGTGATGCGACGCATGGCAGCCGGGGCGAATCGCACCGGACTCTTCATCATCGGACTCATCCTCCTCCTCGGCGGGGCGTTCGCGGCCCTCTTCGGGCTCGGACTTCTGGGCAGCATCCTGCCGGGACTCGACCCCGCGGCGAGCCTCGCTCCGATCGCGGACAAGTTCGCACTTCCGTTCTCGGGCCTCGTCGCCGTCGTCATCGCCGTCGTGCTGGCCGTCATCGGCATCTGGTGGCTGTCCCTGCAGATCCCGCGCAAGGACGCCGCGAAGCCGCTGCGCCTGCAGCAGGATGCGCGGACGGGCATCACCTCGGTCACCGCAAATGTCATCGCCGAGGCGGTCTCCGACGATCTCGAGGCCACCGAAGGCGTCGAGGACGCCCAGGTCATCCTCCGCGGCAGCGCGAAGCGACCCGAGCTCATCGTCCACGTCGACGTCGACGAACGCGCCGACATCGATGCCGTCGTCGAGGAGATCGCCACCCGGGTCGCCGGGAACGCGAGCGAAGCACTCGGAGTGCCGATCGCGGCCATGGGTCTCGAGATCGGCGTCGCCCGCACCTCGAATCGGAAGCAGCGAGAAGTCACTCTCGCCTGAGACGCCCTCCCGCACTTGAATCGGCGGGATGGACGGAGCCGGAAACGGTGAAGCCGGTCGGACGGTCCGCACACGGACCGTCCGACCGGCTTCTGCGTGTGTGTGCGCACCGCGGCGCACCCTGTTCCCGACCGCCCCGCCCGATCGCGCCCATGGCCTGGACACATTGGCCCCTCGTGACGCGTGTTCGCCGGCCCGCAAGTCCGATGCCGTTCGATCGTCGCCGGTGGCAGCCGGTCGCCTGCGATCGTCGCCGCCGTCGTCGCCGTCGTCGATCGTCGCGATCGGCAGCCTGTCGCCTGCGATCGACGGCGCAGGCGACAGGTGAGGCGCTTGCCCCGGGGGTGTCTGTCCGCCGCCCGGATGCAGTCGGTCCGGGTGCGCCCCCGCCTCGTCACTTCCGCAACTCGGCGGGACGAGGAGATCGCGGAGCCAGCATGAGTCACATCACATCGCCGGACCGAAGAATTCCTCTTGAGCGGACGTTCGATGACGTCTGCCGCTCGGACACGCGCCACAGCCGCAGCAGACGGGGCCTCGATGACCTCAGAAATGACTTTTAGTGACGTAAACGATGACTTAATCGTGACCTGAACTGGCCACTCGCATGCGATCGCCGGTTGCTCATTTCTGCTCGAAAGCCTGTGGATTTGAACAGTGTTCTGCAAACAGTTGACGCCGCCGTGATCGAAAGAGGGTGAATGACAAAGACCCCGGGGCGCGTAATCGCGTCATCCCGGGGTCCTCGCAGCACTCCCCTCGAGTACCCGGACGCATCCCCATACGTCCGTTATGTCCACCCGATCCCCACCGGGCGGACATCACAATTTCACCACACCTTCCGCCTCGTTGTAAAGGTTGATCTCCTACTTATTTACTCTCATTGAATGAGAGATTCGACGTCTCTGAGACGAGAACCCGCTGATGAGAGCGTCGGTCGAGATGGTTCAACCCTCAACTTTCCTAGTCATTCAGGGTCGAAAAAAACTTTGCGAAAAAGTTCTCACGGGATTCCTCCGGCACCGCCTCCACGCTGCCGCGATCATGCCGGCGGTCGAATGCGAATCCCTGAGAACCCCGTCGGACGAGACCGCGCGGAACGAACCGGGCGAACTTCGCGACCAGCGAGTACTGCCAACCGGGAATCGACACCACCCTGCCGCGGCGGGCATCGTGCAGGGAAGTGCGCACGACGTCATCGACGCTCAGCCAGATCCACTCCGGCCCCGGTCGTTTCGCCCCGAGCCGTTCGTGGAACTCCGTGCGGACGAACCCGGGCAGCACCGCAGTGACGGTCACCGGGGTCTCCCGCAGCTCCCCGGCGAGCGCTTCGGTGAAGACGAGGCTCGCCGCCTTCGACGCCGCGTACTGCCCCATCGTCGTCAGCGCGGCCAGAGAGGACACGGTGATGATGCCCCCGCGTCCGCGCTCCCGCATTCCCGCAGCTGCGGCGAGGGAGAGCTCGCGCACGGCACCGGAGAGCACCATGTCGAGGTCGGCGACGTCCTGCGGGTCGGACTCGAGGAGACCGTGCTTGAGCCCGTAGCCGGCATTGTTGACGAGCACGTCGACGCGACGGGTCTCGATGACCTCGACGACTGCGGCGATGTCCGCAGGCTGAGAGAGGTCGGCGATGACCACCTCGGCGACGATGCCGTTCTCGGATTCGAGCTGTGCTGCGAGCGCCTGCAGCCGCTCCGCACTGCGGGCGACGAGGATGAGGTCGAATCCCTCGGCCGCGAGCGCCCGGGCATAGCCGCGGCCCAGGCCCGCGCTCGCTCCGGTGACCAGAGCCCGGGGCACGGAGCCGCCCGCACCGGCGTCACGGGCCGTGGTCATTTCGCGCCCTGGCCCATCCGCACCGTCAGCGACTGCGCGGCCGTGCCGATGGGACCGAGCGCATCACTGAGCACGCTCGCCGTCTCCCCGACCCCGGTGGGTCCGAAGGCGACGCGGGTCTCGAAGCCGACCCAGCCCGGCTCGGGTGTGCGGACGAGGTGGATCGTGAGGTCGACGTTGGGGAAGAACGTCGTGCGCGGGTCGGCGCGGATCGCCAGGCCGTTCGCGGTGTCGACGAACTTGACGACGGCGGCCGCAGGCGGGTCGACCTCGCCGTCGACGAGCGGCAGCGGGGAGGTGATCCAGCTGCGGGCGAAGCCCGGTCGCGCATCGGCGTCCTGTCTGCCCTTGAGCGAGGCGATGTATCCCCCGCCCCAGCGGTCGCTGAACGGAGAGGCCGGCATCTCCTCCGGCGCAGGCAGCGGCGTCCATTCGCTGCCGGCCACTGCGGTGGTGTCGCTGCCGAGCAGACGCCACACCCGGGCCTGGATGCTCACCCGGTCGCCGTGGCGCATCGAGGCTTCGATGAGCTCGATCGTCCGGCCGGGGCGGACGACGCTGACGTCGATCGTGAACTCTCCGGAATGGATGACGCCGAGGATGTCGAAGCTCACCCGGGAGACGATCTTCTCGCTCGGCAGTCGGCGCTCCACCTCGGCGAGGACGAGGCCGGAGGCAGGGGCGAGATGCTGCTCCCCGGGCTGCCACGCGCCCTGACTGTGCAGCGTCGAGACGAAGCGGTCCTCACCGAGGCGCACATAGTAGGAGTCGGGGACGGTCGCGCCGTCGTGGCCGAGGTGGCGATTGAGAGCGTCAGGCATGCCGCCAGACTATCGGGTGCCATCGACGCGGACACCGTCTAGGGTGGAGGGGTGAGAATCGCGACGTGGAATGTCAACTCGATCCGTGCCCGTGCCGAGAGGATCGGAGCGTGGCTCGACCGCTCCGATGCCGATGTGCTGGCGATCCAGGAGCTCAAGTGCCGGGACGACCAGTTCCCGCGGGAGGTCTTCGACTCCCGCGGCTACGAGGTGGCCTTCCACGGGCTCAACCAGTGGAACGGGGTGGCGATCGCCTCCCGCGTGGGGCTTGAGGATCCGCAGATCGGCTTCGCGGGCATCCCCGCCTACGAGGACGTCGTCGAAGCGCGGGCGATCTCGGCGACGTGCGGAGGGGTGCGGGTCCATTCGCTCTACGTCCCCAACGGCCGCGAACTCGGCCACCCGCACCTCGACTACAAACTCCAGTGGTACCGGGCGCTGACCGACGTCGTCGCAGGCACGCTCGCAGCGGACCCCGAGGAGAAGCTCGTCCTCTGCGGTGACTTCAACGTCGCCCCCTTGGACGAGGACGTCTGGGACATGGCCGCCTTCGAAGGCGCGACCCACGTCTCCCCGCCCGAGCGACAGGCGTTCTCCGACCTCCTCGGCGCCGGCCTGACCGAGGTGACCCGCCAGTTCACGCCGGGACCCGGGGTCTACACGTACTGGGACTACCAGCAGCTGCGGTTCCCGAAGAAGCAGGGGATGCGCATCGACTTCGAACTCGCCTCCCCCGCGCTCGCGAAGACCGCGACGGCCGCGATGATCGACCGCGAGGAGCGCAAGGGCAAGGGGGCCTCCGACCACGCCCCCGTCGTCGTCGACTTCGAGGTCTGAGTCCTCGGCTGCGTCGTGCCGACCGTCCGCCGAGGCTGTTTCCTCGACTCGTGCTCTCCCCCGTTCCGACACCGGGTGAGCAAAGCGGCCGAAAGCATGGACATCGCCCCGCTCATCTGGTGAAGTTGGAGCAGGAGGAAGGTGACGACGATGTCAGCAACAGTCCGTGAGCTTGTCGGAGAGGCCTACGAACGGCGCGAGTCCACCTGGAGGGCGGCGCTGGAGACGGTCGAGGATTGGATCGACGCGGCGCGCTCGAGATCCCCCCAGCTCACCGAGGACCGGATGCGGATCGTCCCCGGCCGGATCAAGGATCCCCTGCGCACGGGAGAGAAGCTGCGCCGCAAACTCGCCGATGCCAACGACGAGATCCACGAGGCCGTCGAGGTGGAGAACCAGGTCATCGACGTCGTCGGTGCCCGCGCCGTGTGCCGCACCGAACGCGAGCAGTCAGTCCTCTGGGACATCCTCACCGATCCCAACGACGACTCCGCGATCAGCATCGTCGAGGTCCGCGACTACACGGCCCACCCCAAGCCGTCGGGCTACCGGGGCCGCCACCTCATCGTCGAGGTGCCCTTCGACTCCGAGCCCTCCGTGCTCGTCGAACTCCAGATCCGCACGATCCTCCAGGACGCCTGGTGCGTCCTCGCCGAGGAGCACCTGTTCAAACCCGGCCAGGTGCTCACCTCCGATTCGCAGCAGGAGAGGCTCTCCCTCGTCCTCGCCGGCCTCTTCGCGCAGGCCGACTCCGTGGCCGGGTTCATCGCCGACGACGTCGGCGCCTACCTGGGCCTCGGCAATGCGGCTCCCCCGCGGACGATGTCCGATCCCGCCGAGGAGGCTCCGTCGATCGAGGTGACGATCCGCGAGCTCAACCACTCCTACGTCCTCGCCGCCGACGAGGTGGGCCGCCACGGCATCATCCGCTTCGAAACGCTCGGACTCACCCCCGACAACCCCGACCGCGCGGGCCTGCCGTCCCCCGGCGACACGCTGCGGGTGCGCATGGACGAATCCCACTCGACCCGGTACTTCATCCCCGTCTCCGGCGAAGGCTGAACCGCCTCGGCGCACCGACTAGACTTGTCTCCCATGGGAAAGAAGTCGAAGCGCTCCAAGGAAGACCTCATCGCCAAGCGGCTGGCCAGGGCTCAGGCCACGGCCTTCATCGCTCGCCCCTTCGAGGGTCTGCCGTTCGAATCGGACCTCATCTGCCTGCGCGAACTCGTCCCCGCGGCGACCGCAGAGGTGCGGCTCAATGCCGAGCACGGCGGCCAGACGGTGACGATCGCCTCGCTGCTGCCCGCCGCCTGGCAGGCGTGGCGCCGCGAGGACGGCGAGGTCTACGCCGGCATGCAGGTGCCCGTGTCCTCGACCGATGCCTCCCGCGACGTCGCCCGCGGCATCCTCACCGCCGTCGAGGCGCAGCCGGGCACGACGGTGGAGGGAACCACCGAACCCGGTGAGGGTCCCCGACTTCAGGACATCCTCGACCTCGAGGCGCCCTTCGACGTCCGCGTCCGCGAATCCTTCGACTACTGGGACCTGCCCGGTGACGACGACGAGGTCGCCGCCGCCCTCGAGCAGGCGAACGAGTCGATCACCCCGACGGAGAAGCTCGCCTCGGTGACCGCCGCGTACTGGACGGAGATGTCCGGGCGCACCTACGTCCGCTGGGCCCGCAGCGAAGGCGAGGACCGCGTTGTCGACGCACTCGCCCGCCTCGCGGCCGTCGGCGGCAACGACCTCGGCGGGCCCGGGACGTTCCTCGGCTACTTCCGCGCCCACGGGATCATCATCCCCGTGTGGGAACTCGAGTTCGGCACGCAGGCCGACGACGTCGAGGAGCCGATCGCCGAGTTCGCGACCCGCCTCGATGCGGCGCTGTCCACGGACGAACCGCTGAGCACGGAAGCCCGCCGGGTCCGGTCGGGCATCGTCGCCCGCCAGCTCACCATCCACTGACCGTCACGCGGCCCCGCAGCGGGGTCTCGTGTCGTCAGTGTCAAGAGGAGAGGAAGAACTCCGTGCCCGAGCAGCGCACACCGAGCGGAATCGCCGCCGTCATCCCCGCGATGAACGAAGCCGAGAGGATCGCGGCGACCGTGGCGAGCACGAAGCTCATCCCCGGCGTCGACATCGTCATGGTCGTCGACGACGGGTCGAGCGACGACACCGGGACCGTCGCCCGGCGCGCCGGAGCCGAGGTCGTCACCCACCGGAAGAACAAGGGCAAGGCCGCGGCGATGATGACCGGTGCCTTCGCGATCCGCAACCGTGAGATCTCCGAGGCCGGCCCCGGTGAGACGCCCGCGCACCGAGCGCTGCTCTTCATCGACGGCGACCTCGAGGACTCCGCGGTCAACACCGCCCCGCTCGCGGCCCCGGTCCTGGCCGGCGAGGCGGATATGACGATCGCGATCCTGCCCGCCCAGAAGCGCAAGGGCGGCGGGTTCGGCCTGGTCGTCGGACTCGCGAAGAAGGGCATCGCCGAACTCTCCGGATTCGAAGCGACCCAACCGCTCTCGGGCATGCGCTGCCTGTCCCGTGAGGCCTTCGACGCGGCCCTGCCGTTCGCCGCCGGCTGGGGTGTGGAGACGGCGATGACGATCGACGTCGTCAACGCCGGTCTGCGCGTCGAGGAGGTCGAATGCGACCTCCACCACCGGGTCACCGGACGCGACCTCAAGGCCCAGCTCCATCGCGCCGCGCAGTACCGCGACGTGGCCCGGGCCCTGCTCGTGCGCAGGCTCGCTGCCCGCAGGGCGAAGGCGCAGAAGTGAGGTACGCGTACCTCGGCCCCGAGGCGACGTTCACCGAGGCGGCGCTGCTGACCTACCTCGATGCGAAGGGCCTGCGCGAACAGGCCACGATCCAGCCGATGCGCGGGGCCGCCTCGGCGCTGGACTCCGTCCTCGAAGGCGAGAGCACGGCCGCCATCGTCCCGATCGAGAACTCCGTCGAAGGCGGAGTGCCGGCGACGATCGATGCGCTCACCGAGCACGGGGACCTCCAGATCATCGCCGAGGTGGTCGTGCCCGTCCGCTTCGTCCTCGCCGTGCGCCCGGGCACCGACGCGATCACCTCGTTCGGCTCCCATCCCCACGGCGAAGCGCAGGTGCGCGCCTACATGGCCGAGCACTACCCCGACGCCGTCTACATCCCCACCTCGTCGACGGCCGCCGCGGCCCGCGACCTCGCCGGCAACGCCAGTGACCATGTCGCCGCCGTGTGCCCTGCCCTGGCCGCCGAACGCTACGGCCTCGAGATCGTGGCCGAGGACATCGGCGACCGCCAGGACGCCGTGACCCGGTTCGTCGTCGTCGCCCTGCCCGGGCAGATCCCCGAGCCGACCGGTGCGGACAAGACGACGCTCGTCGCCGCCCTGCGCTCCGACCGGCCGGGCGCCCTCCTCGAACTCCTCGAGCAGTTCTCGACCCGGGGCATCACGATGTCGCGGATCGAATCCCGACCCACCGGCGACCGGCTCGGCCTCTACCAGTTCTCCATCGACCTCCTCGGCCACATCCGGGAGGCCCGCGTCGCCGATGCGCTCCTCGGCGTCCACCGGGTGGCGATGAGCGTGAAGTTCCTCGGCAGCTATCCCAGCGCCGATGCCACCCGTCCGATCATCGACCCGACGACGACGGACTCCTCGTTCGCCGAGGCGAGCGCGTGGCTGACCGGAGTCCTCGACCGGGACTGAACCGCCGGGACTGAACCCGCCTGGACCGGTCCGCCGGGACCGGCCCGCCGGGACCGGTCTGCCGATCCGACCGCACCGCCTCGACGAAGGAGTCGACCTTGGAGCCCAACAGCGCAGCAGCCGCCGACGCCGAGACCCCCGATGCGATCGTCGTCGGGGCGGGACTCGCCGGACTCGTCGCCGCGTACGAGCTCACCCGGGCCGGCCGGCGCGTGCTCATCGTCGACCAGGAGAATAGGGCCACCCTCGGCGGTCAGGCCCACTGGTCGCTCGGCGGGCTCTTCCTCGTCGACTCCCCCGAGCAGCGTCGCCTCGGCGTCCGGGACTCCCTGGACCTCGCCCGGCAGGACTGGGCCGCCTCGGCGGGATTCGACAGGGACAGCGACCGCTGGCCGCGCGCCTGGGCAGAGGCCTACCTCGAGTTCGCCGCCGGGGAGAAGCGGGGCTACCTCCGCGACCTCGGCCTGCGGCTGACGCCGATCGTCGGCTGGGCCGAACGCGGCGGTGGCGGTGCCGACGAACACGGGAACTCCGTGCCCCGGTTCCATCTCACGTGGGGCACCGGCCCCGAGGTCGTGCGCATCTTCCGCGAACCTCTCGAAGCCGCCGAGGCGGACGGCCGGGTCGACTTCCGCTTCCGCCACCGCGTCGATGAGCTGATCACCGAGGGCGGCACGGTCGTCGGAGTCCGCGGGCACGTGCTCGCCCCGAGCCCCACGGCCCGAGGTGTGGCCTCGAACCGGGAGGAGATCGGCACCTTCGCCTTCCGGGCGTCCGCCGTCATCGTCACCACCGGCGGGATCGGGCACAACTTCGACCTCATGCGCCGGTACTGGCCGACCGAGCGCCTCGGCGAATTCCCGTCCCGGATGCTCGCCGGGGTGCCCGCCCACGTCGACGGTCGGATGCTCGAGATCGCCGAGGCGGCCGGGGCGAACCTCATCAACCGGGACCGGATCTGGGCGTACACCGAGGGCATCGAGAACTGGAACCCCGTGTGGCCGAATCACGGGATCCGCATCATCCCCGGCCCCTCCTCGCTGTGGTTCGACGCCGAAGGTCGACGCCTGCCCGCCCCGAACTATCCGGGCTTCGACACGAACCGGACGATGCGGGCGATCCTGACCACCGGCCACGACTACTCGTGGTTCGTCCTCAACTCCGCGATCATCAGCAAGGAGTTCGCGCTCTCGGGCTCCGAGCAGAACCCGGACATCACCCTCAAGGACTGGCGGCTGACCCTCGAGCGCGCCCGTTCGGGCGAGGCCCCGGGCCCGGTCGAGGCGTTCATGCGCTTCGGGTCCGACTTCGTCGTCGCCGAGTCCACCGAGGAGCTCGTGGCGGGGATGAACGCCCGCTCCCGCGGTCCCGTCATCGACCATGACCGCCTCGTCGCCCAGATCCGCGACCGGGACCGGGAGGCTGACGACCCGGAGGCCGCCGACGAACAGGTGAAGGCGATCCACGCAGCCCGGCGGTACCTCGGCGATCGGATCGTCAGGGTGGCAGCCCCGCACGCGATCCTCGACCCCGCCCACGGACCGCTCATCGCGGTGCGCCTGAGTCCGCTCTCGCGCAAGACGCTCGGCGGACTGGAGACGAACCTCGACTCCCAGGTCCTCGACTCCCAGGGCGAACCGATCCCCGGGCTCTATGCCGCGGGCGAGGTCGCCGGGTTCGGCGGCGGCGGAATGCACGGGTACAACGCGCTCGAGGGGACGTTCCTCGGCGGCTGCATCTTCTCCGGACTCCGGGCGGGGCGGGCCGTGCGCTGACCGGGTCAGCGCCTCTGTCAGACGGCGTGCGCCCGGGTCAGGCGGTGGAGTCGGGGGTCTCGTCGGCGACCGCCTCGGCGGCGGAATCACCGGGCGCCGGGCGCTGCAGCCGTGACGGGGTGAGGTACTGGGTCGTCGAGATCCCGAGCACCCGCTGCTGGCGGGTGAGGTTGTACGTGCGGTCGAACTGGAGGTATTCGACGAGGAAGAGCCGGGCGCTGTCGCCGCGCTTGAAGAACGACTTCACCTTGAGCCCGACCTTCGCGGCCACGAGCGCCTTGTCCTTCGCGATCGCCTCGATGACGACGGGGTCGTAGCCCATCCGCGCGAAATGCGTGGCCACGGCGTCCTTGAGCCGGTACGGGATGGGATCGCCGATGTTGAACGGACCCGAGGCCGAGGGCACGTCGAGGCACGCGAGCGCGACGCGGACGAGGTTGTCGATCGCCGTCAGCGTCATTTTCTGCCGCCCGCCTCCGGGCAGGGTGAGCACGCCCTTGCGCGCGAAGCAGCGCAGGCTGGGCATGAACATCGTCTCCCCGGGACCGTAGACGGCGGCCGGGCGGAGGATCGCGGCGTCGGGGCGGATGCGGGTGACGAGCTGCTCGGCGAGGACATGCGTCTTCGCGTACGCGTCGTGGTACTCGTTCGGGTCCTTCGGCCCCGCCTCCTCCCAGAGGTCGGTGTGGGGCGCGGTCGGCGAGTAGACGGTCGTCGAGGAGAGGTGGACGATCCGCGCACCCTCGAAGGCGTCGAAGACGTTGCGCGTACCCGTCACCCTGACGTCGTAGAGGTCCTCGTACGAGGCGGTGACGTCGTGGATGCCCGCACAGTGGAAGACGGCGGTGACATTCTTCGCCAGCGAGCGCACGGGCGCGGGCGCCTCGGTGCGGATGTCCCATTCCTGGAAGTTCACACCCGGGATCTGGGGGTCGCGTCGGCACAGAGCGTAGACCGGCTCCTCGCGCGTCGCCAGAGCCCGGGCGATGGCACCGCCGATGAAGCCGCTCGCCCCGGTCACCACTATCGCCACGGCCGCTCCTTGCTCCTCTTTCCGGGTGCAGCGCATCCCCCTTCGCGGCGCTTCGCATCCGGCCGAACAGGCTTCGGTCAGGGGGAGTCCGCGCTGCACACGGAACACTGCCTTGCCTAAGGCAACTGTAACCGACGGGGCCGCGGGCCCCGGCGGGAGGGCCCGGAAATTCACCCCCCACAGCAGCGCATCCGGAGAATACAATTGCCTCAGTCGTAACCTTCCTTGCCCCAGCCGCGCTGCCTCAGGAGTCCCCGATGACGACACTGCTCATGGTCATCGGCTTCGGCGCTGCCACGAGCATCGTCGTGGGCATCGGGCAGAAGGTCCGACTCCCGTGGCCGGCGCTCATGGTCGTCATCGGCATCGCGGGTGCCTTCATCCCCACCTTCGCCGAGGTGACGATCGAACCCGATCTCATCCTCCCCCTCTTCCTCCCTCCCCTCCTCTTCGCCGCGGCGCAGAAGACCTCGTGGGCGCTGTTCGCGATCCGGTGGCGCTCGATCCTCGGCATGGCCGTGGCCCTCGTCGGGGTCACGGTGGCCGCGGTCGCCGGCTCCGCGCTCCTCCTCATCCCCGGCATCACGATCGCCGCGGCCATCGCCCTGGGCGCGATGCTCGCCCCACCCGACCCCGTCGCCGTCGATGCGGTCGCGGGCACCGTCTCGATACCTCGGCGGATCATGTCCTCCCTCCAGAGCGAAGGACTGTTCAACGACGCCGCCTCCCTCGTCATCTTCCAGACCGCGATGGCCGCGGCCCTGGCCGGCACCGAGGTCGACTTCGGTGAGCTCATTCTCGCCTTCCTCCTCTCCGCCGTCGTCGCGATCGCCATCGGCTTCGCCGTCGTCGCCGTGGTGTGGTGGGTGATGTCGCGCATCGACCATACGATCGCCCGCTCCTCGCTCATGCTCGTCCTGCCCTTCGGCGTCTACCTGCTCGCCGAGCACTTCCACGCCAGCGGAGTCATCGCCGTCGTCGTCGCCGCCCTCGAGGTGCGCAGGCGCGACGTCGAGGGCAACTCCGCCGAACGTGTCACCCAGGCCTCCACGTGGCAGGTCCTCGAGATGCTCATCACCGGCATCGCCTTCGGGCTCATCGGCCTCGACCTGCGGCTCATCGCGGAGAGGGAGAGCGGCGACCTCGGTCGGGCCGTGCTCATCGGGCTCGCGATCGCGGGTGTGATCGTCCTCGTGCGCTTCGCGTGGCTGCTCCTGGGCACCGCGCTCGCGGCCACGCGTGGGCGAGATGACCCGGATGCGGCGCCTCTGTCCGTCCGCGACGCTGTGCTCATGACCTGGGGCGGGATGCGCGGGCTGGCCACGATCGCCTTGGCGCTGTCGATCCCGCAGGTCACCGCCACCGGGGAGCCGTTCCCGGGGCGCACCTACATGGTCGTCGCCGCTGCCGTCGTCCTCCTGATCACGCTGGTGTTCGCCGGGCTGAGCTTCCCCACCGTCGTGGGCATGCTCGGCATCGACGACGAGGAGGAGCGGGAGCGGGCGCAGACCGCGCAGATCGCCAAGCGCGCCTATGCCGCGGCCCTGGCCCAGATCAAGGCCGACGACACCCTCCCCGACGATGTCACCGAAGCCCTGCGGGCCCGCTTCAAGTCCCTGCGCACTCAGCTGCTGGGCACCCCCGACGATCAGGCGAGTGCCGAACAGGCGGCGGCGTTCAAGGAGAACCGCGGAAAGCTCATCGCCGTGCAGAAGAAGGCGATGCAGGCCGCCCGGACGGAAGTGCTCAAGGCCCGCAACGAACGCGGCACCGACCCGGAGATCGCCGACAGGGTGCTCCGGCGCTTCGACCTGCAGGCGGTGATGCAGCCCTGAGATTTCCGCACAATCCTAAAGTTGAGTGGAATAGACTCAACTTTGGAGGCGTTGAACCGAAGAGAAGCAGTCACACACCAATCACAAGGAGATGCGCATGGACGCACAGATGACGACCAAGTCACGTGAGGCGCTGCAGGCGGCGGTCAACGACGTCGTCGCACGCCACAACAACCAGATCGAACCCGCCCACCTCGTCGCGGCCCTGCTCGAGCAGCCCGATTCGCTGGCCTCGAACCTGCTGGCCAAGGTCGGCGCCGACCGCCAGTCGGTGCTCACCGCCGTCGACGCAGTCATCGGCGGCTTCCCCACCGTCAGCGGATCCTCCGTCTCACAGCCGAGCCTGTCCCGGGCCGGACTCGAGATGATGAACCTCGCCCAGGAGGAGATGACGGCGCTCGGCGACCAGTTCGTCTCCACCGAACACCTCCTGCTCGCCGCCGCGGCGATGCACGACGGCTCCGGTGACGCCCTGCGCGCCAACGGCGCGAGCCGCGATGCGCTGCTCGCCGCCCTGCCCGAGCTGCGCGGAGGCAAGAAGGTCACCTCGGAGAACCCCGAGGACACGATGCAGTCGCTGGAGAAGTTCGGCATCGACCTCACCGCCGCCGCCCGCGACGGCAAGCTCGATCCGGTCATCGGCCGCGACAAGGAGGTGCGCCGGGTCATCCAGGTGCTCTCGCGGCGGACGAAGAACAACCCCGTGCTCATCGGCGAGCCCGGCGTCGGCAAGACCGCCGTCGTCGAGGGCCTCGCCCAGCGCATCGTCGCCGGCGACGTGCCGGAGTCCCTGCGGGACAAGACGCTCATCAGCCTCGACCTCTCGGCCATGGTGGCCGGCGCGAAGTACCGCGGCGAGTTCGAGGAGCGCCTCAAGGCCGTGCTCGAGGAGATCAAGAACGCCGACGGCCAGATCATCACCTTCATCGACGAGCTCCACACGATCGTCGGCGCAGGCGCCGGCGGGGACTCCTCGATGGATGCCGGCAACATGCTCAAGCCGATGCTCGCCCGCGGTGAGCTGCGGCTCATCGGCGCGACGACGCTCGACGAGTACCGGGAGAACATCGAGAAGGATCCGGCGCTCGAACGCCGCTTCCAGCAGGTGTTCGTCGGGGAGCCGAGCGTCGAGGACACGATCGCGATCCTCCGCGGCCTCAAGGAGCGCTACGAGGCCCACCACAAGGTCTCGATCAACGACGGCGCCCTCGTCGCCGCCGCCGGACTGTCGAACCGGTACATCACCGGCCGTCAGCTCCCGGACAAGGCGATCGACCTGGTCGACGAGGCGGCATCACGGCTGCGGATGGAGATCGACTCGGCCCCGGTCGAGATCGACGAGCTCCGCCGCGGCGTCGACCGCCTGAAGATGGAGGACATGGCCCTGTCGAAGGAGACCGACTCCGCATCGCAGGAGCGCCTGAGCAATCTGCGCGCCGACCTCGCCGACAAGGAGGAGCAGCTGCGCACTCTCGAGGCGACGTGGGAGTCCCAGCGGGCCGGCCTCAACCGGGTCGGTGAGCTCAAGACGAAGCTCGACGAGCTGCGTTCGCAGGCCGAGAAGGCCCAGCGCGACACCGACCTCGAGACCGCGTCCCGGCTGCTCTACGGGGAGATCCCCGCGGTGCAGAAGGAGATCGCCGAGGCCGAGGCCGAAGAGGCCGAAGCCGACGCGGGTCAGACCTCCGACCCGATGGTCAGCGACAAGGTCACGGCCAACGACATCGCCGAGGTGGTGGCGTCGTGGACGGGTATTCCCGCCGGACGTCTCATGCAGGGAGAGGTCGAGAAGCTCCTCGGCGCCGAGAACGAACTGGGCAAGCGCCTCATCGGGCAGAAGGACGCCGTGGCTGCGGTCTCCGACGCCATCCGCCGCTCGCGGGCAGGCGTGTCCGATCCTGATCGTCCCACCGGTTCGTTCCTCTTCCTCGGACCGACCGGTGTCGGCAAGACGGAGCTGGCGAAGTCGCTCGCCGACTTCCTCTTCGACGATGAGAAGGCTCTCATCCGCATCGACATGAGTGAGTACGGGGAGAAGCACACGGTCTCCCGCCTCGTCGGTGCCCCTCCGGGCTACGTCGGCTACGACGAGGGCGGTCAGCTCACCGAGGCGGTCCGCCGTCGGCCGTACTCCGTCGTCCTGCTCGACGAGGTGGAGAAGGCGCATCCGAGTGTCTTCGACATCCTCCTCCAGGTCCTCGACGACGGTCGTCTCACCGACGGTCAGGGTCGCACGGTCGACTTCCGGAACACGATCCTCATCCTCACCTCGAACCTCGGTTCGCAGTTCCTCGTCGATCAGGCGATGACCGCGCAGGAGCAGAAGGATGCGGTCATGGACGTCGTGGCCTCGGCGTTCAAGCCGGAGTTCCTCAACCGCCTCGACGACATCGTGCTCTTCGATGCGCTGAGCAACGACGAGCTCACCTCGATCGTCGACCTGCAGATCAAGAGCATGGACAAGCGCCTCGCGGATCGTCGGATCACCCTCGACGTGACGCAGGAGGCCAAGGACTGGCTCGCGCTCGAAGGCTACGATCCGGCCTACGGCGCACGGCCGCTGCGCCGTCTCGTGCAGCGCGAGATCGGGGACAAGCTGGCGCGGAAGCTGCTCGCCGGCGACATCCAGGACGGCGACACGGTGCTCGTGACGATGCCCGAGCACGCCGACACCACGGGTCTGGAGCTCCAAGCCAAGCAGTGAGGCCTGCGGACTGATCGGCTCGATCGAAGGAGGGGCGACCATCACGGTCGCCCCTCCTTCCGCATGTCCGGGCGGCAGGGGCCTCTCGGTGTGTCTGGGCGGCAGGGGCCTCGCGGTGTGTCTGGGCGGCAGGGGCCTCGCGGTGTGTCTGGGCGGCAGGTGCCCTTCTGTGGAGGATCCGATGCGAAATCGAGGCCATTGTCGCATCGGATCCTCCACCGAGAGCGCCGTGGCGGCGCAGTCGGTGGCGTGGTCGGCCGTCAGTGCGGCGTCAGGGCGTTGGGACTTGCGGTGTCAGGGCGTTGGGACGCTGCGACTTGCGGTGTCAGGGCGTTGGGGTGCCCCGCGGGTCGAGGTCCACCAGCGCCGGAGGAACGCCCCGAACCTCTCGAAGCTGCGGTCCTTGATGAAGATCGCGTCGACGGCGATCATCGTCAGCGAGAACCACGGCAGCCCCATGAGCAGGGCGATGCCGAGGTGGAAGGAGAGGATCCCGATGAGGGCCACGACGCGGGTCCACCGGTTGAAGAGCATGAACGGGAATGCGACCTGGAAGAGGATCGAACCCCACGAGATGACGACGACGCCGGGCCCCCAGGCTGTGACGAGGTCGGAGAGGACCGGCCAGGTGCCGAACTGCTGCGTCTGCAGGGGGTTGTACACGGCGAACCCGTGCTGCCACGCGGTGCCGCCGGCCTTGTAGAGGCCGCCGGACATGTAGATCGAGCACACCTGGAAGGCGAGGACGACGATCGCCAGGTTGTTGGCCATGATGAGGATCCAGCGGAACTCCCCGCCGTCCGTCTCCGGGAAGGCGGGATTGCGCTTCCGGCGGCGCCTGGCGTCGAGCGACCACCTGCGGGTCGTGTCGGCGAAGAGGAGGGCGATGAGGAACATGCGGTAGGCGTTGTCGCCCTGGTCGCCGGCGCTGTCGTTGAGCTCGATGAAGCTCACCCAGAGGATGAGGTAGAAGGGCAGGATGATGCGCGTGCGCCAGCCGAGGATGACGGTGATCGCGAGGAGCCCGAGCACGACGATGAGCGCGGTGTAGAGCGGCGGGTTGGTCACCGTCCGGTGGAAGAGCGAGAACAGCCAGATGTTCGGGAAGTCGCTCTTCGGAGCCGCGATCTCGCCGTTCCAGGCAGCCCCCACCCCGAAGGCGTAGTTGCGGGCCGCGAAGTTCGTCAGCAGCAGGCCGAGGCCGGCAACCCCCATGAGGATGCGGGTCACGGCCAGGCCGTAGGTCGCGTGGTAGCGGCCGGTGAGCATCTCCTCGAGCCAGGCCCAGCCGCGGCCGAGCTTCGCGACCGCCCGGGAGACGAGCGAGCCCCCGTCGGTCGGGACGTCGGCGCGTGCGGCTTCGGTCGCCTCGGCGCGGTCAGGGTGGTCGGTCGTCGCCGTCAGCGTCGGCGCTGTCTCCTCGGCGCGCCTGTCGTCACTGCTCATCGACGCACCTCACTGTGTCGGAGGAGCAGAAGTACTCGGCGAACTCCTCGTTCGACTGGTTCTCGGCGAAGGACAGTGCCCTCCAGCCGACGGGGACGGGCTGGATAGCCGGGCGTTCGGCGTCCTTGTCGTTGCGCTGGGCGAAGGGGACGACGTTCTGCCGAGCCGCCTGGTACTGCACCCGCTGGACGTCATCGCCCCAGACGGCGAGCGCCACCTGCGTCGCGTACCGGGTCGCCACCTGCTCGTCCTCGAGATAGCCGGCGACCGCGCCGTCGGGGTCGTCGAACTCCGCGAGCTTGGATTCGAGGCGGTCGACGGAGTCGTCGCCCTTGAAGTAGTCGAGCGCGACGATCGCCTTGTGGTCGTCGCTGAGGTCCTCCCACGAGCCCTTGAGATCGGAGGCGACGCCGATGCCCAGGCCGGCCGATCGCGGCGGGAAGAGCTTGTACTTCGAGTGGTCGATCTCGACGTCGGTGGCCCGGACCCAGTCTGTCGTCGTCTCCCCGCCGTCGGGCGTCGAGACGACGGCACGGACGTCGAAGTAGTAGTCGCCGTTGATCGGCTCGGGCGCGAACACGCTCCACGACTGCCCCCACATCGGGATCATGTACTTCGAGAGCAGGTCGCCGGGGATGACTTCGCGCAGGGTCGACGACGGAGCGATCCAGAGGAATGTCGCGAACAGGTGGAAACCCGTGATCGCCATGGCGATGACCATGATCGTGCGTTTGAGCACGGGGTTCGGCCGTTTCGCCGGGGTCGTCTTCTCGTCCATCTCAGTTCCAGGTGGGCAACGGTGGGTCCGTGCGATCGCCCCGAGTCCGGGGAGTCACCTGGCCGGGAGTCACCCGTGGGCAGACACCTGTTCAGGAATCACACAGGCTCTAGGCTACTGGAGTCCGCCGGATCCGCACCGCTGATTCCGCATGAGAATGCGGATTCAGCGCCCGCTTCAGCTGCGCAGCCACCCCTGCATCAGCTGCACAGCCAGTCCTGCATCAGCCGCGCAGCCACCCCCGCTTCAGCTGCGCAGCCAGTCCTTGACGAGGTCCGTGCTCTGCCCCAGTGCGGGCGGGGCGAGATCGTAGCTCGGCGGGGTCTCGGAGAGGCGGATCGGGTTGCTCACCGTGGGGATGACCCGGTCCCCGGTGCCCGCCTCGGCGATGGGATCAAGGCCGAGCCGGGCCGCGAGGTCGACGCCTTCGGCGATCGTGTTGATCGGGGCGCACGGCAGTCCGGCGGCCGAGAGCACCTCGAACCACTCCTGGTTCGTCCTCTGCGCGAGTGCCGCGACGAGGTAGGGCTCGAGTTCGGCACGGTTGACGTTGCGGTTCGCGGCCTGGGCGAAACGGTCGTCGGCGGCCCATTCGGGGTGGCCGAGCACCTCGGCGAGGAGGGCGAACTGGGTGTCGTTGCCGATGGCGATGATGATCTGGCCCTGCTTCGTCGGCATCGGCTGGTACGGGTAGAGGCTCGGGTGCGCATTGCCCATCGCCCGCGGCGTCACGCCGCCGGCGACGTAGGCCGAGGTCTGGTTCGCCAGCCCCGAGAGCGCCGAGGACAGCAGGTTCGTCTCGACGAGCTGGCCGACGCCCGTCTCCGCCCGGTGGACGAGGGCGGCGAGGATCCCGACCGTGGTGTGCAGGCCGGTGAACACGTCGACGATCGCGACGCCGGCCTTGACCGGGCCCGACTCCTCGGTGCCGGTGACGCTCATGAAGCCCGAGAGGCCCTGGATGAGCAGGTCGTAGCCGGGCTGCGGATTGTCGCGGCCGAACCCGGTGACGGAGGCGTAGACGATGCTCGGATTCGACTCGCGGACGGTCTCGTAGTCGAGGCCGTACTTGGCCAACCCTCCGGCCTTGAAGTTCTCGACGAGGACGTCGGCGCGGCGGGCGAGCTCCTGGGCGAGCGCAAGATCCTCAGGATCCTTGAAGTCGAGGACGACGGAGTGCTTGTTCCGGTTCGCCGTGAGGAAGTACGTCGCATCGTCCCCTCGCCGAGGCGGCGCCCAGTGACGGGTGTCGTCCCCGGTCCGGCCCTCGACCTTGATGACCGTGGCGCCGAGGTCGGCGAGCATCATCGTCGCGTAGGGACCGGCGAGGACGCGGGAGAAATCGGCGACGAGGATCCCGGACAGCGGCCCGGTCCCGCTTCTGGCGAAGAGCTCCTCGGCCCCTGCTGTGCTCCCCTGATCCACGTGCGACTCCCTTCGGCGCGAACTGCGTGGGCGTCCCGTTCGTCTCCATCGACCCGAACGTCGCCTATCCTCCGTCAGACTATACGGAAGGTCACCGCCTGCCTGCGGTGCGAAATCAGTTGCGCCCGCGCCGTCGCGGCTCGTTACACTCGGGAGCACAACCAGCACCGATCCCCGCCTGGGATCCCAGCACCATCGAAGGGGCAGACGATGACGTTCCACATGCCGGCCGAGACCGCCGCACACGACCGCATCTGGATGGCGTTCCCGTCCTCCGGCTACGCCCTGGGCACCTCGGAGGAGGAGGCCGAGGCGGCACGGACCACCTGGGCTGCCGTGGCGAAGGCGGCGCACCGGTTCACCCCGGTCACCGTCGTCGTCTCCCCGTCGCAGGTCGACCATGCCCGCCGCCACCTCGGCGAGGACATCGAGATCGTCACCGCGGAACTCGACGATGCGTGGATGCGCGACATCGGGCCGAGCTTCGTCATCGACGACGAGGGCCGGCTCGCCGCCGTCGACTGGGTGTTCAACGGCTGGGGCGCGCAGGAATGGGCGAAGTGGGACAACGACGAGCACATCGGCCGCTTCGTCGCCGACCGCGCCGAGGTGCCCGTGATCTCCTCGTCGCTGCGCAACGAAGGCGGCGGCATCCACGTCGACGGGCAGGGCACGGTGCTCGCGACCCGCAGCGTCCAGCTCGATCCGGGTCGCAACCCCGGCCTCACCGAGGCGGACGTCGAGGCCGAGTTCGCGCGCACGATCGGGGCGAAGAAGGTCATCTGGCTCGACCGCGGCCTGCATCGAGACAACCAGACCTTCGGCACCCGGGGGCATGTCGACATCGTCGCGACGATGCCGAGCCCGGGCGTCGTCCTCGTCCACGACCAGCGCAACCCCGACCATCCCGACTATGCGCTCAGCCAAGAGGTCAAGGAGCTGTTCGCGAACGAGACGACCGCCGACGGCAAGCCCTTCGAGGTCGTCCCGATTCCGGCACCGGAGATCCTCGAGGACGAAGAGGGCTGGGTCGACTACTCCTACGTCAACCATCTCGTGACGAACGGCGGAGTCATCGCGTGCACCTTCGACGATCCGATGGACGCCGAGGCGAAGGCGATCCTCGAGACCGTCTACCCGGGTCGCACGGTCGTCGGCGTCGACGCCCGCGAGCTCTACGCCCGCGGCGGCGGCATCCACTGCATCACGCAGCAGCAGCCGAGCCTCTGAGCGGCGTCGCCGCCGGTGCTCGCGGTGCCGGCGGCGCCGTTCGGGGTGTCGGCAACCCAGTTCGCGGTGGCACCGGCGGTGTTCGGGGCGTCGCCGACGCTTCGCAGAGCATCGCCGACACGCGGGCGATAGCGGTCAGGGGACTTGCCGTGACGCGGTTCGACCGATATGAGGGAAACCGGGCACACGAGCATCATCGTTCGTCCAGAATCTCGGTATAGGCTGGTGGTCCAGGACACATTCCGTCCCTCACAGCAGTCGACGCAGCAGAGGAGAGCACGACCATGAAGAAGCGATTGATTCTCCTGGCCGGACTGGGAGTCGGGTACATCCTCGGCTCGCGCACCGGCCGTCAGAGCTACGAGAAGCTCAAGGCACAGCTGCAGGAGCTGTGGACCGACCCGAAGGTCCAGGAGACCGTCGACAAGGCCAACCAGTCGATCCGCGAGAAGGCTCCGGCCGTCGCCGATGCCGTGCAGTCAGCGACCGACAAGGTCACCGCCGCGGCACAGGAACTCGACGGCGACGAGGACACAGGCACCTCTGAGGCCTCGGGTTCGGCGTCCGGATCGACGTCGGGGTCGACCACCGGATCCGGTTCGTCCGCGACCTCGGCCGGTGGTGCCGCAACGAGCACAGTGCCCGGATCGACCTCCGGGGCGAGCACTTCGGCGACTTCCAGATCTGGCACTCCCGCGCAGAAGCCCGCCGCTGCGAAGACGACCGACTCGAAACCGGCCCCTGCGAAGCCCGCTGGCTCGACGCCGAAGTCGGCCGATGCCAAGCCCGCCGCTTCGACGCCGAAGCCTGCCCCGAAGCCGACGCCGGCACCCAAGAAGGCCCAGGACGTCATCACCGATCCGTCACGGTCGATCGAGGACGAAGGACCGACCACCTCGGCGACGAACTGAGGCCCTGTGCCCCGGCAGCACTCCTGTGACTGAGCCGCAGGACTCCTGCGGCTGAGCGGGCCGAACCTGACAGCGGCCGTCCCGATCGGGACGGCCGCTGTCGTCGTCTGGTCGAACCCCTGCGACGCAGCCTCTACAGCAGCGAGCTCGTCAGCCTCGCGACGTTCTCGATGTACTTCTTCCGCAGAGGCCGGTTCCGCCAGGACTCGGCGTCGAGTTCGACGGAGTTCGGCGCGTACTCTTCGGCCTCGAGCGCGTACATCCGCGCCGTGAACTCCTTGTCGACGATGAACATCGTCACCTCCATGTTCATCGCGAACGACCGCTCGTCCATGTTCGAGGACCCGACGATCGAGACGTCGTCGTCGATGAGCAGGAACTTCGAGTGGAGCACGGTCGGGGCGTGGTACATGAAGATCCGCACGCCCGCCCGGACGAGCTCGTCGTAGTACGACTGCTGGGCCCGGTGGGTGAGCCAATGGTCGCTCGTCTCACCGACGTAGAGGCGCACGTCGACTCCCGACCGCGACTCGGTCGTCAGCGCATGGAGCAGCGACTCATCGGGGACGAAGTAGGGCGAGCACACGACGACCGTGCGGTTCGCGTTGTAGATGAGGTGGTTGAACAGCCGCAGGTTGTTCTCGTCCTCGAAGCCGGGACCCGACGGCACGACCTGAGCCATCGCTCCCCCGCGCTGCGGCGCTCTGAGTTCGAGACGGGCCGCCTCGTCGAAGAGCTCATCCGTCTCCGAATACCAGTCGGTGGTGAACACCGCATCGAGCTCGTCGACGACGGGACCCGTGCACTCGAGCATGAGATCCTTCCACTGGAAGCCCTTCCGCAGGTTGCGACGCTTGTTGTACGAACGGTCGATGATGTTCTGCGAACCGGTGAACGCCACAGTGCCGTCGACGACGAGGATCTTGCGGTGATTGCGCAGGTCAGGGCGTTGGTATTCGCCTTTCCACGGACGGATGGGCAGGGCCCGGCGCCACGGCACACCGGATGAGTCGAGCCTCTTGACCAGCTCCGAGTAACCCGGATAGCCGATCGACCCGAGGTGGTCGATGAGGATCCTCACCCGCACCCCGCGGGCATGCGCGGCGAGCAGGGACTCGAAGAGCCGCCTCGTCGTACCGTCGATCGCGACGA
Organism: Brevibacterium metallidurans; assembly: GCF_037101285.1. Taxonomy (NCBI): domain Bacteria; kingdom Bacillati; phylum Actinomycetota; class Actinomycetes; order Micrococcales; family Brevibacteriaceae; genus Brevibacterium; species Brevibacterium metallidurans. The sequence continues at coordinate 295,843 of NZ_BAAAAF010000001.1, forward strand.
TGTAGAACTCGAAGTGGACGTAGTCGTGGGAGGCGTCGATGGCGTCGGCCATCGCGTTCATGCACTCATGGTTGTCGGTGTGGAGTGCGAATTCGTTGCCGTGCGTCATCGGCAGGGCGCCGAGGTCGAAGTTGAGCAGGGCCGAGGTGAGCAGCGGTTCCGACAGGTGGCTGTGGTCGCCGATGATCGCCTGGTCGTTCGACTCCTCGCGGATGATGTCGTTGATCAGCGTCTGCTTGTCACGCCGCCGCTTGGGCAGCTTCGAGGACCCGAGGAGGAGGAAGACGAGCAGACCGACGTAGGGGATGAGGAAGATCGCGAGCAGCCAGCCCAGGGCGACGGACGGTCGGCGATTGTGCGGAATCCAGCCGAGCGCGACGATGCGGATGAGGAGATCGACCAAGACCAGGATGACGATCAGCCAGTTCGGCCAACCGTGGTCGACGGTGAAGAGGGGATAGATCTCCACGCCGCTCGCTTTCGTCCCTCCGGTCCTCGCCGGATGCTCTGCCGCTGTCCGTCCTCATCGTATCGTGCCCGGCCACACCTGGTGTGGGACCTCTGCTGCGGCGACCGATCACCTCCTCATCGACGCTCGGCCTGGGCTCGTGGGGGAACCTCGGTCTGCTCCCCTGATCGCTGCCGAAGTCAGGCGGGCACGATAATGGAGGCCAGACCATATGTCCCCCGACCGAAGGTGCCGCCACGATGAGCGTCGATCCGACCACCGTTCCCATCCGCCCCGCCGTGAGCGTGATCATGCTCCGCGACGGCGGCGAGGGGCTCGAGGTCTTCGTCCAGCACCGGGTCTCGACGATGGACTTCGCCGCCGACGCCGTCGTCTTCCCCGGCGGTCGAGTCGATCCGGTCGACTCCGAGGCGGCGAACGGCATCGAAGTCGCCGATCCCGAGGTCCACGTCGACGCGTGGAAGGAGTCGACGATCGCCGAGGCGGATGCCGGCTGGCGCGTCCTGCTCGCCGCAGCAGTGCGTGAGGTCGCCGAGGAGACCGGGGCCGTCCTCGACCCGTCCCTGCTGCGACCGTGGGCGAACTGGGTGACCCCGCTGGGCCAGCCGAAGCGCTTCGACACGTACTTCTACATCGTCTCCGCCGAGGAGGCGGACGCGCCCCGCCATCTCACCACCGAGGCACATACGAGCGAATGGCTGCCGGTGACGTCGATCCTCGCCTCCGCGGCGGCCGGTGACCTCATGCTCATGCGTCCGACGTTCGTCCTGCTCAGCGAGCTCGCACAGTTCGATTCGGCAGCCGTGGCGACAGCCGGTGAGCGGACCATCGATGTCATCCGCCCCGAGCATCCGGAGCATCAGGAACGCTGAGCACGGCAGCGTCGCTCGGCCGTCAGCGGCTCTCAGCCGCCAGCGCCGCCCAGCCGTCGACGTCGCTCAGCTGTCAGCGTCTGCCCGGTTGTCGGCGTCCGCGCGAATGTCAGCGGCGGGCGCGCAGTTCGGCGAGCCGGCTCTCGACGACGCGTCGCTGCTCATCCGATCCGAGGAGTTCGGACAGCGCCTCCTGTTCGGCGTCGAGGCCGACCTCGAGCGGTTCGGCGTACGAGAGGTCGACGAGGCGCTTCGACCAGACGAGGGAGGTGCGGGACTTCGCCGCGATCTCCGCGGCAAGCTCGAGAGCCCGGGCGACCGGGTCGTCGGCGAGCTCTTCGACAAGGCCGATCCGCTGGGCTTCGACACCGCCGATCGCCTCTCCGGTGACGATGAGCTTCTTCGCCATTCCCGGGCCGACGAGGCGCGGCAGCAGCTGAGTGCCGCACATATCGGGGATGATGCCCCACTTGATCTCCATGAGGGAGAACTGCGAGTCCGGGGCGGCCACGCGGATATCGGCGCCGAGGGCGATCTGCATGCCGCCGCCGAGCGCCGGGCCGAGGACAGCGGCGATGACGGGCACCTCGACGAGCGACCACACGTGGACGGCCTTCTGGGCGAGCGCCCGAGCCGCACCGAGCCGGTCTCCGACATCGACGCCTCCGGGACCCGCCTCGGCGATCCGGGCCATCTCGGACAGGTCGAGGCCGGCGCTGAACGCGCGGCCCCGACCGGAGATGACGACGGCGCGGACCTCCGGGTCTTCAGCGAGCGTCAGCCCCGCCTCGACGAGGTCTTCGAACACCTCATGGGTAAGGGAGTTGAGCTTCTCGGCACGGTCGATCTCGACGTGGGCGACGCCGTCGCGGGTCTCCCAGACGACGGTTCGGTGTGCGGCGTGGGGCATCGGTGCTCCTCAGGAAGGTGATGATCGGTGGCGTTGAGTGAACCCTACTAGGACGACGACGGCGGCGAGGGAGGTCACGCACATGACGACGACGCCCGGCCACGCGTAGTCGGTGAAGAGGACCGCGGACAGCCACGCGCCGAGGCTTGTGCCGAGGTAGTAGACGGTGAGGTAGATGGCGGCCGAGCGCGTCGTGTCGACTCCCGGTCGGGCGGCGCTCGCTGCGGCCGATGCGCCGGTGTGCCCGAGGAAGAACCCGCCGGTGAGCAGCGACATGCCGATGACGATGACGGGCAGGGAGTTGACCAGGGTGAGGACGGCGCCGATGATCGCGACGACCATGCCGATAAGGGTGAGCCGGGTGCGGGTGAAGCGCAGCGCGAGGCGGCCGTAGTAGGTCGTGACGACGGTGCCGACGAGGTAGATGAGGAAGAAGAGGGCGACGGCGCCTTCGCTGAGCTGCCAGGGATCGCGCTGGAGTCGGGAGCCGAGCATCGTGAAGGATCCGCCGAAGACGATCATGCAGAGGAAGCCGGTGAGGTAGATCGCCCACAGTCCGTGGCTCAGGGGGATGGGTGATCGCCGAGGCTGTCCCTCGTGTGCGACACGGCGTTTCGGGGCGGTGGTGGTGAGGTCACGGCGCAGCAGCCAGACGACGATGAGTCCGAGGGCGAGGGAGACGGCTGCGGTGAAGGCGAGGCCGCCGTGCCAGCCGAGGACTTCGGCGGCGAGTCCGGTGAGCAGTCGGGAGCTCAGTCCGCCGATCGTGTTCCCGGCGATGTAGACGCCGATCGCCCCGGGCAGTGCGGACGGGGAGAGGCGCAGGGAGAGGTAGGCCATGGCTGTGGCCGGCACCGAGGCGATCGCGATGCCCTGGAGGAAGCGGACGGCGATGAGGAGTTCGGCGCTCGGCATGAACGGGAGGATGAGCGCGAGGACGGCGGCGACGATGACGCCGGCGGCGATCTGGCGTGCGTGCCCGATGCGGGAGGCGAGCAGGGAGAAGGGGATGAGGAAGCAGGCCATGGCCACGTTCGTCGCCGAGACGGTGAGACTGGCGGTGGGTGCGTCGATCGAGTAGGCCTCGCGGATCGCGGGGATGAGGCCCTGGGTCTCGTAGAGGACGAGGAAGACCGCGACTCCGGCAAGGAAGACTGCGACGACGGTGCGCCGGTCGCTCGTCGCGTTCGGCTCGCCGTCGGTCATGAGGCTCACGGTATGCCTCGAGCGGCGGCGGACTCAAACCGGTCCGCAGGGCGAGTCGGGGAAAGCCCACACTGCCGCGACGATCACGGGTCGAAGAGCGTGTCGATGATCTGCTGAGCGATGAAGCGCGCGTGCAGGATGGGTTTTCGCTCGGGATCGATCGAGGCAGGGGGCACCCAGGCCGGTCGTCCGTCGATGAGCATGATCGCGTGCCAGTCGGAGTGGTCGATGAGGTGATGGTGGGCACCGCAGGCGAGCGTGAGGTTGTTGATGTCGGTGCGGCCCTCGTTGGCCCACGGCACGATATGGTGCACTTCGCACCACCCCGGTGGAGAATCGCACCCGGGGAACGTGCATCCCTGGTCACGGGCCGTGATGACGGCCGTCTGCTTCTCGTCGGCGAAGCGCCTCTCGGTCGCGACCTGCACCGTCTTCGCCTGGTCGCTCATGAGGTGGAAGAAGACACGTCCGTTGAGGCCCGAAGAAGTGAGTTCCTGCATGGGCACCGGGTTCTCCGTGCCGGTCTTCCCCCTTCCCGTGCTTGCGGCGAGGTCTTCGGCCTTGGCCGTGACCACGAGGGAGTAGCGTGCACCCGAGTTGGGCCGCGTCATCTCGATCTTGCCGACGAGGGAGGCGAAGCGTTCGTACATCCACCGCCTCGCCGAGGGCTGAGCGTCGACGGTGCTCACCTGGGTCCCGTCCTCGTGGACTCCGTAGGCGGCGGTGCCCTCGATCGGCTGCCCGCGTCCGTCGAGGGCGGCACCGCTGCCGTCCTGAGCGAACATCGGGGCGTCGAAGCGCTGTCCCGAGAGAACCGCGTCGAAGACCTCGAACGCGTCGGCTCCGTCTGCTGCCGCGAGATCGTCGGCCGCAGAGACTCTGCCTGCTGCGGCCGAGCCGCCCGGTGCCGTAGAGCCGTTTGCTGCGCTGGAACCGTCAGCCGCCGCAGCACCATTCGACACCGCACCGCCGGCTTGTTCCGCGCCGGCCTGCGACCCGGTGCCGCCGGTCTTCGCGTCCTTGGTGCGGCACGACTCGATCCTCGAAGTGAGGAGTCCGTTGAGGAGACCGCCGGTGATCGGGTCGAGGCGGCCGGACAGATCCCAATCGCCGTTGCGTCGAGCCTTGAGGTGCACACAGTAGTCGTCGCGGTCTCGTGACTCCGAAGGTTCCTTGCCGTCCGGGTCGATGATGTCGAGCATCCGCTGGAAGATCTCCCTGATGTCCGACACCCGCACCTTGCGCGCTTCGCTGACAAGCTTCGCCTCGGTCTCCGCACGGAGTTCGGCGCTGACCCAGGTCGGCAGGCGCTTCATGCACTCGGCGATGACCGATGCCTGCCCTTCGGAGAGCATCCCGTCGTGCAGCCCGTTCGCGACCGTCGGATTGAGCGGCGGCATCGCCTGCCCGGTGATGTCGACCCGACCGCCGAAGTTCTTCGCGAGTTCGGTGCGACGATTCGCTTCCGCTCCAGTAAGGCCGAGACGGTTCTGAATGAGCGACTTCGTCGTCTTGGCCCCGAAGTCAGTCGGGGTGCCGACACGCTCGAAGACGGCCAGGGTCACCGCGAACAGCGACCGATTGACGCGGTCGAGCGCCTCGAGGGCGTCGGTGAGCATGACTGCTTCCTCCGGCCCCATCGGCCGTTCGAAGGTGCGCAGCTCCTCGTTGAGCGTCGTGAGCCCGGTGATGCCGTCGAGCACCTCAGGGGCGAACCGTGAGAGCGCCGACCATTCCTCGTCACTGATCATCGAGTGTCGACTCAGGCGCCTGGTGTCCGGCATCGTCGCGGGTTCCGCGCCGTCTGCCTCGGGCAGGTTCGTTCCGGTCGGATCCGCATCGTCGACGCGCGGCCTGTCCATAGACGATTCGCCGCAAGCAACCTCCTCGGGCTCCACGCCGACAACCTCTCCGGGCTCCTCCTCGAGCAGGTCGTCGGACACCGCAGGGATCTCCTCGAACCGGTCCGCGAGGCTGTGGCCGGTGAGATCGAAGCCGGCATCCCTGAGCTGATCGAACATCGACGGCTGGTCGAACGTTGACGACCGGTCGTCCGCGCGCTTCGCTCGGCGCGACCCCCGACCCGGCGCACCCCTCCCCCTGCGCGGCCCCGAGGCACGACTGTCGTCGCCTGGGTGCTGCCTGTCCGGGGTGAGTGTCATGACTCCTGATCCGCCTGCCAACGTCTGTGTTGTTGGTCCGATTCTACTCCTTGAATGTGATCTGCACAATAGTCTGTTCCCAATTTATTCGATCTTTCTTCCACTCTGAATTCGTTCACTCGACACTTCAGTGGACGCAAGAGCATCGCCGCAGGTGACGAACCTGGTTCCCCGCCCTTCCGCCGTCGGAACACGTAATCTTCATCGGGCCGCCCCACCGCGAACCGGGCGGCACCCGTGAATTCCCCCAGTTCACGTGAACTCAGGGCGACCTTTCCTGAAATCACCGCCTCGGCGGTCTAGGCTCGGATGCGAGCACATCAGCCGGCTGCGATCATTCGGCCGCTTTCGACCCCCGCTGCCGCTGAGGGCAGCGGACGGTCGGTCCCGCCGACGACGAACAGAGTTCGCCGCCGAACGGAACCGCCGGCACGTGCACGAGAGAACCCCGCGCAATCCAAGGAGACGCAATGGCAGGTCAGCTCCCCATAGTTCGCTTGGTCACCGGCGAGACGACAGGACAGCGCGTTGCGCGCATCGCCGCTGCCGCCTCGGCGGTCGGACTCGGCGCACTCGCCGCCTGGGACCTGACGCAGAAGAAGCACGCGATCCTGCGCAACTACCCCATCGCCGGCCATGCCCGCTTCCTCCTCGAGTCCATCCGCCCGGAGATCCAGCAGTACTTCATCGAACGCAACTGGGACGGCCGCCCCTTCAACCGGGACACCCGCACGACGATCTACGAACGCTCGAAGGGCATCCACTCCGAGCAGGCCTTCGGCACCGAACGCGACGTCTCCCGCACCGGCTACGAAGCGCTCATGCACTCGACCGCGCCGATACCCAACTCGCCCGCCCCGCCCCGGATCACCGTCGGCGGCAAGGACTGCACGCAGCCGTACGACATCTCGCTGCTCAACGTCTCCGCGATGAGCTTCGGCTCGCTCAGCGACAACGCCGTCCGGGCGCTGAACAAGGGCGCCGCGATGGGCGGCTTCGCCCAGGACACCGGCGAAGGCTCGATCTCGCCCTACCACCGCGAATTCGGCGGCGACCTCATCTGGGAGCTCGGCACCGGCTACTTCGGCGCCCGCACCCCCGAAGGCGACTTCGATCCGGACAAGTTCGCCGAGAAGTCACGCGACCCGCAGGTCAAGATGGTCTCCCTCAAGCTCTCCCAGGGCGCGAAGCCCGGCATCGGCGGGGTGCTGCCGGCGGCGAAGGTCACCGAGGAGATCGCGAAGATCCGCGACGTCCCCGTCGGCAAGGACTGCATCAGCCCACCGAACCACAAGGTGTTCTCGACCCCGATCGAACTCCTCCAGTTCATCGCGAAGATGCGCGAACTCTCCGGGGGCAAGCCCGCCGGGTTCAAGCTCTGCGTCGGTTCGCGCACGGAGTTCCTGGCGATCTGCAAGGCGATGATCGAAACCGGGATCACCCCGGACTTCATCATCGTCGACGGCTCCGAGGGCGGCACGGGCGCGGCACCGCTCGAGTTCGAGGACAACGTCGGCCTCCCGCTTACCCAGGGCCTCATGATCGTCCACAACGCCCTCGTCGGGGCGGGGCTGCGCAACGAGATCAAGATCGGCGCCTCGGGCAAGGTCGCAAGCGGATCCGACATCATCAAACGCCTCATCCAGGGTGCGGACTTCACGAACTCCGCCCGCGCGATGATGATGGCCGTCGGCTGTATCCAGGCCCAGGCCTGCAACACCGGCAAGTGCCCGGTCGGCGTCGCCACCCAGGACCCCCGGCGGGCGCGGGCGATCTACGTCCCCGACAAGGCCGATCGGGTGCGCAACTACCACGACGGCACCGTCGCCGAGGCGATGCGCATCATGGCTTCGATGGGTGCCGCCGAACCCAGCGAACTCGAACCGACGATGCTGCGCCGCAACCTCTCCCCGTCCGAGTCGTGGTCGTACGCCCGCCTCTACGACTGGCTCGAACCCGGCGAGCTCCTCGGCGACGCCCCCGCGGACTGGGCAGCCGACTGGGCCGCAGCCCGCGCGGACACGTTCCGCATCCCCCGCGGACACAGCCGCTGACCGTGGCCACGATCGTCCTCACGCATTCGGCGCTCGGCAGGACGCCCGGGATCGATTGCATCGCCGACTCCTACCGAGACCGCGGGCACACGGTCATCGCCCCCGACATCTACGACGGGCACACCTTCACCACCGCCGAGGCGGGGCTGGCCCATTCGTGTACCGTGGGCTTCCGCACCCTCGTCGACCGGGTGACCGCCTCCAGCCGTGACTTCGACGGTCCGCTCGTGTTCGCCGGCCTGTCCCTGGGTGCCGCGATCTCCCAGCAGATGGGCAAGAACGACGAGCGTGCCGCAGGCGTCCTCCTCTTCCACGGCGGCGGTTTCCCCGCACCCACCCGGTGGCAGTCGCATGTGCCTCTCCAGGTCCACTTCGCCGTCGACGACGTCTGGCGGGATGCGGACAACGTCGACACGCTGCTCGCCTCGGCCCGAGACGCGGGCGCCGCCGCCGAGGGCTTCCTCTACCCCGGATCATCACACCTGTTTAGCGACCCGGAATCCGAGGACTTCGAGCCGGAGAGCGCCGCCGTCCTCCGCAACCGAGCGCTGAGCTTCCTCGCCGAGGTCGATGCCCGTACCGCGGGACGGTAGACCCGAGGTCGATGCCCGTACCGCGGGACGGTAGACCCCGGTCGACGCCGCACTGCGCGGCAGCAGACGCGCTGACGACGACCGCACCACGGGACGCTCGACTCACTGTCGACGCCCGCGCCCTGGAAAGCCGGCCACGCCCGCACTGCGGGACGGCCGACCACCACCGAGGTCCGCATCGCGGGACACCACACGGACCGGAAGGGCTCACCGCGAAAGAACAACGGCCCCTTCGCCGCCTCCCACACCGAGAAGACCGCCGAAGCCCGCACCGGGAAAACAGCAGTCTCGCCTCCGACATCCACACGAAGACGCCGGAATCCGACCTCTGAAGTGCGCATTCCGTCGTAAGGGCCCCTGTCACGACGCACCTGCTCCTCGCTCACCCGAGAGTTCACCGACCCGACGCCGGAGAATTTCCCAGAACTGGGGTTACATTCAGCGGCACTTGTCATACTCTGGAATGAAAATTCCATACAGATGAGCGACTGTCCCAGGCACTTCGGACGAGGTCACCTCCACGTCCGTCGTTCCACGGCACCGTCCCCGATGCGCTGATCCCCGACCGCCCCTCACGGCCGGACTCAACGAGTCCACGTGCGCGGACTCATCGACCCCCGCGTGCGACACCCATCGCCGACCCGCCCCTGCCGACAGCGACGACCCTCGCGTTGCCGGAAATCCCCCGACAGTCGGAGCGTTCCCTTGACCAGGGAACGCTCCGCTGCCCGACATGTCGTCTCGTGCACACCCGAGAAGGATCCCCATGCTCCCCGCCCGTCCCGGAACATCTGCTCTCCGCACCACCGTCGAGAGTCCTCGGCAGACACCGTCGTCTGCCTTCGTCCCACAGACCCCCTGTCGCGATCCCCGACCCGCCGTCGGAGCCACCGATGGATGAGAAGGGAAGACGAATCGTGTCCGCGCTCGATGCGGCCGGCGCCGCAGCTCCCGGGCCCCCTGTCCCTCAGCCCGCCGTCCCCGTCCCAAGCGACTCCGCATCCCCGCCGAGGCGGTCGTCGGCTCTGTCCGAGAACGGCCCCGGGGGCGCGTCCCCGGGGTGGAGGGTCGCCGCAACGGGCTTCCCGAGCGTGCCCTTCCGGGCCCGCCGCCACCCCGGACCGCGACGCTGAACCCCGCCGAGGTGCTCGTCGGCATCGGCTGAGTCACCCGCGGCCGATCCGCCTGCGGCCGGCCCGCTCGCCCGCGGCAGATCGACGCGCGGCCGCGCAACTCACTCGCGCCAGGCGTCACCCTGCAGACGCAGCCGCACCGGGTCGACGCGGGCGAGTCGCCTGACGCTGTCCTCGCCGAGTCCGGTCGCGACGAGTTCGCTCACGGCTTCGACGAGTGCGAGCATCGGTGCGAGCGTGTCCGCGGGACCCGAGGCCCTGACATCGGCCGTGAGCACATGGTCGGCCAGCGTCGCCGCCGGTGAGAGCCAGAGATCGGTGAAGACGAGCGTCGTCAGGCCGAGCTCCTTGCCGATCCGGACCACCTCGGCGAGGGTCGGATCGTAGCGTCGGACGTCGAAGGCGACGAGGATGTCCCCGCGCCCGAGGTCGATGAGCTGGGACGCCGCAAGCAGCGGGGACGACGACAGCCGCGTCACCCGCGGCCGGGCAGGGGCGAGCTGCGCGTGGAAGATGTCGGCGATGTAGCCGGTGTACGTGGACCCGGCGAGCGCGAGCGTCCGCTTCGTCTGCACGAGCAGCGCGACGGCCCGATCGAGTTCGTCGCCGATGACGGAGTCGAAGGTCTCGTCGATGCCCGCATGGTAGCCCTGACGTGCGGCATCGAAGACCGGTTCGTCGCCGGGCACCCGGACCTGGGCCTGCGAGAGGTTCGAGGCCTCCCGCTCCCTCATCTCGACCTTGAGCGCCTCCTGCAGTCCCCGATACCCGTCGAAGCCCAGGGTGCGGGCGAAGCGCACGACCGAGGGGGCGCTGACTCCGGCGGCCCCGGCGAGATCGGCGATGGGTTCGAGTCCCGCGAGCGGATAGGAGGCGAGGATCGCCCGTGCGATCTTCCTCTCGGCGGGCGTGAGGCCCGGCATCGCCGAGCGCATCCGCACGGAGACTCTCGGGGTGCTGTGTGCGTGATCGTGTCCGCCGGAGACCTGCTCACGCCCGTTGACCATCGCACCAGCATAGCCATCCCCGCACTCGGCTCCGCGACGAGCCGTCATTTCATGACGAGGCCGTTGTCGACGATGAGGTTCTGACCCGTCACCGCACGTGAGCCGGGTGAGGCGAAGAAGACAACCGCCGAGGCGAACTCCTCCGGAGTGGTCACGTGCCCGAGCGCCGAGGCCTCGGCGATCCCGTCGAAGACCTCCTCCGGGGTCGCCGCCGAAGCGTCGGTGGTGCGCAGGAGTCCCCCGGAGACCATATTCACCCGCACCCCGATCGGGCCGAGGTCACGGGCGAAGGTGCGGGTGAGCGACAGCAGCGCCGCCTTCGCCGCGGTGTAGTCGTGATAGGGCACGACCGGGTTCTGCACGAGGTTCGTGCCGATGTTGATCACGCGCCCCGATCCGATCTCCCGGAACCCGTGCATGGCCGCCTGGATCGTGTTCATCGCCGCCCCCACGGTGCCGCGGAACTGCAGGGCGAGGTCCTCCCAGTCGATCTCGTCGGCGGGCTGCCGGTCGTCGCCGTTGAACGTGTAGTCGAGCAGGGCACTGTTGACGACGGTCGAGACCGGAGTGCCGAACTCGGCCTGCGCGGCCTCGAACATCGCATCGACGGCCCGGTCGTCGGTGACGTCGGCCTCGATCGCCGCGGCACGACCGCCCCGGGCCCGGACCGCCTCGGCGAGTTCCTCTGCGGCATCGGCGGAGTACCGGTAGTTGATGACGAGCGAGGCACCCACATGGGCGAAGGCCTTCGCGATCGCCGCCCCTACCCCGCGGCCGGCTCCGGTGACGAGGACGAGCTGCTGGTCGAGGGGCATGGCCGCTGTCGTGAAGGCCTGGGCGTTGCTCATCGGGATTCTCCTTCGAATTCCGGGCGGTGGGCTCGTCCCCAGCTTACCCACGAGACCGCGCCGCGGAGGCGCTGAGACCCATCTTCTGCAGGCCCGTGCGGGACAAGCCATAGAATAGGACAAGAACACTGTTGTCCATCCTGCAAGGAAGTCCCTATGAGCGCGATCGGCGCCAGCATTTCCATCGGAGTCCTCGCGGCCGTCGTCGTCATCCTCATCTACCTTCTCGCCGCGAGGGTCGGGAAGTGGCAGCCCGCCCCCGAATACCGGGCAGCAGGCGCCCAACCGCAGGGATACAACCAGCAGGGCTATGGCCAGCAGGGCTACGGACAGCAGGGGTACAACCAGGCTCCGCCGCGCCGCCGCGACCTGCGCGGCTACAGCGCCGACGAGGCCGAGACCCGGGTGATGCCGAGCGCCGACGAGGCGAAGGCGACGACGGCCGAGCTGACCCAGAACATCGCCTACTCCGGCCGGATGATCGAGCAGAACCGCCGTGCGGCCACCTCGTCCTCGGGCGACACGATCGCCGTGTTCACCTACATCCTCGGCGCCGGCCTCCTCGCCGCGATCGCGTTCGTCTTCTTCAACAACCTGCTCCTGCCCGCCACCGTCGGCGCCCTCGTCGGCGCGATCATCTGCGTCGCCCTCGCCGCGACCTACACGATCAAGTCCCTCGACTTCTGGCCGGACAATTCGACGATCTCGATCATCAACCTCGGCGTGGCCCTGGCAGCAGCCCTGGTCATGTACATCGGGGCCTCGCGGACCGAACGCGACCGGATGACGCTCAACTCGATCATGGACTCCTTCGAACCCCTGCCCTTCAGCGAAGGCTTCTCCGGTTTCGCCGCCGCCGTCGTCGACCGGGTCGTGAAGTTCTTCACCGACTACGGCTTCCTGGGCTTCGTCTTCCTCCTGTTCATGGCCATCGGCTGCATCATCGTCTTCACGCTCGCCGCGAAGTCCCTCATCGACGTCATGGACTGGCGGATCTTCGTCCAGTTCGGACGCAATGTCACCGACCGCCCGATGCCCTACCGCCGGGCCGAGCGGTTCCAGTCCTCGAAGGTCTCCCACACCGTGACCTCGATCGTCCTCGCCCTCATCGCCGTGCTCTGCGCCACCGGGCTGCTCTACGATGCGTTCACGTGGTTCACGCGCTGAGCCCGCGCCACCGGGGGCACGGGACCGCGTGAGCCGGATCACCGCTGAGAACGATCTCAGCAACTGCGCGCTAGGATGGTCCCCGGACTTCCTCCGGCCTGCCGCGCCCACCCAGTGCGGCAGGGCGGCCCAGGCAGACGTCGACGAACGACCCGAAAAGGGATGAGAACCTCAATTGGCGAACGGCAACGCAACTTTCCGGCACTCGAATGTGGCGCTTCTCGGTCTGGCCGAGATCGTCGCCCCGAACGTAGTGACCTCACACGAATTCGACGAGCGCCTCGCCGATACCCTCACCACCCTCGGCCTGCCCACGGGTCTCCTCCAGCGTGTGGCCGGGGTTGAGTCCCGCCGCAACTGGGATCAGCCCAGCGATTTCGTCGCCGGTGCCGTCGCCGCCGGCGGCAAGGCCCTCGCCGAGGCGGGGGTGGAGCCGGGTGCCATCGGGCTGATGGTCAACACCTCGGTGACCCGGGAGCACTTGGAACCGTCTGTGGCCGTCGGCGTCCACGCCGGGATCGGCCTGGGCCCGCAGGCGATGAACTTCGACATCGCCAATGCGTGCCTCGGGTTCGTCAACGGCATGACCCTGGCCGCGAACATGATCGACGCCGGCCAGATCGACTACGCCCTCGTCGTCGCCGGCGAGGACGCCTCCCGCGTCCAGGAGGCCACGCTGCGCCGCCTCACCCGCGACGGCATCACCCGTGAGGAGTACCTCAACGAGTTCGCCTCGCTCACCTTGGGCTCCGGCGCCTCCGCCGCCGTCCTCGGACCCGCGGACAAGCACCCTGAGGGCCACCGCATCCTCGGCGGGATCACCCGGGCGGCCACCCAGCACCACGAGCTCTGCGTCGGCGACCACAATGGGATGTTCACCGACACGAAGGGCCTGCTGGCCGGGGGCATGGAGCTCGTCGTCGCCGCGTGGGAGGAAGCCCACGAGACCGGCTGGGACTGGCGGAACATGGACCGCTACGTCATGCACCAGGTCTCCGACGTCCACACGAACTCGATCACGAAGGCCGCGGGCCTCGATCCCGAACGGATCCCCGTGACCTACCCCGAGCTCGGCAACGTCGGGCCCGCCTCCCTGCCGATCACGCTCAGCCGTGAGGTCGAGACGCTCAAGCGCGGCGACCGGATCCTGTGCATGGGCGTGGGATCGGGGCTCAACACCGCCATGACCGAAATCGAGTGGTAGAGGATCGGATGAAGCACCCTGCACGGCCGGCAACGACTCCCCCGACGCTGCCCGAGTGGGATCCCGCTTGGTCCCGGATCGTCACCGCCGCCACCGCCGACGGCCCGCATGACTTCCATGTCCTCGACACCCTGAGCGCGCTGCGCGCCGAAGGCCTCGAGCCGGCGGGCACGATCCTCGCCCTCCACGGCAACCCGACCTGGTCGTACCTGTGGCGCAGGCTGGCCGCCGCGACCCTCGCCTCCGCCCGTGCCGGCGGCCGCGCCTGGCGTCTCATCGCCCCCGACCAGCTCGACATGGGCTTCTCCGAACGTCTGCCCCATGCGGGTCTGCCCACTCCCTCCGGCGCCGAGGTGCGCCGCATCTCCCAGCGCATCGCCGACTTCGACGCCGTTGTCACTCCCCTCCTCGCCGAGGCGACCGGCGGTGCCGAGGCCGCCGCCGTGACGTCTGCGTCGGGTGCGGCCGACAGCGCCGATCATCCCGTGGTGACGATCGGCCACGACTGGGGCGGAGTGCTTTCCCTGGGCTGGGCCGCCCGGAACCGGGACTGGGTCGATGCCGCGATCAGCCTCAACACGGCCGTCCACCAGCCGGAGAACGCGCCCATCCCGGCGCCGCTGCGGGCCACGCTCGCCGGGCCCATGCTGCCGACGGCCACGGTCGTCACCGACGGCTTCCTGCGCGTGACGCTGCGCCTCGGCGATCTCGACCCGCAGGTGCGGGCCGCGTTCCGCGCCCCCTACGAATCGGCGGACCTGCGCCACGGCATCGGCGGGTTCGTCGCCGACATCCCCGTCAACGAATCCCACCCCTCGTATGCGGAGCTTCAGCGCATCGGTGAGGACATCGCCGCCTTCGACCGCCCGGCGCTCCTCGTGTGGGGACCGAAGGACCCGGTGTTCCTCGAACGCTACCTGCGCGATCTGCGGCAGCGTCTGCCGCAGGCCGACGTCCACCGCTTCGAACTCGGGTCGCACCTCGTCAGCGAGGACTTCGACGTGCCCGGCCTCGTCCTCGACTGGCTCGACGTGCAGTTCCCCGCCGAGGGGCGCTCGAGCGGGGACGCCCCAGCGCCGGTCGGCGCATCCCCGACCGCGGCCCGCCCGGTCACCGCGATCCTCGACGCCCGCCGCGACGACGAGACGATCGCCTCGGTAGACTTCTCGAAGGACCCCGCCCAGCAGATCACGTGGCGTCACCTCTGGCACGTCACCACGGCCATCGCCCACGGCCTGCGGGACCTCGGCGTGCGCCCTGGCGACCGGGTCTCGATGCTCGTCCCGCCCGGCAACAACCTCACCGCAGCGCTCTACGCGTGCCTGAAGATCGGCGCGGTCGCCGTCGTCGCCGACGCCGGACTCGGCCCCCGGGGCATGACCCGGGCCGTCACCTCGGCGGATCCGCAGTGGATCATCGGCGAACTGCCCGGACTCGGCCTCGCCCGTGCCTTCGGCTGGCCCGGACGGCGCATCTCCGTGTCCCCGCTCGGGCCGGTGCAGCGGAGGATTGTCGCCGCCGAGACGAGCCTGACCGAACTCGCACGCACCCCGATCTTCGGGGATCCGCCCACCCCCGGACCGGACGACGACGCCGCGATCCTCTTCACCTCAGGGTCGACGGGCCCGGCGAAGGGTGTGCGGTACACGCACGGCGACATCGCCGCCCTCGCCGCGGTGCTCACCGACGTCTTCGACGTCCGTGAGGGCACCGGTCTCGTCGCAGGCTTCCCGCCGTTCGCGCTGCTGGGACCGGCGATCGGGGCCACCTCGGTGACACCGGACATGTCCGTGACGAAGCCGAAGACGCTCACGGCCACGGCGATCGCCGAGGCGATCATCGCCGGCAGCGCGACCATGGTCTTCGCCTCCCCCGCCGCGTACCGCAACGTCGCCGCGACCGCGGGCGAACTCGACGCCGCCCAGCGCGCGGCGTGTGCGGGCGTCGAGCTCGTCCTCTCCGCCGGCGCACCCGTCCCGCTCGAGCTCATGGAGTCCATCGCCGAGGTGTTCCCGAACGCCGCGATCCACTCGCCGTACGGGATGACCGAAGGGCTGCTGCTCACCGACATCGACTCCGCCGGCGTCGCGGCGGCCGCGGCCGGGGACGACCTCGGCGTGTGCGTGGGCACCCCGATCGACGGGGTCGAGCTCGCCCTCGCCCCGATCGACGGTGATGGCACAGCGGCCGCGGAGCTGCTCCAGGGCACGGCGGCGCAGGGCCGCCTCGGCGAGTTCGTCGTCAGTGCCGCGCACCTGCGCTCGGGGTACGACAACCTCTGGCGCACGACCGCTGATGCCGGGCGCGACCGCCTCGGCGGGCTCTCGTGGCACCGGACGAACGACATCGGGCACATCGACGATGAGGGGCGGGTGTGGCTCGAGGGCCGGCTGCAGCATGTCGTGACGACCCCGCGCGGGCCGGTCGGTCCCGGTGGGCTCGAGGCGCTCATCGACTCCGATTCCGAGGTCAGCCGCAGTGCCGTCGTCGGCACCGGGCCGGTGGGGACGCAGGCGCTCGTCGCGGTCCTCGACGCCGAGGGGACTGCACTCTCTGCAGGGCTCGCCCCGCTCGACCTCACGGCGCGGCTGCGCGCTCTCGTCGCCGAGACCGGGCAGGATCTTGCGGCCGTCCTCGTCGCGCCGAGCTTCCCGACCGACATCCGCCACAACTCGAAGATCGACCGGTCGCGGCTGGCCGAGTGGGCTGAGACGGTGCTCACCGGCGACGGTGTGCCCCGCCGCGTCTGAGGCCCGCGCCGTCGTCGCGCCCCCTGCCGTTCGATCCCGGACCGTCCCCGAAACGACTGAGGAGACCACCATGCAGATCACCGTCACCGGCGCCTCCGGCCTGCTCGGGTCGTCCGTCGCCCGTGCACTCGTCTCCAGAGGTCACACCGTCACCACCCTGCAGCGGCGTCCGTCCGGGGTCGAGGGCGCCCGCGATGTGCTCGGCACCGTCACGGATCCCGCGGCTGTCGCCGAGGCGGTCGCGGGCGCCGAGGCGATCGTCCATCTGGCCGCGAAGGTCTCGATGATGGGTGATCCCAGCGAGTTCGAGGCTGTCAACATCGGCGGCACCGCCACCCTCGTCGAGGCCGCGCGCGCCGCCGAGGTGCCCCGGTTCGTCCACATCTCGTCGCCGTCGGTCGCGCACACGGGTGAGTCGATCGTCGGCGACGGTGCAGGACCGGCTTCGCCTGAGCATGCGCGCGGCGAGTACGCCCGGACGAAGGCGGCCGGTGAGCTCATCGCCCTGGGCGCGGACTCCGCGGACTTCCGGGTCCTCGTGCTGCGCCCGCACCTCATGTGGGGGCCCGGGGACACGCAGCTGACCGAGCGGGTCATCGACCGGGCCAAGGCCGGGCGGATGCCGGTGCTCGGGTCCGGGGCGGCACTCGTCGACACGCTCTTCGTCGCCAACGCCGTGGACGCGATCGTTGCGGCAGTTGCCGCGGTCGATGAGACCCATGGTGAGGCGCTCGTCGTCACGAACGGTCAGCCGCGGCCGATCGGCGAGCTGATGTCGCGCATCGCGATCGCCGGCGGAGCCGCCGAGCCGCGGCTGCGCATCCCCGTCGGACCCGCCCTGGCCGCAGGGGCGGTCGTCGAGCGGGTGTGGGCGCTGGGCGATCACGACGACGAACCGCCGCTGACGCGGTTCCTCGCCGAACAGCTCTCGACCGCGCACTGGTTCGATCAGCGCAGGACGCAGGAAGTGCTCGGCTGGACGCCTCGGGTGAGCATCGAGGACGGTCTGGAGATCCTCGCGGCCCACTACGCCGGCTGACCGACCCTGTTGCGCGCGATTCCGGCCGTGCGCGTTCCCGGTCGGTGCGGCACTCGAATCCTCGGCACAGGTTGTCCCTGCACAATGGGTTCATGACCGCGACACGGTCGTCTCCGGTCGTCCTGCTCGCAGGCGTTCCCGGGGCCGGCAAGACCGAGACCCTCAGGGAGATCAAACGCCGTGCGCCGTGGCTGCGGGTCTCCGATCCTGAGCCCGTGCGCGACTGCCTCCGCCGCATCCTCCCCTGGGTGCCGTACGCGGTGGCGCGCCCATTCGTCCACACCATCGCCCACATCGCGGCGTTCTGCCGCATCCTTCGCCGAGGCGGTCCCCCGGTCGTCGTCCACGACCCGGGAACCCGCCGGTGGAGTCGGCTCCTGATCTCGGGGCTCGCGCATGCGGCCGGCCGTGATGCCGAAGCTGTCTACATCGACGTCGGTCATGAGGCTGCACTGCGCGGTCAGGAGAGGCGTGGCAGGGTCGTGCGCAGACCCGCTTTCGACCGGCACTGGCGCCGGTGGACCGAGCTGCGGGCGCGCATCGTCGCCGGTGAGGGGCTGGGCACGGGTGAAGGATGGTCGCGAATTGCGCTCACGACGAGGGATCGCGCCGTCGATGATGTCCTCGCCCTGATCGCAGGTGCCCGCCGGTAGCGCGCGAGCGCGGGGTGGACGAGTTGCGCCAACGGCTGCAGAGGTTCCGGCTGCTCCGTGGTCGAGCCGCTGCCGGGGTCGGCAGCTGCCGAACCTGAACCGGCCGCCGACTTCGGCCGACGGTTCGATGACGTTGGTCGCCTAGTGCGAGCGCCCCTCGTCGCCGGAGGCGGACTCCGACCGCGACTTCTCGTCGTCGAGGGCGTCGATGGACACGCCGGGCTCACCGACCGGCGGGGACTCGAGCGACGACCCCTGTGCCGAATCGTCGCGGGACTCGTCACGGACCTCGCTTTCGCGTTCGGCGGCTTCTCTCGCGTGATCGGGTTCGACCTCGTCGACTGCCGAGGCGTCGGCCTCGGCCCGCTCCGCCTCCTTGGCATCTGCAGCCCGTTGTGTCGCGGTGTCGTCCGGCTGGGGCTCATCTTCGGCAGGCACGGCTGCGTCATCGGCCGACTGCGTCGCTGACCCGTCCGCGAGTTTTCCCTCCGCCGCCGGAACCGCACCTGTCGCTGCCGCAGCAGATCCCGCGGCGGCTGACCCTGGAGCGGCCGTGGCGCTCGGCCCCGGGCTCGCCGCGCTCTTCCCGTGACTTCCCTCGCCTCGGGTGTCCGCCTCGGTGCGCTCGGAGTCCTCCGACCCCACCGCGGTCCCGTCACCGGTCTCGGGACTCACCCCCGCCTCGGCGGCAAGACGGGCACGCCGCTCCGCACGGGCCTGCGCACGCTCCTCCTCGCTCATCTTCGGCTTCGCCGGCACCCCGTCATGCTGGCTGGGACGCACGGTCTCCCAGATGAGGAGAGTGATGACCATGGTGACGCCGACGATCCCGCCCATGAGCAGCGAACCCCACGGCCGCGGCATCGAGAAGAGATCCGCGAACGCGTTGACGACGAAGAGGGCGACGATTCCGATGATGAGGGCGATCAGATAACGCATCCTCCCATTGTGCCCGGGAACCGACCCCGATGCCGGGAGCCTGAGGTAACGGTTGGGCACCCCCGCCTCGGCGATGGAATGTGCCATGCGTCACAATGGGGTCATGGATGCCACCTCACGCCCCACCTATGACGACGTCATCACTGAGATCTCCGTCGACCCCGGCGCCTACTGGCTGACGCAGGCCCGGAAGCTCATCGACTGGGTGAGGGAACCGACGATCGCCGTCGACGACTCGCAGGCCCCGATCTACCGCTGGTTCCCCGACGGCAAGCTCAACGTCTGCTTCAACGCCCTCGACCGCCATGTCGCAGCCGGACGCGGCGATCAGGCGGCGATCATCTACGACTCCCCCGTCACCGACACCGTCCGGACGATCACCTACGCCGAGCTCCTCGACGAGGTCTCCCGGTTCGCGCGCGCCCTGTCCGATCGCGGCGTGGGCAAGGGCGATCGCGTCGTCATCTATATGCCGATGATCCCCGAGGCGGCCGTCGCGATGCTCGCGTGCGCCCGGATCGGGGCGATCCACTCGGTGGTCTTCGGCGGCTTCGCCCCGGCCGAACTCGCCGTGCGCATCGACGACACGGCCCCGAAGGCCGTGATCTCCACCTCGGCGGGAGTCGAACGGAACCGCATCCTCGAATACAAGCCGATGCTCGACGAGGCGATCTCCTTGGCCTCCTCGAAACCGGAGTTCTCCGTCATCGTCCAACGCGACGAGCACCGCTGCGAACTCGGTGCGACCGACCTCGACTACGCCGAGCTCCTCGCCGCCACCTCTGAGGGCATCGACCCGGTGACGGTGAAGTCGACCGACGAACTCTACGTCCTTTACACCTCGGGGACCACCGGCAAGCCCAAGGGCATCGTCCGCGACTCCGGCGGCTACGCCGTGGCACTGGCCTACTCGATGCCGCACATCTTCGGCCTCGAACCCGGGGACACGATGTTCACCGCCTCCGACGTCGGCTGGGTCGTCGGGCACTCCTACATCGTCTACGGCCCGCTGCTCGCCGGAGTCACCTCGGTGCTCTTCGAGGGCAAGCCGATCGGCACCCCCGACGCCGGGACGTTCTTCCGCATCATCGAGGACCACGGGGTCAACGTCCACTTCACCGCGCCCACGGCCATGCGAGTCGTCCGCAAGGAGGACCCGAACGGCGAGCTCATCGGCAAGTACGATCTCTCCTCGCTGCGCGCGTCGTTCCTCGCCGGCGAACGGCTCGACCCGGACACCTATGAGTGGACGACGAACATCCTCGCCGAGGTGACCGGGCGCGAGATCCCCGTCGTCGACAACTGGTGGCAGACCGAGACGGGGTGGCCGATCGCGGCGAACCCGCTGGGACTCACCCGGTTCCCGCTCAAGGCGGGCTCCCCGACGAAGCCCGTGCCCGGGTATGAGATCGAGGTCGTCGACCCCGGGGGCGCGCCGGTGCCGGCCGGGCAGGAGGGCCTCATCGTCATGAAGCTGCCCCTGCCGCCGGGAACGATGGCGACGGTGTGGGGCGATGACTCCCGGTTCGTCTCCTCGTACCTCTCGGCCTTCGACGGCTACTACCTCACCGGCGATTCCGGCTACCTCGACGAGGACGGCTACGTCTTCGTCATGGGCCGCACCGACGATGTCATCAACGTCGCCGGCCACCGCCTGTCGACCGGAGTGATGGAGGCCGTCATCGCCTCCCATCCCGCGGTCACCGAGGCGGCCGTCATCGGAGTCCACGATGAGACGAAGGGGCAGAGTCCGCGTGCGCTCGTCGTCCTCGGTGATTCCGCCGAGGCGGCCGACCCGGAGGAGATCACCGCCGAACTCGTGGCGATGGTCAGGCGGGAGATCGGTCCGGTCGCCGCGTTCAGGCAGGTCGACATCGTCAGTGCGCTGCCGAAGACGCGGTCGGGGAAGATCCTGCGCAAGACGATGCGCGAGATCGCCGACGGCATCGAGAATCCTGCCGTGCCGTCGACGATCGAGGACCGCACCGTGCTCGATGACCTCGAGGCGGTCCTGCGCGGCCGGTGAGGCTCAACCGGCTGCAGGGCCGGTGTGGCCCCGCTGGCTGTGGGGCCGGTGTGGCTCAGCCAGCGAGGGGCGCTGAGGCTCAGCCGGTCGTGGGGCCGGAGAGGCTCAGTCCCGCGAGTCCGTCTGCTGTGCTGACCGCTGCCCCTGAGCGAAGCCGGCGGCGAATCCGCGCTCGTAGGCGTCTTCGCGTCTGCGACCGCTCGCGCCGCGCAGCCACTGCGCGAAGAGCATGCGCGGGTCGCAGTCGGCGTCGAAGCCCTCACGTGGGCCGCCGGGACCGAAGCCGCCCCACGGTCCGAAGCCTCGATCGCCGCTGCGCGGACCGCGTCCGCCGCGGGACCCGGGTCCGTCGCCGGGGCCGAAGCCTCGACCACCACCGCGCGGGCCGCCGCGGCGAGCGCCTCGACGGAACAGCATGCGCGGATCGAAATCATCGTCGAAGTCGTCGTAGCCCCGAGGGCCATCGCTTCGACGCCGGTCACTGTGGTCATGCGGGCCACGGTGGTCACGTGGGCCGGCAGAGCCTGAGTCGTCGCGGGCGAAATCGCGGTGATGTCCTTCGCCAGGGCCCCGGTGGTGGCCATGTCCACGACGGCCATCAGAGCCCCAACCAGGACCGAATCCGCGACCGCGGGCGAATCTGCGCATCTTCTCGCGCATCGCCCTGATGTCGTCGTCATCGCCGCCGAGTGCGTCGATGATCTTCGTCAGCGACTCGGACATCGCTGCGACCTCGTCGGCGGTGAGGATATCTTCGACCTTCGCACTCACGCGGTCTCGCAGCGCACGGACTCGGTCGCGAAGTTCGTCCGGGTCGACACCGTCTGCATCGTCGCGGTGATCGCTCTCAGCCCAGACGCCGCCATCGGCGACATCCTCGTCATGGCGGTAGCGCCTGCCTCGGCGACGCAGATCGGCGACATCACGAGGATCGATGTCCTCGTCCGCGACCGCTGAGAGGAACTCCCTGCGCAGCGATCGCCCTGCCTGCCTGAGCAGTCGTGCGAGATTCGGGGCGTCCTCGCTGGTGACCTCGTGATCGATCGGGCGGTCATCGACATCGACGAACTCGTCGACCTCGACCTCGGCTTCGATGTCGCCATCAGCGTCGGCTGCGTGGCCGGTGCCGTCCGGACCGTCCGCCTTGCCTTGGACGTTCGCGCCGTCCGGGCCTTGCGCGGCCGCGCCGCGTTCGTCGTTGGTGTTGTCGTTGTCATCGTCAAAGTGATTGTGCGTGGACATGTCATCTCCTTTACTTGTTATCTGACATGTATATGCATAGTGACATGCATTCACGAAACATGTCAAGAGACATGTAAAATTCAGGCATGACGACAGACGACACGACTGCCAAGATCGCCGAGGCACTCACCCAGCTCCAGTGGAGACGAGGATTCCGTGGGCCAGGACCCGGCGGACATCGCGGCGGACCCGGAGGATTCCCCGGTGGAAATCCCTTCGCCGAGGGCGGCCCCTTCGGCGACGGCGGACTCTTCGGCAAGGGCGGGCCGTTCGGGACCGGACCGGGCGACAGCGAACGGGGTCACCACGGCCCTGACCACGGCGGTCCGGGCCACGGTCGGGATCGCCGCGATCACCCCGGCCGAGATGAGTGGCGGGAATGGGCACACCGTCTGGGCGGTCGCCTCGGCGGGAGAGCGCAGCTGCGACTGCTCATCGCCCTTGCCCAGGTCGGGCACGCCATCGGGGTCAGCGCGCTCGGCGAGGCGATCGGGGTCGATCAGCCACGAGCCTCACGGCTCGTGTCGCAGGGTGTCGAGCTCGACCTGCTCCGGCGCGAGGCCGATCCCGACGACGCTCGCCGCACGCTCATCGCGCTCACGGAGAAGGGGAGGGCGATCACGAACCGCTTCCTCGGCGCACAGCAGGCCAGCGTCGATGTCGCGCTCGATTCGTTCACGGACAAGGAGCGGGAGACGCTCGCCGACCTCCTCACGCGCCTCGCCGACGCGTGGCCACGATAACCAGCGGCCCCAGCCGTGCCCGACGCGCAGGTCTGACCAGCGGTCGCGGCCGTGCGGTCTTGCGTACCAGATGTGAAAGGCGATCGGGGCCACGATGGACACGGCCGGCCTTGTTGCAGCTGAATGCGGGAAGCCTCAGCTGTCGACGCTTCAGCTCTCGGCGAGCGCCTTGAGCCGCTCGAGCGAGGCCAGCAGCTTCTCTGCCGTCGTCGACTGTGCGCGGGGCAGCCGCTGCGGATCCCGCAGCTGCGTCCAGTCGTAGGTGTGCCGGACGCGCACCGAGTCACCTTCGGGTTCGAGTTCCCAGATCCACTTGTGCCCGAGCTTGGGCTGTCCGACCTCGGCGGGCATCCACGCGATGAGGCGGCCTTCCTCGAAGTCGACGACGTGGTTCTCCCGGTCGACGCCCTTCGTCAGGGTCGTGATGAACGATCCGCCCGCCTCGGTGATGCGCTGACCCGCAGCCGCTTCGCCGAGGTTGTCGTTGCCGTCCCATTCCGGCTGCCGTGCGGGGTCGGCGATGAGCGCGAACACCTCAGCAGAGGGGGCGTCGATGACGAGTTCGGCGCTGACAACCTTGAGGGCAGGGTCGATCGCGTCGAAGGCGGAGGCATCGGAGTGGGCGGAGTCGGTCATCGGCTTCCCTTTCGGCCGTGGTCCAGGACGGGGTCTCTGCCGTCAGACTACTCCGACCTGGTGACTCCGACACTTCAGTCCTCGATCGCCCGATCCTGTCGGTCGGCGCGGGCTGCGGCGGTGCTGAACCGGGTGAAGAGCCTGGAGGAGTCGCTCGAGAGCGAGAGCAGGACACCGACCTGGAGGGCGACGGTGACGAGCGAGTACATGTTCGTCGCGATGCTGCGGTCACCGGTGAGGTAGTTCGTGAACGAGATGATGACCGAGATCGTCGAGAGTGTGAGGATCCACAGTCTCGCCCGGTTGCTGCCGCGGAAGACGGAGATCGAGGCGATGACCTGGATGACACCGATGATGAGGCTGAGCCCGACGAGGACGCCGGCGACGATCCGGGTGACGATCTCAGTGTCGGCAGCACTCCCTCCGGTGCTGGCGACGTCGGCTCGCAGGCCGTCCCAATCGAGGAGGATGCTGAGCACATCGGTGGCTTGGAGGAGGACGAGGACGAGGCCCGCCCCGATGAGCGTCTGCAGAGGCCGCTTGCTCCACAGGGTGCGGGCAAGGTCGGAGACCGAGTTCGAGTCGTGGTAGATCTGCGTGGCGTCGAGGGCGAGGTCGAGCCGCTCGGGATAGTCGTCGGCGTCAGTGGTGACCATCTTGACGTCGATGATCGGCAGGTTGCCGTCGGTGACGATCGCATCTCCACCGCCGTTGCGGGAGTGGTAGCCGGTCGAGAAGTCCTTGATGTTGTCGACGGTGATCTCAGGGTCCGCCTCGGTGACGGTCTTGACGATGTAGTCGCGCTCGATGTCCGTGTTCTCTTCGATCTTGTGGGTGATCTGCAGGGTGAAGAGGGAGAGCCCGACGCTCTTGTCGTACGTTCCCGCCGCCAGCCAGTCCGCCTGCAGACCGCCGGGCAGCAGCCACCCCGAGGGGCATTTCCAGAAGCGGACGTGATGGCGTTGGCCCGGGTCGCCGTCGACCTCCTGCTGGTAGGCGAAGTCCTGCCGACGACCGAAGAGCATGAGCGGGGAGACCGGAGCCTCGGGGTAGCTCGACTTCGTCAGGGTCGACTTGATGATGCCCCACGTCGAGGCGGCCGTGATGTCGTCGGCGAGCGTCCACCCGGCGGCCTTCATCGCATGGTGGATCTGCGCCTCCTCGCCCCGCCATGCGAGGTTGACGGGATCGCCGAGGAGGCCGTCCGAGGTCCTCGTGCGCCCGATGAAGTAGTTGGGGACGTAGATCTGGGAGAGGATGCGGTGCAGCCGGGGCAGCGCGAGATACGACACGACGGCCCAGAGGATGAGCAGGGTGAGCACCTGCCACCAGCCGAGGGAGAAGCCCTTGAGGAGGATGAGCAGGGCGAGGAACAGGGAGGCTGCTCCGCCGAAGAGGAAGAAGAAGTAGTCGAGGACGCCGGTGACCGTGAAATGGTGCCGTCGGAACACGAACGACTGCCGACGGCGGTTCTTCTCGCGATCGGGTGCCTGCCCGGGAGGGGGATCCGGAGTCTGGGCTCGGGGATTCATGGACCAAGTGTAGCGACGGGCACTGACTCCGGCAGGGGAACTGGGCGGAATTCTCTCGGTCGTGAGTGTCGGGCACGTGGTGCCCGCAGTCGCGAGTCTCTCAGTCGTGGCGCGGTGAGACGTGTCGACGCAGCAGAGACGCATTCGCGGTGGCAGCGATCTCCCGTACCTCGTCCTCGGCGAGGACGGCGATGAGTGCGTCGCTCTCGGCACCGGGGATCTCGACGAGCACCTGGAGGACCCGGAAGCGCACGGTCGGATCCTGTGAGCCCGACCGCGTTCGCAGCTCGGCCATGATCGTCTCGGCGACGGTCAGGTCGGCAGTGGTGCGGTCGGCAGCGACCGGACCGGCCGCAGCGGGTTCGGCCGGAAGCAGGAAGGCCGCGGTCGGGACGTCCGCATGTGGACCGGAACGAGCCGGTGCGACAGACGGGTCGCCTGCGGTGTCGGCGAACATGAAGCCGGCGAGCGCCTCGGCGGCGTCGATGTCCTTGCTCCCGCTCATCGCGATGTCGAGGAGCATCGGCACGGCGGACGGGTCGCCGCGGCGTCCGAGGGCGAGCGCTGCGATCGTGCTCACCTCGGGATCCTCGTCGTCGAGTGCCGCGCGCATCGCCTCCGCGATCACGGCGTCGGACTCGGCGAGGTCGTTCGCCGAGGTGGTCCTCCAGATCTCGTCGAGCGCGCGGATCGCATTGCGCCGGACTCCGGGGTCCTCGGAGTCGAGCCCCGCGGCGAGAGGTGCCACGGCGTCGTGACCGGCCTGGGCGAGAGCCCACCGCATCGCGCCCGCCGCATTGAGCACCGATTCCTCGAGCACCGCCCGTGAGAGCATCTCCACGGGCACACCGCCGTCGACCCCGCTGCCGAGTGCGGCCTTGTGGCGTTGGATGACATCGCGGGATTCGAGCGAACGCATGAGGTCGATCGCGGTGAGCAGACTCTCGCCGTCTGCGGCGCCGAGGCCGGAGACCTGCTCGAGATGTGTCAGCAGGCGCTCGTCGGCCGCGATGCGCTCACGAACGGCGGTGATGAGGTCGGCGATCACGGCGGAGGCGTCGAATCCAGGATCGGCGAGCAGCCGACCGATCTCGGGCAGAGAGAGTCCGAGACTGCGCAGACCCTCGATGTGGAAGATCCGGCCGATATCGGCCGGTGAATACTCTCGGTAGCCGTTCGACGATCGCGCGCTGGGAGTGACGAGCCCGAGCGACTCGTAGTGTCTGAGCATGCGCGCGCTCACGCCCGAGCGCCGAGACACCTCGCCGATGAGCATCGCCGCCTCCCTTTCGTCACTGCCCCGGAGTGCTGACCTGCGGTGATCCTGCCTGCACTGGTTATGCCGGAGTCATCGAAGCTCTGCACCATTGTGCACCCGCCACAATCGATTGCGTCCGGCCCTGCTCCAGGACGACTCACCCTGCTCCCGTGCCAGCGCAGAGACGCGGAGGGCACCGCAACGCCCAAGGGGTTCGGAGGAAGGAGTCCGAGGAGACGGCGATGCCGGCTCGGTGCCGAGCTTGCCCCGCTCGGCACCGCACACGGCGGCCGACCCTTCCCGAAGTCGGACTAGGCCGTCGCCTCGGACCCCAGTGCGACCACACGCTTGGCTTCGCCCATGGCGTGGGCGAAGCCGGCGTCGGGGTCATGGAACATCTCAACCGTCGCCAGAGCGTGTGCGCGCACTGTTTCTTCCTCTGCCCCAACACTCCCATCCACCACTGACACGAGATCATCGCCGAGCGCGACAAGCGCCCGGCTCAGGCTCTTCTGCGTCTCCAGATCACCCCGTCCCAACTGCGTGACCAGGGCTGATGCAAGATCCGCTCGATTCTCACCCGGCACCAGGGACACCGCGGATCGCCACGCACTGCGGGCCACCTCGGCGTCGGGATGGGCGATGAACCGCAGTCCGATGACATTCGGGTCGATGGCTTCCCAGCCGCGTCGGTCGCCGATCTTCGACAGCGTGTGCAGCGCCTGGCTCTGCGCCTGCGCGACGTCGGAGTCGAGCTCGGCGATGAGCCTCGGCACGACGAGGTCCGGATCCAACCGCGTCAGCGCCCACGTGAGCATGTCGCGGACGAAGAAGTCCGGTTCGAGGCGGCAACGCTCGATGAGGACGTCGAGGAACTCGTCGTCGGCATCGGTGCCGATCGTCAGTGCAGCCCGCAGCCGCTGGGGCGCAGCGCCTCGGCGCAGCATCTCTGTCTGCACTGCTCCGTCGCGGTCATGTCCTCGCGAATGAGTGGTCTCTGTCATGATGTCAGCCTCCTTCTGCTCTCGTGGCGACGACTCATCCCAGTGAAGGCCTTGACATCGTGTCAAGGTCAAGGCCGACGCTGAGGCCGACCCTCGGCGACCAGGGACATGCCCGCCTTCGCCGAGGTTGACACCACCACTGCCACCACAGAAATCGCCGGGCCGGAACTCGCCATAGAATCGGAGAGAGCGCCAACCGGCCATCAGCGATCGACAGCTACTGCGTCAGGGGCAGCCGTGGAGAAGATCGACCTCAAGAAGACCCTTCCGAGCTACCGCGCGAAATCCGGCGAGTTCAGCACGATCACCGTCCCGCCGATGCGGTACCTCATGCTCGACGGGCACGGCGATCCGAACACCTCACCGCAGTTCACCTCGGCGGTCGAGTCGCTCTACCCGCTCGCGTACGCGCTGAAGTTCCTCAGCAAGCGGGAACTCGACCGCGATTACGTCGTGCCGCCGCTCGAGGGTCTGTGGTGGGCCGAGGACATGAGCTCCTTCACCACCGCACGGAACAAATCCGACTGGGACTTCACCCTCATGCTCCTTGTTCCGGACTGGCTCGATCGCACCCATATCGAATCCGCCGCCGAGGCGGTCGCCCGCAAGTCCTCTCCCCCGCGCCTGCATGAGGTGAGGGTCGAGACCCTCGACGAGGGCACCTGCGTGCAGACCCTCCACCTCGGGTCGTTCGATTCGGAGGCCGAGGTGCTCGCCCACCTCCATGACGACGTCATCCCGAACGCAGGGTTCGCACTCACCGGCACGCATCACGAGATCTACCTCAGCGACTCCCGGAGGACGGCACCCGCGAAGCTGCGGACGATCCTCAGGCAGCCGGTGCGACGCGTGAGGTGAGGCGGAGTGTTCGGGCTCGGCACGTGGCCCGACGAGGCGATTCAGCCTCCGCTCGTCCAGCCACCGGTCGCTGGACTCGTTGACTGGTTTTCCTGCGGCGACGGATCGACCGACGGTGGTTCACCGTGGCTCGAGCCCACGGTCAGCGCAACGACGATGACGACGCCGACAATGAACAGCGTGGCCACAACCGCAACGGTGACGATGAGGCAGCTGGCAAGCGGGGATCGTCGAACGAAACGGGTCATGCCTTGATCCTAGGTGGATGGGACGGTCACGGGCGGCTGCGACGTTTGCCAGATCGGCAACACCCGCCCGGCCGCGCAGCCACAGTCAGCGCTGCTCCCACTGGTCCGTGATCGTTCTGTGACAAAAAGCATGGCGTGGTCACATTGACCCTTCAGTTTGTTGCATTATCGTTATATTCATGCCTCGACAGACACGACACCGCAAGGGACCCCGGTCCGTGCTCGTCGGTGCCCTGATCGGACTCGGGGCAGCGGTCGCAGCACTGGCGATCGGCGCCGTCGTCATTCTCAGCGCGCCCGTCTCATTCGGCTCGACGACGATCAGGCAGATGCAGATGTCATCGGTGAATCAGCTCAACCAGCAGCAGATCGACAACGCCCGACTCATCATCGCCGTCGGCCGCGGCGGCGGATTCGACGACGAAGCGATCCGCATCGCCCTCATGACGGCTCTGCAGGAGTCGTCTCTGCGCAACATCGACTACGGCGACCGTGACTCCGTGGGCCTCTTCCAGCAGCGCCCGTCCCAGGGCTGGGGCGATCCGAGCGAACTCACCGACCCGGTGTTCGCGACGAAGTCGTTCTACGGCATCAATCCTGAGATCAAGAACCCGGGACTCGACCAGATCGAGGACTGGGACTCGATGACCCCGACCGAAGCCGCCCAGGCGGTGCAGCGCTCGGCCTATCCCGACGCGTACGGCCAGTGGGAGTCACTCGCCGATGACCTCATCGGCTCGCAGAACGACGTCGAAGCCCTCCACTGAGGGGCCACTGCTCAGCCCCGGACGCCCCTGACTACACTGGCTGGGTGAACTTTCGCACTGCTCTCCCCGTCCTCGCCTACTCCGTCGCCGCTTCCCTGGTCGTCAGCGGCTGTTCGATCCTTCCGGGCTCGGCCGCTCAGTCTGACGGCAATTACCCGCAGACGATCGACTCGCCCTTCGGGAGCGCCGAGATCCCCTCGGCTCCCACGAAGGTCGCCGTCGTCAGCTCGACCGATCTCGACATCGCCCTGGCCCTCGGCGTCGCACCCGTCATCGCCCCCGCCGCAGACGGTACCGACCGGTTCAGCCCGTGGGCCCAGCAGGCCATCGACGACAAGCGCCTGAGCGCTCCCGACACCTTCGATGCCGGCGGCGGCCCGGACATCACCGCGATCGAACGGGCCCAACCGGACATCATCCTCGCCACCGGACTCGAGGATGCCGGCGACCGCTTCGACGAACTCTCCGCGATCGCCCCGGTCGTCGCCTCGGCACCGGATGCGACCTGGACGGACAGGACCGCCGCGGTCGCCACGGCACTCGACCGGGCCGACGAGGCGAAGACCGTCGTCATCGATGTCGATGCCCACGCCCCCGACATCGCAGACAGCCACCTCGAGTTCGAGGACACCACCTACACGCTCGCCGATGTGCAGAAATCCTCGATCGACTACCTCTCCTACGACGGCAGCGACGACAGCTTCTTCACCGGGCTCGGACTCCTCTCCGCGCCTGCGGCCGCGAAGTACACCGCGGCGAAGCACACCGTGAAGAAGTCGAAGGTCGACACCCTCGACGCCGACGTGCTCTTCATCCACTTCCCCAGCAGCGGCAAGGGACTCCTCGACGAATCCGATCTCTCCGACCCGTTCTACCGCGAGGTCAAGGTCATCCGCGGCAAGCACTACACCGTGCTCGACGATGACGAGTTCACCGCCCTGACGAACCTCTCCCCGCTCAGCTATCCGTGGCTGCTCGACGAACTGCCCGACGCCATCGGCAAGGCCGAGCAGGGCGAAGCCTGAGCCGTCCTCCCGGGCGGGACCCGATAGGTCAGTTCCCCGCTGACCGCTCCATCACCTCGCCGAGGCGGCGCATCGCCTCCCGGTACCCTGCCGGATTCGGACCGGCGAAGTTGAGGCGCACATGCGGGGCGTGAGCTTCGGTGGGGAAGAGCTCCTCCCCACCGGTGACGAACACACCCCGCGCAGCCGCCTCGGCGACGAAGGATCGGACATCGGTGCCCTCGGGCAGCCGGCACCAGAGGTTGAGTCCGCCTTGGGGCACGTGGTCGACGGTCAGGGCCGGCACCTCGGCGCGGATGGCCGAGAGCAGGGAATCGCGGCGATCGCCGAGGCGGCGGCTGAGACCGCGCACATGCGTGCGCCACGCGGGGCGGGTGATGACGTCGAGGGCAGCGGCCTGCAGGAGCGGGCTGACGTACATCGATTCGGCCTGCACGTCTGCGCGGATGCGGTCGCGGGCCGGTCCGCGGGCGATGACGGCGGCGACCCGGATCGCCGGGGACACGCTCTTCGTCAGTGACCGGACGTAGACGATGTGACCGTCCGCGTCGTCGCCGATCATCGGCACGGAGACGTCGTCGATGCCGAAGTCGTGCGCCCAATCGTCCTCGATGAGGAAGGCCCGACGGGAGCGGATGACCTCGAGGATCGCCGTTCGCAGCTGCGGGGACCAATGGACCCCGGTCGGGTTGGTGAAGTTGGGCTGGGCGTAGAACGCGGTAGCACCGGTGCGGTCGATCGCCTCGGCGACGACGTCCGGATCCGGTCCGGCGGGCCCTGACGGCACGGGCACGAGCGTGACTCCGGCACGTCTCGCCGCGGTGATGAGACCCCAGTAGGTCGGGGATTCGACGATGAGCGGACGGCCGGGACCGATGAGCGACCGGAGGATCGACCCGATGCCGGTCTGGCTGCCGGGGGTGATCGTGACGTCGGAGGGCGCCGGCGGTGAGGCCGCTCCCGCGTCGGAGACCTCGGCGGCGAACCAGGCCTGCAGGTCGGGCAGGCCGGCGACCGGTGCCCGGCGCAGCGAATCTTCGAACCTCGCGGCCCGCCCCAGCGCGCTTCTCACCAGCGCCCGCGGCAGCAGGTCCGGATCGGGGTAGCCGTCATGGAGGGCGAACTGGTCGACCCCGGCCTCACGCAGCGGTGCCACGACCGGGCCGGGCAGGAACTCCCGCGGCCCTAGGGTGCCGGTCTGCCAGCTGAGGTCGGGAGTCGCGAGCGTCCTTTCGCGCCGCACGAACGTCCCGACTCCCGGCCTCGACTCGACGAGTCCGCGCCTGGCCAGACTCGACAGCGCCTTCTGCACGGTCACCGGCGAGGCCTCGTACTCCTTGACCAGCGCCCGTGAGGACGGCAGGCGCGCGCCGTCGGGGGCGGAGGCGATCCATGCGGAGAGTTCCGCCGCGATGCGCGAACTGCTATCGTGGTGCATGAGATATGATAATAGCGCTATCACAACTGTTCGCCAACCGCTACTTTCGCCCGGCGGCCGCTCTCTGATCGGCGACCGGGCTGGAGTGTGGTGGGGCCTGCTCGGCGTCACGGCGTTCTCCTTCACGGTTCCCTTCACCCGCATCGCCGCCGAGTCGGGATCGATGTCCCCGCTGTTCATCGGCGCCGGCCGCGCGACGGTCGCCTCGATCCTCGCAGGGCTGCTCCTCTGGCTCGTCTGGCTGCGCGGACGCTCGCGATCCGGCGGTGAGTTCACCGGTGCCGCGTCGCCCGGTGCCGCGTCCGCCGGTGCTGCCTCGTCCGGGCCTGCGTCCGCCGGCCGCACTCCGGGGGCATCGTCTGTCCGCCTCCCGACCGGGATCCAGTGCCTGCGTCTGCTCGTCGTCGCCGGCGGCGTCGTCCTCGGGTTCCCGTTGCTCACCTCGTATGCGCTCAGTCAGACCCCGGCCAGTCACGCGGCGGTGGTCATCGCTCTGCTGCCGGCCGCAACCGCTGCGGCCGCGGTGATCAGGACGAAGGAGCGTCCCGGCCGGGGCTTCTGGGTGATGGCCGCGCTCAGTGCGGTCCTCGCCGTCGTCTTCGCGCTCGTCCAGGGCGCCGAGTTCGGCGGCCTGCGACCGGCTGACCTCCTCCTCTTCGCCGCCGTGGTCGCGGCGGCCGTCGGGTACGCCGAGGGCGGGGTGCTCTCCCGCGAGATCGGGTCGTGGCAGACGATCTCGTGGGCGCTCGTGCTCTCGGCGCCGGTGACGCTCGGCCTCACCGTTCTCGCCATCGTCACCGTCGCCCCGTCGGGGTCGCCGGCGCAGTGGGCGTCGTTCGCCTACCTCGGCGTGATCAGCATGTTCCTCGGTTTCTTCGCCTGGTATCGGGGTCTGGCGATCGGTCCGATGGCGCAGGTCTCCCAGGTGCAGCTCATCCAGCCGGTGATGTCGATCGCGTGGGCGGCGCTCCTCCTCGGCGAACGCCTCGACTGGCCGACGATCGTCTGCGGAACCGCCGTCATCGCCAGCGCCGCGCTCACCGTGCGCACGAGGCTGCGCTCATGATCGCCCTCATCCTCGTCCTCGCGTTCGCCGCGGTCGTCTTCGCGATCGGGAGGTTCGCGTGCCCACCCCACGACCGGCTGCCTCTGTCTCGTCTCGATCCCGCCGAGGCGGTCGGCACGTGGGCGCGCGGATGTGCGGTGATTGCCTCGGCGGGACCTCTGTCGGCGGTGCGGGCAGGCGACGGCACGCCGGCCACCGGCGAGCGACCGGCCGAATTCGGGAACGACCGTGGTGAGGAGGGCGGTCGGCTCGCGGACGACGAGTCCACCGATGACGGACCCTCCAATGGCGGGCCCTCCGATGGCGTGCCCGACCTCGGCGGCTGACTTGCTGTAGTTCAACCCTGTTCCGGTAGCCTCTATCCATGGCTGACTCCCAAGATTCCATCCCGGTCAACGCTGCCGTTGATGCGCTGCTGCGCAACCCCGCGGACAATCTCAACGCCATCACCGAGACCGCCGACCTCTTCAAGGCGCTCGCGACTCCCTCGCGGCTGAAGATGCTCCTCGTCCTCGCCCACGGCGAGGCGACGGTCACACACATCGTCGATTCGACCGGCCTGTCCCAGCCGCTCGTGTCCCAGCATCTGAAGTTCCTCCGCGGGCTCCACCTCGTGGGCGTCAAGCGGCTCGGCCGCGAGGCCTACTACTCACTCAAGGACGACCACGTCGCCCACATCATCCTCGACGCCCTCGCCCACACCGTCGAGGGCCACGAGCACTGAGAGGCGCGTCCGCCCAGCGGCCCCGGCGGCCGGGTCACGTCAGATGATTTCCGGGTCACGTCAGGTGATCGCCGGGTCAGCCCAGGTGATCGAGGACCCGGTCGAGCGCCTCGGCGGTCCGCTCCGCACCCACAGCCAAGGACAGTCGCACCGAGCGCCAGCCGTCCACGGAGTCGAAGTCGTCGCCGGGGGCGAAGGCCACGCCGGTCGCGTCGAGGAGGTCCTCGCACCACTGGGTCGCCGTGGCGAACCGGCCGCCCGAGCGCTCAAGGATGTCGTCGATGCGCGCGTACATGTAGAACGCGCCGTCGGGTGGGGCCATGTCGGTGAAGCCGAGGTCCGCGGTCGCATCGAGCACGTGGTCGCGGGCGCGGGCGAATGAGGCGACAGCGGCCTCGCACTCGGCATAGGACTCCGGATCGAACGCGGCGACTGCGGCATGCTGGGCCGGCACCGGCGCACACAGGGCGAGGTTGCCGGTGACGTTCTCGGCGGCCTTCGTCAGTCGTTCGGGCAGGATCGCCCAGCCCAGCCGCCAGCCGGTCATCGCCCAGTACTTCGAGAACGATGAGATGACGATGGCCTCGTCGTCGTGGGCGAGCGCGGTCTCCCCACGGGTCCCGATGTAGCTGATGCCGTGGTAGATCTCGTCCGAGATCACCTGGACGTCGTGGTCGCGGCACCAGGTGATGAGCTCGCCGAGGTGGTCGGCCCCGATCATCGTCCCCGTCGGATTCGCCGGGGAGGCGAGCATGAGGCCCTTGAGCGGGGCCTGGGCGTGAGCGGCCTCGAGGAGGTCGATCGTCGGTTGGAATCCGTGCTCGGCACCGCAGTCGAGTTCGACGATGTCGGCGCCGAGGGCTGCGAGGATGTTCTTGTACGCGCCGTAGCCGGGTCGGGCCACGGCCACCCGGTCGCCGACGTCGAAGCAGGTGAGGAACACCGTCTGGAAGGCACCGGAGGAGCCGGTGGTGATCTGGATGCGGTCGATGGGGATGTCGATGCCGTACCAGTCGCGGTAGTGTCCGGCGATCGCCTCGCGCAGTTCGGGGATGCCGAAGACCGCCGAGTAGCCGAGGTTCGTGCCGTCGGAGAGGATCTGGGCGGCACGGCGCTTGACCGGGCCGGGAGCGCCCTGGGTGGGTTCGCCGAGGCACATCGCGATCGTGTCCCGCCCGGCCCGCTGCATCGCCTGGACCTTGCCGACGATGTTCATCGCCGCGAACGGCCGTACGAGTCCGGCCCGGTTCGAGACGGCGAGGCCGGGGGTGGCGGGGCCGGGGGTGGCGGGGTCCGATACCGCGGCATCGACCCGGCTGGGGGCGTGGGTGGTGTCGGGGTTCATCGTCCGCTCGCTTCTTCGGGCGCCGGGGCTCCGGGCTCTGTGGCTCCGGGCGCGGTCGCTTCGGGCCTGGTGGTTTCGGCCTCGCGGTCGTCGGTGCTGGCTTGCGAGGTCGGCTTCTCCCGCGGGAGGCGGCCGAGGATGTGGAATTCGGGGTTCGGCCGCATTCCTGCGACCTGGGCCATGCGGTTGGAGAGGCCGAAGAAGCCGGTGATCGCGGCGATGTCCCACGCGTCTTCGTCGTCGAAGCCGTGCAGGGCCAGTGCGGCGTAGTCCGCCTCAGTGATCGTCCACGGTTCCCGGCAGACCTTCATCGCGAAGTCGAGCATGGCCTTCTGACGTGGAGTGATGTCCGCGTGAGCGTAGTCGAGTGCGACTTGGTCGGCGATGTAGGGGTCCTTCGCGTAGATGCGCAGCAGGGCACCGTGGGCGACGACGCAGTAGAGGCAGTTGTTGACCGCCGAGGTGGCCGTGACGATCATCTCCCGGTCGGCCTTCGTCAGGCTGCCGGTCTCCTTCTCCATGAGGGCGTCGTAGTAGGCGAAGAACGCCCGGAACTCGGCGGGCCGACGGGCCAGGGAGAGGAACACGTTGGGCACGAAGCCGGACTTCTCGGACACGGCGAGGATGTGGTCGCGGATGTCGTCGTCGACCTCGGCGATGTCAGCCAGTGGGTATCGCATAGTGCACATGCTAGCTGTCGTGAGTTCGCGGGGCTTAGGGTGAGGGCTGATGGGCACGTGGGCGGCGATGGTGCCGCGGGTGTCGGAGAAGTGAGGAGCAGAGGCGATGGATGCGGAGAACACGGGAGCTGCCGGCAGTGCAGATGCAGGATCCGGCGACGCCAGCGCCACTGACACGGGGGCGACCGGTGAGGTGCAGCTCGACAACGGGATCTTCCGGGTGACGCGGTGGACGATCGAGCCGGGCGGAGTCATCCCCATGCACCGCCACGAGCACGAGTATGTCGTCGTCCCCATGGTCACCGACTCGATGCACGTTCAGAACTCCGACGGCACCGAGCTCACCGCCGACCTCCAGGCCGGCGTCTCCTACACTCGGCCGGCCGGCTCCGAGCACGAGGTCTCGAACCCCGACGGCGACGACGCTGTCATCTTCGTCGAGATCGAGCGCCTGTAGCGCAGGGTGCTTCGAGCCGCCCGCGACCGGGCGCAGACTGCCGTCCGCTCGGGAATTTCGGACGCGCAGTGTCGATTCGGGTCGCGGAAATCGTCACTCAGCGTCCTTTGCCCAAGCGAAGAACGAGTGCCGCGGACATCCCGGCTCGGGTCTACGCGCTTTCAGCGCGGCTAGGTCGTCTCACCGCCGCAGTCTCGATCGGTACCAGAGGACGACAATCGCCAAGCCGATGAGAATGAACAGCGCCATGACGCCGAGGAACGCGAAGACTTCGGGCATTCCCTCTTCTCCTTCCGCGGCAGTCCGAATCGCGACGACGAAAGCTGCCGCAGTGAGGACGGACCAGGCGAGTGTCCATCCGAGGCCGATGCCGAAGACGATGTGGTCCCAACTCAGTGGTCTGCGCGGTGCTGGGCCGTGCTCGACATTCAACCCATCGGGCCTTGTGTGGTCTGCGGTGGGTCCTGAATGGCGACTTGCCGTGTCGTCACGACCAGTGTCGTCGTCCGGTGAACCGATCGCGCTTGCCCGCGTGTCAGGGGAGACTTCACCATCTCGCGCGCCCTCAGTAGCGGTGGCCTCCAAAGCGGTGTCCACGGTGTCTGAACCGTCGAAATCGGCGGAACTCGAGAAATCTGGGCCCGCGGGCTCGGGCTCTCGTCGCACTGGTGCTGAGTCGAGCAGCGCGAGGACTGTTCCACCGGAATTGATCCGGTCCGCATAGTCGAGCAGCGCGTACGTCCTCGCGACAAGAGTCTGCTCAGCAGGCTCAGCGGACGTGACGACAGCAGCGAGCCCGTCGACGTCCTCACGGATCGCGCTGATGAGCATTCGCGCTGGGAAATCGGGTTCGAACGCCAGTTGCTGAATCGCTTCCAGCACCTCTTCGACGCACCCCGAAACCTCAGACTGACGATCATCGAGGTTCGCCGAGCTGTCCTCCCACAGCATCGGATAGGTGGGCTCGAAGTCGTCGTCCACCGCGTCGGCGAGCTCGTTGAGCATGAGGAGCTCTCTGCTCTTCCTTCTTCTGCGAAACATGGGGAACTTTCACTATCGATCTGGCAGACTGCCGTCCGCTCGAGAGTTTCGGACCCGCAGTGTCGATTCGGGTCGCGAAAATCGTCACTCAGCGTCCATTTCCAGTCGCGAAGCGGCTGAACCCGGACCTCAGGCCGGCACGTCCCACGTGTGCACGGGTCGTCCGCTCGCCTGGTTCTCGAGGTACGCGTCCATCATCGCCTTGAGCGCCTCGCGGCGTTCGGGCGAATTCGGCCGGCTGCCGGGTGCCAGTTGGTCGAGCATCCGCAGCTGCCACGTCGCCCCGTTGGCCTTGCCCTCGGCCCGGCCTTCGATGATCGACATGTACTCCTCGATGACGTCCTTGTCGATGTTCAGCCGTCGCAGCCCGCGGCGCGCCTGCGGGATGAGGACGTCGATGACGAGGTCCGAGACGGCGATGTGACCGATCTTCGGCCACGTCACCCGCGCGGTGATGCCCTCCTTGGCGCACGCGAAGAAGTTCTCCTCCGCCTCGGCGAAGGACATCCGCGACCACACGGGACGGTTCTCGCCGACGAGGAACTCCGCGAGTCCGTAGTAGAAGGCGGCATCGGCGACCATGTCCACCGGGGTCGGACCGGCCGGCAGCAGACGGTTCTCCACGCGGATGTGCGCGCCGTTGTCGCCGGCATCGTAGATCGGCCGATTCCACCGCCACACGGTGCCGTTGTGGAGGTTGAGCTCGAAGAGCTTCGGCGCATCGGCCTCGCTGAACTCGACGAAGTCCTTGATCTCCGGCAGCAGCGGCGGGAAGTAGCGGACGTTCTCCTCGAAGAGGTCGAAGACGCTGGTGATCCACCGCTCCCCGAACCACACACGCGGACGCACACCCTGCGTGACGAGTTCGGGAGTGCGCGTGTCGATCGACTGCCCGAAGACGGGGATCCGGGACTCGTGCCAGAGCTTGTGCCCGACGAACAGCGGCGAGTTCGCGCTCACCGCCACCTGCGCGGCGGCGATCGCCTGGGAGGCGTTCCACGCCTCGGCGAACTTGTTCGGCGCCACCTGCAGGTGCAGCTGCATCGACGTGCACGAGGACTCCGGGGCGATGTCGGCGAACTCCTGCCGGTACGTCTCCTCGCCGTCGAGCTCGATCTTGACGAACTCGCCGCGCGCGTCGATGACCGAATTGCTCAGCGCCTCGTACCGGTTCTCCTCCGTCATCCACGGATCGTGCTTGAGGAACTGCGTGGTCAGCGTCGGCAGCGTCCCGATCGAGGCGACCCTGAGCCCCTTCGCCTCGGCGGCGCGCTTCGCCCGGGCCAGGCGGTCGGCGACACCCGACTCGAGCGTCTTGAGCCCGCGCCCCGCGACCTGGAGGACCGGGTGGTTGAGCTCGAGGTTGAACCCGCCGATCTCCGACTGGAACTCATCATCGAGGTCGCCGAGCACCTCCTTGTTGCGCAGGCTCGGCTGATTGTCCTCGTCGACGAGGTTGAGCTCGAGTTCGAGCCCGATCGTGCCCGCCGACTTGAACTCCGCATGCCGCAGGTACGTGTCGAAGAGCTCGAGGTTCTCCGCAAGCTTCTCGCGGTACAACGTCCGCTCTTCCGGTGTGTACCGTTTCGAACTCACTGCCTCACCCATGCCTCAAGCAAACCACAGACATCGCCTGTTGTGGCCGGCCGCCCCGGGACTTTCTTCGACTCGCCGAGGCGGTCGCCCCGCTGTGCGATCCGGACAGCTGCCCTCCCGGCTGGGGTGCCGCCGTAGAATCGGCGCATGTCGACCTCTGTGAAACCCGCCACGCAGCCCTCTGACCTCGTCCGCGACGCCGAGGAGCGCCTGCCGGACATGCTCGCCGACATCGCCCGCGTCATCACCCTCGAGACCCCGTCGGCCGACAAGGACGCCGTCGCCGCCGGGGCCGCCGACTTCGCGGCACTTCTCCACGAGCGCCTCGGCGCCCAGCCTGAGATCCTCACAGTCGACGGGGTCGCGCATGTCCGCCTGCGCTTCGGCGACGGTCCCCCGCGCGTCGTGCTTGTCAACCATCAGGACACCGTGTGGCCGCATGGAACCCTTGAGCGCCTGCCGTTCTCGACCGAGGACGGCATCCTCCGCGGACCCGGCAGCTTCGACATGCTCACCGGGGCGATCATGAGCGTGCACGCGGCGGCGATCCTGGCCGACCGCCTCGGCGAGGGCGGACTCGAGGGTCTGTCGATCCTCGTCACCGGGGATGAGGAGGTCGGGTCCGTGACCTCATCGGATCTCATCCGCGCCGAGGCGGCCGACGCTGCCGCCGTGTTCGTCATGGAGGCGAGCGCGGACGGTGCACTCAAACTCGAACGCAAGGGCACCGGGATCTACACGCTGATCTTCCGCGGGAAGGCCGCGCACGCCGGGCTCGAACCGGAGAAGGGCGTCAACGCGGGCATGGCGCTCGCGCTCACCCTCCCCCTCATCGCCGAGCTCGCCGACGCCGAGGCGGGCACCACGGTCGTGCCGACGACGATCACCGCGGGGACGACGTCGAACACCGTCCCCGCCGAGGCGCGCGTCGACGTCGATGTCCGTGCCCGGACCGCGGCCGAACTCGAACGCGTCGACGCAGCGATCCGCGCCCTCGCCGCGAACCCGCGGCTCGAAGGGTCGACGACCGAGGTGATCGGCGGAATCAACCGACCCCCGTTCGAACCCGAGCGCTCCGCTGAGCTCTTCGACCGGGCGACCGTGCTCTCAGCCGACCTCGGCATCGCGGCCCCTCGCGGGGTGGCCGTGGGCGGGGCCTCCGACGGGAACTTCACGGCCGGTGACGGGATTCCCACGCTCGATGGCCTCGGCGCGGTGGGCGATGGTGCGCATGCCGAGCACGAGCATGCGATCATCGCCGAGATTGCACCGCGCACCGCGCTCCTCGCCGCCCTCATCGCCGATCAGCTGGGGCGCTGAGGACTTCAGCACTCAGTCCACGGGGTACCCGGCGGCCCGCAGCTCCTCAGGCGTCTTCGTCGTCAGCAGCCAGTCGCGCAGGTGCGGATCGGGCACGATGCGGCCCCGGTGGGTGAGCCGGTCGGTGCCGACGAGGTAGAAGCGGTAGCCGAACTCCCCGAGCACGGCCATGAGTTCGCCCGGGTGCGCCCGGTCGGCGAGCACCTCGCAGAGGATGTCCGGCCGCAGCGCGCCGAGGAAGTCCCGGCCCCAGCCGAGCACGTCGTTCTCCGCGCCTTCGACGTCGATCTTCACCGTCACCCGCGACGTGCCCGCCGGCAGCTGCGGCAGGAGTTCGTCGAGCGAGGTGAAGCGCACCTCGACGCCCACGGCGAAGTCCATCGACGCGGCGTAGAACGACGGCAGCGCCG
Source organism: Brevibacterium metallidurans (assembly GCF_037101285.1). NCBI lineage: Bacteria > Bacillati > Actinomycetota > Actinomycetes > Micrococcales > Brevibacteriaceae > Brevibacterium > Brevibacterium metallidurans. The sequence goes on from NZ_BAAAAF010000001.1 coordinate 336,265, forward strand.
ATCCGCCGTCACCGGTGGGCACCCGCATCGTCTCCCCGGGCCGCCCGACCCCGGTGGGATGGATGCTCACCCGGTCGCCGAGGCGGTTGCGGGCGACGTTCTTCTCCAACCCGGCGACGACGGCGGGGATGATCTCGAAGGAATGGGCGATCGCGGTGGGGTTGGCCGCGAGGACGGCCATCGTGAACACCCCGGTGTAGGCGCCGATGTCGACGAACACCTCGGCGTCTCTGCTGAGATCGACCATGAGGTCGAGGGCGAAGGCGTCCTCGGGTTCGGTCCGCCGGCCCTTGCCCCAGTAGAACTCCTTGGCGATCTCGCAGCGGAAGGGATCGACGAGGACGAAGTCGGCGCCTCCGGCACGGCCGGCCACCTCGGTGAGGCCGATCGGGGCGGGAAGCCGGCCGACCTTGATCCCTCTGATCCGGGGCGCGACGGCGCGCATGAGGGGGTGGAGGATCGGCTGGGCGAGGGCGGCCTTGATCGGGAGCTTGAGCCCGAACCACGACTGCTTCCGGGCGGTGAGGCTGCGGAGATAGTCGTTCACGGTGGGCCCCTTCCCTCGCGTGGGCTCTTCGGGCCACCGTATCAACGGGTGGGGCCGCTGACCACCGATCGAGTGCGAGGGCCTAAGCTGGTGACCGGTGTCACCCGTCCCCCGCAAGCGAAGCAGGAGCCCCGACCGATGAAGCTCGTCTCGATCACCCTTCACCAGGTGTCCATTCCCCTCGTCACCCCGTTCGAGACCTCGTTCATGCGGGAGACGGAGAAGGACTGCTACCTCGTCGAGGCGACCTTCGACACGGATCGCGGCAGGATCACCGGGTGGGGCGAGTCGGTGGCGATGATCTCCCCGCTCTACTCCTCCGAATACGTCGCCGCGGGCATCGATGTCACCCGGCGGTGGCTCGCCCCGATCCTCTTCGGCGTCGAGGATCTCACGGCCGAGACCGTCGGCTGGCACCTGCGTCACGTCGTCGGGCATCCGATGGCGAAGTCTGCGCTCGAGATGGCCGTCATCGACGCGCAGCTCCAGGTCAGCGGGCAGTCGTTCAAGTCCTACCTCGGCGGGGTCGTCGACGCCGTGCCCTCGGGGGTGTCGGTGGGCATCCAGGACACCGTCGAGGAGACGGTCAGGGTCATCGGCGACTACCTCGACGAGGGCTACGCGCGGATCAAGCTGAAGATCAAGCCGGGCAAGGACATCGCGCCGGTGGCCGCCGTACGTGAGGCCTTCGGAGACGACTTCGGGTTCCAGGTCGACGCGAACGCCGCGTACACCCTCGTCGATGCGGCTCACCTGCGCCGCCTCGACGACTACGGACTCCTCCTCATCGAGCAGCCCCTCGGCGAGGCCGACATCCGTCAGCACGCCGAGCTTGCGAAGCTCATGGAGACTCCGATGTGCCTCGATGAGTCGATCGTCTCCGCCGAGGCGGCCGCCGACGCGATCGCGCTCGGCGCAGCGGCCGTCATCAACATCAAGCCCGGCCGCGTGGGCGGCTACATCGAGGCGAAGCGGATCCACGACCTCTCCGCGGCCAACGGCGTCGCCGTGTGGCACGGCGGAATGGTCGAGACGGGCCTGGGCCGGGCCGCGAACGCCGCCTTGGCCTCGCTGCCCGGCTTCACCTTGCCCGGTGACATCTCCGCCTCGAGCCGCTTCTTCCACGAGGACATCACCGAGGAGATCGTCATGCACGACGGCATGGTCGACGTCCCCGACACCGTCGGCTTCGGCGTGTCCATCGACCCGGGCAAGCTCGAGAGGTTCCGCACCGAGGCGATCGAGATCCTCCCGCAGGGGTGAGGGGCGGGGGCGTTGGTCAGGTCCCTACTGGCCGAGTCCGACGACGCACCGACGGACGCTCGCCCGCCCATATGCGCTCCGACGCCGCATACCGGTCTCAGGATCCGCTCAGCAGCATGTCCAGCACCGACTGGACCTGCGGCGCGGGTGACGCACTCATATTGGAGATCATCTGCGCACACGAGGCGACCAGGGTGACGATCAGCCAGACGGCGATGACGATCGCCAGGATCTTCAAGGCGAGGAAGATCTGCCTCTTGAGCCGCGCACGCTGCTCCATGGTCGGTGGGACGGATTTCCGTTCCGGGAGCTGGAACTGAGGCATCTGCATCAAGGTCTCCTCACAAGTCGTCTTTGGCTCGGGCAACGGTCTCGAGCGCATCGTCTGCGCGGTGGCTCAGGGTCATCGCCGTGGTGACGAGCGGAACGATGAGTTCGCGTTCGATGCGGGCGGATTGGGCGTCGTTCCAGGTACCGGAGATCGTGCGCATGGCCGCCTCCAGTGTTCGCCCGACTTGGTCAATCGTCATCGGCGTCTCCTGCGAAGCGAATGGGGATGGTCTCCGCCGCGATCGCGATCAATGCCCGCAGCAGCGGAGCACCGGAGACAAGGGCTCCCGTCTCCGGGTCGAGCACCACGGGATTCGCGAGGATGAAGTCGACCATCGCCCGGAACGAGTGCGGACCGCTCAGTCCGTCGCGGGCATCGCGGGCGTCGAAGTAGTCAGGGTGCGGATTGCGTCGGAACATTGCGGCGCCGCCGGTGGACCACCGGTGAGCCACCGCGGTGAGCGCAGCCGCACTCTGTTCTCCGTCGGAGTCCATGGCACCGATGTCGGCGAAGGCAGGAACCGCGGCCGGGTCGAAGGCGAGGAGCTGCACCGACTCGATCGCGGGATCGACGAGCAGCCGTTTCCAGTCGACCGCAGTCTCCCCAGCCTCGCCGCCGGACGACGCAGCCGGCGGCAGGGAATCCGACGCAGCACCGTCATGGTCGCCCATGGACGCTGTCGACCTCACGGTCAGGTTCGAGCGCGGCGGCGACCCCGAACTGCTCAGATACGCACCCAGCACATCCTTGAGGATCACGACCTTGGTCATCGCGGCGAGCGCAATCGCCGTCTCTGCGGCACGGGCAGCGCTGACCGATGAGCGGTAGTCGTTGAGCGCCGAGCGGATCCTCGAACGGGCGGCTTCGCTGCGCTCTCTGAGTCGGCGGCAGCGGTGCTCCTCGGCCTCGGCTTCGCGTTCGATCGCGCTGGCGGAGTCGAGCTCGCCGCTCGCCCTCGACACTCGCCCCTGAGCGCGGGACACTGCAGAGCCGCGGTACCTCGGATCCTGGTTCTGAGCGGAGGCGAGCTCTGCACGGGCCGCACTCAGCTCCGCTTCCGCCTCCCGTCTCCTCGCCTCGGCGCGCCGATGTTCGTCGATCGCCTCGTCGAGGTCACGGCGACGACGCGCCACGGCCTCATCGGCTTCGTCGGAGCTGGCCGCAAGCGAGCGCTCGACCGCTCGAGCGGACTCGTCGAACCCGGCCCGGTACGTGGCCAGGCTTCGCGACAGGGCCTGCAGCGCCCCGACGCTGGCATGGACTCGGTCGGCGGTCATCGTCCGAGGAAGTCCCGCAGCTGCCGTGCTTTGAGGTCGACTTCGCGGGAATGGTCGAAGAGCTGGTCGGCGAGCTTCTTCAGCCCGTGCGTCGCATCGTGCACGTCGTGATCGATGCGCTCCTTGACCCGGTCGTTCCAGTCGATGGTCCGCAGGGTGAACTCGAGCTCCTTCGCCAGTTTGATGACGTTCTCGCCGTTGGTGCGCAGGCGCCGCGAGAACGCTTCGAGTTCCGGCGCATTGGCATGGACGCGATCACTCATTTCACTGCTCCTGTCGGCAGAACTGTCCGAATCCACTCCGGGTCGGAGAGGACGTAGGGAAGGTACTTCGCGTGGGTCCCGGTATCGATGTCGTAGTGGATCATCTGCCCCTGGTCGGGTCGCACTCGCACACTGGAGGAGGTGAGTTGGGCGATGTCCTCCGCCGACATCGCACCGATGAGCCTTGTCGAGAACTCGTGTTGGAGCTTCCTGCTCATCCGCGACTCGACCGCCTGGTACGAGTCCGCGGCGACGATGACATGGATGCCGACTTCCGGCCCCTCGGCGGCGATCTTCTCGAGCTGCTCGTGCAGCGAAGTCGTCGGTTCGTCGTCGAAGCTCATCGACCCCGAGTAGCTGTTCGGATCGAGGTCTCTGGCCTTCTGAACGCCGAGGAGGGAGAGGATGAGCGGTGCTGAGGTGAAGTCCTGTTCGTCCTGGCGTCTGTCGAGTTCCGCGAGCACAGCGCCGAGGCGCTCACCGGCGGTCCGCGCGGTCGAGAACGTCGCCGTGCCTTCGGCTTCCAGCCCGGAGATCACGTCTCGCAGCTCCTGGGTGATGTGGGAGAACGCGACGATCTCATGGGTGGCGAACGGATTCGAGGATCGGGCCGAGAGCCACAGACCGGAGAGTGTGCCGACCAACTGCTCGGAGGTGTTGCGATCGACGTGGAGGACGTTGGCGCCGACTTCGCGCCTGAGCTCGACGGTCAGCTCGGAGTTGAGCGAGAAGGCGGTCCCGGGTCGCAGCGAGAGCGGCTGCCCCGTGGCTCCGCGGTCCTTGCGTTCATTGAGTGCGAAGACTCCTCGTGGCTCCTCCTCGAGTCGGGCCAGCGTCCCCGACTCGAAGATCCGCGGCGTCCTGAGGAATCCGCTGTCGTCGGCCTTCGCGCGGAGCGCTTCCAAGCGCTCCTTGCGCTCGGGTTCCCCTTCGAAGGCACCGTTGAAGGGAATGTTGGCGGATTCCCGCCCGGAGGCATTGTTGAGGATGCCTTCACCTCGAGAGCTGATGAGCTTGTGCGCCGGGTTGTGATCGTCCATCACCGTCATCGCGTCTTCGGTCGAGCTCGGAAGCAGGACCCGCACGTTGAGCAGCTGCAGCGACTGCTTGTTGATGGCGATCATCCCACTCAGCGTCTGTGAGCTGAGCACGATGTGGATGCCGTGGCTGCGCCCCTGCTTGATGATGAGATCGAGGGCCTTGGCCGCTTCCTGGCCGATGCGATCGTCGTCGTTGAAGAGCACTTGGAACTCATCGAAGAAGACGACGATCCGGGTGAGATCCCTGCCCGATCTCCGGTATCCCCCGATGTCGGCCACATGGGCTGCTTTGAACTCGGCCGCTCGCCTCTTGAGTTCGGTGACGATCGAGTCGAGGACGTTCATGCCGAGCTCGCGTTCGCTCTCGACCGCGATGCAGGCAGCATGCGGGAGACCCTTGTCCGCGTAGTCGGCGAATTCGACTCCCTCTTTGAAGTCGAGCAGATACAGCTCGAGTTCGTCGGGACCGTACAGTGTGGTCAGACCGGCGAGGATCGTGTGGATGAGCGTCGACTTTCCGGACCCGGGTCGACCGACGATGAGCGCTCCGGTGAGATTGCCCGAGTCGAGGCGGAGGAACGCGATATCCGTGGCACCGGACCGACCGATCGGAGCGACGACGCTGTCGCCGGCCGTGTTCGCCCACCAGCTCGACGGCTCGTCGAGCGCGGGTACGGTGAGGCCTGAATCCAGCTCGGTTCGGGTCCCCGCGGCGACCACCTCGGCGAACTTCCCGAATGTCTTCGACAGGGCCGTGTCGATCTCCAGACTCCTCGACCGGCCTCCCACCGCCCTGACGATGCGGTCGACGATCGTTCCCCCGGGCCCTTCGCCGAGGGTGCTGGCCGGATCGGAGCCGAACCCCCACAGGAACGCAGAGTCCGTTTCCGGGGCGTTCGCCGACGGCGCCAGATCTGCGTCGAGGAGGAGGGCCGAGTCCAGGGGAAGCCGGTCGAGATCGATCCGGCGGAAGTCGTTCTCGTCGACATCCGTGTCCGCGGTGATGAAGGTGAAGACACCGCATTTCGGTCCGTGCTCGATGATCCGCTGAAGCTGATGGAGCATGTCGTCATCGAAGCGATGCGGAAAGTCCTGCACGATGAGGACCCGGTAGGCTTCCGCCACTTCACCGGCAGCTTCGTTGTACTCGGTGAGAGACGAGTACGTGCCTCGCAGGTATTTCTGGACGACGAGTTCGATGTGCGTGGTCAGGGAGCTGAGAAGGTCTTTGATCCCCTCGGTCTCGCTGCGCACTTTGTCGGAGACGAGTTCGCTGTTGTATTCGCCGAGCCCAAGGAAGCGGGACACGGCGTTGCCCATGCCCATCGGATCGATGACACCCACTCGCAGACTCCCCGCGGGGAACGAGCACAGCGTCCGGGCCAGGAAGTTGCGCACCACTGCCTCGAGAAGCTCGTTCGACGTCTCTGCCCGAGAGTAGGGCAGGACAACGGTGCCGGCGGAGCGAAGATCTCTCAGGTAGGGCACCTCCAAGGGTGTGGGGCTCTGCTCATTGAGTATCGAATTCTCGTATCTGACCAGTCCGATGAGCTGTGGGACGACCTCGGCCGGCGGTGTCCAGTCGTCGAAGTCCCGAAGCTCCCAATGGACCTTGGCGCCGGGACCGATCCCGGCCATCAGTTCGACGAAGCTGTCCTGGATCCGGGAGACCTCCTGTGCGACGTCGTTGCCGATGCGCCCCAGTTCGGCCCGGTAGCGAGCGTTGTGTTCGAGCTCGGACTCGTCCCGACGTGCTCCCTCTGACTCGCCCTGCCGCGCGAGGTCGTGGGCCTTCGTGACGCAGTGCAAGCGGCAGCCTTCGTAGACCCGCAGAGCACGCTCGAGCCTGTTCCGCGGACCACGGGTGAGCACGCGGCGAGCGTCGAGTTCGCGTCGGAGTCTCTCAATGTCCTCTTTGGCCGAATTGATCGTCACGGAATTGAATCCGACACCGCCGTTCTCTGTCTCCGTATACGGAACATCAACCGGTTGGATGTCGTTGGCCTGATGAATGGAGGAGAGGACCGCCCACGCGCGATTCGAACCGGAGAGGACATCCTGCAGCCACCGCTCGAGGTCCACCGCCAGCGACGCATGTGCCGACATCACCGTGCGGATGCGTTCGACGGAGGCCGTCATCGACTGGTCATCGTCATCCCAGCCGCCTCGCTGACCACGCAGTTCGATGATGCGACGACTCGCTCCGGTCGATTCGGCCAGGAATCGCTCGAGCAGTTCGTCCGCAGTGGCGGCCTCATCCGGCGTCGGTTCCGCAGCGTGCATATGACGAGCCTTCCTCAGTGACGGCAATCACGGTTCATGCTCATGAGCCTACAACTTCTCACATAGTTTGTGAGAGGCGAATGAACTTTATTCGACGACACTCTCTATTCATCTCATCGCACGCTTCAATTGAAGTTTCTACAATTGAAATATCAATATTATTTGCGCGCGGCGTTCGCCGTGCTTCGTCTGGCTCGTCCCTTCCCTGTGATCATCAGCCGCGCCGTGGCCATCAGGCATCATCGCAGTTCTGCGACGGCATGCCTGGCGTTCGTTGACCGCACCCGCGTCGGGTCCGCTCGTGGATTCGTCACCGCAGGAGAGACTGCGCCGATGACGACGAAGCGCCCGACTTCATCGTCATCGGCGATGAAGCCGGGCGCTGCTGCCGAAGGTCCGAACTGATCCGTCGATCAAACCGATCAGCACCGGGCGCCTCTCAGCCGACGGCGGCCCCTCAGCTGTGGGTCTTCTTCTCTGCCGCAGCCTCTTTGGCGGTGTCGAACTGGAACGTCGAATGCTCGATCGAGATGTTGAAGTGCTTGGCGACGCAGTCCTGGAGGTCGGCGAGGATCTTCGGCGCGTGTCCGTCGTAGAAGCACTCATCGGCGAGGACCACGTGCGCTGTGAGCACAGGCAGGTTCGAGTCGATGCGGGTGACGTGGAGATCATGGACCTCTTCGACGTGGTCGACCTCCTCGATGTGCTTCCTCACGTCATCGAGGTCGAGCTGCTTCGGTGCCGACTCGAGGAGGATCGAACCGGTCTCCTTGAGGATCGCGAAGGCGCGCGGCACGATGAGGGCCGCGATGACGAGGGCCGCGACCGCATCGGCACGCGTCCAGTCGAAGAGCCAGATCGAGACGGCCGCGACGATGACGGCGACCGAGCCGAGCGCATCGGCGATGACCTCGAGGAACGCCGCCTTGAGGTTGAGCGAGGCGTCCTTCGACGAGGTGAGGATGAGGATCGAGACGATGTTGCCGGCCAGTCCGACGACACCGAAGATGAGCAGCTCGGGACCCGGCACCTCGGGCGGGGCGAAGAATCGGCGCACGCCTTCGATGAGGCTGTAGATGCCCAGGCCGAGCAGCAGGGTCGCCTGAGCTCCGGCGGCGAGCACCTCGGCGCGCTTGAATCCCCAGGTCTTCTGGCCCTTCGGCGGGCGGGCGACCAGGGTCGCTGCGAACAGCGCGATGCCGAGGCCGATGAGGTCGACGGAGTTGTGCCCCGTGTCGACGAGCAGAGCGAGCGAGCCCGTCCAGATGGAACCGAAGACCTGGAACGCGAAGATCACCAGGACGATGCAGAACACGATCGCCAGGCGCTTGCGCGACCCGGCCTCGTGCGAGTGGTCATGAGACATAGGAACTCCTTTCGAACTCACATTAACATATGCGCATGTGTTTATAAATCGGACCTGAGTCTGGGTGGATCATGAACGCTCCCGCGATCGTTCTGCAATGGTAAGCGCCTCCGTGGAGGATCCGACTCGAATCCTGGGTGAATATCGAGTCGGATCCTCCACGGAGGCGCGTGAAGAGCTGCCCGCCGAGGTGGTCCCGCCGGGGTCAGGTCACTCTGGCGGGGTGTCCTTGCCGGGCTGGTCGCCGTCGGAGTCCGAAGTGTCGTCGTTCGATGCCGAACCGCCGGCGGCCGGTCCACTGGCCGAACCGCCGCTTCCCGCACCGCCGCCGGTCGAACCCGCGCCCGTCGGCCCTCCCGTGCCACCGGCCGTCGACCCGCCCGCAGCGCCGCCGTCGCGGCGGCGCAGCGCTTCGTCGATGTAGGCCTGAACGTCGATTCCGGTGGCGCGCTTGACCTCGTCGCCGATGTGCTGGATGTCGATGCCGCCGTCGGGATCGAGGAAGTCAGCGGGGTCGAAGCCCGCCCACTGACCGCTGTCCCACTGACCGCCGCGACCTCTCGCGCCCGGGCCGCCGCGACGCTGAGCACTGCCGTCACCGCGCGAACGACGTCCGCCGGGAGCACCGCCTCGGCGCCCGGCGTCGTCATCGTCGGCGAGCCGACCCTCGATCACCTGACCGGAGCCGGAGCCCGAACCATCCGAGCCCGAACCGCCGGACCCCGAACCCCCGGAGCCGTCACCCTCAGCGTCGTCGGCGTCTCCGGACGAGCCCTGCGCGCGATCGACGAGGTCGGTGAGGTCGATGCCCGTCGTGCCGCGGACGACCTCGAGGACCTGCGCGAGGTTGTTCGACACCGAGTTCGCGAGCTTCGACTCGCCGTCGGTCGAGACGATCGAGAGGTCCTTGATGTTCGAGTACGGTGCGACGAGCTCACCGGCGATGTCCGGCAGCACTTCGAGCACCTTCGAGAGGACCGCGGCGTCGTTGAACTTCTTATACGCCTCGGCCTGCGCCTCGAGGGCACGGGCTTCGGCCTCACCGCGGGCCTTGATGGAGTCGGCTTCGGCCTGGCCTTCGAGGCGGATCGCCTCGGCTTCCTTCGACCGGCGGTGGAGTTCCGCGGCCGCCTCGGCGCGACCCTGTGCTTCGATCTCGTACGCCCTGGCATCGGCGGCGGCCTGCTGCCGGTAGCGTTCGGCATCTGCGGGGCGACGCACCTCGGCGTCGAGCTGTTCGGCGCGCAGCTCGGCGGCTTCCTTCGCCACGACCCGATCGCGTTCGAGCAGCTTCTGCTTCTCCGCGGCGGCCGCGAGCGGACCCGCGTTGTCGGCCGTCGCCTGCCGCTGGTCGGCCTCCTCCTTCAGGGCCGCGCGACGCAGCGCGAGCTGCTGCTGCTGTTCGGCGATCGCCTGATCGGTCAGCGCCTGCTGCTTCTGCGTCTCCTCGTTCTGCTGCGCCTCCTCGACGGCCGCGGCACGGGAGGCGTTCGCCTCGGCGATCGCTGCGTTCTTCGCGACCTCGGCGGCCTGCGGGCGACCCCAGTCGCGCAGGTAGCTGCCTTCGTCCTCGACCGCGGAGATCTGGAAGGTGTCGATGACCAGACCCTGGTTGTTCATCGAGTGCGCGGACTCCTCCTGCACCTGCGCGGCGAACGACGCACGGTCCTGGATGATCTGCTCGACGGTGAGCGTGCCGACGACGGCGCGCAGCGTACCGGAGAGGATCTCCTTCGAGTAGTGGTCGATCTGATCCTGCTGATCGAGGAAGCGCTGTGCCGCCTTGCGCACGTCGTCGTCCGTGCCGCCGACCTTGACCTGTGCGACGCCGCGCAGCTTGAGCGCGATGCCGTTCTTCGAGATGCCGTCGATCTCGACGGAGATCTGCCGCGAGGACAGGGAGAGGATGAAGGCCTTCTGCACGACCGGGTAGACGACCGCGCGCCCGCCGATGATGATCCGTCCCGAGCCCGACGCCCCCGAGGCGTTGCGGCCGGTGATGATGAGGGCCTCCGAGGGGGAGGCGATCTTGTACGACCGAAGGATGACGATGAGGGCGATGATGACGACTACGACGATGACGCCGATGCCGACCACGCCGAGCATGAGGTCCATGAGCGGGCCTTTCCGTGACTCGTGAAGGGGTGCGGCGGACCGACGCGGAGTCGCCCCGTGCTCACCACCCTATCGGAGGCGCTCAGGGATGCCCAGGGTCATTCCTTTCGATGATCCCAGGTGAGAGGCTCGCCGAGGCGGCCCTGCGTTTCGGTCCGCAGGTACCGTCGCGTCTGGGGCCGGGTCACCCCGCCGAGGCGGGCCTCATCGCCCCGGACTCAGACGACGCGTGCGGTGCCGGGTCACCCCGCCGAGGTGGGCCAGATCAGCTTCCGGGAGGGCCGACGATGAGGAGGCCGGAGAAGACGACGATGACGACGACCACGCCGATGCCCGCCGCCAGGCCGGGTGAGCGGATCGCCCATGCGCACAGCTTCTCGAGCGGACCCCGCGGTGCACGGCCGTCGCGTCCCAGACCCCAGCCGCCGTCGAGGGCGCCGGCGCGGTTGGTCGCGATCTCAAATGGGATCGTCGCGAACGGCACGACCGCCGAGACGAGACCCATGAGGAGCCTGCCGATGCCCCACTTCTGCGAGATGCCGACGAGGATGACGACGAGGACGAAGCAGAGGAAGACGAAACCGTGGATGCCGCCGCCGATGCGCACGCCGATCTCGGTCGTCTTCGTCACGTACTTGAGGAACATGCCGGTGAGCAGAAGGGCCCAGGTGACGGCTTCGGCCACGGCGAAGAAATTGAAGAGCTTCTTGGGAGTCACGGAACCCCATTGTGCCGGGCGAACTTGAGTGAAGCCTGCGCCGCGCACTGCGCGCAGTCCCGGCAGACCCCGTGCAGACATGGACACGCGGGCCGGCGAACTTGTCCAGTCACCGGCCCGCGTGGCTTCGGGGTTGTGTTACTTCAGGCTGCCTGCCTTCCGGCGGCGTGCCCCCATGGTCATGACCACACCGAGCACGATGAGCGCTGCGGCGGAGGCGATGAGCGGGAGTGCCTCGGAACCGGTGCGCGGGAGGTCTCCCCCGCCGCCAGCCCCGGGATCGTCGGCGCCGGCGGCGACGACTTCGAAGGACCCGGTGAGGGGATCTCCGCCGTCGCATTCGACGGTGACGTCGTACTTGCCGACGTACTCAGCCGACTTCGACTCGTCGAGTCCGCGGACGCCGAACTTCGCGACGCCATCGGCACCCACGGTGGCCGTCTGCTCGAACTCCTTGATCTTCCCGTTCTGCGGGGAGACCGTCATCGTCGCAGTCGTCCCGGCCGTGCAGCCGGTCGCCGTGACCTGGACGCCCTTGTCGGAGACGAAGTCGTTCTCATCGACCTTCTTCGGGTCGATGCTCAGACTCCGCTCGACCGGATCGTCCGTGGGAGTCTCCGTCGGGGTCTCCGTCGGCGTGCTCGTCGGCGTCTCGGTCGGGGTCTCCGTCGGAGCCTCGGTGAGATCGTAGGCGAGCGTGTGCACGGAGTAGGCGATCGCCGGTCCGAAGATGTCGAGGGCCTCCTTGCTCATGTTCTCCACCGTGTCGGTGGCCTGGTGGTAGTTCGTGTCCTGAGGCTTGCCGGCCTCACCACCGAACCACTCGACCTCCTGCTCGGTCTTGATCTCGTCCGCTCCGGAGAACAGACCGCTGACCGGGATGCCCGCGTCGAGGAAGGCCTGGTAGTCGGAGCGACCGGAGAACTCGGTGCCGACGTTCTTCTGATCGTTGTCGGCGAAGTAGTCGGTGAAGACCTTCTCCAGCTCGGCCGAACCGTCGGGCACCGTGATGCCGTCGGGGATCGGGACGTCGGAGCCGTCGGAGTCGAGCGTGCCGACGACGTAGTTGTCCGAACCGATCATGTCGAAGTTCATGTACGCCTTGACCTTCGACAGCTCCTCGGCGCTGAGGCTCTCGACGTACTTCTCCGAGCCGACGAGTCCGACCTCTTCGGCTCCCCAGAAGCCGAAGCGCACGGCGTTGTCGACCGGCGTCGGCTGCTTGGCGAGCGCCTCGGCGGTGGCGAGGAGCGCCGCCGAACCCGAGGCGTTGTCGTTGGCCGCAGGACCGTCGGGCACACCGTCGAGGTGGGCGCCGAACATCTGCACGTTGTCCTTCTTCCCGGCCTTCGTCTCAGCGATGACGTTCCATGTCGTCACCGTCTTGTACTCGGTCTCCAGGGTGAAGTCGGTGGCCGGGGCCTCCCCTTCACCGGCGGCCTGAATGGCCTCGAGGAGACCGTTGCCGAGGTTGTAGGTCGTGCCCACGGTCGGTGCGCCGTTCTCGATGCGCGCGCCGAGGGTGGCGTTGAGCTCCTCGTCGGGAGCGTCCTTGGTGTTGTTGTAGATGATCACCGCGGCAGCCCCGGCGTCGGTTGCGGCCTGCGCCTTTTCCCCGAAGGTGCAGGAGCCGCGAGCGACGAGGACGACCGAGCCCTTGGCCGAATCGTCGTAGTCGCTGGCCTTGCAGCCGAGCTGACCGCCGGCCAGATCCGAGTAGTCGTCGTCGACCGGCAGGACGAGCGGCAGACCGGTCAGCGGCGCCGAGGTGCCCTCGGTGTAGCTCGCCGGATTGACGGCGATGTCCTTGCCGTCGACCTTGACGGCGACGGTGCCGTAGGTCTGGTCCTCGACCTCGAACGCCTGTCGCGAGATGTCGTATGCGCCGGTGGCCTCGAGCGTCTGCTCGACGTACTTCACAGCCTCCTCGTAACCCGGTGCGCCGAGCGCCCGGTAGCCCGTGTCCTTGTTGGCCACGGAGATGTCGGAGAGCTTCTGCACCTGCTTCATCACGGCGTCTCCGGTGACGCCCATGTCGGTGTGCTCTGTCGGTCCCGCGGTGCCGGCGGCCATCGCCGGCGCCATGCCTCCGAGGACCAGTCCCGCGGCTGCGGTGACGGCCAGAGAGGCTCTGATGCGTAACTTCATGGAGATCCTTTCGCTCCTCACAGTGCCACGCGAATCGCTCCCACCTCATGGGCCGTCGGACGTGCACGACCCTGCACGCTGGTGAATGCGCAGACTTCTCGGCACCCCGCGATGGTCGCAGGGGTGCGGTGCGCTCGGTGCTGGGAGGGTCTGACTCTGTCGCTTCGCCGAGTGCTTCGCCTTTGGTAACGAATCACAAACTTCTATAACGAAACGGTGACACAACTCACATAGTCCATCAATTTAGCCGATCAGAACGCCCGTTAGGTCACGACTTGATAACAAACCACATTTAAGCAGTTGCGCAAGTGTTGAACTCACGGGCGGGTTCCGCGTAGAATCAGACCAGTGAGCAACCAGCATTCCCCGATTCAGACGCAGTCCGAACCACCCGATCGCCGCACCATCCGCCGGTGGCAGCGCTATCTGGCCAACGAACGCCTCGAGGAACGCGTCTACCGCGATCTCGCGCAGCGCCGCACCGGCGAGGACCGCGAGATCCTCCTCGCCCTGGCCACCGCGGAATCCCGGCATCAGCAGCACTGGATCAGCCTCCTCGGCGAGCATGCCGAACGCAAGCGCACCCCTGACCTCGTCACCCTCTTCCTCGCGTTCTTCGGCCGGCTCTTCGGCTCCGTGTTCATCCTCGCGCTCGCGCAGCAGTCCGAGACGAGCTCGCCGTATCAGGACGAGGTCGCCGCGTCCCCGGAGATGGCTGCCGATGAGCGCATCCACGCCGAGGTGGTCCGCGCCTTGGCCGCCCGGTCCCGCGCCAGGCTCTCGGGCAACTTCCGCGCCGCCGTCTTCGGCGCCAACGACGGCCTCGTCTCCAACCTCGCCCTCGTCCTCGGCGTCGGCGCCGCGGGCGTGTCGAACACGGTCATCCTCCTCACCGGCATCTCCGGCCTCCTCGCCGGCGCACTGTCGATGGGGGCCGGCGAGTACATCTCCGTGCGCTCCCAGCGCGAGCTCCTCGACGCCTCCATGCCCGACCCGGAGTCCCGGCATGCCCTGGCCGATCTCAACATCGATGCGAACGAACTCGCCCTCGTCTTCCGTGCGCGTGGGATGGATGCCGCCGAGGCGGAGGCCAGGGCCCACAAGACGATCGCGCAGGCGAAGTCGACGCAGGCCCCGCAGCTGCCGAGCATCGACGCCGGCGTCGACCGCGATGCCCTGGGCACGGGCATCGGCGCGGCGGTCTCGAGCTTCTGCTTCTTCTCCTCCGGCGCGCTCATCCCGATCCTGCCCTACATCTTCGGCATGTCGGGTCTGCCCGCGGTCTTCCTCTCCGCCGGCCTCGTCGGCATCGCGCTGCTCTTCACCGGCGGCACGGTTGGCCTGCTCTCGGGCAAGGCGCCTGGGCCGCGGGCGCTGCGGCAGATGGCGATCGGCTTCGGCGCGGCCGCCGTCACCTATGGTCTCGGCCTCCTCTTCGGCATCTCGACCGCCTGAGAACGCCGCACGGTCAACGACTGCGCAGGCCGTCCGAGACCGCACCGGCAGCCCTGCTGCCTGGGACCATCCTCACTTGTCGTCACGGTCTCCCGTCCGGAGTGCCGCGACCGTAGACTGTGGACATGACCGAAGTCCTCGTCCTCATCGATCCCGGCACGGCGACGATCACGTCCGCCCCGCTCGACTCCCCCCAGCTGCCGGTGACGGATCTCTCCGCCCACCGCGGCGACGGAGTCTTCGAAACCGTCCTCGTCCACGTCGACCCGACGACGAAGGAGCCCACCGTCGTGTCCCGGGAGAGGCACTTCGCCCGGTTCCACTCCTCCGCCTCGGCGCTGGACCTGCCCGAACCCGACCGCAGACTCTGGCGTCAGGCCGTCGACACCGTCGTCGCGGAGACGATCGCAGCGAACCCGGGCATCACCGAGTTCGGCGTGCGCTACTCGCTCTCCCGCGGCGGCGCAGCCCCGCGCGGTTGGGCCTTCTCCGTGCCCATCGACGAGTCCCTGACCACCGCACGGGCCGAAGGTGTGCGCGCGGTGAGCATCGACCGCGGGTACCCGGCATACCTCGGCCGCAGCGCTCCCTGGCTGCTCATCGGCGCGAAGACCCTGTCGTATGCGGTCAATCAGGCCGCGATCCGCCACGCGAAGGCCCAGGGCGTCGAGGAGGTCCTCTTCGTCTCCCACGACGGCGTCGTCCTTGAGGGTCCGACGTCGAACATCGTCATCCGCCGAGGCGACCACCTCCTCACCCCGGATCCGGCGGCCGGCCTGCTGGCGGGGACGACTCAGCGGCTCCTCTTCGACCATGCCGGTCGGCTGGAGCTGCGCGCGGACTTCGCCGATCTCAGCCTCGACGACGTCCATGCCGCTGATGGCGCGTGGCTGGTGTCCTCGATGCGCACGGCCGTGACGCTGCGCGAACTCGACGGCAGGGAGCTGTCGCGGGACGAAGCGCTGACGAGGGAGTTCCAGCGGATCATCGCCGCCGGGTGACCTGCTCCTGACAGCTCGCCGTCGGCGCCCCATCGGAGGACTCCTGCGCGTCGTCGATGCGGGGCACGGCCGCGGCTAGGATGAGGCCGAGGATCGACGCCCCGCACCCGGTGAGCCAGAGCACCCAGAAGGCAGGGGCGAATTCGGGGATGAGGCCGAGGATGAATCCGGCGGCGCCGAGCACGAAGAGACCCGTGATGACATAGCTCTTGCGCCTGCACAGCATGGACTCCACCTCTCCTCTTCCGTGACCCACGCTAGCGACGGCGGAGAATCGGCACATCCCACAAAAGTATGAAATCGACGGGCCTGCGATAGTGTGGGCACCGAGGATTCCTCGACTCGGCGACGCGTGCGCTCGCCCCGAGCACTTCGGACGAAAGGACACGGGCATGGGAAAGCTCGCTTGGCAGATCATCGGCGTCGGAGCACCCATCGTGGCGGCGTTCGCGGCCCGCAAGGCGCTGACGTTCGCGTGGGAGAAGTCGACGCACCGTCCCGCACCGTCGAACCCCGTCGATGATGAGATCTCGATGTCCGAGGCGCTGGCCTGGACGATCGTCTCCGGTGTCGGCGTGGCCGTGGCTCAGCTCGTCGTCCAGCGTCTGGCCGCGAACACCGTGCGCAAGAACTTCGGCGACGAAGCGCTGCCGAAGAAGTACCGCAAGCAGATAGCCGAGGGCGTCGACTGACGACTTCGCAACCGAGGACCCCGGGAGCCGACCATGTCATCGGCTCCCGGGGTCCTCGGCGTCTTCGCACTCGCCGAGGCAGTCGCTGCCCTCAGCCGGCGGAGTCGTTCCTAGCCGTAGAGCGAGTCGAGCATCGCGGCGAGCTCGGCCGCATCGATCTGCCCTGGCGCTGACGCCTCCCCCATCTGCGCGAACGTCGCACAGGTACCGAAGTCCCCGCCGAGGATGCGGCTGGCTCTGCCCATCCGACCCATCGAGATCCCGAGAACGGGGCGATCGAGGCCCGCGTCCGCCTCGGCGGTGGCGCGCAGGAGATCGGCGACGTCGGTCGGCGAGATCGGCATCATGGCGATCTTCACGACGTCCGCACCGGCTTCGGCCATGCCGGTGAGCGTCTCCACCATCTCCTGCACACCGTCCGTGGACGCGAAGTTGTGCTGGGAGGCGACGACGCTCTGCCCATGTGCATGCGCTGCGTCGATGAGCTCGCGTGCATGGGTGCGGGCGATCTCGACGTCGACGGCAGGCGCGACCCGGTCGGCGACGACCCGCCGGACCACCTCGGCGTAGTCGTCCTCGCTGACATCGGCGACACCACCCTCGAACCCCGAGCGCAGGGTGATGAGCACCGGCAGACCCGCTTGGGTCACATCCGGGGCCAGCGAGGTCACCGCCTCGGCGACGGCATCGACGACGACCGGGACACCATCATCCGCCGCATCGGACGCCGGCCCCGCCTGACCGACGGCGGCGACGAGGGGGTCGATGCGCCATTCGATGACGTCGGCAAGGCCGCTGGCAGCGATCCGAGCGCACTCCTCGGCGAGGGCCGCGGACTCGGTCTGCTGGACCGGGATGATGACGGCGGGTCGGCGAGGATTGCGGGCGTCGTCGAGGAACGGCAGAGGCTTCATCCTCCCCACAATAGGGTGCCCCGCCGATGACGGCGCGGGCGTCTCATTCAGTCGGACAACGTCCGCGGTGGGCAGGTCGAGTCAGCTGCGCAGGGCAGACCAGATCGACTGCGGCGAGCCTGGAGACGCAAACGAACTTACAAGTCAGTGAGCTTTACAGATCAGTAAACGCAAATAATCTACGACTCCTTGAGTGCGCACTGGAATATAACGATCAAGT
Source organism: Brevibacterium metallidurans (assembly GCF_037101285.1). NCBI lineage: Bacteria > Bacillati > Actinomycetota > Actinomycetes > Micrococcales > Brevibacteriaceae > Brevibacterium > Brevibacterium metallidurans. The sequence continues at coordinate 353,898 of NZ_BAAAAF010000001.1, forward strand.
AACGCCATGAGTTGCGTCGTTGCAGGTGAGATAGCCTGTCAAACACAACACTCCCTAGGACAACAATAAAATCTCCGCCGAAAAGCATGAAGAATTCTATAATGGTCCAGAGAAATCCGTGAGCGGTGAGGCCCATGTGATCGGTGCGTGTTCGACTGCTCCACTGCCTGACCGCGCGACTGGGTGACGCCTCTCGTACCTGCGGACATTCCGGACTGCAAGGAGGAAGCGCGTGAGCGTCGTCAGAGCTTCACATGTCTACAAGGTCTTCGGCAAACGCCAGAATGAAGTCGTCAAGCGCCTCGAAGAAGGCGCGGACCGCAAAGACCTCAGCAAGCTCGGAACCGCCGCGGTCATCGATGCCAGCTTCGAGGTGCAGCCCGGAGAGATCTTCGTCGTCATGGGACTCTCCGGCTCCGGCAAGTCGACGCTCATCCGCACGCTCAACGGTCTGTGGTCGACGACCTCGGGATCGGTCGAAGTGCTCGGCACCGACATCGCAAAAGCCGACAGCCGCACTCTCCGGAAGGTGCGCAGCAAGCACATTTCGATGGTCTTTCAGCATTTCGCCCTGCTGCCGCATCGCACCGTGCGTGAGAACGCCGCTTACGCGCTCGAGATCCAAGGTGTGCCGAAGGCCGAACGTCTGGCGAAGGCGGACGAATGGCTCAAAGCCGTCGGACTCGAGGGCTGGGGAGACAGGTACCCGCAGCAGCTCTCGGGCGGCATGCAGCAGAGAGTCGGGCTCGCACGGGCGCTGGCCGCGGAGACCGACATCCTCCTCATGGACGAGGCGTTCTCCGCCCTCGACCCGCTCATCCGCAGGGAGATGCAGGAACAGCTCGTCGAACTCCAGTCGAAGCTGAACAAGACGATCATCTTCATCACACACGACCTCAATGAGGCTATGTTCCTCGGTGATCGCATCGCGGTGATGCGCGACGGCAGGATCGTGCAGATCGGCACCGCCGAGGAGATCCTCACTGAACCGGCCGACGATTACATCGCGGAGTTCGTCCAGGACGTCGATCGCACCCGCGTGCTCACCGCGTCCTCGATCATGCGAGAGACCCAAGCAGCCATCAACATCGACGCCGGGCCCCGCTTGGCGATGAAGGCCCTCGACGACAACAGTTCGTCGGGACTCCTCGTGCTCGACGACGATCGCACGGTGCTCGGCCTCGTCAGCGATCGTGCAGTTGTCCAAGCCGCACGAGAAGGCCTCCCGACCATCCGGGACATCGTCGAACAGACAGACCTGTACACCGTGACGCCCGATACCCCGATCTCCCAGCTCTTCGCACCCAGCTCTGCCGCGAAAGTGCCGTTGACCGTGGTCGATGAGGACAACCGTCTGCTCGGCATCATCCCGCGCGTCGCGCTCCTCAATTCGATGGCCGATCCGGGCCCTGCGACCGGTGAGATCCCCGCAGTGGTCGAGGTGCCTGAGCCGTTAGTCGAATCACCCACTGCCGGAGAGACCGACACGTCCGAGGGAGCTGCTTTCGCCCAGGAGCAGAACTCCCCCACCGAGGTGGCCGAAACGACCGAATCCCACACTGACTCAGAAGGGAGGAACGCCTGATGGATCTCCTCAATCCCCGCATTCCACTGGGCACCTGGATCTCCGACTTCCTCGATTGGTTCACCGTCGCCTTCCGCTGGCTCCTCGACCTCATCACCTTCATTCTCGGTGGACTGTATGACGTCCTCTACCTCGTCTTCTCCTCACCGGTCTACTGGGTGATGATCATCATCTTCGCGGTCATCGCCTACTTCGCGGCCGGCTGGAAGGTCGCTCTCTTCACCCTCATCGGGTTCTATGTCGTCCGGGCACTCGACCAGTGGGACAACACGATGTCGACTCTGGCCCTCGTGCTCGTCGCCGTCATCGTCGCGCTCGTCATCTCGATCCCGCTGGGCATCCTCGCGGCGAAGGTCAACTGGGTGTCGGCCGTCGTCAAACCGATCCTCGACTTCATGCAGTCGATGCCCGCGCTGGCCTACCTCGTTCCGGCGATCATCATGTTCGGCATCGGCCAGGTTCCCGGAGCGATCGCCACCGTCATCTTCGCCCTGCCACCCGGCGTTCGCCTCACCGAGCTGGCGATCCGCCAGGTCAACACCGAAGTCGTCGAGGCAGGCCAGGCATTCGGTGCGAGTCCCTCGCACATCCTCGCGAAGATCCAGATTCCCCTGGCGATGCCGACGATCATGGCCGGCATCAACCAGGTCATCATGCTCGCCCTCTCGATGGTCGTCCTCGCCGGCATGGTGGGTGCGGGAGGCCTCGGTGGTGCCGTCGTCGGTGCCATCAGCGCGCTCGACGTCCCGCTGGCAGTCGAGGCCGGTCTTGCGGTCGTCATCGTGGCGATCTTCCTCGATCGCGTCACGGCCGCTCTCGGCAACCGAACTCCCATCGAACGGGCGCGCCGAGCCGCGTCAGCGTCGTCCTGAACCGCACGATTCAAGTGTCAAAGGAGAATCACATGAAAACCCGAACGGTATCGAAGCTGGGAGCGATCCTCGCAGCGAGCGCACTCGTGCTCTCTGCCTGCGGCGCCTCGAACTCAGGCGGCGGCTCAGGCGGCTCGACCGAAGCCGCAAGCAGCGGCGGCAAGGACTGGTCGCAGTGCTCCCCGGGATCCGAGTCGAAGGATGTCGCAGGAACGGAGGACAGCGACAAGAACGTCACCCTCGGCATCTTCAACGGCTGGGACGAGTCGTACGCGACCGTCTACCTGCTCAAGAACGTACTCGAGCAGGACGGCTACACGGTCAAGACTCAGGAGCTCGATGCAGGGCCCATGTTCACGGGTGTGGCCCAGGGTGACATCGACTTCTTCACCGATGGCTGGCTGCCGCTGACACACGCCAGCTACATCGAGCAGTTCGGCGACGATCTCGTCCCCCAGGGCTGCTGGTACGACAATGCGAAGCTGACCATCGCGGTCAACAACGATTCGCCGGCCAAGACCATCGAGGACCTCAAGACGATGGGCGACGACTACAACAACACGTTGTATGGAATCGAGGCCGGAGCTGGTCTGACGAAGACGACGAAGGAGAAGGCGATCCCGGAATACGGGCTCGACAACATCGACTTCAAGATCTCGTCGACTCCGGCCATGCTCGCACAGCTGAAGAAATCGACGGAGGCCAAGGAGAACGTCGCAGTCACCCTGTGGCGCCCGCACTGGGCCTATGACGCATTCCCCATCCGCGACCTCGAGGATCCGAAGGGCGCGATGGGCGACGCGGAGAAGATCTACAACTTCTCAAGCAAGGATGCGGCCGAGTCCAAGCCGTACGTCTCGCAGCTGCTCAAGAACCTCGTCCTCGACGACAAGAAGCTCGCGAGCCTCGAGAATCTCATGTTCTCCGAGGACAACTTCGCGGGCAAGGATCATGCGAAGGCCGTGGAGCAGTGGCTCAAGGACAACCCGGACTTCGTCGACCAGTGGAAGAAGGGCGAACTCGCCAAGTAGTCCCGAATGCCGCTGACGCGGCCATCGGATCTGCTCAAGGGCACTGCGGACGGTCGTCCGCAGTGCCCTTCGCCATCCATGTCAGCGAACACCGATCGCGTGGACTGCTCCGAGTACGACATGCGCTCACGGGTAGGCAATGATGGCCGACCCGAGTTCGAGGCAGCCCCCACTAGGGTGGGACCATGACCGGATCCGATGAGGCCCCCACCGTCCAGCGGGGACAGCTCGACACCGCCGTCGGGCTCGTCGCACTGACGAGCACCGGTGAGGCGATCGTCCGCCTCGAATGGGTCACCGCCGAGGAGGCCGGGTCCGACGGCGGGGTCCCTCGCGATCCGCTCCTCGTCGACGCGCTCGCTCAGGTGCGGGCATACTTCGACGGCCGCCTCGGCGAGTTCGATCTTCCGCTCTCACTGGCGGGGATCTCCGCGGTCGCGACGACAGTCCTCCGGACGCTTGCCGACACCGTCGGGTTCGGGGAGACCGTCACCTACGGCCAGCTCGCTGAGCGCAGCGGCACCGGGATTCCGGCACGCGCGATCGGCAGCATCATGGGGATGAACCCGCTGCCGCTCATCATCCCCTGCCATCGCGTCGTCGCCGGCGACGGCCTCGGCGGCTACTCCGGCGGACCCCCGGGTCAGGGTCTGGAGACGAAGCGCAGGCTCCTCGAATTCGAAGGTGCCCTCCCGCAGTCCCTCTTCTGAACGACAGCGCCCCAGACGACACCAGGGCCGTGACCCGATGGGTGTCCCCACCAGGTCACGGCCCTGCTGCCGAACGATGACGACGGCTCAGCCCTCGAAGAGAGCCTGACCGACGTACTCGCCCTGCTTGACTCCCCGCGGGATCGCCCACACCGTCGACGCGATGGGCACGGTCCAGATGTTGAGCAGGTCGAACTCGGCGAGCCGCCGCTGGATCGGCAGGAACTGCCGTTCGATGTCCGCCTGGAACGACGCGAACAGCAGACCGGCCTCACCCCCAGGACCGGTCTCGTAGTTGTACGGCCGGCGGTGGATCTGCGCCTCGGGACCCAGACCGTCGCGCGAACGCGCCACGTGCGAGGCCGACGAGATCACGGTGAGCCCGCGCTTGTCGACGGCCTTGAAGTCCGGATCGTCGAACTCGGACGTGCCCGTCAGCGGGGCGCCGTTGTCCAAGGTCCGCCCGATCGCGAACTCGCGACCCGGACGGTCCGCCTCATCCCAGGTCTCGAGGTTCATCGCGATGTCCCGCAGCACGAGGGTCGTTCCGCCCTGCAGCCAGTCGGGCAGGTTCGCGCCGAGGTCGCTCGGCGGCTCACCACGTGAGGAGAAGACGGGATCCTTCCGACCGCTCGCCCTGCCCCACACGAGCCGAGTGAAGTCCTCCGACCCCGGGCCCGGACTCGCCGTGCCGTCGATCTGACCGAAGAGGTTGCGCTGGGTCTTGCCCTCCCCCTTGCTGCCGTACGAACGACGGAACCCCGTGCGCTGCCAGGCCACCTCGGCGAACGCCCGGGAATCCTTCCACAGCATGCGCCGGGCATGGTTGACGCCGATCGGATCGTCCCCGCAGATCTGGATGAGCAGATCTCCTCTCGAGCGCTTCGGATCGAGCCGGTCGATCGTGAACTTCTCGAGCGGCCCCAGCCACGACGGGACCTTCGCAGCCCCCGCCGTCCTCACGAGCCCGGGACCGAAGCCGAACGTCACCGTCAGGCGCGCGGGATCGTTGGCAAGCTCCGGTTCGGAGTCCGCCAAGGGCGCCACACCCTGCGTGAGCGCGGCCGCGTCATCGGTGAGCAGACGCAGCCAGCGCTTGACGTCGTCGGCCGTCGACCCCGGCTTGAGGGTGAACGCGAGGAACTCCCCGTGCGCCTGCGGCATCGTCTCGACCCCGGCCTGATGCTCGCCGTAGAACGGCTCCGCGACCGCGCCGTTGGCGCCCTGGGTGTCTCGCCGAGGCTGCTCATCGACCTGCTTGTGCGAGGCCCGTCCCACGCCGAATCCGGCGAGCGAACCGACGGCTCCCGCCCCGCCGGCGACGGCCGCCGACGCGATGAGGCGTCGACGGCTGAAGCCGGAGCGGGCCGAGCCCTCAGCGTTCGCGGTCGGATCGGATTCCGTTCCTGACGCGTCGCTCATCTGCGGATCCTGCGACGGGCGGGGATCACTTGTCACCGGACATGTCCATCCCGTCCATGCCGCTGTCGCCGGACTTCTTCTCGCCGTCCGTGCCGGCATCGGCCTCACCCGGCGCGTAGGTCTCCTGCGCACCCGAGTAGTCCTTGGCGACGGCCTTGACGGGGATCGTCTCGTCGTCGGCGGTCACGAGCTGGACGTCGATCTCCTCACCCGGCTTGATGGGTCGGGTCAGACCCATGACCATGATGTGGTCGCCGCCGGGCTCGAGGGTGTAGGACTGGCCCGCCTTGATGACGAAGCCGCCCTTCTTCTCCTGCATCTTCATCGTTCCGGTGCCGTCGTCGACGGTCTCGTGGAGCTGGACCATCGACGCACCGTCGTACTTCGCCTCGACGAGGTTGATGTCCTTGTCGGTCGTGTTCGTCAGCGTGCCGAAGATTCCGGTCATGTTGTCGTCAGCGGCCTTGACCCACGCGTCGTCGAGCGTGAGCGAGGCGGCCGCGGTCTCTGCGGAGCTCGCCGAGGTGGTCTCGGAACCGCTGGCCTGCGTGCTGCTCTGGCCGCAGCCGCTGAGGCCGAGGACGAGGGCGACCGAGGCGGCGGCGATGGGCATGGCGGTGGTGAGGATGGTGTTCTTTCGCATTTTCGTCTGCACTTTCGTGTGGTGGCGCTCGACGATGTCACTGGACTCGGTCGCTGCTGGGACCGGAGGTCAGGCGACCTCAGCGGTCTGCGGACCCGAACGGGGCGAGGACCGGGATCTCCCGGTCGGATACGGTGTCCGACGCAGGTTTCACCGCCTCGGCGAGGCGGGAGTCCCTGCTCGGGAGGCAGGACCGCAGCGACTGGTCGGCGAGTGCCGAAGATGATGGGACGGCAGCTGAGGCATCGGGCCGTGGGCTGCCGGGGTGGGGTGTCAGACGAGTGCGGGAGGGCCGCGGCGATAGTTCGGGCCGAGGACGGCCGTGGCGATCCGCGTCGGCAGGTCGCAGAACTCGGCGAGGAACCGGTTGTCGGCGTCGGCGAGGGTGCGGCGGACGAGCGCGAAGGCGCGCAGCGCGATCCCGACGGGGCCGAGTGCGAGCTGGAGGATGCTCAGGACGAGGTCTTCGCCGCGTTTGAGGATGAAGGCGGTGATGACGATGCCGACGATGTGGGCGAGCACCATCGTCGGTCCTGCGCCGTTCGAATGGTTCATCGTCTGGGCCATGGCGGCCTGGCTGAGGTCGAGCGAGCCGACGGGTTGGCTCATCATCTCGTGCTCGCTCGCGGACATGCCGGCCATCGTCGAGCCCGAGCCTGCCTGCGTCGTCGCGCCGTTCATCGGACCCATCGAGCCGAACCAGCCCATCGAGACATGCATGAGGATCTGCCCGAGTCCGATGATCGCGGCGAGCGAGAGATGGCCGAGCCTGCGCCCGGCGAGGATCATCGCCGCCCAGAGGACGAAGACGAAGACGAATCCGGTGCCGACCACGGAGACGTCGCCTCCCGCCCCGACGTGCATGAGCAGGGCGAGCAGGGTGGTGATGAGTGCGGCGAAGAGCGCCCGGACGGACTTGTGCCAGCCGGTCATGCCACCTCCTCACTTCAGCGCCTGCTCAGGCTTCTCGGACCTTCTACCCAGTGTAGAACCGGGGGCGTGGGCCATGCCAGTCGCCGCCGTCGCGCCCGGTCACCGGTATCGCGCCAGGCGGGCCCTTCCGAGCCCCGGCGAAGTCTACCCGTCTGCGGTGAACGTCCGGGGACGAAACGGCGAGGCGATGCGGAAGGGGGGGGGGCCGCGCGGTCCCACCCCCTTCCTGCCGCCGACTTGTCAGTCGGTCCTCTCCGCCCGACGGCGAGCGAGGAAGACGACCGCAACACCGAGAGCCATGAGTCCGGCGGCGATGCCGACCATGCCGAGTGTCTCGACACCCGTGCGCGGCAGGCTGCCGCCGTTCGAACCACTGGTCGACCCGCTGTCCGTGGTGCCTGAGGTGCCGCCGTTCGACCCGGTGCCGCTCGACGAACCGTTCGACGCCCCTCCGGACGATGACGTGCCGTTGCTGCCGTTCGCCGCCGATGCGGCATCGCTGCCCCCACTCGTCGACCCGTCGTCGCTGTTCGAGGCCGCATCGGAGTCCACGCTGTTCGCTGCGGAGTCAGCGTTGGAGGCGGAGTCCGATTCGGTTCCGTCCGCCGACGCACCGGCATCGGAGCCGTCCGCCCCGGAAGCCGCATCACCGGTATCGGCAGCGGCATCCGAATCCGCTCCATCTGTCGAGGCGTCAGCCTCGGAGCCATCGGTCGAAGCATCGGCTTCGGAGCCATCGGTGCTCGCGTCCGATTCCGATCCGTCCGCCGAGGCGTCGGCCTCGGTGCCGTCCGTCGACGCGTCGGCTTCGCTCGTGGTCGACTTCACGTTGACGATCTTCCCGGCATCCTGCGACATGCCGCCGCCCGAGGACAAGGTCACCGTCTTCGCCTCGTCGCTGGTCTCATACCCGGCTGGAGCCTTGACCTCCGTGAGGGTGTACTCGCCTTTGACGAGCTTGCCGACGCGGAAGCGTCCGTCGGTCTTGTCCCCGTCGAGCTCACCGTTGTCGACGATGGTCTTCTCGTAACCGTTCGGCCCCGTGAGGGAGAATTCGGCGCCGGGGAGCAGGTCGCCGTTCTCATCGACCTTCTGCCACGACAGGTAGCCGATGCTCCCGCTGCCGCCGCCGGCGGGCCGCTTGTACGTGACGTTCTGCGTGGCCTTCTCACTGCCCGACACCGCGGTGTTCCGCAGCACGTCTCCGTCCTTGACGGAGTCGTCGGGGTAGACGGTGTAGAAGATCCAGTAGGCGTAGTCGCGGGTGCTCTCGGTCTTCTCGGAATCGAAGTCCACCCGGAACGAGGGAGTCGCGTCGTCGAAGGACACCGTGAAGTCCTCACCCCTGGTGAGGTAGACGGTCGGAGTCATACCACCGTCGATGTCGCGGCTGCGACGAGTCGCGCTGACCGAGTCCTTGTCGAGCACCGTGCGGGCGTCGTAGAAGTCCTCGATCCTCAGCCCATTGCGCTGAAGCTGCTGGGCGCCGATGCCGACTCGGTACGTGATCGACCCGTCGGGGTTCGAATCGTAGAGTTTGTACATCTTCGTCGGCAGACCACCGGAGAGCGGAGTGATCTCGGTCCGCGTGTGGAACTTCGTTCCGCTGCCGGTGGTGAAGTCAAGGCCCGCGCCTTGGGTGGGGATGCGTGCGATCGAGGGGAAATCGAGGGTGGCTTCGACGTCGGAATGCGAGTCGACGTAGTCCGTGAATGTGCACGTGACCGTCCTGGTCGCGACCTCGCAGTTCGCGATGACCGCACCCGAATCGTCCTTCAGTTCGATGCTCGACGGCGCGCCGTCGATCTGCGAGGCGAGATTCACCGTCACCGTATCGCCGGCGGTCGCCGACTCCGGCACGGCGAAGTCGATCTTCACCGGCAGCTGGGTCCTCGCCCGCACGCTGCCCGGATCGGGCGTCGTCGAGATTGTGGTGACGGCGTCGACCTCGGCGGCCTGCGCGGGGGTCGCCGTCGGCGCCAGGAACCCCACGGCGAGGACCAGGGCAGCCGCGCCGGCGAGGAAGCCCGACATCGTCCGCGATCGCGGCTGGGAGCCGCCGCGGGCCGCGCGTCGATGCAGGGTGATGGGGGATGGCATTCCGTGTCTCCGGGTAGGGGATCGTCTCGAGGGGGAAACGTGGGTGTGCGCCCTCTCCGAAACGAAGAAAGCGCACGTGGGTAATCCCGATCCTAACGGAGCAAACAGCGACTACGCCAGTCGCTAATGGGCGCCCAAAACGCCCTCGACAACGACTGTTGTCGCTCACTCATAAGGTTACTCGACAGTTGTCGTTACCGGAATCAGGTCACATGCGCAGCCAGGTGTCCTCGGTGCGCTTGACCATCGCACCGGCCTCCTCAGCCGCGGCCATCCATGTCACGGGCACACCCTCGGCATCGATGACGGAGTCGGAGAGGACGATGACGTCGAAGTTGCACACGAGTCCCGCCATGGCCGATGCCCACACCGCCCCCGGGTCCTCGTCGAGGCCGGCGATGACGATGCGGTCGACGGCCATGTCATGCAGTCCCGCAGCGAGGTCCTCGATGCCTTCGAAGATGTCGGGATTGTCCGAGCGGAGCACGAGGTCTTCCTCGTCGGGTCCGTAGACGCTGATCTCCGCATCCTCGCGATCGGCCAGCTCCTCCTTCGTCGATGCGAAGATGAGGACCCCGCCCACCGCGCGCGTGCGCCCGACGATCCCGCCGAGGGTCTCGATCGCCTCCTGGGAGGTGAAACCGGTGTCGTCCGTGTCAATGAGGAGCAGTGCATCCATGGGCACCATCTTCCCACGACAGGCGCCCGCGGCGGCAACGTCGGCTGTGCCTCAGTCCCCGATCCACACCCTCTGTGTGCGCATCCGAGCGTCGAGGAGCACGCAGTCGGCCGTCTGACCGACACGCAGCAGGGAGTGGACCTCGGGATCGAGGCGACCGAGCGCCCGCAGCGGGACGAGGCTCGCCGCCTGCGCGGCCGCGACCGGACTCATGCCCACCTCGGCGACGGCCCGCCGCACGGCCTCGTCCATCGTCAGGGTCGAGCCTGCGATCGACCCGACGCTGCCGTCGTCACGGCGCACACGCGCCACACCGTCCTCGACGCGCACAGGCAGCGCACCGAGCACATAGTCACCGTCGCCCATGCCCGTCGCCGCCATCGCATCGGTGATGAGCGCGACCCGGCCGGGAGCGAGATCGGCGATCATCCGCGCCGCCGGGGCGTGGACGTGGATGCCGTCGTTGATGAGTTCGAGTGTGACGTGCGGGGCGTCGACGGCGGCGAGGATCGGACCCGGGCCGCGGTGGTGGATGCCTGACATCCCGTTGAAGACGTGGGTGAGGATGCTCGCGCCCGCATCGAAGGCCCGCGCCGCCTCGTCGTAGCCGGCGGCGGTGTGCCCGATGGCCACCTTCACCCCCGCCGAGGTGAAGCGTTCGATCGCCTCGAGCGCTCCGGGCAGCTCCGGGGCGAGGGTCACCTGGACCAGCTGACCGTCGGCGGCCTCGAGCAGACGGTCGACCGCCTCGGCGGTGGGGGACGTGAGCACCTCGGGCGAATGGGCGCCCTTGAAGTCCGGGGAGAGGAACGGTCCTTCCGCGTGGAGCCCGAGGACGCACCGATAGTCGCGGGCGGCCTGCGCCCCCGTGCGCAGGGCCGCGCTCAGCCCGTCGATCGTGTCCGAGACGAAGGAGAGGACGAGCGCCCGGGTCCCGTGGGCCCGGTGGACAGAGAGGATCTCGCCGAGGTGCTCGGCCCCGTCCTCGACGTTGCGTCCGCCGGCGCCGTGGGTGTGGATGTCGACGAACGCCGGCGCGAGGAAGGCGCCGGCGGCGTCGACGACCTCGGTGCCCGAGCGCACGAACCGCTGCCAGTGCGTTCCCCGCCCGCGGCCGACGATGGTGCCGTCTGCGACCGCGAGCCACGTGTCGGCGAAGTCGGTCGAGAAGGTCGCCGGGTCGCTGTCGAGGATGACGGCGTCGTGGACGATGGCATCGACCCGCTCCGGGGCGGCGTCGGCGCTCATCGCCGCCCCGCCTCGGTCCCGGTGCGATCGGTGCGCGCGAGGTCGACGGCGAATCCGGCCGCCGTGAGCTCGCCCAGGGCCGCCTCGCCGAGGCTGTCGTCGGTGATGATCTCCCCGAACACCTCGGTCCCGCCCACCGAGGCGAAGGAGCGGCGCCCGTACTTCGAGGAGTCCGCAACGACGACGGCGCGGTCCGCCCGCTGGGCCATGAGCCGGTTGACGTACGCCTCGTCCTCGTTCGCCGTCGTCCCCCCGGCACTCGCCGAGAACGCGTGGACGCCGATGAACGCGAGGTCGAGCCAGATGCCGCGCAAGACCGCGTCGACGAACGACCCGACGAGTTCGAAGCTCGAGGTGTTGATGACGCCCCCGCAGACGATGACCTTGATGCCGGGATGGACGGCGAGCTTGTTGGCGATGTCGACGGCGTTGGTGACGATCGTGAGGTCGTGGAGGAGGTCGTCGCGCTGGCTGAGGGCATCGGCGACCATGAACGTCGTCGTCCCCCCGGAGAGCCCGATCGTCGATCCCGGTGCGATCCGGTCGATCGCGACCCGGGCGATCGCGGCCTTCGCCTCTGTGGCGGCGGCCTCCTTGTACCGCAGGGACAGGTCGTAGTCGACGTTGCGCCGACTCGCCCCGCCGTGCGTACGTTCGAGCAGCCGCCTGCCTTCGAGCAGGTCGAGGTCGCGGCGGACCGTCGCCAGGGACACGCCGAGCTCCTCGCTCAGCGCCTCGACGCCGACGGTGCTGTCGCGGTCGAGGCGCGCGAGGATGCGATCGAGACGGTCTTCACGCGGGCTCATAGAGCCACTTTCGGGCCTCGTCCGCGGTTTTGGCAAGCGGGGGTGTCATTCGCCGCCCCGGCCCGCGAGCAGGGTGAGCAGACGCGCCGCCTCGGCGGCGAAGGCCTCCCGGGCGGGGGCGAGGTACTTCCTCGAGTCGACGAGTGAGGGGTTCTCGGTCAGGGTCTCGCGCACCGCGGCGGTGAAGACGGAGTTGAGGTGGGTCGAGATGTTGACCTTGCGCATGCCGGCGGCCACACCGCGACGGATCTCGTCGTCGGCGACTCCGGAGGAGCCGTGGAGGACGAGTGGGACCGGGACCACCTCGGCGAGGCGGGCGATGAGGGCGAGGTCGAGTCGACTCGTGCGCTCGACCATCGCGTGCGAACTGCCGACGGCCACGGCGAGGGCATCGATGCCGGTCAGGGCCGTGAATTCGACGGCTTCGGCGGGGTCGGTGCGCACTCCCGGGGCGTGCGCGCCGTCCTTGCCGCCGATCTCCCCGAGCTCGGCCTCGACGGCGATGCCGGCGTCGTGGGCCCGGCGGACCACCTCGGCGGTGGTGGCGCAGTTGGCGTCGTAGTCGAGGTGGGCGCCGTCGTACATGATCGAGTCGAAGCCGAGCCCGATCGCCTCGTCGACGAGGGCGGTGTCCGTCGCATGGTCGAGGTGGAGGGCCACCGGCACTGCGGCCGCGTCGGCGATGGCCCGGGTCGCGAGCGCGATCGGGGCGAGTGCCCCGTGGTAGCGCACGCAGTTCTCGGAGATCTGCATGATGACCGGCAGACCGGCCGCCTCGGCGCCGGCGGCGATGGCCTCCGCGGACTCGAGGTGGATGACGTTGAACGCTCCCACCGCGGTGCCGGATTCCGCCGCCGCATCGAGCAGGGCGGTCGTCGATGCTCTCGTCATGGTCTGTCTCCGGTTCGCTTTGGGTCGGCGGGCGTGTGATCGCCGAGGAGGTGATGCGTGGGTGCGTGATCGCCGAGGTTCGGACCGGTGGGCGCGTCATCGCCGCGGAGGTCGTCGACGTGGACGCGCTCGCGCAGTGCACGCCAGTCCGGGTGGATCTGTCCTGCCTGCGGCATGAGCACGGCGGCGGCCGAGACCGCGACGGCTCTCGTGAGGATCTCGACGACCTCGTCCTCGCCGAGGCGGGCGCGGGGGTCCGGTCGCCCGGCGAGGCAGGCGGCGAGCGCGGCGACGGCGGCGTCACCGGCACCGGTCGGGTTGCCCGTGAGCGCCTCGTCGAGGCGGGCCCGGCCGCGCGGACCGGCCTCGTCAGCGAGGACGAGCCCGTCGGACCCGCAGGAGAGGAGGACGTGCTCGGCACCAGCGTCGATGAGCCGGGCGACGCCGTCGAGGACGCCTGTGCGAGACAGGTCGTCCGTCGCCGCGGCAGCGGTCGCTGTGGCGTCCGTCGCCGTGGTGGCCGCCGACGGGGCAGCCGTCGCTGCCGCGTCGCCGGAGAAGAGCTCCGCGAGCTCCTCGTCGTTGGGTTTGACCCAGTCGGCTCCCGCAGTCGCGGCGGCGAGGAGAGCCTGACCGGAGGTGTCGACGATGACCGTCACCCCGGCCGCATGGGCGGACTCGATGAGCTCGGGCACAAGGCCCGGAGGGCAGTCGGCGGGCGTCGATCCGGAGACGACGAGGACGCGCACGGCCGGATCGTGCAGGCGGGCTGCGACTGTGGACTGCAGCTGCGCCCAGACCTCGGGCGGGTGCGGGTGCGCGGTCTCGTTGACGAGCGTCGCCCGGCCCGAACCCTCGATCACGGCGATGCTGCGACGCAGCGGCGAGGGTGTGGGGGTGAGATCCCAGATCGGCCCCGGCGCCCCAGGCCCTCCCGGGGACCCCTCGCCGAACGAGGACGCGCCCGGCGATGACCCGCCCGGCCAATGGTCCTCGTTCACGGGACCATAGGTCGTGACGGGGACTCCGAGCGCGGCGAGCACACGGGCCACATTCATCCCCTTGCCCCCGAGCGCCTCGGCGGCAGGAGCGGCCCGATGCGAGCGACCGAGACCGAGCTCCCCCACCTCCAGGGTGAGATCGAGCGCGGGACTGAGCGTGAGCACGGCGACAGCTGGTCTGCTCACCGGGTGCTCCGGGTGAGCAGACCGGCGCCGATGAGACCGGCGACGGGTCCGAGTTCTGCCCGGCGAATGTGCGGGGCGCGGTGGAAGTCCAGGCGGGCCCTCAGGGCCTCGTCCACCCCGTCGAGGAGCTCGTCGGCGCTGCTCAGCCCTCCTCCGAAGACGATCGCCTCGGGAGCGACGACGGCAACGAGCTGTGCGCACATCGCACCGAGGGCATCGACCGCCTCGGCGAACACTTCGGCGGCGATCTCATCACCTGCGTGCATGGCCCCGAGCACGTCGAGCGACCCGGCCACGGCGGTGCCGCTGCGCGCCGAGTACCTGCGGGCGATCGCAGCTGCTGAGGCGATGTGCTCGATGGGACCGCGGAAGAGTCCGTCCGCGGTGTCGACGGCGACCTCGCAGAAGCCCACCTCCCCGGCGAACCCGCCGGCCGAGACCAGCCGCCCCTCGACCATGATCGCCGCGGCGATGCCCGTCCCGATCGTCACCATGGCCGCGTTGCCCGGCATCTCCTCGGCGAGCGCGAACTCCGCCCGCCCGGCCGCGCGGACGTCGTGGGAGACCGTCGTGGCCACGCCGAGGCGGTCGGTGAGGATCCGGGCGAACGGGACGTTGCGCCAGCCGAGATTGGCAGAGAACACACCCGTGCCCGTCGCCTCCTCGACGATGCCGGGGAGGACGACGGCCGCCTCGGCGATCGGATGATCGGGATGCGTGCGACCGAATTCGGCGCCGAACTCCGCGACGACGTCGACGACCTCGCCGGCGGCGGCGTCCGCGCATTCGGGGGTGGGCGCCGTGATCGCCTCGACGAGGCGGCCGGCCTCGTCGAATAGCACCGCCTTCATCCCCGTGCCGCCGACGTCGACGGCGAGCGCAACCGGGCCGGGGCCCAGGCTCCGCCCGGCGGCGACGCTGAGGATCTCGGCCCGCGTGGTCATGCGCCGAGGATGACGGAACGGGTGAGCGAACGCGGATGGTCGGGATCGACGCCGAGGCGTCGGGCCTTGGTCAGGGCGAGTGCGTGAAGGCGGACGAGGTCGGCCAGCGGGTCCCGGTCGGATTCGACGAAGCGGGCGCCGGTGGCCTCGACCTGCTCGCGCAGACCCGCAGGCGCCTGACCGTACTGCCAGGTCACCCGGCCGGGAGCGGCGATCGCGATGGGGCCGTGCCGGTACTCCATCGACGAGTACGACTCGGTCCAGGCCTGGGCGGATTCGCGCAGCTTGAGCGCCGCCTCATTGGCCAGGCCCCAGGTCCAGCCCATGCCGAGGAAGCTGTACTGCTCGGCGTCGATGAGGGCGTCGTCGAGGATCGCGGGGTCGAACTCGGTGAAGTCCGCGCTGATCCCCTCGAGCACGGTCCGCGCGTCGGTCACCGCCTTCCCCACCGCCTCGCCGCCTCCGGTCCACGTGCGCAGCAGGGCGATCGTCGAGGTGCAGAAGCGGGTCTGGACCACGGAGCGCTCATCGGCGTAGTCGAGTGCGATGACCTCGTTCGCCCGGTCGGCGATCGGGTTCTCGGCGCCCCCGACGATCGCGGTCACCGGAACCGACCCGGCGAGGCGCTCGAGCGCGTCGACGACCTCGGTCGTCGTTCCCGAGCGGGAGATGGCGACGACGCGGTCGTAGGTGCGGTCAAAGGGGTACTCGCTCGCGGTGAATGCGTCGGTCTCCCCCTGGCCTGCGCCTTCGCGGAGGTTCGCGTAGATCTGCGAGGCGAACCACGACGATCCGCATCCGATGACCGCCACCCGTTCGCCGGGCGCCGGCACCGCGGCCTCCGAAACGGTGAGCGACAGGGTGCGCTCCCACGCCTCCGGCTGATCGCGCAGCTCCTCTGCCATGTACTCGCCACCACTGGTCATTGCGCACTCCCTTGATCGTTTTCTGATTCAATCAATCACTATCATGACACATTACGAGACTTGTGGATAGTTTTCGTGTAGGGTTCGAGACAAGAACACTCGCAAAGGAGCAGTCACGTGGCATTCCTCACCGACCTGCGGCAGTCACCCCGACTCGTCACCATCGTCGCATTCGCAGCCGTCGCCTTGGGCATCACCTACGGCTACGACATCTCGAACATCGCCGGCGCGCTGCTGTTCATCGAAGGCGACCTCGGCCTGAACAACGCCGAGCTCGGCGGACTCGCCACCGCCGTCGTCGTCGGCCAGATCGTCGGCGCGATCATCGGCGGTCCGCTCTCGAACGCGATCGGCCGGAAGAAGTCGATGTTCCTCATCGCCGGCGGCTACATCGTCTTCTCGATCATCTCCGGCTTCGCCCCCGGCTACGTCTCCCTGCTCATCGCCCGCCTCTTCCTCGGCGTCGCCATCGGCATCGCCCTGGCCGTCGTCCCGGTCTTCATCGCCGAGTCCTCCCCGACGAAGGTCCGCGGCGGCCTCCTCGTCGCCTACCAGGTGACCACGGTCATCGGCATCGTCGCCGGCTACCTCGTGTGCTGGGGGCTCGCGCTCATCGAATCGTGGCGCCTCATGCTCGGGCTCGCGGCGGTGCCCGCCGCGATCGTCCTCATCCTCCTCTTCCGGGTCCGTGAGACGCCGCACTGGCTCATGCTCAAGGGTCGTGACGCCGAGGCGGCCGCCGCCCTGCGCGAACTCGATCCCGACCGCGACGTCGACCGGGACCTCGGCCTCATCCGCGCCGAGCTCAACCAAGAGAGCGGTCGCCTCGTCGAGATGTTCCGCGGGCACCTGCTCAAGGCGTCCCTCTTCGTCATCGGACTCGGCTTCTTCATCCAGATCACCGGCATCAACGCGACGATCTACTATGCGCCCTCGATCTTCGAGTCGATGGGCTTCAGCGGGTACGGGGCACTCCTCGGTCTGCCCGCGGTCGTCCAGACCTTCGCGCTCGTCGCCGTCATCGTCTCGATGTTCATCGTCGACCGCCTCGGTCGTCGGCCGGTGCTGCTCACGGGCATCGGCATCATGATCGTCTCCACGCTCGTCCTCGTCCTCGTCTTCAGCCTCGGCGGGGAGGCCGGCAGCACCGCCGGGGGCACGGTGTTCGGCGTCATCGGCATCATCGCCTTCACGATGGGCTATACCTTCGGCTTCGGCTCGCTCGTGTGGGTCTATGCCGGCGAGACGTTCCCCGCGAAGTATCGCGCGCTCGGCGCCTCGCTCATGCTCACCTCCGACCTCGTCGCGAACGCGATCGTCGCACAGTTCTTCCCCGACCTCCTCGATCTCATCGGCGGTGCCGGCGTCTTCCTCGTCTTCGGCGCCCTCGCCGTTCTCGCCTTCCTCTTCGTCTTCCGCTTCGCCCCGGAGACGAAGGGCCGCGACCTCACCGAGATCTCCGCGTACTGGGCCAACGGGGCGAAGTGGCCGACGGAGCTGAAGAACACCGCGAAGTGAGCCTGCCCCGCGCCGGTGCGAGCCGGGACCAAGCGCCGTCCGCATCCTGGTGCGGGCGGCGCTCGATTGCGTGACCGCAATCGGCAGGAGAGCAGTCATCGATCGGCCACAGCGAGCCGACCCCATTGATTTCAGTGGCCGTTGATATCGATCTGCAAACGATTCTGCCCGCCTTGGACCAAACGGCGGACCAAACGAACTCCGGGACTCTCCCGACCAGGGTCTGCGAGTCTCCCGTGTGGTTAGACTCCGAGTCGGGCAGCCCTCCGGACGGGGTCGCCGAGGCCCAGCGCAGACCTCGGCGGGCACCAGTGGAATGGGCTGTCCGCGCTCAGCTCCGCATCGATCCGCGATGCCGACAGGGACATCGAACAGGGAATCACATGACATCCGCTCGACCATCATCGCACCGGCTCCAGCCGCCGTCGGCGGATACCATCAGGAGGTCAGCACTGACACCCTGAACCAGTACCGGTGGCGGTCCTCCTCTGTGCCGAGGCCATCCCCAGGGGGCCGTCACCCACCATCGCCGAATCTGCTGCCGTAGGCCCCTCGACACGGTCACGGTCCGTTCCCTGCCCGCTCAGCTGCTCTGATGCTGCTGGGCGGGTCGGGACCGGATCGCCACGATCTCCGAATGTCAGGAAGAGCAGTTCGTGCCACCAGCACCATCACCTCTCCATCCGACCGGGATCCCCCGGATCGGCGCCAGGGCAGTGCCTCGCACCGCCCTCCTCAACCGTCTCGACGCCCTCGCCCCGGTCACCGTCGTCCAAGGTCTCTGCGGTTGCGGGAAGACGACACTGGCAGCCCAATGGGCGCAGCGCAGGCATGCCGAGGGCGACGAGGTGCGCTGGGTCGACGCCGCCGACGCCGACGCGATCCTCACAGCACTCCGAGCCCCGGGCGGGAGCGGTCGACACCGGATCGTCGTCGGCGACAACGCCCACCACCTCGGCGATCCCACCGTGCTGGCGCGCATCGTCGCCGCCGTCGCCGCCGATCCCCGCCTCCATCTCCTCCTCTGCAGCCGCATCGACCATCCTCTGGCGCGGCTGAGCGAGGATGCCGGCATCGAGACGGTCGTGCTTGCCGGCCGTCACCTCAACATCTCGGCCGGCGGGGTGCAGGCCTTCGCCGGCAGCTGGGGGCACGAGATCACCGATGAGCACGCGCATCGGCTGCACGGGGAGCTCGGCGGGTGGCTCGGCCTCCTCCGCTGGGCCCTCGACCACGCCGACTCGCACTACGACAGCTCCGGGAGACAGGCCGCCACGCAGTATCTCCAGGCGAACATCCTGCCGCTCATCACCGACCGCGACGCCCTCGTCTCGGCGATGATGATCGGGGCCACCGGATACGTCTCGATGGCTCTCCTCGTGCGCGTCTTCGACTGCGACGGACCTGCCGGCCACCTCCTCGGCGGGCGCACCCTCACCGAACTCATCGACGGACTCACCCGACACGGGATCCTCGAGCCCGCGCACGCGTCCGCCGGCGCGATCCGGCGATTCCCGACCTTCCTGGGCACCCTCCTCACCGACCTCCTCGAGGCCGACCATCCTGCACTCGCTCAGCATGTCCATGCCACGGCAGCGGAATGGTTCGCAGCCCAACTGCCTATGGAGACCGACGAATTCGGCGGTCTCGCCGTCGTTCACGCCCGCGCCGCCGGCGACTGGGACCGGCTCGCAGAGATCTGGAGGGAGCGCGGCTTCAGTGTGACGATCCGCCACCCCGAGCATGCGCGTGAGGCCTATTCCGACATCCCCGACCACCGGCTCGCCGATCACCCCGAACTCGCACTCGCAGCCTCGGTGATCTCCACCCTGGATGCGGGACTCGACCGTCGGCGCGGGCGCACTGTCATCGGCACCGGTCGACCGCCCGGATGGGCGATGACGGCCGCGTCCCCGGCTGCCGGCATCGTCGAGACCACGGCGGAGGTCATCGCGGCCCGGCACCGCGGCGACGTGGTCGAGGCGCTGCGCCTCGCCTCAGAGTTCTCAGCGGCCGACCTCGAGCCGCGCAGCAGCGAGAACTCACTGCTCGCGCACGCGTGGTTCGATCTGCAGTGGGCCCTCGCCTCCTTCGCGGCACAGGACACTCCGCACGCGGTCCGCCACCTCTCCGCCGCCGCCCATTCCGCTCATACGGTGCGCGCCGAGGCGATCGAGTCCGCCGCGACCGCGCAGCTCGCCCTCATCAACGCCGTCGCCGGGTATGCGCGGTCCGCTGCGAAACGTCTCGACGAGCTCCGCACCATCGAGTCCGGTCGCCTGCGTCGCCGCCCGCGGATCCACGCCGGACGGATCGCCGAGGGGCTGCTCCGCCTCGACCGACTCGACCCGGGTGCGCTCGAGTGCTTCGACATCGCGGGGGCGGACGATCTCGAGGAGTGGGCGATCATCGCGTGGGCGCGGACGCAGCACGCGCTCCTCTTCGATGACCCGATGATCGCCCTGACCGAGGTCAACCGGGTCGCTTTCCTCCACCAGCAGACATCCCGGGCAGGCAGCCGGAACCGTCGCCTCATCGACCGGTGCATCGCTGATCTCTACCTCGCACTCGGGGAGCTCAATCGGGCTCAGCGCCACCTCGACGACGCCGACCCCGACCGTCGGACCCTCGGCGTGCCGCGCACCAGGCTCGCTTTCATCTGCGGGGACTATCCGGGCGCGCGCAGCACCGCGGCCACCCTTGCCTGGGATCCGGAGGTGTCGCTGCGCGATCGCATCGATCTCGTGCTGCTCAAGGCCGCGAGCGCCCACGAGATGGGCGACATCGACACCGCCCGGCTGACGATGGCCCGTGCCGTGAGCCTCGCGGCCTCGGCGAACACCCTCATGCCGTACACCGCTCTTCCCCGGGACGTCTGCCGTGCTCTTCTCGCCCTCGTCGACCACGACCTCGGCGAGCGTGATCTCTCGCTCATCGATGCGCACCGGCAGCCCTATCCCGACCACGGTGAGCTCGTCGTGCTCAGCGCGCGCGAAGCGGTGGTGCTCGGTGCCATGGTCGAACACGAGACCCTCGCCGAGGTCGCCGATGCCCTCGTCGTCTCACCGAACACCGTGAAGAAGCAGGCCCGCGCCGTCTATGCGAAGCTCGGGGTCCACGACAGGCAGGCGGCTCTCCTCGAGGCGCACCGCCTCGGGCTCCTCCCCGAGGGTGCCCCGGGGCCGGAGGTCACTTGAACGTGGGGGTGGGAACCGATTCGCCGTCGATCTGGAGCGTGGGCAGCATCTTCTTGAAATCCTCGGCGGCGGCTTCGTCGGACTGCAGGGCCCGCATCTCGATGCCGATGTCGACGAGGCGGCCGTTGGTCTGATAGCCGATCCGCGCTCCGTACATGACGGTCGGCTCCTGGTTGATCGCGAAGATCTCGGTCTTGCCGAGCACTCCCTGGAACGACCAGTAGTATCCGGAGCCGATGTTTCCAGTGCGCTCGGCCGTGACGGTCGAACCTTGCTCGGAGAACGTGTACTGCCGCTTGCCGTCGACGACGGCCTGAGGCGATTCGTTGAACGCTTCGCTGCACGAGACGATGATCGCGTCGCTGTCGGTCAGCGACGAACCGCGGGTGAAGACGACGAACGCCGGGGAGCCGCTGCCTTCGAACCAGTCGGGCCCGAGCGCGAAGCTGAGGTCGACCGGGCATTCGGCGCCGAGGTTGAGCAGCTTGGTCTCCATGCCCTCGGGCACCGTCGGCTCCGTCGGCTCGCCGGTGGGGTCCTCGCCCGCCTGCTGTTCGACGCCGACGCGGATCGGACCCGACTCGCGTTCGGCAGTGCGGATCTGCAGCACCGAACAGCCGCTGAGCAGCAGCGTCGCGGCCGCGCTGCCGGCGACGACGGCCCGAGGCCACGACCTGTGCGTCATCGCGAATCGCCTCGGGACCGCAGATCGCGCCTGCTCGGGTACTCTCGCTGCCCGCCGGTGTTCGGGTCGGCCGGCTGCCCGTTGTGCGGCTGTCCGCCGGGCTGGCCGGTGTTCGGCTGGTGGCCGTCTGGTCGGCGGGGATCCGGGCCCGGCGGAGGGAAGCCGGGATTCTGCGATCCCTGCTGCGGGGCACCGGACTGTCGGGGGCCGGAGTGGGCATTCGGATGCGAACCACCGAACTGCTGACCCTGCTGACCCGGCCGACCGCCGTACTGCTGGGGTGCCGCGGCCGGGCCGCCGGCGAACGGCTGTCCGCCGGGCTGGTTGCCCCCATAGCCGTTGGGCTGACCGCCGGGCTGGCTGCCGGCATACGGCTGCGGGCCGGAACCCGGCTGGCCCATCGGCTGGGGACCCGAGTTAGGCTGCCCCATCACCTGCGGGCCGGAGTTCGGCTGGGCCATACGCTGAGGGCTGCCCGGCCCTCCCTGCTGGTCAGCACGCTGGCCGCGGACGGGTTTGAACTGCGAGTGCTGGCCGGAGTCTGTGGGGAAACCGCGTTCGCTCGGAGCCCCGGCACCCACCGACTCGCCGGTCGACCGGTCGATGAGCGTGCCGTCGACGCGTTCGAGGCGACGCTTCGAGGTCCGCCTCGGCGTGCCGAGGATCCGGCCCTGGAGTTCGGCTTCGCTCGGCTGGCGCGGGGGCAGGAAGCCCGGCGCATGCCGCATATCTGGGTTCTGGACCGGCTGCACGGGATGCGATCCTGCCGCGGCTCGTTCCCCGCCCTCGGCGAGCGGGGGTGCCCCGACGGGGGCGGCATCGGCGAGGACCGGCAGAACCATGCGCACCGAGGTGCCCACGCCCTCCTGGCTGAACAGCTGCACGGAACCGCCGTGTCGGGCGACGATCGAGCGGACGAGGGACAGGCCCATTCCGGAGCCGGCGACCGCGCGCACCCGGGAGCCGCGTGAGAGCTCGTCCCACACCTGGTCCTGCTCCGAGATCGGGATGCCGCTGCCGGTGTCGGCGACCTCGACGACGACCCAACGGTGGTTGTCGATGATCTGCTCGTTCGCGCGCAGCTCGACGACCTCGGCCTGCGAGGAGTACTTGAGGGCGTTGCCGAGCAGGTTGAGGATCGCGGTGAGCAGCAGATCCTCCTCACCGGCGACGTCGGGCAGACGCCAGGGCGCCCGGGCGACGGTGGCCACGATCATCCTGTCCTCGGCGCCCGGCGCGGTCGAGGCATCCTCGACGGCCTGGTGGATGAGCCGATCGAGATCGACACGCGAGTATTCGATGATGCGGGTCTCGACGTCGGCGAGCTTGCGCAGATCCGCGAGCAGACGCGCCACCCGCCGGGAGGAGAGGTCGACCTGCTTCGCCGAGGGCTCCACCTCGGCGATCGTCCCGCCCTGCCGCGCGACCTCGCGGATCGTCGCCGCCGAGGTGCGCAGGGCGGTGAGCGGATTCTTCAGTTCGTGGTCGAGGCGGATGAGCATCCGGTTGCGCTTGGCCATCGAATCCTCGGCCGCCGCCGTCTCGATCGACTCACGCAGAGCGGCCTCCCGCCTGCGCAGACGCCGCCAGCCGAAGAAGACCAGGGCGGCAAGACCCGCGAGGACGAGGAAGAGGAGCAGGAGGAACAGCCAGATCTGGACCTCGATGACCAGGAAGTTCGTCATACCCG
The DNA here is from genome assembly GCF_037101285.1 of Brevibacterium metallidurans. NCBI lineage: Bacteria > Bacillati > Actinomycetota > Actinomycetes > Micrococcales > Brevibacteriaceae > Brevibacterium > Brevibacterium metallidurans. The sequence continues at coordinate 376,965 of NZ_BAAAAF010000001.1, forward strand.
TCGCAGTCCTTCCTCGCCGTGGACCTCGCCCACGAACCGGTAGCCGCGCCCCTGCACGGTCGCGATCCAGCGGGGTTCGGCGGCATCCTCGCCGAGCACCCGGCGCAGTTCGGCGACCCGGGAGTCGACGGCGCGGGTGCCCACAGCCTCTTCGAAGCCCCAGAGGACCTCGAGCAGCCGGGCCCGGTCGATGAGTTCGTCCTGATGGACCATGAGGTATTCGAGCAGGGTGAAGCCCTTGGGTGTGATGACGAGTTCGCGCTGGCCCAGCCACGCGCGCCTGCCCACGCGATCGACGCGCAGCCCGAAGCTCGAGACGAGGACGGGGGCGGTCGCCAGAGGCGGTCCCTCGGTGCGGGTGCGGCGCAGCACCGCGCGGATGCGAGCGACGAGCTCGTGCGGGTCGAAGGGCTTGTTGAGGTAGTCGTCGGCGCCCTCCTCGAGCGCCATCGCCCGCTCCACAGCCTCTCCCACCTGGGTGAGGAGGAGGACGGGCACCCAGTTCTCCTCCTGCCGCAGCGCCCGCAGCACCTGCCGGCCGTCGGCACCGGGCATGAGGACGTCGAGCACGCAGACGTCGGGGCTGTGCCGGCGGATCTCGTCGAGGGCGAGCAGCCCGTCACCGGCGGCGAGCACACGGAATCCCGAGCGCTGCAGGAACGGGACCACCGCGCCCAGCACATCGGGTTCGTCATCGGCCACGAGGACCAGGGGTTGGTGTTCTCGCTGATTGTCAGCCGTCATTCTCGTCCGTTCCGAACTCGCGTCGCCGTTCCCTGGCGACCTCCCGCGCTTCTGCCCGATCCACTGCCTCGGCCAGTTCGTCTCGATACAGCATAGATCGACGCAGGTGCTTGGTGCGATAGCCGGCCCGACCGACCATGTGCGTGGCGACCGGGACCGTGACGAGTTGGAAGGAGATGATGATCGCCAGAGTCGACACCGTCGCCCACGTCGGGAAGTGGATGGCGATCGCGATCGCGACGAGGATGAGCCCGAGGACCTGCGGCTTCGCACTCGCATGCATGCGAGAGAGCAGGTCGCCGAAGCGGAGCAGACCGACCGCCGCGGCCAGGGAGAGCACCCCGCCTGCGAGGACGAGGACTGCGGAGATGATGTCAAGGACCATCGTGGCCTCCCTTCGCACCGTCACCGGCGGATCCGTCGTGATCACCGGCGGAACCGCCGCGACCATCGCCGGTCCGCGGGCCGTCATCGGCGTCGTCAGGACCCGGATCAGGGCCCGCCCCGAACCCCTCCCCCGAGGCGTCGGGCGAGTTGGCCCGTGCGTCGGCGCCCATCTCGTCGGCGGCGAGCGGGACGATGAGCTCATCGCGCACGGTCACCTCGACCGGGCCGTCGGCGACGTTCGCGATGCCGCGGGCGACATCGTCGGGCCACGTCGACCCTGACCCGCCGGAGTCGTCCCGGTTCACATGCCAGTCGGAGGCGGAGAAGTCGCTCAGCGCCCCCACCTCGGCGCCGGGGGTCATCGAATCGGACTTCGAGACGTAGCGGGAGACGCTCACGGACCCGACGAAGCCGAGCATCGCGAGGACGATGAGCACCGGCAGGAGGTCGGTGCGCCCGGTCAGCGCCATGTACCCGCCGAGGCCGCACATGAGGGAGGCGAGGATGACGTCGGTGGCGATCATGCGGTCGAGGATCGACGGACCCCGGATCACCCGGTAGAGGGCCAGGAACACCGAGGCGGCGAAGAGGACGGCCGCGGCCACGACGATGGTCTGGTAGATCGTCTCGCTCATCGCTGACCTCCCGGGGTCTCGGACGACGCGGAGCGGTCGAGGGGGTCGGGGTCGACCTTGAGGGCGGCGAGGTCACGGGTCGAGCCGAGCGCCCTGATGAGGAGTTCCTCGATGTGGTAGACCTGCCGCTTGGCCGCGAGGATCTTCTCCTCCGTGTCGCAGTCGAGGACGTGGAGGTAGAGGCGGCCGCCCGCACGGTCGCTGTCGACGATGATCGACCCGGGGATGAGGCTCGCGGTGTCGGCGACGAGGGTCATCATGAGGTCCGAGCGGGTGCGCAGATCGCACGCGATGACCGAACCCGCACCGACCGCCTTCGGGCGGAACGCGTACCACGCGACCTCGACCGAGGCGAGGACGAGTGAGTAGGCGAACCACACGGCGAAGACGAGGGCGTGGAGGACGTTGAACCGGCCGGAGAGGACGACCGGCGGCAGGTAGAAGACCCGGGTGAGGAGGAAGGCGAGGATGATGCCGGTGACGACGCTGAGCACGGTCAGCGAATCCCACAGCATCACCCACAGGAGGACGAGGAAGAAGACGAGGACGAGCTGCTGGACGATCCGGCGGCCCTTCGTCCCGGCCCTGCGCGGACTCATGAGCCCTCACCTCCGAGCACCTCGGTGACGTAGTTGATCGGGTTCTGCAGGTTCTCCGCCGCCCGCTCCGAGAGGTCCCACAGAGGGCCGGCGGCGACGGTGAGGAGGAGGGAGACGACGACGATCGCCGAGGTGGCTGCGAACATCGGTCCCGGCACGCCGATCCGCGAGCGCCAGGTCTTGCCCGCCTGCAGGGTGCGCTTGCGTTCGGCGAACTCCTCGACGAGCTCCTCGTTGGGCTCCTCTGCATCCGCGGGGTCGCGCCAGAACGCGAGGTTGAAGGTGCGGCCGATGACGTAGAGGGTGAGCAGGCTGGTCACGGTGCCGGCGACGATGAGGACCGTGGCCAGCCAGTTCGCGTCCTCGAAACCGGCTTCGAAGAGCGCGACCTTGCCGATGAAGCCCGAGAACGGCGGGATTCCGGAGAGGTTGAGGGCGGGGAGGAAGAAGACGATCGTCAGCGCCGGGGAGAGCACCATGAGACCGCCCAGCGACCGCGTCGACGTCGACCCGCCCCGCATCTCGACGAGGCCGATCGCGAGGAACAGCGCGGTCTGGACGATGATGTGGTGCACCGTGTAGTAGATGCCGGCGGCGAGCCCGAACGCCGTGCCCAGGGCGACGCCGAAGAGCATGTAGCCGATGTGGGAGACGAGGGTGAAGGAGACGATGCGTTTGATCTCCGACTGCGCGATCGCACCGAGGATGCCGACGATCATCGTCAGCCCCGCCGCGACGAGGAGCGGGACGCGCAGCGAGGAGTCGGCGAAGAGCAGGGTCTCGGTGCGGATGATCGCGTAGATGCCGACCTTCGTCAGCAGGCCCGCGAAGACCGCGGTGACCGGGGCGGGAGCCGTCGGATACGAGTCGGGCAGCCAGAACGAGAGCGGGAAGATCGCGGCTTTGATGCCGAAGCCGATGAGCAGGAGGACGTGGAGGATCATCTGCACGTCCGGGGGCAGCTGGTCGAGGCGTTCGGCCAGCTGCGCCATATTCACCGTGCCCGTGGCCGCATAGATGACGCCGATCGCGGTGAGGAAGATGATCGAGGACACCAGGGAGACGACGACGTAGGTCACGCCTGCCCGGATCCGCTCGGCCGTCGCGCCCAGGGTGAGCAGGACGTACGAGGCGAGCAGGAGCATCTCGAAGCCGACGTAGAGATTGAAGAGGTCCCCGGCGAGGAAGGCGTTGGCGACACCCGCGCAGAGGATGAGGTAGCTGGGGTTGAACACCGAGATCGGGGTCTCGTTCGAGTCGTCGTTCGCATCCTGGCTGAGCGCGTAGATGAGCACGCAGAGGGTGACGAGGGAGGACACGACGAGCATGAGCGCCGAGAGCCGGTCGGCGACGAGGACGATGCCCGCCGGGGCCTCCCAGCCGGCGATCGCCACGACCTGCGGCCCCTCCCGGTCGACGCCGACGAGGAGGATGAAGGCGATGACCATGACCGCGGTGAGCGTGAGCAGGGAGACGAGGTTCTGCGACCGCGTGTGCTTGGACAGCACGAGGGCGAAACCCGCGCCGATGAGCGGCAGGAGGACGGGCATCGGGATGAGGACGGCGAGGAAGTCGGTCATGGCCGCTCCCCCTTCTCTTCGGTGCCCCGTTCGTCGCTGTTCTGCCTCTCCTCGGCCTTGTCGGCCGCGGCCTCGCGTTGGGCGGGCGTCCCGTCGTCGTCGAGGTCGATCGCCCCGCGGATCGGACTCTCCGCCTCGTCGCCGAACTCGGTGTCGTCGTAGTCGGTGCTCGCCTCCGCCTCGGAGTCGATCATCTTCGTGATCGCGACCTGGAGGTCAGCGGCATCGTCCTGGAGGGAATCGGCCCTGACCAGACGCCAGGAGCGGTAGATCATCGCGAGCAGGAACGCCGTGACGGCGAACGTGATGACGATCGCGGTGAGCACGAGCGCCTGCGGCAGCGGATCGGACATGCCCTCGGTCGAGAGGTTCTTCCCGTCCGTCAGCGGCGGCCTGCCGCGACCGGCGGTGAGCACGATGAGCAGGTTGACGGCGTTGCCGAGCAGGATGAAGCCGAGCAGCACCCGGGTGAGCGAGCGCTCGAGCATGAGGTAGATGCCGCACGCGAAGAGGACGCCCATGGCCAGGACCATGATGAAGGGCAGACTCACAGCCGTCCCCCTTCCGCACCGTTGTCGACCTCGAGGTGGTTGACGCGGTTGAGGATCTTTGACACGGCCTCGTGCTCCGCCTCGGCGCCGAAGTTCTCGGTGAGTCCGAGCGAGGTGTTGAGACGGTCGGTGAGCATGAGTTCGTCGCGCTCCTGATGGAGGTCCACCTCGGCGCCGAGCGACCGGAGGATGTCGAGCATGAGGCCGACGACGATGAGGTAGACGCCGATGTCGAAGAACGTCGGGGTGCCGAACTTGATCTCCCCGAGCACCGGGAGGTTCGCCTCGACGAAGAAGGACTGGAAGACCGCATCGCCCCAGAACCAGCCGCCGACCGCGGTGAGCACGGACAGGATGAGACCCGTGCCGAGCAGACCCGAGGGAGTGAACCGGGCCGCCTCGGCGAGTTCGAACTTCCCGCCCGCGAGGTAGCGGACGACGAGCGCGAGACCGGCGACGAGGCCCCCGGCGAACCCGCCGCCGGGGGTGTTGTGCCCGGTGAAGAGCAGGTAGACGGAGAAGACGAGGACCGCGTGGAAGATGAGGCGGGCGGTGACCTCGAGGATGATCGAGCGGTTGCGCGGGGCCAGGGTGCGTCCGGCGATGAGCCATGAGACGCGGCGGGCCTCGAGTCCCTCGTGCGCGGGACTCTCAGGGGTGCTGGGCCGGCCGACCTCGTCGGGCACCGGCTGGAAGCGCAGCTGACCGCGTCGCCCGACTCCCCTGCTGCCGGCGGCGAACCGGGAGAGGTGGCCTTCGCGGCCGCGGACGAAGATCAGACCGGCCACCCCGGTGCCGGCGGCCACGAGCACGGAGATCTCACCGAAGGTGTCCCACACGCGGATGTCGACGAGGGTGACGTTGACGACGTTCTGGCCGTGGCCGATCTCGTAGGCGAGCTGCGCGAAGTCGACCGAAGCGGGTTCGGTCATCCGGACGCCCGCGGCGATGAGGACGACGATCATCATCGTCACCCCCACGGCGGCGCCGATGATCGCCCGCCAGGCGGGGGTGAACCGGCCGGTGCTCTGGCCGATCCGGGCGGGCAGGCGGCGCAGGACGAGGACGAAGACGACGATCGTGATCGTCTCGACGAGCACCTGGGTCAGAGCGAGGTCGGGGGCGCCCATGAACGCGAAGAACGCGACCATCGCGTAGCCGGAGATGCCGGTGACGACGACGGCGGTGAAGCGCTTCTTCGCCCGGGTCGCGGCGATCGCGACGACGATGAGCACGGTCGCGACGATGAAGTCCAGCGGTGAGTCGAAGAGTCTGAAGCGGATGTTCCACGTGTCGTTGGAGATCACGGCGAGGCCGACGCCGGCGACGAGGACGAGGTAGATGACGCTCTGGTAGAAGGGCAGCGAACCGCGCTGGGTGCGGGAGGTGACCCACAGCGCCAGGGCCTCCATGCCGCTGATGAGATGCCGGTAGACGTCGTGGAAGTCGATGCCCGATGGCAGCGTCGACTGGACCTTCGCGACCGTGTCGCGGGCGAAGAAGAGGCCGAGGCCCGCGGCGACCGTCACGGCCGAGAGTCCGAGTGCCGGTTCGAGACCGTGCCACAGGGCGAGGTAGTACTCGCCGTCGGCCGGGTCGGTGGCCGGCAGTGCCCTGGTCCACGCCTGGAAGTACGTGTCGACGATGCCCACACCGGGTCCCAGCGCAAGCGTGAGGACGGTGAGGATGACCGGGGAGATGACGAGGGTGACGTTCTCGTCGCGGCGGGCGATGTCGTCGACGCCGGGCTTCGAGGAGAAGGCTCCCCACACGAAGCGCGCGGAGTAGGCGACGGTGAGGACCGAGCCGATCATGATGCCGACGAGGGCGATGATCCCCGCCTTCGTCCCCGATTCGAGCAGTGTCGAGTACACCGCTTCCTTCGCGACGAAGCCCAGGGTCGGGGGCAGGCCCGCCATCGAGGCCGCTGCGATCGTCGCGCACACGGCGACGACGGGGAACGCCCGCCAGCCCCCGGAGAGCTTCGTGAGGTCGCGGGTGCCGGCCCGGTGGTCGATGATGCCCACGCAGAGGAACAGGCACGCTTTGAACAGCGCGTGGGCGATGAGCAGGGTGAGCGCGGCCAGGGTGATGTCCGGGGTGCCGAACGAGGCCATGACCGTGAGGAACCCGAGCTGGGAGACCGTGCCGAAGGCGAGGAGGAGCTTGAGGTCGGTCTGGCGCAGCGCCTGCCAGCCGCCGATGAACATCGTCAGCAGGCCCGCGGTGAGCAGGATCTCCGTCCACCCGGGCAGATCGTGATAGCCGGGGGCGAGACGGAGGATGAGGTAGATGCCGGCCTTGACCATGGCCGCCGCGTGCAGATACGCACTGACCGGGGTGGGGGCGGCCATCGCGCCGGGCAGCCAGAAGTGGAAGGGCAGGAGCGCGGACTTCGAGATCGCGCCGATGAGGATGAGGATGACTGCGGTGACGATGACGGGACCGGAGTCGAGGCCGAGTTCGCCGCGTTCGACGAGCACCGAGATCCGTCCGGTGCCGGTGGCGACGATGAGGAGGACCATGCCGACGAACATCGCCAGACCGCCGGCGGTGGTGACGATGAGCGCCTGCAGGGCCGCCTGACGGGACCGGCGCCGCGACTGGCTGTGCCCGATGAGGAGGTAGGAGAAGACCGTCGTGCCCTCCCAGAACACGAAGAGCAGGAGGAGTTCGTCGGCGATGACGAGTCCGTACATCATGCCGGCGAAGGCCATGAACACCGCGGCGAAGCGGGCCAGGCCCGGCTCGTCGGCCGGGAAGTAGCGGGCGCAGTAGATGAAGACGAGGGTGCCGACCCCGGTGACGAGCAGGCTCATCACCCACGAGAGGACGTCGAGGCGGAAGACGCCGGCGAGGTCGAGGGCGGGCAGCCAGTCCAGTGATTCGGTGAGCGGGGCGCCGTCGGGGCCGAAGATCGCCGAGGTGGCGCCCAGCGTGAAGACGAGTCCGGCCAGGGGGACGAGGGCGAGGAGGAGGAAGGCGTTGCGGCCGAGCAGCCGCACGAGCGGGTAGGCAATGACAGCAGCCCCGAAGAAGGCTCCTGTCATCACTATCACCGGCGGACACCTCCGTCATTGTCGATCACTGAAGCGTGAAATCTGCTCAACAGCATTTTCGCATGGAACGCGGCGGTTCTCCCAATCAACGGACCCAGGAGTCATCGCCGTCCGCGTACCGGATGAGCGGGGCCGCGATCCCCGTGTCAGCGGGCGTCGGGGCGAGTGCGCTCACGCACCTCGCCGAGGCGGGAGGGCCCCGGAGGTCAGGAGCGCAGCTGCGCGGAGGTGACAAGGAACCCGTTCTCGTCGAGGCCGATGCCGTCGCTGCGGGCGAGCAGCTCGGCGCCGATGGCGTCGACGAGCGAGGCCACCTCGGCGCGCATCCGCCGGAAGCGACGGTCGTGTCCGGGCCGGAAGCGAACCTCCTCGGTGTCCATCCAGTGCACGTGGTATTCGATCTGCGGCAGCTCGGCGGCGGCGCGGACGATCGGGGGCACCCATTCGGCTTCGGTCACGCGGATCTCGATGCCCCCCGCGGCTTCGTCGAGTTCGCCGAGCGGGATGAGCAGGGAATAGCCGTCGAGGATGACCGGCGCGGTGGCGTCGAAGAGCGGATCGTCGAGGCTGGCCTGGGCGAGCACCGCGGTGTCCGGCGTCGGCAGCTCCTGCTGGAAGGCGTGCGGGGCATGGCGGCGGACGAGGGAGAGGGCGACCTCGGGTTCGAGCCAGTACGGCGAGTAGAGGTAGAGGTCGACCTTCGCCTCGGGGTCGGGCACGAGCACGCGCGTGCCCATGCCGGCCTCGTCGGCGAGGCGCACGGCCAGGTGCAGGCGTGAGGCGATCGCGATGAGGAGGCTGAGCGCCCGCTCCTCCTCACGGTCGGGCAGGCCCTTCGGGAACGCTTCGTGGAGGCCGTCGGCGTCTTCGAACCAGTCCGGCGGCGGCGCGGGCTCCCGGTCCCGGGGGGTTTCGAGGACGACGGCGTGACGCGTCCAGTCGGGGATCTCGAGGGCCGCGACGGCGGCGGGGTCGAGGTCGACGCCGGCGAGGAGTCGGGAGTGCCGGGAGAGGCGGACCTGGTCGTCTGCGCCCAGGCGCGGGGCGACGTCGGGCAGACGGTTGTGGACGAGGGCGAGGACGTCGGAGACCTCGATCTCCTCATCGAGGAGGAGAAGATGGCGAGCGCGGAGATCGGCGAAGGCGTCGGGGGCGCGCGCGGCGCTGGCCGGCGCGGCGTCGGCAACGGCTGCCGAGCCGTCGCCGGGAGCGCTCGCGGAGGAGGCGGCGCGTTCCGCCTCTTCCCGCTGCCTCCTCAGCTCGCGCCGGGTGATCACATGGCCCTCCGGTAGAAGTTCGCATGCGACCGCGACGCCGTGGGACCGCGCTGGCCCTGATAGCGGCTGCCCGTGGCCTCCGAGCCGTAGGGGTGGTCGGCGGCGGAGCTGAGCCGGAAGAAGCAGAGCTGGCCGATCTTCATCCCCGGCCACAGGGTGATCGGCAGGGTCGCGACGTTCGAGAGTTCGAGGGTGACGTGACCGGTGAACCCGGGGTCGATGAACCCGGCCGTCGAATGCGTGAGCAGTCCCAGCCGCCCGAGCGAGGACTTCCCCTCGAGCCGGGCGGCGACGTCGTCGGGGAGGGTGACGAGCTCATGGGTCGAGGCGAGGACGAACTCGCCGGGGTGGAGGACGAAGGGCTCCTCGGGATCGACCTCGACGAAGCGGGTGAGCTCCGGCTGCTCGAGGGCCGGATCGATGACCGCGTACTTGTGGTTGTCGAAGAGCCGGAAGTAGCGGTCGAGGCAGACGTCGACGCTCGCGGGCTGGATGAGCGAGAGGTCGCACGGGTCGAGGGCGATGCGACCGGATTCGAGTTCGGCGCGGATGTCGCGATCGGAAAGGAGAGTCACACCCCCGATGGTAGTCGGATCGGCCCCCGCCGCGCAGTCACGGTACGGTCATACCCACGGACAGCCTCCTCGGCGGGGCCGGAATCCGGCACGACACGCCGTTACTATGTTACGAATTGATAACATTTGTGCGATATTTCCTTGAATTTGCTCCGTGTGTCTCCACATGCGCCTGAGTGAATGCTCTAGAGTGGTGTGCTGTACGAACCCGCGCACGATGGTGCCTTCCTCTTCTCAGCCAAGGAATGCCGGGAGTTCCATCGCCTTTTGTGGGTTGACATCAACCGAAAGGCATTACTGTGAAGACCTCGCGTCTTGTGCTTGCCCCCGCAGTAGCCGTTGCATTGACCGGTCTCGCCGGCGCGCCCGCGCTGGCTGCGACTTCGTCTCCTACGGTGCCCAATGGCCCGCTCTGCGCCTATGACGACGCGCAGTCGAAAGCCGACCCCCAAAATGACTCCGCCGTCCCCGACGCGAAGACCCCGCAGGCCACCGTGGCCGAGGCGCAGGTCAGCCGGGACGACATCGCGGACAAGAAGAAGGGCATCGGCTTCTCCGGCACCGGGTTCACCCCCGATGACAAGGCCACCGTGACGGTCGTCGGCACCGACGGGACGAAGTACACCCCGGATACGAAGCTCACCGTCGATGAGAAGGGCCAGGTCAACGGCACCTACTTCTTCTCGACGACTCAGGACGCAGAGGTGCCGCTGGGCGATTACACGCTCTTCCTCACCGATCTCAAGACGGAGAAGGAATCCTCGAAGGTGACCTTCGAGGTCGTCGCGAAGGACGCGGACAAGGACGATTCGGGCAAGGGCTCCACATGCGAGCGCCCGACCGCGCCGGCCCCGTCGACCACGGCGCCCACCCCCTCGGAGACCGCGAAGCCCACGGAGACGGCCAAGCCGACCGAGACCGCGAAGCCGAGCCCGACGGAGACGAAGACCGAGGAACCGGCACCGTCGACCACGGCGCCCACGCCGACCGAGACCTCGAAGCCCTCCCCGAGCGAGTCGCAGAAGCCGACCACCGCTCCCAAGGAGACTCCGACTGAGACTCCGGAGCCGACGGAGACCGCGACCGAGACCCCGACCGAGTCTGAGACGCCCACGCAGACCCCGACGGAGACGAAGACCGGCGAGACCACCGCTCCCGTCAGCCCTGGCACGGATGAGAAGAAGCCCGCTGCAGCGGCGCAGTCGCTCATCATCGACCCGACCGAGATCAGCTCCGAGGACTTCCTCAACAAGGGAGTCAAGCTCGGCGTCACCGGCGCTCAGCCCGGCGAGAAGATCACGATCGTCGTCGAGCACGCGCAGGGCAAGGTCGACCGCTACACGATGACCAAGGACGCCGACTCCGAAGGCAAGGCGACCTTCGGCGTCCAGGCCAAGGTCAAGGCCGTGCTCGGCACCTACAACGTCCGCGTCCAGGCCGAGAGCTTCGACAAGCCGCAGGGCGGCAGCTTCACCGTCGTCACCAACGGCACCTCCGTCAGCGAGGGCAGCGGCAACGGCAGTGGCAGCGGAGACAACGGCGGCAGCGCGACGTCGGGAGACCTGCCGCGCACCGGTGCCGAGATGACCGGACTCGCGCTCGGCGCGGGCCTCCTCGTCGTCGGCGCGGCAGCCGTGGTCATCACCCGTCGTCGGGCCAACGCGGCCGCCGACGATCCCGCGGAGTTCTGACGATCCGTTGAGCAGAGAACTGTCCCTGGCGGGGCTGCACCTCGGCGGACGCCCGATCGACCTCGGTCGTCTTCGAGCTGGGACGGTTCTCGGACTCATGGGCAGCGCGGACAGCACCACTGAGGTGGTGCTGTCCGCGGCAGCCCGATCCGACATCGCTCCACCCCCACAGATCCCGACCGGCTTCCGGTCGGGTCGTCTGCGTGTGCGCAGATGGGTGAGGGCGTACCTGCGCGCCGCCGATGCCGATCCCGGGGAGGCGGCATCAGCGGCGGCGCTGAGCAGATTCGGTCTCGAGCCCACCGTGCTGCGTGAGCGCATCGGCGACCTCGATGCGGCGACCCGGGCCAAGCTCGTCCTCGCCGCGGCCTGGGCGACCGGGTCGGAGTGGCTGACGTTCATCGACCCCTTCGCCGGGGTTCCCGGTCACATCCGCACCGGTCTGCGCGCCCGTCTCGCCGACCTCGCCGCCGCCGAGGACCGCGGCATCGTGCTCAGTTCGACGACCCTGACGGACTTCATCATCGCCGAGGCGGGAGTCGCCGACGTCGAGAAGGGCGAACTCGTCGCCTTCGGTTCCCTCGCCTCCGTCGTCACCGAGCCCCGCGGGTCGCTGCCCGCCGAGCTCACCGGGGTCAACATCTGGTCCGGCCTCGCCCGCAAGGGCTGGCTGTCGATCGGACATTCCGCGGTGCGCGCACGCACCGAACTCGACGGCAAGGTCTTCGTCACCCTGCCCTGGCGCAGCGCCGTGGTCTCACTCGACGAACACGACCCCGCCTTCACCTCGGCGGCGGTCTTCGAAGCGATCGTCGTCGGCCTGCGCGACCGGGGATCAGCCATCCAGGCGAAGCTCTCCCCCGTCGACACGGAGATGGGGCTCGCACTCGACGTCGACCTCGCCGATCTCGCGCATCTCGGCGCGAGCGGGGGCGACGCAAGCGCCGCGGAGGGCGAGGCGGGGACTGCCGGCACGGGCTACGGCATCCTCCACCCCGGCCTCGGTGAGGATCTGCCCGCGCTGCGACGCAACGTCAAGGTGGGCACGCACGTCTTCGTCGACGTCGACACCTCGGCGCTGCGGGCGTACTCGGTCGAGTGACCGCCGCACCGCGACTGCGCGCCTGCGGCCGGCACATCGCGACTGCGACTGCCTCGGCGGGACCCTGCGACCGTGTCGCCGTGACACTGTGATCGGCACACCGCGACACTGTGACCGCCTCACCACGCACGCGTGAGTCCGACAGGCCCGCTGTCCACTAAACTGGATTCGTCATCCCATCCGAATCGGCGTGCGCCGTTTCGGCACCCGGCCGCCCTGACACCCGGCCGAGTCATCCCCGAGCCGAACAGGAGAGGCCATGCGACCGCCCCGCGCACTCCTCATCTCGGCTCTCGTCGTCATCGTCCTCACCGTCGCCTCGGTGCCCCTGCTCAACGTCACGGTCTACACACCGGCGCGCACGGTCGAGGCGTACATGTCCGCGATCGAGGCAGGCAACGCCGAACGCGCCTTCTCCTACCTCTCCTCCCCCACCCCGGGATCGACGCTCGCACTCAACCAGGACGTGCTCTCCGCGTCCCCGGACCTGCCCCGCGAGGCCTCCGCCGAGACGCTGTCGACCGAGGGTGACCGCGCAACCGTACGGCTGTCCTACGTGCTGTCCTCGCAGACCCGCAGCATCGACCTCACGCTCGTGAGGCTCCCTGCCGCCGCCGGCCTCTTCGACCGGTGGGCGATCGAGCAGAAGGCGTGGCCCACCCTCGACCTCGACGTCTCGGGGTCCTCGACCGCCACCGTCAACGGCTACAGCGTGGCCGCCGGCGAGGTCCCCGTGCTCTTCCCCGCGACCTACCTCGTCGGGTTCGATGCGTCGTTCCTCAAGTCGAAGTCGGAGCGCGCCGAGGTGACCGGTCCCGGCGACTCCCCCACCGTCACGCTTTCGCCGGAGCCCACCGCGAAGCTGCAGGAGGCCGTCGCGAAGCAGGTCGACGAACATCTGAAGAACTGCGTGAAATCGAAGACGCTCATGCCCTCCGGCTGCGTGTTCGGCTACGAGACGGACAACGAGATCCTCGGCGACGTCGAATGGTCGATCGTGCGCGAACCGAAGATCAGCCTCACGGCCTCCGGCGGCGACCTCGAGCTCACACCGGCGACCGCCGAGGTGCGGATCAAGGGCCGCTACCGCGACATCGTCACCGCCGACGAGCAGAACCTCGACGAGACGCTCTCGTTCGTCCTCGGCGGGTCGGTTGTCGTCAAGGCCTCGAAGGTGCGCGTCGAGCCGCGCCGCCTCGGCGAAGTCTCGATCATGTGACGAGGCCGTCGGGCCGGGTGCTGAGTTCCCTCACGCGCCGCGGAGGTCGAGGTCGAGGGCCGACGCGCCTGTCGCGGTGAGGTCGAGCGGGATCCCCCAGTCCTGCTGGTAGAGATGGCACGCGGCATGGAGCGGGATCTCTCCGCCCGGCTCCCCATCGCACGCGGCCGCGCGGGCCGTGACATGGAGGACCCCAGAGGTGAACTCGGGGTCGATGACGATGTCCCGACTCAGCCCTTCGGCACCGCCGGACCCGGAGACGATGAGCTCGGGCGGCGTCGACGACACCTGGAGGTAGGTCGGGTCACCCCACCGGTCGTCGAGCTTCTGACCTGCCGGAACGGTGAAGCTCACGCTGATGGACACCGGCCCTGAGGCGAGTTCGGTCGAGGGACGGTGGCTGGTCTGCGCGCCTTCGTCGACACGTTGGGCGTCCTTGGGCAGCGTCACCCGGGTGAGCGAGTGCGCAGCGGATTCGACGACGAGGAGTGCGGCGTCGCCCTCGTCCCCGACGACGAGGATGTCGGAGGGCTCGCGCAGACCGCGAGCCAGGGTCGAGACCTCGTTCGTCACCGGGTCGAAGCGGCGGATCGCCCCGTTGTAGGTATCGGCGATCGCGAGCGTCCCGTCGGGCAGGGTGCGCACGCCCAGCGGGTGCTGGAGCCTCGCCTCGGCGGCCGGACCGTCCCGGAACCCGAAGTCGAAGAGCCCGACGCCGACGAGTGTGCTCGCCTCACCCGTGGCCGGGTCGAGGCGGCGGATCGCCGAGGTCTCCGAATCGGCGACGATGACGGTGCCGTCGGGCCGGAGGTCGAGGCCCGAGGACTGCGCGAACCACGCGGTCTGCGCGTCGCCGTCGACGAGGCCCTCGTTCATCGTCCCCGAGAGCAGGCGGATGCTGCCGGTGGCGGGGTCGAACGACCAGACGGTGTGGTTGCCGGCCATCGCGACGACCACCTCGGCGGTGGAGGGGACGAAGAGGACGTCCCACGGGGAGGAGAGCTTGACGTCGAGGGCGGGGCCGTCATAGCGGCCGAGCGCGCCGTGCGTGCCGCGGACGTTGTCGATCGCCCCGACCATGTGCTGCTCACCGGTGCCGGCGATCGTCGTCACCGTCTCCGTCGTCAGGTTGATCCCGCGGAGGACGTGGTTGACGGTGTCGGCGACGACGAGGTGGTAGCCGACCTGGGCGGCGAGGTCGTCGGGCAGGACGGTGGTGCCGCCGGGCTCGCTGAACTCGGCGGTGTCGAAGTCGCCGTCGGTGAGGCCCCGCTCCCCGGTGCCGATGCGGCGGAGCACGGTCTGGGCGTCGGGATCGTATTCGACGAGGCTGTGGTGGCCGGAGTCGGCGACGAGGAGGTTGCCCGAGGGCAGGACCGTGACCTTGCCGGGGTAGAAGAGTTCGGTCTCCGGGGCCGGCGGGGGCACGTAGGGGCCGTCGCCGGAATGGAGAGTGCCCTTCGCGGAGTGTTCGGCGATGAGGCCTTCGATGATCTCCCCGAGACCGGCACCGTGGCCCTCACCGGAGAGGGTGGCGACGAGGTAGCCTTCGGGGTCGATGACGGCCAGGGTCGGCCATGCGCGGGCCGTGTAGGCCTGCCACGTGATGAGGTCGGGGTCGTCGAGGACGAGGTGTTCGACCTGGTAGCGTTCGACGGCCTGGTCGACGGCCTCGACGGTGCGTTCGAACTCGAACTTCGGCGAGTGGACGCCGATGATGACAAGCTCGCCGGAGTACTTCTCCTCGAGCGGGCGCAGTTCGTCGAGGACGTGGAGGCAGTTGATGCAGCAGAACGTCCAGAAGTCGAGCAGGACGACCTTGCCGCGCAGGTCGGCGAGGCTGAGTTCCTTGCCGCCGGAGTTCATCCACCGGCGCCCGAGGAGTTCGGGGGCGCGCACCTTGGGTTCCCGTGTGCGAGGCGTGTCAGGGGTGTTCTTCGCCGTGGGGTCCTCGGCGGTGGGTGCGGTGTCCTCAGCGGTGGCCGGGGAGCTCTGCGGGCTGACGTTCATCTCCCCATCGTCTCAGATCCCCCGCCGAGGCGGCAGGGCGGCTGTCATCCTGGGACGCAGTGGGCACGGGGTGAGGTCGCAGGCGGAGCGGAGCGGGTGCCGCATCGCCGTCGCCGGTCTATGTGCAGTCGCGGGCACCAGGCTCACGTGTAATCGCGGGCGCCGAAGACGCTCGAGCCGATGCGCACCATCGTCGCGCCTTCGGCGATCGCGAGTTCGAAGTCGCTGCTCATGCCCATCGACAGCTCGGTGGCCTCCTCCGGAAGCACCCCGGATTCGCGGAGGCGGGCGCTGAGTTCGCGGAGGTCGGCGTAGCTCGGGCGGATCTCCTCGGGCGTGCTGCCGGGCAGGCCGATCGTCATCAGACCCCGCAGGCGCAGGCGATCAAGACGGCGCACGGACTCGACGAGCGCCTCGGCGTCCTCCGGGGCGACCCCGGACTTCGAGTCCTCGCGGGACGTGTTGACCTGGACGAAGACGTCGATCGTGGAGTCGAGGACGTCGAGGCGGTTGGCGATCTTCTCGGCAAGCTCGAGGTTGTCGACGGACTGGATGCACTGGGCATGCCGGAGCGTGTGGTTGACCTTGTTCTTCTGCAGGGGGCCGATGAGGTGCGCCTCGTGGGGCAGGTCGGCGAGGTCCTCGGCCTTCGCGACGAGCTCCTGGACCTTGTTCTCCCCGATGAGGTCGAAGCCGTGCTCGATGGCCACGCGGATCTTCTCCGCCGGTTGCGTCTTCGTCGCGAGCAGGATGCTCACCTCGTCCGCGGACCGGCCGCTCGCCTCGGCGGCGGCAGCGGTGCGGCCTGCCACCTCGTCGAGGCGGGAGCGGATGTCGGCGGCTTCTTCAGGTGTCAGAACGTCGGGCGAACTCATGTCTCCAGTCTCGCATGAGGTCGGTCGACGCCTGCGTGCCGGTCTGCGCCCATCATGAGACGACTGTGCGCCCCTTCGCGGGTGATCTCGGCGTCGAGATCACCCGCGAAGGGGCGCAGAATCCTCAGGGCTGCCGGCTGCGGCGCCTGGCCTGCCGGCTGGGGACTCAGGCGTCCTTGGGCAGGCCTGCGGCCTCGGGGTCGATGTTCCGGATGATCGCGGTCGTGTCGAGTCCCTCGAGCCCTTCGTCGACGAGCTTCTGCAGCTGCGCGTAGACGAGCGAGGCCGCGGGCAGGTCGACGCCCTGCGATTCGGCTCCGGCGAGCGCGAGTCCGACGTCCTTGTGCATGAGCGCCGTGGCGAATCCGGGCCGGAAGTCGTTGTTCGAGGCCGCGGTCTCCGTGACGCCCGGCACCGGGTACCACGTGCGCAGCGGCCACGAATCGCCGGAGGAGACCTTCGCGATGTCGTAGAACGCCTTCGGGTCGAGGCCGAAGCGCTGCGCGAGCACGGCGCCTTCGACGACGCCTTCGAGGCTGATCGCGAGCATCATGTTGTTGACGATCTTCGCGGCCTGACCTGCGGCGTCACCGCCGGCGTGGAAGATGTTGCCGGCCATCGGCTCGATGAAGGCCTTCGCCTCGGCGACATCGGCATCGGAGCCGCCGAGCATGAACGTCAGGGTCCCGGCCTGGGCGCCGGTGACTCCGCCGGAGACGGGTCCGTCGACGAAGCGGAACCCGGCGGCCTTCGCCTCTTCGTGCAGGGCGCGAGCCGAGTCGAAGTCGATCGTCGAGGAGTCGACGAGGAGGGTCGAGGGATCGGCGCTCGCGAGCACCCCGTCGGGGGCGAGGTAGACGGTGCGGGCGTGTTCGCCCTTGGGCAGCATCGTGAAGACGATGTCGACGTCGGTGACCGCCTCGGCGATCGAACCCACCGGGGTCACACCTGCCTCCGCTGCCGCGGTCACGGCCTCGGGGACCACATCGAATCCCTTGACGGTGTGTCCGGCCTTGACCAGGTTCGCTGTCATCGGCCGTCCCATATTGCCCAGGCCGATCCATCCGATCGTCGCCATCGTATGCCTCCTCGCATCGAGTTCTCGTGTGTTCCCCTTCACATTACGCCAGCCGGGCACTCGGGGATCCGCCGGGTCGGGCACCTCTTCCGCACCCGCAGTGTGCATGCACGCAGATAGAATGAGCAGACTATGGCCGCACATGCACCGCTCGGTTCCGGCAGGCAGATCTCACCCGAGGATCTGCTCACGCTGCTCGCCGTCGCGCGCCTGGGGAAGTTCACGGCGGCCGCGCACAGTCTCGGACTCAACCACACGACGGTGTCACGGCGCATCGCCGCCCTGGAGAAGGCCTACGGTCAGCGGGTCCTCGTCGCCTCCCCCGACGGCTGGGAGCTGAGCACGGCCGGTCGACAGCTGCTGCCGATCGCCGAGGACATCGAGTCGGCGCTCGGGCGCATCGACGCCCCGGAGACCTCGGCGCTCTCGGGCACGATCCGCATCGCCTGCCCGCAGGCCTTCGCCCTCGAATACGCGGTCCCGGCGCTCACGGACCTGCAGAAGAGCCACCCGGGTCTGCAGATCGAACTCATCACGGCCACACAGCGAGCCCGCCAGTACCGGTCGGGTGTCGACATCGAGGTCGTCGTCGGCCGTCCGGACTCCCCGCGCAGCGTCGCCAAGCGCATCCGCGACTACCGGCTCCAGCTCTACGCCTCGCAGGACTATCTGCGCACGCATCCGGTGCCGGTCACCCTCGACGACCTCGCCGAACACCGCATCGTCTACTACATCGAGAACTCACTCCAGGTCGACGACCTCGACGAGGCCTCATCGGAGATCCCCACAGGCAAGGGGTTCTTCCGTTCGAACTCGGTGCACGCACATGCCCGGGCCACGGCGAACGGGGTGGGCATCGGCATCCTGCCCGACTTCCTCGCCCGTGACGACCCGAGTCTCGTCCAGGTGCTGCCGGACCTCTTCTCCAAGCGCGTCTCCTACTGGGCTGCCGTCCGTCACGAGGCGCTGCGCAATGCGGGCGTCCGCAGCGTCCTCGAAGTGCTCTAGGCCGCGCGGGCGCTCACTCTCAGCCACCTTCCGGTCGCTGGGCAACCCGGCGCAGAGTTGCTGAGCGCCCGGAAGGTTGCTCGACTGGAGGCAGCGACGCCCGGAGGGTTGCGCTGCGCCCGGAGGGTTGCTCGTGCGGAGCATTGTTGAGCGGCTCAGGCTGCGGTCCAGCCTCCGTCGACGCTGTGCGCGGCCCCCGTGACGACGGCGGCGGCATCACTGGCGAGGAAGAGTGCGAGCTGGGCGATGTCCTCGGGTTCGGCGAGCTTCGGCACCGCCGAGTGGCCGAGGAAGACCTTCTCGAGCACCTCGTCCTCGCTGATCCCGTTCGTCCGCGCCTGATCCGCGATCTGCCCCTTGACCAGGGGCGTGAGCACGTAGCCGGGGTTGATCGCATTGCACGTCACCCCGTACGGTCCCGCCTCGAGCGCCGTCGTCTTCGTCAGCCCCATGAGCCCGTGCTTGGCCGCGACGTACGCCGATTTGTTCGGGGAAGCGCGCAGACCGTGCACCGAGGAGAGGTTGATGATCCTCCCCCAGCCCTTCGCGTACATGCCCGGCAGCGCGGCCTTCGTGAGCACGAACGGCGCCTCGAGCATGAGGGTCATGATGAGCCGCCAGTCGGCGAGCGGGAACTCCGGGATCGGGTAGATCCGCTGGATGCCGGCATTGTTGACGAGGATGTCGACGTCGAGGTCGATCCCGTCGAGCGCCGAGGTGTCGGCGAGGTTGACGGCCCACGCCTCACCGCCGACGGCCGTCGCGACGGCGTCGGCCGCCTGCGCATCGACGTCGGCGACGGTGACGCTCGCCCCCGCCGCGGCGAAGGTCTCGCACATCGCCTTGCCGAGCCCTGAGGCCCCACCGGTGACGAGCGCGCGCTTGCCTGAGAGATCGACCATGGTCCGTCCTCCTTGTGTGAGTGTGGTGTGCTGCTCCCCGCCGAGGTGCGGCAGTCGCGACCGACTCCGCCCCGCCTCGGCGAGGTGGCACGCGGACCGCCGCCCCACCTCGGCGAGGCAGCGGTTCGAGGAATCTCAGCGCTTGCCGGCCAGGCGGCGCTCCTTGTCCTTCGCGTCGAGCGAGTGGAGGTCGATGCCCTTCGTCTCGCGGGTGTAGATGAGCGCGACGAGGGAGATGAGCGCGGCCACGGCGAGGTAGATCGCGATCGGCACCGAGGAGCCGAACTGGTCGAGCAGGGCGGTGGCGATGATCGGGGCGAAGGAGCCGGCGACGATCGCGGTGACCTGGTAGCCGGTCGAGACGCCCGAGTTGCGCATGCGGGTCGGGAACATCTCGGCCATGATCGCCGGCTGGCCGGCGTACATGAACCCGTGGAAGACGAGGCCGAGCAGCAGGGCGAGGAAGATGAGCCCGGGTTTGCCGGTGTCGTACATCGGGAAGGCGAAGAAGCCCCAGGAGGCGGTGAGGATGATGCCGATCGCGTACGGCGGCTTCCGTCCGATCCGGTCGCCGAGGGCGCCGATCATCGGCACGAGCAGGGCGTGGATCGCATGCGCCCCGAGCAGGAGGCCGAGGATCTCGCTGGCCTCGATGCCGACGGCGACCGCGAGGTAGGTGATCGAGAACGTCACCACGAGGTAGTAGTGGATGTTCTCCACGAGCCGCAGGCCCATGGCGGTGAAGACCTCGCGCGGGTAGCGCTTGAACACGGCCTTGACGCCGTAGTCGACGCCCTCTTCGATCTCCTCGGCCTGGATCTTCTCGAAGATCGGGGCATCGGAGACGCGGGTGCGGATGTAGTAGCCGATGAGGACGATGACCGCCGAGAGCCAGAACGCGACCCTCCAGCCCCACGAGAGGAAGGCCTCTTCGGACAGGGTCGAGGTGAGGACGAAGAGGACACCGGTGGCGAGCAGGTTGCCCAGCGGCACACCCGACTGCGGCCACGAGGACCAGAAGCCGCGTTCCTTGTCCGGTGAGTGCTCGGCGACCAGCAGGACCGCGCCGCCCCATTCGCCGCCGACCGCGAAGCCCTGGACGATGCGCAGGAGGACGAGGAGGATCGGGGCGAGGTAGCCGATCTGGTCGAAGGTCGGCAGGCAGCCCATGAGGAAGGTCGCCGCGCCGACGAGGATGATCGAGAGCTGAAGGAGCTTCTTGCGCCCGAACTTGTCACCGTAGTGGCCGAAGACGATGCCGCCGATGGGGCGGGCGATGAAGCCGACGGCGTAGGTGGCGAAGCCGAGCAGGATCGGCGTCAGCGGGTTGTCCGACGGCGGGAACAGGATGAAGTTGAACACCAGGGTCGCCGCCGACCCGTAGAGGAAGAACTCGTACCATTCGACGACGGTGCCCGCCATCGAGGCGGCGACGACCTTGCGCAGCTGCGCTCGGATCGACTTCCTCTCCGCATTGCTCTGTGCACTCATGACTCTCCTTGGTTTCCACGATCCGCGTCCCCATTGAGCGGGCAGACCGTTCTGCTGTGGCGGCAAAGGCGGCGATCCGGCAGCGGCGGCGACCTCGACGATGAGGTCTCTGCCGCGGCTGGTCGCGCCGACATCCACCGCTTAGGTGAATGATGCTCAAGAAACAGTGTGCGCCATCACATCGGAGATTGGGATGGATGAGGGTGAGAATTCGGGAATTCGGCGTGCACATTCGCGCACATCGTGTGTGCGTGATGAGAGGGTCGCCGAGGCGGTCGCCCGGATCCGGTGTCCCCGACGCGGGCAGGTCGCTGCCGCTGGGACCGGAGTTCAGCCTCGGCGGGGGCCGACGGTGGCGGGCTTGAGTCGACCGCGGTGCGGCTGGATCCCGGCGTCAGCCTCGGCGGGGGCCGGCGTTGGCGTCGCGTTCGGCCATCTGCGAGAGCATGTCGTTGTACGCGCGCAGCTCGGCATCCCCGGTGCGGGCCTCACGACGGTCGACGCGCTTGGCCTCACGATCCGAGGACTTCGACCACTGGAAGGCGACCATGATCGCGAGGAAGAGGGTCGGGATCTCGCCGATGCCCCACGCGATCGCACCACCGCGCTGCTGGTCCTCGATCGCCGTGTAGCCCCAGTCGGTGCCCATATTGCCGAACCAGTCGCCCTCGATGAGGACCTCGGAGCTGAGCAGCGAGATGCCGAAGAACGCGTGGAAGGCCATCGTGATGAGCAGCATGAGCAGGCGCAGCGGGTACGGGAACCGTTTGACGCCGGGGTCGATGCCGATGAGGGCCTGGGCGAAGAGGTAGCCGGCGCCGAGGAAGTGGACGAGCATGAGCTCGTGCCCGATGTGCCATTCGAGGGCGTACTTCATCAGGCCCGCGTAGTAGAAGACGACGAGGGAACCGGCGAAGTTGACGCTCGCGACGATCGGGTTGGCGAGGAACCGCATGTACGGGGTGTGGACGAGCCACAGCACCCATTCGCGGATGCCCCGGGAGCCGTCGGTGCGGGCCGTGGTCGCGCGCATGAGCAGGGTGATGGGGGCGCCGAGGACCATGGGGATCGGCACGACCATGACGAGCATCATGTGCTGGATCATGTGCGCGGAGAACGAGACCTCGCCGTAGACCTGCACGCCGCCGGAGGTGACGTAGAGGAGCCCGATCATGCCGATGATCCAGCTGACGAGGCGGAAGACCGACCACGTGTCGCCGCGGCGGCGCAGGTGGATGAAGCCTGCGACGTAGGCGATCGTCAGGCCCACGGAGACGACGACCCAGAGGGGGTCGACGGACCATTCGGAGAAGAAGCGGGAGAAGTTCGGCGGTGGCGGCAGCTGCTCGCCGGTGAGGATCTCCGAGGGCGTCGGATTGCCCACGGGTTCCTGGGACACGGGCGGCTGCGAGCGCGACAGAGCCACGGCCAGGCCCATGGTCGCGCCGAAGATGACGAATTCGACGAGGATGAGGCGCCAGAACTCGACCGTCGCCGAGGCGGCCCGACCGAGGCGGGCGATGACGAACCGACGATGCCAGAAGCCGATGAGTCCGAGCAGGATCGTCGCGAACGACTTCGCGATGATGACCTGCCCGTAGGGGGTCATGAGGTCGTCGAGGTTCTCCACCCGCAGCATCGAGTTGACGACACCGGAGTAGGCGACGACGACGAAGGAGAAGAGGGCGATCGCGGAGTAGCGGGAGATGAACGTCGACAGCTCCGGGGACTTCGCGAGCTTCGCACCGAGCAGCGCGATGACCGTGAGCCCGCCGAGCCACAGGCAGACACCGAAGAGGTGGAGGCCGATGCTGTTGACGGCCTGCGTGTGACCGGTCGCCGAGGCGGAGTGGCCCATGAGGGCGAGCGGGATCATCACGCCGATCGAGAGCAGGGCGGCGAAGGCGAGTCCGAGATAGGAGCGGGACCCGAAGCACAGGGTCGAGGCGACGGCGATGAGGACGACGATGAGTGCCCAGTACTGGCCGAAGGCGATCTGGGTGAGGAAGACGCCGAGCTGGTTGGAGAAGTTGAGGTAGGCCTGCGCGCCGACCGTGGAGACGAAGGTGAAGAGGAGCACGGCCACGGCCGAGACGGTCCACGCCACCGAGGCGGCCTCGGCGATCTTGAGCGACTTCTCCCACAGGGCGTCGAAGGGCGTCTCGTCGTCCTTCGGGGCCTTCTGGCCCTTCTTCGTGCGCACGCGTCCCTGCGTGCGAGGAAGGATGAGGAGGGCGAAGAGGAGAGCGCCGATGGTGAGGCTCATCGCGAGGTTGAACACCATCTTCGCGGCGGGCAGTCCGAAGCGGACGATCGCGCCGGGGTCATTGATGACCGTCGGTTCCGCGGCTCCCGTGTAGAGCATCGCGACGAGTCCGGCGCCGAAGCCGAGGAGGGCGAGGATCGGGATGGCTGCGCGAGCGGTGAATCGGATGATCGGCTCGTTGTCGTGAGAGGTCACAGATGTCCGCCTGCCGATTCATGCATGGGTTCAGAATATCGTCCCGGGGTCGCCGGGCGCGAACTCGTGCCCGCCGAGGTGGTGCAGATTACCCCGGAAAAGCAGATGACCCGGACCATTCGGTCCGGGTCATCTCGCGCTTGAGCGCGAAGGTCACTTCGGGGTGCCAGCGGCAGCCTTGAGCTTCGAACCAGCGGACAGCTTCACGGAGTAGCCGGCCTTGATCTCGATCTCTTCACCGGTCTGCGGGTTGCGACCCTTGCGAGCGGCACGCTCGGTGCGCTCGACGGAGAGCCAGCCGGGGATGGTGAGCTTCTCGCCCTTGCCGACGACATCGGAGAAGACGTCGAAGACACCGTCGAGAACATCCGAGACCTGCTTCTGGGTCAGGCCGGACTTCTCGGCAACTTCTGCAACGAGCTCACTGCGGTTCTTAGCCATAAAAGTGTCCTCCTTAGGACAAGTCGGTCAGTTACCGGTCCGTTTTCCGATAACGAACTCCCTAGAGATTACCAGCTCGACTTGGTGATGCCGGGCAACTCGCCGTCATGCGCCATTTCGCGGAAGCGGACACGCGAGAGTCCGAACTTGCGCAGGTAGCCGCGGGGGCGACCGTCGACCTGGTCACGATTGCGCACGCGCACAGGCGAGGCATCGCGGGGAAGCTTCTGCAGGCCGAGGCGTGCTTCTTCACGCTGCTCGTCCGTGCTGTCGGGGTGGGTGAGCTGACGCTTGAGGGCCGCACGGCGCTCGGCGTAGCGTTCGACAATGACGCGACGCTGCTTGTCGCGGGCGATCTTGGACTTCTTAGCCATGTGGGCTCAGCGCTCCTCTCGGAAATCGACGTGCTTGCGGATGACGGGATCGTACTTCTTGAGCACGATGCGGTCCGGGTTGTTGCGGCGGTTCTTGCGGGTCACGTAGGTGTACCCGGTGCCGGCAGTCGACTTGAGCTTGATGATCGGACGAACGTCTTGGGTCTTCGCCATCAGAGCTTCACTCCCTTGGCAATGAGTTCGGTGACGACGGCGTCGATCCCGCGGACGTCGATGACCTTGATGCCCTTGGCGGACACATTGAGGGTGACGTTGCGGCGCAGCGACGGCACGTAGTAGCGCTTCGTCTGAATGTTCGGGTTGAAGCGGCGCTTGGTGCGGCGCTTCGAGTGGGACACATTGTGTCCGAAACCGGGAACGGCCCCGGTGACTTGGCAGGTTGCTGCCATGACTCTCCTCCAGTTCACAAGTTACCGACTCTCGAAACAAGCTCGTTCGCTTGCGCCGATGTCGGAAGACATCAACAAATTCATGCGATGCTGCTGTGCAGGGCAGGCGCCTTCTCGGTCGCAGACTGCGGTCCGGTCGGAGACGGCTGTGCACCCGTGCACGCGGCGTTCGCAATGGAAATTGTGTACGCCGAAACAGGTATGCCCGTTCGGGCGAGATGTCTCACCAGCGCTGAAGCCGTAGCCTGTGAGAGATGGCCGAAGCTGGAGTGCAGCGGTGGGTGAGCACCATGTCGGTCGCGGCCGATCGATCGAGGACCGATCTGTCACGACACAACAGACATCCAGTCTAGAGAGAGTCGGGCCTTCTGGGCAAATTCACACCCTCCGCGGCCCCCGGCCCAGGTGGGGAGACGGCCGCACCAGGTCCGCCTCGGCGGGAGATCCGCCTTTCAACTACCTGCCGGTAGGCGTGTCGCCCGGATCGGCGCGGATCGCGCGGGATCCCTGCGGATCGGCCGACCGCTGCTGCCGAGCCCGCTGGGTCGACGGCGGCGTACTCAGGGAAGGGCCGCCCCGGCGATCACTGCAGGTGTAAGGCTCATCGGGGCGCGCGAACCGTGTTGAAGACCCACCGAACTCGTGCCAAGGTAAGAAGATGACTGCCACCATATCCGGCACTCTGGAGGGCAGATGAGCGACGTTCCACCGAGGCCGCGCATCCGTCCCGCGACCAGTGACGACTGGGAACCGACCGATCGATCCGGCCGGGGCGCTCAGGCTCGGCCGCAGGGATCGGATCGTGACGCGAACCCGGCCGATGCCGAGTTCGATCGTTCGACGTACTACGAGTACATCGAACGCCACACGGGCGACTTCCCCGTTTCGCAGACCCGGCGGGCCAACGTCTTCGCCCCGGCCGGCAGCTCCCCGTTCCAGGATCACCTCCACGCGGGCGCGCGCGAGGCACGCGAGTCCGAGGGTTCCCGCGGTTCGGGTGGTCGTTCGGGTGGTCGTTCGGGTCCTCGCCGAGGCGGCGGACCGTCTGGGTCGACCGATTCCGGCGGTTTCGGTGCGGTCGGTGGATATGGTTCGAGCTCAGCCTCGGGCTATGGGTCCTCGGGCTATGGATACGGTGCAGGCTACGGGACGAGTCCCAGCGGTGTCGGGCCGGGCGGACCCGAGTCGGGTCAGGCACCGGCGGTCGGGCCGAAGCGGACCGGCCTCAAAGTCACAGTCGTCGTCCTCGCGATCCTCATGGTCCTCGCGCTGCTCGCGTTCTTCGGTGCCCGGTGGCTGGCTCCCGATTCGGGCACCGTGCCCGTCGACGTCGGCGGCGAGGCGACCTCCCAGGCACCGTCGCCGAGCGACGAACTCGTCCGCCCCTCATCCTCTCCCGAAGACGAACTCAACGGCTTCGTCCAGTCGGATGCGTCGAAGGCCTCTGCTCTCGAGGGCCAATGGGTGACGCAGGTGAGCGCGAAGAAGGTCGGCATCGAGGCCGATGGGAAGACATGGTCGGCGCAGGACATCCTCGACGAATTCAAGGCGAACCAGGTCAAGTACCCGGGCTCGATCCTCATCTACAGCGGTGACTGGAAGGCCTACAAGTCCGGCGACTACTGGGTGACCGTCGTCGATACGCCCTACAAGGACTCCAAGCCTGCGCTCGAACAGTGCCGCGCGTGGGGACTCGATCGCGATCACTGCCTCGCCAAGCGGCTGGTCAAGGACGGCGAGTACTCCGAGAAGAACAGCGCCTACCTCGACAAGTAGGGTGCCGGGGCCGGTCCGACAGCAGACCGCGCGAGCGACCCCCAGCCGCATGAACCACGTCGGGGCGCATAGACCACCTCTGGCTTCACACAACGCCCCCGGAGCCGCTCGTCCTACCCGTGCACGTGTAGGACAAGCCGCTGAGGAGTCGTTGTGCTCGAGGGCCCAGTCGCGAGCACCCGACGTCCCGGAGAGCGTCGTGCAGCGAAAAGCGAGCGGCCGAGCCGTTCTGCATGGAGACGCCCCGCACGCGACTGCGCGCCGGACGGTATCCCATCCGGCGCGCAGTCGGTTCTCAGCGGTCGGGCCTCAGCAGTCAATCGAGCTCAGCGCAGGCTCACGCGAGGAGGACGCTGGGGTCCTCGAGGCCGCGGCCGACGTCGGCGAGGAACTTCGAGATGATCTCACCGTCGACGACCCGATGGTCGGCGCTCACCGACAAGGTCGTGATCTCGCGCGGGACGATCTCGTCGTCGACGACCCACGGCTTCTTCCGCACCTGCCCGAACGCGAGGATGGCGGCCTCACCAGGGTTGATGATCGGCGTACCGGCATCGACGCCGAACACGCCGACGTTCGTGACGGTGATCGTCCCACCCGCCTGATCGGCCGGCGGGGTCTTGCCCGAGCGGGCCAGGGCCGTGAGGTCCTGGATGCCCTGCGCGAGCTGCGTCAGCCCCATCGTGTGCGCATTCTTGATGTTGGGCACGATGAGCCCACGCGGGGTCGCCGCGGCGATGCCGAGGTTGACGTACTTCTTCACGACGATCTCATCGCCCTCGAGCGAGGAGTTGATCCGCGGGTTGCGGGCCACGGCCCACGCGACGGCCTTCGCGACGATGAGCAGCGGGGAGACGCGAACGTCCTCGCCGAGGACCTTCGATGCCTTGAGCCGCCGGACGAACGCCATCGTCTCGGTGACGTCGACGTCGAGGAACTCGGTGACGTGGGGCATCGTGAACGCGGAGTCGACCATGGCCTTGGCCATCATCTTCACCACGCCCTTGAACGGGATCCGCTCCTCGAGCTCCCCGGACTCCCCCGCCGAGGCGGTCGCCCCGGAGGCAGCAGGAACCGCAGCCGTCGCGGTGCCCTCGGCTGCCGCCTGGACGTCGGCGCGAGTGACCTCGCCCCGCGACCCGGTCGCCGTGACCGTGGCCAGGTCGATGCCGAGGTCCTTCGCGAGCTTGCGGACCGGGGGCTTGGCCAGGGGCTTCGCACCCGTACCGCCGGCACTCGCCGAGGTGGCCTCCGCCGGAGCCGGAGCCGGAGCCGGTGCGGCTGGTGCCGCGACCGGAGCCGGAGCAGCCGGTGCCGCAGCCTGAGCAGCAGCGGGCTCAGCAGCCGGCGCCGCAGCGGGAGTCGCGGCCGCGCCCTTGCGGGGGCGGCGCTTCGACGAGGCGGCCTTCGCGCCGTACCCGACGAGTGTGGCTCCGCCTTCGGCATCGGCGCCCTCCGAAGCCGGCGCCTGCGTTTCGGCATGGGGGGCAGGCATCGTCTCGGCCGCCTCGGCGCCGGAGTCACCGGCACCACCGAAGCGGATGATCGGGGTGCCGACCTCGACGGTCTGACCCTCCTCGACGAGGAGGGCGCCGACGGTCCCGGCCTGCGGGCTGGGCAGTTCGACGAGGGACTTCGCGGTCTCGATCTCGACGAGGATCTGGTTGACGGTCACCTCGTCGCCGGGGGCGACCTTCCAGGACACGATGTCCGCCTCGGTGAGGCCTTCGCCGACGTCGGGAAGAGGGAATTCGTTTGCCATGCTTGCTCTCCTTACGTCAGTAGGCCAGGGCCCGATCGACACCGTCGAAGATGCGATCGAGGTCGGGCAGGTAGTGCTCTTCCATCCGCGAACCCGGGTACGGGGTGTGGTACCCGCCGACGCGGATGACCGGGGCCTCGAGGCTGAAGAAGCAGCGTTCGGAGATGCGGGCGGCGATCTCCGAACCGAGTCCGAGGAACGTCGGGGCCTCATGCGTGACGACGAGGCGTCCCGTCTTCGCCACCGACTTCTCGATCGTCGTGAAGTCGATCGGGTTGAGGCTGCGGAGGTCGATGAGCTCGACGCTCTTGCCCTCCTCGGCGGCCGCTGCGACGACGTCCTGCGCGGTCGGGATGAGCGGACCGTAGGCGACGAGAGTGACGTCGGTGCCCTCGGAGACGACGCGCGCATCATGCATCGGCAGGTCCCTGCGGCTGGTGTCGACGTCCCCGCGCTGCCAGTAGCGGCGCTTGGGTTCGAAGAACATCACCGGGTCGTCGCTCTTGATCGCGTCCTGGATCATCCAGTACGCGTCGTTGGCGTTCGACGGACTGATGAGCCGCAGACCGGCATGATGGGCGAAGACGGTCTCCGGGCTCTCCGAGTGATGCTCGGGTGAGCCGATGCCGCCGCCGTAGGGCACGCGGATGACCATCGGGATGCGCTCGTTGCCCAGGGTGCGGTTGTAGAGCTTCGCGACCTGGGTGACGATCTGGTCGTAGGCGGGGAAGATGAACGCGTCGAACTGGATCTCGACGACGGGCCGGTAGCCGCGGATCGCCATGCCGATCGAGGTGCCGACGATGCCGGACTCGGCCAGCGGCGCATCGATGACACGCTGCGGGCCGAAGTCCTTCTGCAGTCCCTCGGTGACGCGGAAGACGCCGCCGAGCTTGCCGATGTCCTCACCAATGAGGACGACCTTCGGGTCGTCCTCCATGGCCTTGCGCAGACCGGCTGTGATCGCCTTGGAAAGCGGAAGTTTCTCCATCAGGCCTCACCTGCATCGGCGAATGAGGCCTGGTACGCGAGGTATTCCGCACGTTCCTCATCGACGAGAGGGTGAGGTTCGGAGGTGACATGGGCGAACATCTCGACGCCGTCGGGATCTTCCATGGTCATGCAGTTGTGGCGGATGCGCGCGGCCAGGGTGTCGGCTTCGGCGTCGACCTCCGCGAAGAACGACTCGTCGGTGTCCGAGTGCTTCTCGAGGTAGGCGCGCAGACGCGTGATCGGATCGCGGTCGGCCCAGATCTCCTCTTCGGCGCGGTCACGGTACTTCGTCGGATCATCGGCTGTGGTGTGCGCGCCGCGACGGTACGTGTAGGCCTCGATGAGCATCGGGCCGTTGCCCGCACGCACCGAGTCGAGGCTGGCCCGGGCGACGGCGTACATCGCGATGATGTCGTTGCCGTCGACGCGGATGCCGGGCACACCGAAGCCCTCACCGCGACGGTAGAGCGGCGCCGGGGTCTGGACGTTCGTCGGCTCGGAGATCGCCCACTGGTTGTTCTGGCAGAAGAAGAGGACGGGTGCGTGGAAGGCGCCGGCGAAGGTGAGCGCCTCGGAGACGTCGCCCTGCGAGGTCGCGCCGTCGCCGAAGCACGCGATGGCCACGGTGTCGCGCTCGAGGTCGCCGGTGCCGACGTCGCCGTCCATCGCCACACCCATCGCGTAGCCGGCGGCGTGGAGCGTCTGCGAGCCGATGACGATCGTGTACGTGTGGAAGCGGTGGTCCTGAGGATCCCAGCCGCCGTGGTTCTGGCCGCGGAAGATGCCGAGCAGGGTTTCGGGTTCGACTCCGCGGGTGTAGGCGAGGCCGTGCTCACGGTAGGTGGGGAAGACGAAGTCCTGGGGGCGCGCTGCGCGTCCCATGCCGATCTGAGCGGCCTCCTGGCCGAACATCGGCGCCCACAGGCCCAGCTGACCCTGGCGCTGCAGTGCTGCGCCCTCCGCATCGACGCGGCGGACGAGGACCATGTCCCGGTAGAACCCGCGCAGATCCTCGTCGGTGAGCTCTGCGGCGAAGGCGTCGTACTCGCCCGAGGCGACACGGTTGCCGTCCTCGGTGAGCATCTGAATCATCCGAGGCTCCGCGGACTGACTGTGGGCAGTCCCGGATCCTACTGAAATGTTCGAGGTCATTTCAGTTCTCCTTTGTTCAAGGTCCGACCCACCGGAGGTGACCAGTGGCGGACTGGGTGCTGCGGGTGGGACCTCTGATGGGAGGACTCACCCTCGAGTGATGCGATTCACAGGTATGTCAACGATACCGAATCGCCTCACGCCGTGCCACTGGACCGGTGTGTCGACAGACTCGAGCGGACACGTCGCCCGCTGCGGCTCCGACAGGTCATCGGTCGTGGTCAGCCTAGGGGTGTGACCTGGGGTTGTGCGTGATCCGCCAAAGGTCTTCGGCGGGCTTTGTCGATCCTCGCCGAGGTGGTTGGGAGTCCGACCACCGCACGTCCGAGGAGTCCGTGAGCAGGCTCCGCCAGTCCCCTGATCACCCGTGACCGCGTCAGGTCCGCTTGCGTTTGCCCTGGTAGTCCCTGGTCTGCGTGATCTCCCCGGAGAAGAACCGGGCGTTCCTGTCCGTGAATCTCCTGAGACCGGGGTTCCCGGCTGCGACCATGAGGCCGAGCGACGCGGAGTAGGCCGCCGAGGAGTGGGCGTCGCCGGCCGAGGAGAACATGGCGTCGAGTTCCGCATCGGACTTGCCTGCGAGGTTCGGCGCCTTCCGGAGTTCGTCGGGATCGTAGTCGACGGTGATCGTCGACCAGCTGTCCCGCGCGGGGTTCTCGTTGCCGTCGAGGTCGGGCACGAGATCCTGCTCGTGTTCGATCGAGAGGACGTCGATGCTCTCGTCGATGGGGAAGTCGGAGACGGGTGCGCCGACCGTGACGAGGGCGGTGACGTTGACCTCGGCGAGGAACGCCGGGTCGGCGGCGAGCGATCCGGCGGTGATCCCGCCCTGCGAGTAGCCGACGAGCATGACCTCGTCGTCGGGGCCGATGCCGGCGTCGGCGATCGCCTGCCTGACCATCTCGCGCATGACCGTGTCGTTGCCGGCCATGCCCTGGACGTTCGTCGTCAGGTCCGTGGTGTTCTCCCCCGGTTCGGGCGACCAGTCGGTGGTCGCGGGCACGTAGACGATGTAGCGGGTGGTCCCGTCGGGGGATCTCACCTCCTCGATGCGCACCTGTCCGGAATCGACGCCGCGGTGCTGGGCGGCCTCCCGGTCGTAGAGTTCGGCGACGTCGGCCGGCGGCTTCTCATGTGCCGGGGTGATGCCCTCGGCCTTCCAGACCTCGACCTCGGAGGGGGTGAGGAGTCCGACGAGGTTCGCCGCGGCGAGCACCCACGCCGTCATCGAACCCGAATCGTGGGGCCACAGCTTCGTGTCCGAGTCGACGTCGAGCAGACCCGGTGGCAGGCCCATGAAGCCGATGACCATGCCGGGCAGCACGTGTTCGATGACGGCCCCGGTGACATCGGAGTTCTCGAAGACGAGGGCGACGAAGTCCTCCTTCAGCTGCGCTGCGGTCTGGGAGAGGTCGATGCCGAAGCGCTTCGCGACGGCGTCGTCGAGCCCGGTGGCGTCGAGGACCGTCCACCCGGCGTAGGCGGGAACCCCGACGGCGATGGCGACGGGGATGACGACGGGCAGGCTGATGGCGATGAGGCGACCGGTGACCCAGCCGAAGCCGTCGAGGAGTCCGCCGAAGACCTCGCTCACTCCCTTCTCCGCGCTCCGGTAGGCGAGCGCGGCGGCGCGGATCGCGAGCACGGTCCCTTCGAGTTCGGCGATCACGAGGGCGAGCTGCCCGTGGTACTCGAGACGGGCGGCATCGAGCCGGAGAGCGGTGAGCGGGGCGGGCACCTGGGTGAGCAGGGTGGCGAGGTCGAAGTCGTCGGCGAGTCCCGCGGTGGTGAGGTCCCCGATCCGGGCGCCGAGGCGCTCGAGGTCGTCGCCGCTGACATCGATGCGGTCGTCGATGCTCACCACCCCGCCGCCCCGGGACCGCGTCGCGATCATGGTCGCACCGCCTCGGCGACGGTGAGCCGGGTGAGCATCGAGGCGATGAGCATCCTCACCGCGCCGTCGGGCATCTCCTCCATGCCCGCGACGGTCATCCCGTTCTCGTCGCGCTCGAGGAGGGGACGCGACCACGTCCCGGACGTCCGGTTGAGGAACTCCATCCCCGGTCGCCCGCTCTCGCCGAGGCGGCTGAGCGTGAGCACGCAGTCGCCGGCGATGAGGTCCGAGAGGTCCTCGCAGACGGCGGCGACCTCAGGGAGGTCGAGGCGGCGGAGGAACTGGAATCCCGCGAAGTCCGCCAGCTCGGCCCCGCGCAGGGCGAGCATCGCCAGGCACATGCCCTCGCCGACCGCGAGTTCGAGGTGGACGGCCTCCCGTGCGGCCCCGACGACGAGGGTGATCCGCGACCGGGCGAGGTTGAGTTCGGCGGCGAATCCGGCCAGCCACGCGGAGAGGACGTCGAGGTCGCGGGGTCGGACCACCTCGGCGGGAAGTCCGTCGGGGCCGGGGACGGTCGGTGACGTCACGGTGATCCCCGCCGAGGCGGCCGCCCGCGTCATCGTCGACCGTGCAGCCGGATCCGGTCGGTCGGATCGGGCGGGTGCTGAGTCCGGAGCGGGCTGGGGTGCTGAGTCCGGAGCAGGCGCGGGTGCGGAGGCCTCAGCAGGCCCGGGTGCCGAGTCGCAGGCTGCCGCGGGCAGGAGGTCGCGGGGCCACAGACGCAGGAGTCGGTCGGGCAGCCGGAGGATCCGTCCGACGTCGACGACGATCCACTGGGCACCGAGCACACCGGAGGCGTTCACAGCTGCAGCCTCCCGCCCACGGAGACGACCTGGAGGTGGAGGTCGTAGGCTTCGGCGAGGTCGTCGGCACGGTCGGCGAGCACGCCGATCGCCTCGGCGCAGGAGGCCAGCCGCTCAACGAGGAGGCGTCCCGCCGGGGAGTCCCACCCCTCGATCCGGCGGGCGGCGTTCGCCAGCGACCGCAGTTCGTTCGCTCTCTGCCTCCATCCGTCGCGGCTGGCGGCGAGTTCGTCGGTGATCATCGCGGTCTCCTCTCCGATCGCACCTGGTCACCCCCACGCTAGGAAGGGATCACGGTCGGGCCCAGAGGCGGTTTTCGGCCTGTGGATACCGTGTGGGCGTCCACAGGGTCCCAGCACGCGAGTCCCGGCGCCGTCCACAGGAAGGCGACCCCGAGTTCGGCTCACCCGTGCGCCGGTGGGTGCGGGCTCGTGAGAAAATGAGGGCATGCCGACCGTTTCGCTTGCTGAAGTCTCGCCCGCCATCGCTCTCGGACCGCTCGACGGTCGTTACCGCAAGGACACCGCTGACCTCGTCGATCACCTCTCCGAGGCAGCGCTCAACCGCAACCGCATCCGCGTCGAGGTCGAGTGGTTCATCCACCTCGCGCAGAACTCGGTCATCCCGGGCGTGCGCCGCCTCACCGACGACGAGGTGACGGGCCTGCGCGCATTCGCCGAAGGCTTCGATGCGGAGACGATCGCGACCCTGGCCGCGCACGAAGCGGTCACGGTCCACGATGTCAAGGCCGTCGAATACACAATCAAGGACGCACTAGTGGAGATCGGTGCGGACGATCTCTCCGAGCTCGTCCACTTCTGCTGCACCTCCGAGGACATCAACAACCTCTCGTGGGCCCTCGGCATCCAGGGCGCCACCGAGGCGGTGTGGCTGCCGCGCGCGAAGGCCCTCATCGACACGCTCGCCGAGACCGCCGAGGCCCTGGCCGAGGTCCCCATGCTCGCCCACACGCATGGTCAGCCGGCGACGCCGACGACGATGGGCAAGGAGCTCGCGGTCTTCGTCCACCGGCTGCGCCGTCAGTACGAGCGGATCGCCCGGACCGACTTCCTCGGCAAGATCAACGGCGCCACCGGCACGTATTCCGCGCACCTGGCCGCGGTGCCCGGGGCGGACTGGCCGCAGATCGCCCGCACCTTCGTCGAGGGCGGCCTTGGACTGACCTTCAACCCGCTGACCACGCAGATCGAGTCGCACGACTGGGACGCCGAGCTCTTCGCCGACATCTCCCGGTTCAACCGGATCGCGCACAACCTCGCGACCGACATGTGGACCTACATCTCGATGAACTACTTCAAGCAGATCCCCGTCGCCGGTGCCACCGGGTCCTCGACGATGCCGCACAAGGTCAACCCGATCCGCTTCGAGAACGCCGAGGCGAACCTCGAGCTCTCCTCCGCGCTCCTCGATTCGCTCGCCGCGACCCTGGTGACCTCGCGCATGCAGCGCGACCTCACGGACTCGACCTCGCAGCGCAACATCGGCGTCGCCTATGGTCATTCGGTGCTCGCCCTGAACAACCTCGTCAAGGGGCTCGGTCAGCTCGCGATCAACGAGGATGCCCTCGCCCACGACCTCGACACGAACTGGGAGGTCCTCGGCGAGGCGATCCAGTCGGTCATGCGCGCCGCCGGCCTCCAGGGGGTGCCGGGGATGGAGAACCCGTACGAGAAGCTCAAGGAGCTCACCCGCGGCAAGCGCATCCACCAGGCGGATCTGCAGGAGTTCGTCGCAGGCCTCGGGCTGCCCGAGGACGAGACGCAGCGCCTCACCGCGCTCACCCCGGCAGGCTACGTCGGTCTCGCCGCGCAGCTCGCCCGCGACGAGGTCGCCGCATGGCGGGAGACCTCGGAGAGCTGAGGGCTCTCCGGCCGGTCTGAGGCCGTAGCGGGCCGAGTCGGTGCTCGCACCGGATCAGGGCGGAACATCACGAGGGGCTCACCTGCGGTGCACATCACCGCTGGTGAGCCCCTCGCCGTTAACAGTTGCGGGATCTGCTCACAACCACCTCGGTGCGGGGACGGCAGCACCCGTCGATGTCCGCACCCCGGCATCACCGCGTCCCGAGGCCCAGCGCACGAGCTCGGGCAGGGTGCCGCTGACGACGGTCACAGCATCACCGTCGGTGGCGCCGCCGAGGGAGTCGCCGACGAAAGTGCTTCCGAACGAGACGCCGCCGGCAGAGTCGTCGCCGACCGCGGAGTCGCCGGCGCCGTCGACCGTGACGAGGATGCCCGCATCGGTCCCCCGAGTCCGCCACGTTCCGGTGATGTCGGCGAGCAGCCGTTCCAGCACCGGTTCGGGGACGTCGCCGAAGCCCGCCCCGTTGTCCAGATCGATCGCGTGGAGCCACACCTCGCGGGTGCGCATCCACACGGTCTCCCTGGCCGGCACCTCACGGCCCTGCGCGGTGCGCACCACGGCCTCCCACGCGTCATCGGGGCTGTCGCGCCATTCGACGTCGAGGCTGATCGCGGCGTGCTCGATGAGGTGGCGCAGGGCACGGGCCGGCAGGGTCGCGCCGAAGTCGATCTCGGCATCGCGGGCCTCCGGCGAGTCGTACATCGGGGTCTCGACGCCGGTGTTCGCCCACTGGACGAGGCGGGTGAGCGCACGGGCGTTGTACCCGACGTGGGCGATGAGGTGCCGCCTCGACCACCCGGGCAGGAGGCTCGGCTCGTCGAGCTCTGTGTCGGAGAGCTCGCCGAGCTTGCGGGCGAAGAACGCCGTGCCTCGGCGAACGGTGAGCAGTTCGGCTCGCAGCCGGGGATCAGTGGTGAGATCGTGCCTGGCGACCATCGGCTCAGCCTGCGTCGACGATGCGGTTGGAGATCTGCCCGATGCCGTCGATCGACACGCTCACCTCGTCGCCGACCTTGAGGTAGACCTGCGGGTCACGGGCGCGACCGACGCCTCCCGGAGTACCGGTGAGGATGATGTCGCCGGGCTCGAGCGTGATCATCGTCGAGATGTAGGAGACGAGGTGGGCCGGGGAGAACACGAGGTCGGCGATCGCATGCTGCTGCATGACCTCGCCGTTGACGGAGGTCGTGAGCACCGCCTCGGCGGGGTCGAAGTCATCCCCGGTGGCGAGCACGGGACCCAGCGGAGTCGAGTCCTCCCACATCTTGCCCTGCAGCCATTCCTTCGTCCGGAACTGCCAGCCGCGCATCGAGATGTCGTCGGCGATCGTGTACCCGGCGATCGCCTCGGCGGCCTCAGCCTCGTCCGCCCGGCGGATGCGGCTGCCGATGACGACGACGAGTTCGCCCTCCCAGTCGAGCTCGGGATCCTCCGGGGCGAAGGGCACATCGGCGAACGGGCCGGTCAGGGTTTCGGCGAACTTCGCGAACAGGGTCGG
This sequence comes from Brevibacterium metallidurans, assembly GCF_037101285.1. Lineage (NCBI taxonomy): Bacteria > Bacillati > Actinomycetota > Actinomycetes > Micrococcales > Brevibacteriaceae > Brevibacterium > Brevibacterium metallidurans. Next base: position 413,199 of record NZ_BAAAAF010000001.1, read on the forward strand.
GTAGGCGGGGAGGTCACGGCCCATCTCGAGGATGTGGCTGCGGTAGTTGAGCCCGACGCACACGATCTTGCCGGGGCGGGTGATGAGCTGGAGCTCCTCGGCGTCGGCGACGGGCACGGTCGTTCTCGCGGCGGCGAGCGCCTCGGCGGCGGTGCGGGTCCAGTACTCGTCGGTGAGCAGCGCTCCGACGTCGGCGAAGTCCTCGACGATGACGTAGTCGTCGCCGTTCTGGACGGCGGCGCGGGATCCGGACGGGGTGGCGATGGTGGCGAGTCTCAACGGAGTTCTCCTTCGACGTGGGTGCGGGCAAAATTCAGGGTTTCGATGATCGGGCGGTCGTTGAAGGCGAAGAGGTCGAGCTGCGTGTCGGCCTCGATGCTCACCGCCGACCATGAGGGCATGACGACGAGGTCGCCCTTGACGACGTCGAAGACGCGGTCGTCGACGAGGATGCGGCCGGCGCCTTCGAATACCTGGACGACCTCGGAGCCGACGCTCCTGGTCACCGGGGTCTTCGTGCCGGGACGGAGCCGGTGGAACTCGGCGCGGATGGTGGGCATGACGTCGCCGCCGGTCGTCGGATTGACGTAGCGGATCGCGGCGTGGCCCTGACCGACGGTGGCGGGGAAGCCTTCGTCCTCGAGGCGCAGCTGTTCGGTCAGCGCGCGATCCGTGTGCTCCCACCGGTAGGCGCCGATCGGTGAGCTCACGGTGTTCGTCAGGCCCGAGAGCGGCCGCAGCCCCGGGTGGCCCCACAGCCGTTCCGAACGTGAGATGTCGGGTGTGGATTCGTCGGTGACCCGGTCGATGCCGAACTCGAAGAACGAGGTGTCGGCGTAGTGGACGAAGGGGATGTCGAGGCCGTCGATCCACGCCATCGGCTGGTCGGTCTCGTTGTGGTGGCCGTGGAAGTTCCAGCCCGGGGTGAGCAGGAAGTCCCCACGCGACATGCGCACCGGGTCGCCGTTGACGACCGTCCACACGCCTTCGCCCTCGACGACGAAGCGGAACGCGTTCTGCGAGTGGCGGTGTTCGGGGGCGACCTCATGCCCGCCGAGGTATTGGATCGCCGCCCACAGCGTCGGGGTGGCGAAGGGGGCCCCGCCGAGGCCGGGGTTGGCCAGGGCGATCGCGCGCCGTTCTCCCCCACGGCCGACGGGCACGAGGTCGCCGGCGCGCTGGGCCAGGGGCAGCAGGGTCGACCACTGCCAGCGGTGGGCCACGGCCGCCGAGGCGGGAACCTGCGGCATGAGCTCGTCGAGCTGCGTCCACAGCGGGATCATGTTCGCCTCCGCCATGGTCTGATACATCGACTTGAGCTCCGCGGCCTCCTCGGGCGTCGGGTCGGGGTTGATCATCGTCGGTGTCGGGTGCGTCATCGGACCTCCTCGGCCGGTGTGTCGAATCTGCGCCGAGGCTATCGCCGGACACGGGCGCGTGGAGAGCACATTCCGCAGAGCAGAATCTGAGGTGCGGGGAGCGTGTGGGCCTCAGGCCGGCTCACCCTTCGGCGGGCACGTCCGATTCGGCCGGCGCGGTCTTCGCCGGTCGGTCCTCGCCGTCGGCGGCGATCCGTGCGAGTTCAGCGCAGGCGCGGCGCAGATGGTCGATCGAGTCCTCCGAGGTCAACTGCCTGGTGCGCACCGCGGGAGAGCTGAGCGCGACCGCGTCCTGCGGCGGCAGTCCTCCGGCCCGAGGCACGGCAGCGCCGATCGCGCTGATGTCGACCTCAGTCTGCCGGAGGTTGAGTGCGTATCCGACCCGGCGGACCTCGGCCATCTCCGTGAGCAGGCGCATCAGGTCCGGGGTGCCCAGGCGCTCGGCCGGGGTGCGACCGCCGGCGTAGAGCGATCGGATCGAGGCGTCGTCGAGGGCCGCGAGCAGGGCCTTCCCGCCCGAGGTCAGCCGTGCCGGCAGCACCGTGCCCGTGCGCTCGCCGACGCGCAGCCGCTGCCGGGATTCGACGGTCGTGAGGAACTCGACGCTCACACCTCGGCGCCGGACCAGGGACACCGTCTCCCCGGTCTCGGCACTCAGGGCCGCGAGGACCTCGAGTACGAGACCGGGCACCGATTGGGTGCCCGAGGTCTCAGCCACCCCGAGGGCCGGACCCGGCCGGTACTGACGGGCGGGTCCGCGGGTGACGAATCCGCGGTAGAGCAGGGTCGAGAGCAGGCGGTGCGCGCTCGAGGGAGCGACGCCGAGGTAGGCGGCGACATCGGCCACGCGCACCCCGTCCTGTGGGTGGCGGCGCAGGAGGTCGATGAGCAGCAGGGCGTTGTCGACGGATTCGATCGCGTGGTCGGGTCGCTTGACGATGCTGAAGTGCTGCGGCATGCCCTTACGGTAGCCGACCCCCGCTCTGCCTCTCAGGTTCTCATGGTGCCCGCACAGATTCCGTAGAGCAGAATTATCTCGTGATCGGATTCACATCGTCCTTACGGTTTCCCCCATGACCGAGACCCTCTCCACTCAGGCCCCGGTGCGCAGCGAAGCGCGCCGCTGGGCAGCTGTCGTCATCTGCTGGCTGCTGATCGTCATGGACGGCTACGACCTCATCGTCTACGGCGCCGTGCAGAACTCACTCATCGAAGGCACCGATTGGGGGCTGACACCGTCGTCGGCAGGCACCCTCGGATCCCTCGCGTTCCTTGGGATGATGATCGGCGCCGTCGTCGCCGGGCGCCTCTCCGACTCCCTCGGCAGGCGACGGACGATCCTCGCCTGCGCGATCGTCTTCGCGATCGCCACCGTCGCCTGCGCTCTGGCCCCCAATCCTGCGACCTTCGGGGCGCTGCGCCTCATCGCCGGGCTCGGGCTCGGCGGCCTCGTGCCCTCGGCGAATGCGCTCACCGCTGAACTCATCCCGCCGAGGTGGCGCGGGTCGATGGCGACCCTGATGATGTCGGGTGTGCCCCTGGGCGGGACGATCGCCGCGCTCACCGGCATCTGGCTCATCCCGGCCCTCGGCTGGCGCTCGATGTTCTGGGTGACGGCGATCTCCTTCGTCGTCATCGTCATCGCCTTCAAGGTCCTCCCGGAGACCTCGACGACCCGCGACTCGACAATGCCTTCGCAGGAGAAGGCGGGCTTCCGCACGATCCTCGGGGTGCCGTGGCTGAGCTTCTCGATCCTCTTCGCCCTGACCACGCTCTTCACTCTCTTCGCGTGGTACGGCCTGGGCACGCAGCTGCCGAAGATCATGCGCGACTCCGGCGCCGACCTCGGACCGGCACTCGCCTTCACCCTGGCCCTCAACCTCGGCGCGGTCGTCGGATCCGTGCTCACCGCGTGGGCCGGGGACCGGTTCGGGATCCTGCCGACCGCGACCGTCTCTGCGGCCGTGGCGGGCATCGGACTCGTCTCGCTCATGGGTGGCACGACCGCCACCGTGGCCATCTATGTCGCGCTCGTCCTCGCCGGCATCGGCACGCACGGCACACAGTCGCTCATCATCGGGGCGATCGCCTCGCACTATCCCGAGCATCTGCGGGGCACGGCGCTCGGATGGGCGCTCGGCGTGGGCCGGATCGGCGCGGTCCTCGCCCCGCAGGTCTCGGGCATCCTGCTCGGACTCAACGGTGTGCCGCCGGCGATGAACTTCCTCCTCTTCGGCGGGGCAGCCCTGCTCTCGGCGCTCGTGCTCGGCACGCTCACCGTGCTCACCCGCAAGCGCAGAACCCAGTTCGCCGAGGTGTGAGGACCAGGCCGTCTCCTCGCCGCCCCTACGCGGGCACGAGGTGGCGGTCCTCGTCGATCTCGGCGAGGGTCTTCCGGCCCATGCTGCGGGCGAGGAAGAGGACAGGGACGCCGGCGACGATGACGATGACGGTCGCATAGATCGCCGGGGCCAGGGTCAGCCCGGTCGAACTCATAAGCCATGTGGCCACGAGCGGTGAGAGTCCGCCGAAGAGGACGGTGGCGACGTTGTAGCCGATCGCCATGCCCGAGAAGCGGCTCGTGCCGGTGAACTGCTCAGGGATCATCGCCGCTGCCACCGCGCTCCACCCGGCGGCGGGGATCGCGAGGAACGCCGCGCCGCCGATCGCGATCGCCGCCGAGTCGTTGCTCAGCAGCACGTAGGCGGGGATCGTCGTGAAGATGAAGACGACCATGAGACCGGCCAGGGACACCTTCCGGCCGAACCGGTCGGAGGCGACGCCGAAGAACGGGGTGACGACGATCGCGACGACGGCGGCGACCGTGCCGAGGGCCAAGGAGCCCGAGTTCGGCACCTTCGCGACCTCTTCGATGTACGTGGGCACGTACGTGATGTTGAGGAAGTAGCTGACCGATCCGATCGAAGAGATGAGGAAGGCGACGATGATCGCCCGGGGCTGTTCGAGGATCGCGGTGATGAGCGGCGACCGCTGCAGTGCGACGTCGGTCTTCTCGGCGTTCTGGAGTCGCTTGAATGTGTCGGTCTCGACCATCATCCGGCGCAGCGGCACCATGAGCGCTGCGAGCAGGGCGCCGAGGATGAAGAGGATCCGCCAGCCCCACGACTCCATCGCCTCGGTTGAGAGCGTGTTGGCCAGCAGCGCCCCGGACCCGACGGCGAGCAGCGCGCCGACCTCGCTGTTCGCCGCCGCCCAGCTCGCGGCGACTCCCCGCTTGCCCGGCTTCGCCGATTCCATGAGGAAGACCATGATGCCCGTGTACTCGGCGCCGACGGAGAATCCGGACAGGCAGCGGAAGAAGACGAGGCCGACGCCGGCCCAGATGCCGATCGTGTTGTAGTCGGGCATGACGGCGATGCCGAGCATCGAGACGGCCATGAGGACCGCGGAGACGACGAGGGCATGTTTGCGTCCGACCCGGTCGCCGAGGTGGCCGAAGACCATGGCGCCCAGCGGCCGGAAGAGGAATCCGGCCGCGCCGACGCCGAGGGTGAGCAGCAGGGAGTCCGCCTGCCCGCCGAAGAACTCCTTCGTCAGCGTCGTCGCGACGTAGAAGAAGATGGAGAAGTCGTACCATTCGACGACGGTGCCGAAGGCGGCGACGAGCATCGAGCGGCGGCGTCCGCGCTCCTTCTCAGGGCTGCCGGCCCCGGGGTCGGCACTCGGACGTGATGCTGATTCGAACTCGGACATCGGCGGTTCCGTTCGCTCGCAGGGAAGGTGCATGGGCACCTCACTGGTGATCCGCGCCCGACACTATCAGCTGGCCCGGACACAGAGTAGGCTTTCGTCGAATCTCGCCGCGTCCTTCCTGGTCACAGCAGTGCCCCGAGGACGCGGACAGCCCCGTCGCCGCGCGAGTTCGATCAGGCTCCCCTGCTCACATCTCCCACTTGCTCACCCCCGCACCCCGAAGAGCGCATCGGTGAACCGGTTGCCGAACACCGCATCGGGGTCGAGGCGGGCGCGCAGGGCGCAGAAGTCGTCGAAGCGGGGATAGGCTGCACGCAGCTCCTCGGCGCCGAGGCTGTGGATCTTCCCCCAGTGCGGCCTGCCTCCATGGGCGCGGCAGATGAGTTCGACCACCCGGAAGTACTCCTCGCAGTCCTCCTTGTGGAACCGGTGGACGGCGATGTACATGGTCTCCCGGCCGGTCGCCGTCGACAGGGCCACATCATCGGCGGCCGCTGCCCTCACCTCGAGCGGGAAGGAGATCCTCCACCCGCGCGATTCGATGGCCTGCTGGATCTCGCGGATCGCCGTGACCCCGGCATCGAGCGGGAGCGCGTACTCCATCTCGTTGAACCGCACCCGCCGCGGGGTGACGAAGACGTCGTGGCCCGGTGCGCGGTACGTCCGGTCGGAGACCGCGGCCTGGGCGATCCGGTTGATCTTCGGGATGAGGCCGGGCACCCGCGCGCCGAGTTCGACGGCTGCCAGCAACGCCCCGTTCTCGACGATCTCCTTGTCGAGGACGGTGAGCAGCCGATTGCGCACTCCCGCCTCGGCGAGGCGGCCGGGACCGGCCTGACCTGCAGGAACACGCGTGTTCGTCTTCGTCAGGGCCGAATCCGTGTGCGGGAACCAGTAGAACTCGAAGTGGTCGGCGTTCCGCATCCGGGGGACGAGTCCGTCGAGCAGGTCGTCGAGATCGGTCACGACCTCCTCGGCGATGAGATCGAAGGCGGGCACGCATCGGATCTCGATCTCGGTGAGGATACCGAGCACGCCGAGGCTGACCCGCGCGAGGTCGAAGGTCTCGGCGTCCTCATCGGCCGACAGCTCCTGGACCGTTCCGTCCGGACTCATGAGGCTGAGTCCGGTGACGGTGCCCGCGAACCCCGTGAACCCGAGGCCGGTGCCGTGGGTGCTCGTCGAGATCGCCCCCGCCAGCGACTGCGGGTTGACGTCGCCCTGGTTCTCGAGCGCGAGCCCGTAGGGGGCGAGGAGGGCGGGGATGTCGCGCAGCCGTGTCCCGGCGCGGAAGCGGACGCGACCGCTGGCCTCGTCGACGGCGACGATCCCGGTGAGCGCGTCGAGGTTGATCATGACGTCGTCACCGGCGGCGACGGGGGTGAAGGAGTGCCCGGCGCCGACGGCCCGGATGCGGTGGCCCGCCCCGGCCGCCGCCGTCACGACAGCCTCCAGCTCCCTCGCCGAGGTGGGGCGTGCGAACGTGTGCGGGTGCGCGTGGACGTGCCCGGACCAGTTCCGGAACCGGGTCCGCCGCGCCCGTCCTCGGTCCTCGCCCGGTCGTGTGCGACCGGTCGCGCGCGATTCCCGATCGTCCGATTCCGTGCTCCCGGTGTCGTCTGCTCTCACAGCACCCATCCCTCTCCTCTGTACGTGGTCCACGAGTCGGTGACCTCGCCGCCTGCGACGACGAGGAAGCGGGCGAAGTGCTCGGCGAGCTCCCCTGCCTTCGCGTGGCGGAACCAGACGAGGTCGCCGAGGCGCAGCAGCTCGGTGCCCGGTCCGTGAAGCGGCGTCTGCACCTCCCCGGCGGCTTCGAGCGGCGAATAGTCGAGGCCTGCGGGCCACGCGATCGTCGGCAGGCGGTCGGGACCGGGCACGCCCGAGGCGATGAAGCCGCCCTTGGGCACCGTGACCCAGCCGGGACCGGGCCGACGGACGACGGGCGTGACGAAGTAGGCGGCCGGGTCGTGACGGAAGTGCGTGTACCCGTCGAAGAGGCCCGGGGAGAAGAGCCCCGAACCGCAGGCGACCTCGGTCAGCGTGCCCTCCGCGGTGCTCGTCTCCAGGGAACCGGTGCCGCCGCCGTTGACGAACTCGAGGTCGGTCAGCGCTCTGACCGCAGCGACGATGCGGTGCCGGCGTGCGGCGAGTTCGGCCGCCGAGCGTGCCTGCATCGCCCGGACCGCCATCTGCGATGGGGTGCGGCCTGCATCCGCGGTGCCCGCGATCTGCCCTTCGTAGGCCATGAGCCCGACGAGGCGGAGGCCCGGGCGGGCACGAATCTGCTCGGTCAGGTCGACGACGTCTGCGACCTCCCGCAGCGGCGAACGCCTCGCCCCGATGTGGAAGCGGTCGCCGAACCGTCCCTCGCCGAGGCGGTACGAGGCGTCGATGTCGATGCACACGCGCAGCGGCGGCGCGGTCGTGTCAGGACCGTTCGGTAGCGTCGCGGCCACCTCGGTGAGGAGATGGAGGTGATCGGTGGAATCGACCATGAGGGTGATCGAGGCCCGGGCAGCGGGATCGGAGAGGAGGCGGCGCAGACTGGTGCGGTCGACGCTCGGATAGCCGACGACGATGTCGGTGATGCCTCGATCGTGAAGAGTGAGTGCTTCGAGAAGGGAGAACGCGAGTACACCGGAGTAGGCAGGATGGGCCAGGGCACGCTCGATCGCCGGCAGGGTGCGCAGTGACTTCGTGGCGACACGGATCGACAGTCCGTGCGCGCGGTCAGCGAGGGCGTCGAGGTTGGCGTCGAAGGCGTCCCGGTCGATGACGGCGGTGGGAACATCGATCTCACGCAGAGCGTGGCGCAGTTCACCAGAGACCATGGCAGGTAGTCTAACTGCAGGCCAGCCCGCCGATCGATGACTTCGAGGGACGATGAGACCAGAACCGGCCACCAGCATCAAGCGACCTGACCAGACGCAGGGTCCCGACCAGACGCGGCTTCCCGGCGGCAGAACGTCGCGAGACGGCACGCAGCCGACCGAGCGCCGCGGGCGGTTTCCCGAGCGTGGGCCGCTTCCCGAGCGCCTCGCCGACTTCCTCGCGAGCGAGCCCTACCGGGATGCTTCGGGAAGCGGCGGAATCGTCCGCGGCCCCGACCCGCTCACGGGTGAGTTCCGCGATCGGTTCGCGGCGAACACGGCCGCCGACGTCGAGCGCGCGTACGAGAGCGCTCGGATCGCGGCGCGCACGTGGGCGGCCCGGCCGGTCGAGCACCGCGCCCGCGTTCTCCTGCGCCTCCATTCCGCTCTGCGCCGACATGAGGACCTCCTCCTCGACATCATCCAGTTCGAGACGGGCAAGGCGCGCATCCACGCCTACGACGAGGTGCTCGACACGTACAACGTCTGCCGCCACTACGGGGTCACCGCCCCGCGTCGCCTGCGGCCGGAACGGCGCCGCGGCGCGGTGCCCGGACTCACCCGCACCGAGGTCACCCGCACCCCGGTCGGTGTCGTCGGGTTCATCACGCCGTGGAACTACCCGCTCACGCTCGGCGCGACCGATCTCTTCGCAGCCCTCGTCGCCGGCAACGCCGTCGTCCACAAACCCGATTCGCAGACGGCGCTCACCGCCGTGATCATGCGTCGGCTCGCGATCGCCGTCGGCCTGCCCGCCGAGGTGTGGCAGCTCGTCCCCGGCGAGAACGACGAGGTGGGACCGGCGCTCATCGCCGGTGCCGACGGTCTCGCGTTCACCGGGTCGACGGCGACCGGGCGGACGATCGCCGCCGAGGCGGGATCGCGGCTCGTGCCTGCCGCGCTCGAACTCGGCGGCAAGAATCCCATGCTCGTCCTCGCCGACGCCGACCTCGAGGCCGCCGTGGCCGGTGCGGTGAGAGGATGTTTCGCCTCGGCGGGGCAGCTGTGTCTGTCGATCGAGCGGATCTACGTCCACGCCGATCTCTATGCGGAGTTCTGCGCCCACTTCGCCGAGGCGACCAGGAAGCTGCGTCTGGGCGCTGAGTTCGCGTACGGTCCGGAGATGGGGTCGCTGGCCGGACCGAAGCAGTTCGACAGGGTGAGCGCCCACGTCGATCAGGCGAGGGCAACCGGTGCGCACGTCATCGCTGGCGGCCACCCCGTTCCCGAGCTCGGACCATTCTTCTACGCACCCACCGTGCTCACCGACGTGCCGGAGGCCGCCGATCTCCGCACAGAGGAGACCTTCGGGCCCGTCGTCGCGGTCTACCCCGTCGCCTCCGATGCCGAGGCGATCGCACGGGCCAACGACTCCGCGTACGGCCTCAACGCGAGCGTGTGGTCGCGGCGCAACGGCATGGCCGCAGCCCGGCAGCTCGCATCGGGAATGGTCAACGTCAACGAGTCCTATATCGCCGCGTGGGGGTCGATCGACGCGCCGGCCGGCGGCGTCAAGGCGTCCGGTCTCGGTCACCGGCACGGCGTCGAAGGGCTCCTCCAGTTCACGGATGCGCACACGATCGCCGAGCAGCGCCTCGTCCCCATCGCTCCCGGCGGACTGCTCGATCAGCCGCGTTTCGCGCGCACGCTCACTTCGGTCTTCGGCGCCATGCGGGCTCTGCGGATGAAGTGAGTGCTCAGCCGATAAGCGTCCGAACGACTTCACCGGATTCGAGGTCGTCACTCACGGTGCGCGTTCGCCCAGATCAGCGTCCTCGGCGGCCTCCCACTCGCGTGATTCCGCATGGTGGGATCGTCTGTCCGCCAGTGACGTCGAAGCAATCGCCGTGCCCAATGAAGCCAGTCGGCGGCGACGATCTTCGGCATCGGCGAGCCGTTCCAGGTGAGCACCTAAGGTCAGGCCGTCCCTGGCGGCCTGCTTCTTGAGCCTGTTGCGGAGCGCTTCGCTCACCTTGACCGTCGCAGCCATATTCTCAGTATGCCCTTCCTCAGCCGGTCGGACGGGGAGCTCGATCTCGGTCGGAGGTCACCGTCAGAAGGCACCGCCGATCATTCCCGCAGCGACGACGACGCCGGTGACGATGACCGGGACTGCGGCGATGATGAGCGGAATCGGACGAGTCAGTCGGTAGCCCGCCCATGCCCACAGGCCGATGTCGATGACGAGGAGCCCCACGATGCCGAGATAGGACATGGTGGTCACCCAGTCGGTCTGTGCGTCCGCCTCGCAGTGGATCATGCAGCCCGAATAGGCGATGAGCCCGAGGAAGGAGAACATCGCGATGGGGAAGGCGAAGACCACCAAGGCGGCGGCCCCGAACCCGAAGGCGCCTCCGATCGAGGCGGGCCGGCCCTGCGCATCGACACGCATTCAGTTCCCTCCCAGTCCTGCTTCGCTCTCATCACCAGCGCCCCGACCGGTGTCGGCAGCGTCCCCGCCCGAGCCGGCCGCGTCTGTGCCCGAGCCGGCGTCGCTGCCTCGCCGTGAGGTGTCTCCCGAGTCGGCGGCACCCGAGTCACCGGAGCTGCCGGATCGATCGCCGCCAGAACCGCCTCCGCCGGATCGTTCACCGCCAGAGCTACTGCCGCCAGAGCCACCGGTGCCGCCTGAACCACTGCCGCCAGTATCTCCACGCGAGCCACCGCTGTCACTCCCGCTTCCGGAGCCGCCGGCTCCGGCCGGTCGCGGGAAGCTGCCGGTCTTCGCACGCGGTGCCGCATAGTCCATGAACTCCCGCCACGTCGGTCCCGACACTGTCTCACCATAGACGATGCGCGGCATCGATCCCCGCGAGTTCGTCCGCCAGTCGCGCGTGCCTTCGGGGTCCCCGGTCCACACCGCCGTCGACAGACCCTTGGTGAACCCGACGAGCCAGCTCGCGCCCACCTCGAAGTTCGTCGTCCCCGTCTTCGCCGCCGCCGGTTCTCCGATGCGCAGTCGCGTCGTCGTCCCGCCTTCGAAGGTCTGACTGAGCGCGTACGCGACGGTGTCGGCGATCGTCGGATCGATCACCTCGGCGCAGCCCTTCCCCTCCGACGACCCGGCGGATGATCCGCCGGACGCCCCGCCAGACGCCCCGCCCGTACGCGACGCCCCACCGGACCTCGTGATCTCCTTCCCGTCGGCCCCGGTCACGGTGACGATCGCCTCGGGGGCGCACCTCCGACCGCTGTTCGCGAACGCTGTGTACGCCGAGGCCATCGTCAGCGGCGAGACCGAGACCGTGCCGAGGATCGACGACGGGTAGAGGACCTGCTCGGTGCCGTCGGCGAGTGTCGCCGTCGACAGCTTCTTCCCGGTGCCCAGATGCACCCCGAGGTTCGTCGCCGTGTCGCGGATGTCGCACATGTTCAGCTGCGAGGCCATGTCCGCGTACGCCTTGTTCACCGACCGCTTCGTCGCCTCGAGCACGGTCATCCCGCCGTTGGCCCCATCGGAGTCACCGGCATTGCGCGGGTTGTACCCGCCTGCCGCATAGTTCCGCCCGTCGCACCCCGAGGTCGAGAATCCCGTGTAACCGCTCCCCGAACCGTTGACCGTATCCCCGAGGCTGCGACCGTCCTCGAGCCACGCGGCGAGGACGAACGGCTTCCACGTCGACCCCGGCTGGAACCCCGTGCCCCCGCCTGCGGGAGCATCGACGGAGTAGTTGACCGAGGTCTTCCCCCGCTGCTTCTCCTCGCCGAGGCTGTACTTCGTGTTCTGCGTCATCGCCCGGATCTCCCCGGTGACGACATCGACGCTGACCAGCGCCTGCGCGGCCCCCGACCGATCACCGACGGGCAGCTGCCTGCGCACGGTCTCGACGGCCTTCTTCTGCAGCTTCGAGTCGATCGAGGTGCGGATCCGCAGACCGCCTCGGCGCAGGGTCTCCTCCCTCTCCTCCGGGGTGGCGCCGAAGCGCTCGTCGCTGAGCACCGCACTCTCGACGTACGTGCAGAAGTACGCGAGGTCCCCAGCGGCCGAACAGCCCCTCGGGGTGACGTTCTCCTTGAGGTCGAGCCCCTCGTCCTTCGCCTTCGCCAGCTCCGCGGAGGTGATGAAGCCGTATTCGGCCATCTTCTCCAGCACGAGGTTGCGGCGTTCGATGACGGCGTCGGGGTTCCTCTGCGGGTTGTACCGTGCCGGGTTGCGCACGATCCCGGCCAGGGTCGCCGCCTGCGCGATCGAGAGGTCTGCGGCGTCGATGTCCCAGTACTGGCGGGCCGCTGCCTGGACCCCGTAGACGTTCGGGGACCCCGAGTAGCTGTTGATGTTGAGGTAGCGGGAGAGGATCTCATCCTTCGAATACGTCTGCTCCACGGTGATCGCCAGCCGCATCTCCCGCAGCTTGCGCGCCATTCCGCTCGCGCCCGTACGATCCCGCGCCCGGTCGATGCCTGCCGTATCGCCTTCGGCCTGACTGGAGTTGATGAGGGCGTTCTTCACGTACTGCTGGGTCAGCGTCGACCCGCCGTGGAGCGAACCGGTGAGCAGGTTCTTCGCCACCGCCCGGGCGACGCCTTCGACGTCGACGGGCCCGTGCTCGTAGAACCGTCGATCCTCGATCGCCAGCGTCGCATCCTGCATAGCCTGCGAGACCTGGTCGAGGTCCACCTCGTCGCGGTTCTGCCACGAGAAGGTCGCGAACTCCTTGCCGTCCTTCGTCAGCAGCGTCGACGGCTGCGCGAGCGGCCGGTCGTCGAACTCGGCGGGCATGGCGTCGAAGAGGCTCATCCCCTCCCCGAGTGCCGCCGCCGTCGTCCCGGCGACCGGGATCGCCAGACCCGCGGCGACGATGCCCGCACACATGGACACGGCCAGGAACCTCAGCAGGTGCCTCACGAGTTCATCTCCGTGAAGAAGCGGTCGGCGACCGGCACGGCCGCCTCGGCGCCGAACCCGCCGTCCTCGACGAGCACGGCCACGGCGAGGTCGCCCTGGAACCCGGCGAACCACGAATGGGTGCGCGGGGGCACATCGGTGCCGTACTCCGCAGTCCCCGTCTTCCCGTACACGGGGTCGCCGGGGATGTCGTCGAGCGCCGAGGCGGTGCCTGAGGTCACGGTCCGCCGCATCATCGCCTTGACCTCGGTCAGCGCCTTCTTGTCCGGGGCTGCGACCTCGCCCGAGCGATCACGGGCGTCGGGGAGGACGAGCAGGGGTTTGACGGTCGTGCCCTTGGCCACGGTCGCCGTCATCGTCGCGACCGCGAGCGGAGTGGCGAGCACCTTGCCCTGGCCGATCATCGCCGCCGCGTGCTCGACCGGGTCGTCGACCTCGGGCACGGAGGCCATGTAGGCGTCCGTGCCGATGTCGATCTGCCCCATGCCCATGCTCATCGCCGTCTCGCTCAGCGTCTTCGCCGTGACCTTCTCCGCCGAGTTGACGAAGGCGGTGTTGCACGACTGGGCGAAGCTCTCGGCGAAGTCGACGGTGCCGAGCACGTGGTCCTCGGCGTTCTTGAAGCGCTTGCCGTTGACCCGTGTCGTCTTCGGGCAGTCGAGGGAGGTCGTCGGGGCGATGCCCGATTCGACCATCGCCGCACCCGAGACGACCTTGAACACCGACCCCGGCGGGTACTGACCCGTCAGCGCCCGGTCCCAGGCCGCGCCCTTCGGGTCGGCATTGGCCACGGCGAGCACATTGCCGTCGCTCGGTCGGATCGCGACGATCGCGGTCGGCTTCTTCGCCGTCTTCGCCGCCTCCTCGGCAGCCGTCTGCACGGCGACGTCGATCGTCGTCGACACGTCCTTGCCGGGCCGACCGTCGACGGTGTGCAACGCAGTCGGGGCACCACCCGAACCGGAGCCACCCGAACCGGAGTCGCCGGAGCCGTCGCCGGTCTCAGCGCTCACGGCGAGGATCCGCAGTCCGGGGGCGGGCCGAAGGGTGCCGTCGTAGAGCATCTGGATCCCGCTGCGCCCGACGTACGAGGCAGGGGTGAGGCTCGCGGGTTCGGCGACGACCTCGTCGGGTTCGGCCCGTCCCGCACTGCCGAGGGTGGCCTGGGCGAAGCCCTTCGTCCGCGACAGCGGCTGGGTCCGGGAGCGGAAGACGGTGCCGGGCAGCTTGTAGATCGAGCCTTTGACGAGGTCGTAGTCGTCCTTGCGCAGCGTGATCACGGGGACGAACGCCTCCAGATCGGCCTGGTCCACCTTCGTCGCGAGCTCGCCGGCGTCGACGTCGAGGGACTTCTCGAGCTGGGCCAAGGTCGCCTTCTCGTCGGTGAGTCTGCTCGGCTGGAGCCCGACGTCGATGACCTCCCCCTCGGAGAGGAGGACGGCGTCGTTCGCGCCGAGGATGCGCCCGCGCGTGCCCGGGGTGCGCTCGGCGGTGAGCACGCGATCGGTGCGGAGATCGGGATGGACGAGGCGGGGATCGAACTCGGCCGTCCACATCGCACCGGACCGGCGCAGGGGAACCTCGACGGTGTAGGTCCACGGCTGGTCCGCCGAGGCGAACTCCCACGTCCAGTTCAGCGTCGCCGTCGCGGTGTCTCCGGCCGAATCGACCGAGTCGACGGTGACGGTGCGCGAGGCCTCGCCGAGGTCGGCGACGATCCGGGCGAGTTCGTCGCCGGCGTCCGGATTCTCCCAGGCCTGTGAGTTGAGCTCACCGGCGGTCAGGTCGACCGCGATCTGCGACGCGGCGATCGAGGGGAGGACGGGCAGGGTGCGCAGAGCGAGGACGCCGACTCCGATGAGCACGAGCACGGCGGCTGCACCGATGATCCTACGTGTCAGGGGCTTCATGGTGCTATCGTTGGCACCCAGCCTGAGCATGTCCAATATCACATGGAGTTCCGATCATGCGTATTCTGATATACACCGAGGTGGGAGTCGGTTCGTGAACCTCCTCAAGAGCCTCGAAATGTTCCGCGCGGTCGCCGAGCACGAGAGCTTCACCCGGGCCGCCGATGAACTTTCGCTCGCTCAGCCGCCGATCTCCCGCGGCGTCGCCGACCTCGAGAAGCACCTCGGGGTCCGTCTCTTCGACCGCAGCCGCCGACGCATCAGACTCACTGCCGCCGGCCGCGCGGTGCTGCCCGACGTCCTCGAGATCCTCAGACGCATCGACGGCCTCGCCGAGGCGGCCGGGCGGCGTGAGGAGGGAACGCTCATCGGCGTCCACGGACAGCTCGACCCGGCCGTGCTCGTCGCAGCGACGAGGGACATCCGCCTCGGCGGGGCGGTGCCGCGGTTCCTGCCCACGGAATCGGCGGCACTCGACGACCTCATCGAATCCGGGGACGTCGACGCCGGCCTCGACGTCCGCGGCCTCGGCTCGGCCCTGCCGACGCAGCGTCGACGTCAGTCCAGCGATCTCGTCGTCGACCTCGTCGTCGCCTCCACCCGCTTCTCCGGCACCGAGGGCACGATCGGCGCCGCCGATCTGCGGGGGATGCCGCCGGGGATGGGATTCGGACGGCTGGCGGACCGGGAGACGATCGCGATCCTGCCCGAGGACGCGGGTCTGCTCCACGATTCGGGGCTGCTCACCCCGCTCGTCGCCCGCGGCATCCACCTGGGTCAGCTGCGGGTCACCGACTCCGAGTTCGATGCCGTCACCCACGTCTTCGCCCACGGTTCGGTGCTCCTGTGCACCGCGATGACCGCGCGCGCCCATTCGCTGCCCTACCGGGGGCTGCGCGACGTCGAACTCGCCCGCCGCGTCGAGGTCATCGGCTCCGGCAGCTGCGACCTCCTCGATGAGATGGAGTCCCCCGAGGTGAGGTCCGCGATCGCTGCGATCATCGGGGCGAGGTCCCAGGAGCTCAGCGCCGTGGCCCCCGTCCGGGATGCCTACGCCGACGAAAGGCTCTACCCGAGACCATGAGTGAGACAGTCATCGATGAGATCAACGGCGTGTGGACGAGCCTCGGCGCGCAGGGGTTCCTCTACGCCGAGGATCTGAGCTCCCACCGCTCGGTGGGCATCCGGGAGTCCGCGCGCATCCCCCTGGCCTCGGTCGGCAAGGTCGCGATCGTCGCGGGCCTCCTCGACGCCGCCGCCGATGGGGCCCTCGACCTCACCGAGCGCCTCCTCGTCGACCCCAGTGCCTCGACTCCGGGCGGGACGGGGATCTCGGGGCTGCGCGATCCCGTGGAGATGAGTCTGCGCGACCTCGCCGCGATGGCCCTGGCCGTGAGCGACAACGCCGCCGCGGATGCGCTCTTCGCCCTCGTCGGACCCGAGCGGATCACGGCCCTGCTCCACCGGTTCGGGATCCGGTCGTTCGAGGTCCTCGCCCCGATGTCGCATCTCTACGACGTCCTCGCCGAGGTGGCCGACGGCGATGAGGCGACGGCCCTGGCCGTCGCGGTCGCCGACGCCCGGTCCGGCCGGGTGCCGCTGCTGCCGGATTCGGCGTTCAACACCGGCACGGTCAGGGCCACGGCCCGCCTGTTCGAGCTCATCCACACCGGTGAGCTCCTCGGCTCGGAGGATTCGGCGCTGCTGCGCGAGCTGCTGCGCAAGCAGATCTTCCGTCACCGCATCGCCGCGGGGTTCCCGATGGATTCGGCGCAGTACTACGGGAAGACGGGGACCTTCCTCAACTTCCGTCACGAAGCCGGGGTCGTCGTCGACAGCGATGGGACGGCCTACAGCATCGCGATCTTCACCCGATCGACGATCGCGACGTTCTCCCAGCCGGAGCTCGACGCCTCGATCGGCTACTGCGCGCGGCTCGCGATCGAGCACCTGCGCTCACTCGGGTGAAAGGGTGCCCTGCGCCCCTCACTCCTCGGTGACGACGGTGTACTCGAGGACGGGCCGCCCGGCGGAACCGTAGCGGGGCCTGCGGTCGAGCATGCCGGCGTCGGCCATGGCCTCGAGGTAGCGGCGTGCGGTGACCCGGGAGACGCCGAGGCTCTCGGCCACCTCGGCGGCGGACTGTCCCGGCTTGCCGACGAGCACCCCTTTGACCTCCTCCTGCACCCCGTCGGGCACCCCCTTCGGGGTCGCGGTCACGGTGTGGGTGCGCAGGGCGGCGATCGCGGTGTCGACCTCGTTCTGCGTGACCTCCCCTTCGGGACAGTCGGCGCCCAGCCGATTGCGGAACGACGAGTACGCCTCGAGCTTGGACTTGAAGACGGGGAACGTGAACGGCTTGATGATGTACTGGGCGACACCGTAGGAGAGCGCCTCCTGGACGATCTGCATGTCGCGGGCCGCGGTGACGGCGATGATGTCGACGTCGACCCGCTGCCCGCGGATCGCCCGGCAGACCTGGAGGCCGTGACCGTCGGGGAGGTTCATGTCGAGGAGGACGAGGTCGATCCCGTCGGGGTCGAGTCCGAGGATCTTGCCGGTCAGCGCCGCCATCGCCTGGGTGGCGTTCTTCGCCACACCCGCGACATGGTAGCCGTCGAGGCGTTCGATGTACTTCGCGTGAGCCCGGGCCGCGACGGCCTCGTCCTCGACGACGAGCACACCGATGCTCGAGCCATCCTGGGAATTCTCCGACATGCCGCCAGTCTAATCCGCAGGCGGTGAGGCGACCCTGGGTTCGTGTTCCAGGCTCGCCACATCGATGTCACACGGCGTCGTCGGGCGACCGCACCCTACCGCGCGGCCGACACCGGCTCCGGACCCTTCCCGTCCACAGCGTCGTCGGGCAGCCAGACGGTGAGGACGGCGCCGGAGAACTCGTCGCAGTCCTCTCCCCTGCCCTGGACGTCGATGGCCCCGCCGAGGCGGCGGATCGCCTGGACGACGAGGGAGAGGCCGACCCCGCGGGTGCCGGTCTGCCGGCGGCCGTCCCCGCGGTCGGTGGTCACCCCGTCGTGCTTCGTCGACCAGCCGCGTTCGAAGATCGCGTCGAGGTCCTCCTCGGCGATGCCGGGACCGTCGTCGCTGACCTCGATGGTGAAGCCCGCGGCCCCACCAGCACCGCTTAAGTGCACATGCACCCGTTTGTTCTCCGGCAGCACGTCCTGCCTGCTCAGGGCATCGAAGGCATTGTCGATGAGGTTGCCGAGGATCGTCGCGAGATCCCGATCGTCCCCGCCGAGGCTGCCGGTCAGTCCCGCGGTGTCGACCGTCATCTCGATGCCCGCCTCGGCGGCCTGGGCGACCTTGGACAGGAGGAGGGCCGAGAGCACGGGGTGATCGAAGCTCATGTTCCCGTCCCCGGTGACCCGGCTGAGGTCGTCGAGGTCCTTCGCGGCGAAGTCGATGGCCTCATCGACGTGGCCGGTCTCGAGGAGGGAGATGACCATGTGGAGGCGGTTGGCGTACTCGTGGGTCTGGGCCCGCAGCGAATCGGAGAACGAGCGGACTGAGACGAGTTCGCCGGTGAGCTCGGCGAGTTCGGTGTGGTCGCGCATCGTCACCACCCACGTGTCCGCGCCCTCCTCGGTGGGCTGCTGGTTGACGACGAGGACGCGGTCGTCGGTGTAGTGGATCTCATCGCGGGCCCACCGGCCGGAGGCGAGCAGGTCGGTCAGGGCCTCGGGCAGGTCGAGGTCGGCCAGCGGGATGCCACCCTCGGGGGTCGTCGCGGCGACCGGGTCCGGGGCGACGGGCGGAGACCCGGAGTCACGGGCATCCCGCTTCGACCCGGTGCTCGGCAGACCGAGGAGTTCGCGCGCCTCGGCGTTGATGAGCACGATGCCCATCGACCGGTCGACGAGGACGAGGCCTTCGGAGACGGCCTTGAGCACGGAGGAGTAGAACTCGATCATGTTCCGCAGCTCGGTGGCCCCGTAGTCGCCGGTGACCCGCCGCAGCCCGCGCGAGGTCACCCACGAGGCGCCGATGCCGAGGAGGAGGGTGGCGATCGCGATGCCGATGAGCCATTTGCTCTGCGCGAGGAAGCCCGAGCGCACGGCGTCGGCGGAGTTGCCGACGACGACCGCGCCGACGACGGTGCCGGGGCCCACCTCGTCGAGGCCGAGCTGTTGCGCGAAGACCGGGGTGACGACGTACATCGTGCCCCCGCCCTCACCGCCGTCGTCGACGAAGCGGACGTCCGAGCGGCCGCTGAGGACCCGGGTGGTGTTCACGGAGGCGGCGAGCTGGTCGAGCGAGTCGTCGGGGATGTCGCCCGAGGAGGCGGTGACGATGTTCTCCGCCAGGTCCGCCCGCCGGTTCGCCGAGCCGAGGGAGGGCGGGGTGCGGATGTAGTCGATGGGCACGACCGAGGCGATGTCGAAGTCGTACTCGGACACGACCGTGCGCAGCATCGTCCGCAGGCGCTCGTGCGCCGACGGGGCGAGGAACTCGTCGCGCGAACTCGCCTCATCGGCTTCGACGGCGCCGAGGGAGAGCGAGATGCTGTCTGCGGCCGAACGCAGCAGGTCCTGTTCGCGCTTCGTGTTGAGCTGGGAGAGCTGGAGGTAGAGCAGGCTCGTGGTGAGGATCATGATGCCGACGAGCATGACGGAGTTGGCGAACATGATCCGCCCGGCCACCCCGTAGCGGACCCGCCTGCTCAGCCGGACGACAGGGTCGACGAAGGTGCGGGTCAGCGCCGGGCGCGCTGTCGTCGATGCCGTTGCCATGGCCCCATTGTGTCACCAGGGCCGCGGTCGGTCGCGGCCGCGCAGCCTCGGCTCAGCGGGCACCGGTGCCTCGACGGGCACGGCCCTGTCCCTCAGAGGGCGAGGCTGATCGGTCCGGCCGGGACTGCCGAGCACGCGAGCACATGGTCCGCGGGCACCCGGGCCGCCGGTTGGACGGGGTAGAGCACGGATCCGGCTGAGAGCGCGATCGAGCACGTCCCGCACGAACCGCCGCGGCACGAGCTCTCGGCGTTGACCCCGCGGGCCTCGAGCGCGTCGAGCAGGGTGCCCTGTTCGGGTTCCCAGAGGAAGGTCGTGCCGGATTCGGCCAGGGTCACCTCGGCGGGTGCGCATTCGGCGATCGCTTCGCTCATCCCGGTGTGCGGGGAGGCGAAGGTCTCCTGGTGGACGCCGGGGACTCCGGCCTCCTCGGCCGCGGCGATAACGGCACGGGTGAACTCGGCGGGCCCGCAGACCATGACGTTGTCGCAGCCGGTCAGGGTGGCGACGAGCTCGTCATGGCCGGGTCGGCCGTCGACGGCGGTGTCGCGGTGCTCGGTCTCCACGGGCAGCCCCGTGCCCTGCGCCCGGTCGACGAGCCGGTTCCACAGGCACGCCGTGCGCTGGTCCCGGTCGACGTGGAGCAGGCGGATCCGCTCGGCCGAGGGCTCGGTTCTGCCCAGCGGGTCCCGTGCGGCACCACCGGCCGCAGACCCGACCTCGGCCGCTGCCGGCCCGTCGGCCCCGACCGCGACCGGTCGCCGGGCAGCCTCGCGCAGCAGTCCGAGGCTCGGGGTGATCCCGATGCCCGCGGTGATGAGCGCCGTCGTGCCGCCGAAGACCCGATCCGCCGTCATCGTCCCATGCGGTCCTGACGCGAGCACGCGTTCACCGGCCGGCAGGCTCGCGACCGCATGCGATCCCTTCCCCTGCGTGCGCACGGCGATGGAGACGACGTCGTCGGTGACGTCGGTGATCGTATACGTCCGCCAGAACGGCGCCCCGAGGTCGAGGTGGACGCGCAGGTTCGTCCCGGGTTCGTCGAACTCGCGGATCCAGCCGAGTTCGTCGCGCAGCGAGATCTCCACGGTGTCGTTGCAGATCTGCCGGGAGCTGACCACACTCATGAAGCGCGGGGTCCGGGCCGTGCGGACGAGTTCCCGCGGCGCCGCGCCCTCGACGACGATCTCGTCACCGGCGGTGATCGTCCCGGATTCGAGGATCCGACCGTAGACCCCGCAGTGGAGGTGCCCGCACCCGGAGGCGAGGATGCGGGGGACGTTGACGTCGACCTCAGTGGTCACCGGGTTGACGGTCGTCGCCGGGCAGCGTTCGATCGCCTGGCTGATCGCCAGCCGCACGCCGCCGATGCGCACGATCCGGCCGATGAGCCCGAACTCCGCGAACGGTGCGAGACCGTCGAGGAGGATGTTGCCGCGGAACCGCAGCGGGTCGAGCTCATCGGACTCCCCGAGGGCCGCGCGGCCTTCGTCGGTCTCGCCGATCGCTGCGACCGTGGCCGGGTTGATGAGTGAGATCCCCGATTCGCGGGAGTCGAACATCCCCTGTCCGGCGACGACGATCCCCCGCGGGTGGACACCCTGTGGGGGTATGTTCGCCGAGAGGAACTCCGCCGAGGCGGTCCGCGACCGGTCGTCGTGCGTGCCGAACGTCGTCGATGCCCCCGACGGCGCCGTCAGCGTGATCGTCGACCCGGCGACCTCCTCGGCGCTCCCCCCGCGGACCTGGACGACGTCCGCGCGGGACCCCGCGACCTCCTCGGCGGGCATTGTTGCGACCTGCCATCTCTGCAGGTCAGGGTTGTTCTTGAGGACGGTGAAGGCGGAGTAGCGGTGCCAGCGGTCGGCGGGCACGTTGAGGCTGCCGTTCGTGAACGCGGCGACACGGTCACCCCGGATCCCGCGCTCTGAGTCGACGACCGCCTCGGCGATCTCCTCTGCTGGGAACCCCTTGACGGGGAAGCGGAACAGTCTGGCAGCACGCATGTCTCGAGTGTACGAGCACGGATGCGGCGAAAGTGCGAGAATGAGACGCATCGCACAGACGGCCGCAGACGGTTGATTCATACCCTATGGGGGTATATAGTCACGTCATGACTGAGCATCATGGATACACCCCGCAGAAAGACGCTCTGGCACGCCGGATGAAGCGGATCGAAGGACAGGTCCGCGGGATCGCGAAGATGATCGACGACGACAAGTACTGCATCGACATCCTCACCCAGGTTTCGGCCGCCACAGCCGCACTGCATGCGGTCTCCATCAATCTCCTCGAAGAGCACATCGCTCACTGCGTCGTCGACGCCTCCGCCGCCGGCGAGGACGAAGCGCGCAAGAAGATCGAGGAGGCTTCAGCCGCCATCGCCAGGCTCATCAAGAGCTGACCCGATCCGCCAGGACACCGGCCCCATGTTCGCAGTCCGGCGCCCCCGCGGATCGCGCACTCGTGACACGCCGCTGCGACCCCGCCGACCGACCGGTCGGCGGGCACGTGCGAAGAAAGCAGGAGACATGACGACCACCACCATCACCGTTTCGGGAATGACCTGCGGCCACTGCGTCGCCTCCGTCAAAGAGGAGATCGGGGCGCTGCCCGGGGTCTCCGAGGTCACGGTCGATCTCAACGCCGGCGGGGATTCGCCGGTGACGATCACCTCGGCGGATGCCCTCGACGCAGCAGATGTGCGCGCCGCCGTCGACGAAGCAGGCTACGAGGTCAGGTGATGTCGCGCGAGGTTGATCTCGACATCACGGGAATGACCTGCGCATCGTGCTCGGCTCGGATCGAGAAGAAGCTCTCCCGTCTCGACGGGGTGAGCGCCGAGGTGAATCTGCCGCTGAACTCGGCCCACGTCGTCATCGACTCGGGTCTCAGCGACGATGACATCACGGGGGCCGTCGCGAAGGCAGGGTACGGGGCCACGGTCCGGAAGGCCGCCTCGTCGGGACCGGAGATCGTCGACTACGATCCCCGGCATCTGCGCCCGCGCTTCATCGGCTCGCTCATCCTCGCCGTGCCGATCGTCGCGATCTCGATGGTCATGAGCTGGCACTTCCCGGGCTGGCAGTGGGTGGTGGGCATCCTCGCCCTGCCCGTCGTCACCTGGGGTGCGTGGCCGTTCCACTCGGCCGCCCTCAAGGCGGCCCGTGGCCGGTCGACGACGATGGACACGCTGGTCAGCGTCGGCATCATCGTCGCCAGCGGCTACTCGTACGCGACCCTCATCCGCGCCGTCGTCGACGGCTACGGCTGGGCAATCCCCGGCACGTACCACGTGTGGTTCGAAGCGGCCGCGGCGATCACGGTGTTCCTCCTCATCGGCAAGCTCACCGAGGATCGCGCGAAGAACCGCGCGACCGCGGCCCTGCGCGAACTCCTCGACCTCGGCGCGAAGTCGGCGACCGTGCTCAGGGAGGCGGGGGCCGGTGGGAGCTCCGGAGCTGCCGGGTCCGCTGGGACCCGGGTCGAGGTCGAGGTGCCGATCGACGAGCTTGCCGTCGGCGATGTCTTCCTGGTGCGCCCGGGTGAGAAGATCGCCACCGACGGCGTCATCGTCGCCGGACATTCGGCCATCGACGAGGCGATGCTCACCGGCGAATCCGCCCCGGTCGAGGTCGGCGTCGGCGACACGGTGACCGGCGCGACGATCAACACCTCCGGTGTCCTCGAGGTCCGCGCCGAGCGCGTGGGATCCGATACGACCCTGGCGGCGATGGCCGATCTCGTCAGCCGTGCGCAGCTCGGCAAACCCGCGGTGCAGCGCCTGGCCGATCGGATCTCCGCGATCTTCGTCCCCATCGTCTTCGTCATCAGCGCGCTCACGCTGCTGACCTGGGGGCTCGTCACCGGTGATTGGGCGATGGGCCTCCATGCGGCACTCACCGTCCTCATCATCGCCTGCCCGTGTGCGCTGGGACTCGCGACCCCGACGGCACTCGCCGTCTCGTCGGGACGCGGTTCACAGCTGGGCATCCTCGTCTCCGGGCCCGAGGCCCTCGAGTCGACGCGGTCGATCGACACGGTCGTCCTCGACAAGACGGGCACACTGACCACGGGCGTGATGACCTTGACCGGCACACAGCTGAGTGAGAACGACTTCGCGCTCCTCGCTCGGCTCGAGCACGGCAGCGAACACCCGGTGGCCCGGGCGATCGTCGAGGCCCAGGCCGCGCGCAGCGCCGGGAGCCCGGTCGGCGGCAGCGCGGTGCCTGGGAGCACGGCCTCCGGCGGCGTGACTGCCGGGGGCGGAACCGCCGGGAGCGGCGCGACTGAGGAGACCGCCTCGGCGAGGGTCGAGGACTTCCGAGCCATCCCCGGTGGTGGGCTCGAAGCCCGCATCGACGGATCCGCGGTCCTCGCGGGCAGGCCGGATCTGCTCCGCGAACGCGGCATCACGGTCGACATCGACCCATCCGCGGTGCCGGCCGGTGCGACGATCGTCGCCCTCGCCGTCGACGGAGACTTCCGCGGGCTGACCTTCGTCGCGGACGAGATCAGGGACGGGGCCGCCTCGGCGATCTCCGAACTCCACGATCTCGGGCTGTCCACGGTGCTGCTCACCGGGGACAACGCCTCAGCCGCCGAGGCGGTCGCGAGCGCCGTCGGGATCACCGAGGTCCGGGCGGACGTCCGCCCCGAGGGCAAGATCGCCGTGGTCACCGAGCTGCAGAATGCGGGCCGGTCGGTCGCGATGGTCGGTGACGGCATCAACGATGCCGCAGCCCTGGCCGGTGCCGATCTCGGGATCGCGATGGGCTCGGGCACGGATGCGGCGATGGCGGCCTCGGACATCACGATGGTCCGGTCGGATCCGCGGCAGATCCCGCAGGCGATCCGGCTCTCCCGGAAGACGCTCGGGCTCATCAAGGGCAACCTGTTCTGGGCGTTCGCGTACAACACGGCGGCGATCCCGGTGGCTGCGGCAGGCCTGCTCAGCCCGATGATCGCCGGGGCCGCGATGGCGTTCTCCTCGGTGTTCGTCGTCCTCAACAGCCTCCGGCTGCTGCGGTTCAAGTAGAGGCACGGCAGCCCGGGAAGGGGTGCGTCGGACCGAACAGCATCTGCGCGAACGGCGCCCACGGCACGAACCGTGGGCGCCGTTCGCGTGCCGTGGCGCAGTCCGCGCCCACTTCCGGGCAGACCGCACAGTCTGCGCCCACTTCCGGGTGAGAATCGCAACCACATCACCCGGGGCAGTCCGCACAATCACCCGAAACGTTCCGCACTCCTCGCCGTCGCCCGGGGCGCCGACCGCACCGAGGTCAGTCCGCGTCGCCCTCGCCCGGCCAGTACCGGCGCCTGGCCCGATCGGAGTGCGCGAGTCGGCGCATGCTGTCGATGAAGATCTCGCCGAGCACGGTCCCCACCACGGACTTCTCGACGATCGCCGCGGGGGAATCCGCCGCTGCGAGGCTGGCCATGTCGGCGTCGGCGATCCGGTCGGCCGCCTCGGCGTAGACCTCGAGGTGACCGAGCATCTCCGCGTGCCCCGTTTCGATCATCGTCTCCACGGCCGTGAGCAGGGCGTCCCTGGCCGGTTCGTCCTCGGCGAGGTTCCACCGTCGGTCGGCGATGAGGTCGTCGACGATCGCCGAGGCGCGCGCCCGGTTCTCCGTCTCCCCCGCCTCGGGGCGGTCGTTGATCCCGAGCATCGCCTGGCCGAGCGCCTCCGGCACCTGCGGTGTCGGGGAGTCGAGTTCGGCCAGGACCGCTCGCGCCGCCGCGATCGACATCCCGCCGATCGTCACCATCGCGCGGATCAGGCGCACACGGTGGAGGTGGTCCTCACCGTAGCCGCCGGGGGTGTCCTCGGTCGTGCTCGCCCGCGCCACGAGTCCTTCGCGGATGTAGTACTTGATGCGCGGGATCGGCACACCACTGCGAGCGCTCAACTCCGATATCCGCATCGTCTCCGCTCACCCCCTCGTCTCCGACCTGCCGAACTGCTGAAACACCGAAACACCGGAACTCCGTCAGCATCTCCGTGAGAATCTCCGTCGGGCTCTTGCGCCCCATTTCCAGATAGCCTACTATCCATTGTATGGATAGCGGACTATCTGCCAACGGCGGCGATAGGACCCCGGATCGGCCGAGAACCGGGGCATCGCCGGATCAGGGCGGCGACCCGACCGGAACGGGACCGAGTCTCTCGTCGCTGACCTCCGCGCTGCTGCGCCTCCACCGTCCGCTGATCATCGCCGCGGCGTTCTCCGCTCTCATCGCCGTCGTGGCGACCATCGGGTACTTCGTCGACGACCGCACCCTCGTCGGAGTGCCCATCTGGCACAAGGCTGCGAAGTTCGGCGTCTCGATCACGATCTACACGCTGACGATCGCATGGATGCTCGACTACCTGCCCGCTCGCAGCCGGTTCGTCCGGACGCTGGGGACGATCATCGCCGTCGGCATCACCATCGAACTCGTCTTCATCGTCGTCCAGATCATCCGCGGGCAGATGAGCCACTTCAACGTCCGCACCGTCTTCGACGCGACCATGTACTACAGCATGGGCGGACTCATCACGGCAGTCTGGCTGACCAACCTCGTCCTCGCGATCGTCCTCGCCTTCCGCCGCCTGCCCGATCGCGGCTTCGCCGCCGGCATCCGCTGGGGAACGGCGATCGGTCTCATCGGCATGGCGATCGCCTTCCTCATGGCCGTCGGCGAGCTCGAGGTCGTCGACATGGACGCCGCCGAGGCGCAGGGCCTCGCCGGTGCCCACAGCGTCGGTGCCCCCGACGGCGGTCCGACGATGCCGATCACCGGGTGGAACACCGAGTCCGGAGACATCCGCGTCCCGCACTTCGTCGGCCTCCACGCCCTCCAGGCCGTGCCGCTCTTCGCCCTCGGGCTCCTCCTGCTCGGCAGGCGGTGGCCCAGGCTGCGTCCAGCCGGCACACGGGTGGGGCTCGTCCGGGTCTTCGCGCTCTTCTGGTTCGGCCTCGTCGTCATCACGACGGTGCAGGCGATCCGCGGCCAGTCGGTCGCCCAGACCGACGCCCCGACGTTCGCAGCCCTCGCCGGACTCCTCCTCCTTGCGGGTCTGGCATCGTGGGCCGTCCTCGCTCGCCGAGGCGGGGCGCCGTCAACGAGTACGCCCCCACCCTGAGCTGCCGCACTCGACCGCAGAACCCTGTGGACAGCCGCCGCGTGAGTCCGCGGTCACCTCGGCGAATGCGTCGATCTCGACGGGCACGTCAATGAAGGACGAGGACACCCACCCGAGGAAGCGGGACTGCCCGACCGACATCGCTGGGTTCCACAGCGGCACCGACTCGTGCGCCCAGAGCCTGTGCATGCTCAACCGCTGCCCACAGGCGACGAACCCGCCCTTCCCTTCGGCCACGAGGTCGACGACAGTCGGCGGCATGGACCTCCGCCTCGAATACCGTGATCATTCGTCGGTCTTCCGCACCGCCGACGCACCGGAGAGGGGAGTGACCTCCCATGCGCTGAAGACCGACCGTCACCGCCGGGCGCTCTACCGAGGCGTCCGCATCGACGAATCCGCTCCGGTGCCGCTGCTGACGCCGACCTGGGCCGACGACGCATGGATGGACGAGGCGCTGAGGCTGCGCGCTGTGCTGGCGCTGTGTCCCACCGCGGTCGGATTCGGTCTCACTGCGGCTCGACTCTTCGGTCTGCCGCTCCCCCGAGATCGCACGTTCACAGCGCTCCACGTCGCGTCGACGAATCCCGCGACGAAGCTGAGGCATCCGGCCATCGCGTTCCATCGGCCGCGGAGGCTGAGGTCGGTCGTCTGGCTCGACCTGCCCCTGCAGTCACCGACCGACATCTTCGTCGAACTGGCCCTGCTGCTTTCCCGTGATGCACTCATCGCCCTCGGTGATGCCATCGTCGGCGGATGGCACGGGCCGCCCCTGTGTTCCCTGGCCGAGCTGCGCGACGACATCGCCCAACGTCGCTACCTGCGAGCAAGGGCGACGACGCAGGAGGCGTGCGCCCTCATCCGCGAAACGGTCGATTCTCCCCAGGAGACGGGACTCCGGCTCTGGGCCCTGCGGCGTGGACTGCCGGAACCCGAAGTCCATCCGCAGGTGTTCTGTCCGCTTCTCGGCCGAGTCGTCGAACCCGATCTGGGTTACCGCCGGGCCCGGCTCGCCCTCGAGTACGAAGGCGGTCACCACTTCGAGTCGAAGGAGCAGTGGACTCGTGACATCAATCGGGACGAGGGACTGCACGCGGCGGGTTGGACGGTGCTCAGAGTCACGAGCCGCACCGATCGGAGGCAGTTGGAGGCCAAGATCCGCGCGCATCTCGAGCGGGAATGACGCGACGGTGCGGACTGCTGCGCGAGCACTCGTGCGCGTGGCAATCTGCGGAAGGTCGGCACCGATTCTGCGGACGCTCACCGGTGATCAGCGAGCCAGTTCCACCGCCGAGTGGGCGCAGAACGCTACTCCGTGAACTAGGGACTCCTACTTGAGGATCGGGTAGGACTGGTCGTCGTTCTGCGTGTCGTTGCGCAGAGCCCAGTTGAGCACCGAGGCGAGCGCGGTGACCGCGACGAAGGCGACGCCCGCGTAGATGAACGCGAAGCCGAAGGCCGCCGGGTCCTGCCACGCACGGGTGACGACGATCGAGAGGATGAGGACGGCGACGCCGCAGACCAGCCCCACTTTGAACGCGTCCTTGTAGGAGACGGTGCTGGAGGACTTCTTAGCGGATTTCGACGGTGCCATACCTCCAGGGTAGCGACTCGAGCTGAGAGTCGCCCACTCCGGCCCGCACCCCGACGGAAGTGGACGCATGGAGGAGAACACGCGAAAATATCATCGTGCCCCTCCCCACACCTGTGCGCTCGAGCGCTGCCCGCCCGGCAGCAGGCGTCCTGACCAGCGGCGGTCTCCGGACGCTCGTGGCCTGCGTGTGCGCACTCACCCTGCTCGTCACCGCCTCGGCGTGCGGTCCCGATCGGGGCCTGCGGGTCGAACCCGCGAGCACGGCCTCCCCGACGATGCTCAGTCAGTCGAACGAGGACGCCGGTCCGAAGGACACGCCGTTCTCCCTCGAACAGATCCGCACGACCATCGAGGACTCTTCGGGTGTGGCCGTCACAGGCCGGGCGGCGGAGACGGCGAAGGTCGCCGGCGACTGCAGGGACTGCCTGAAGTTCGGCGCCCCGTTCACGCGCGGTGACCAGAAGTTCCAGGTCGTCACCGTCGCCAACCCGAAGCGGCGCAGCGAGGATATCGCCGGGGTCGTCATCAGCGAGAAGGACGGGCAGCCGAGGCTCGAGCTCATCGCCACCGGCAACCAGCTCACGCTCAGCCCGGGGAAGAACGGGACCGTCGTCGTCCAGGAGGCGATGTACGCCGACGGCGACCAGGACTGCTGCCCTTCCGGCTGGTCGGTGCAGGTATTCCGCCTCCATGACGGTAGGTTTGAACCGGGTCAACGCTTCACGCGACTGAATGGGGAGTCGTAATGCATATTGTGCTGGTCGAGGATGATGAGGTCATCCGGGAGACGACGCAGATCGGACTCGAGCAGTTCGACTACACCGTCTCCGCCTTCGCCGACGGCCGCGAAGGCTACGAGTTCGTCGCCGCGCACGGCGCCGACGTGCTCCTCCTCGACCTCATGCTGCCGACGATGAACGGCGCCTCGATCTGCCGCGCCGTCCGCGAGCGCTCGGCGATCCCGATCATCATCATCTCCGCCCGCTCCGACGCCATCGACATCGTCCAGGCGCTCGAAGCCGGCGCCGACGACTACCTCACCAAGCCCTTCGACATGCAGGTCCTCAACGCCCGCATCCGCGCCGTCGTCCGCCGCTTCATCACCACCGGCACCGACCGCCTCGGCTACTCGCCGACGACCGACCTCATCGACGACCACGAGACCGTCATCGGTCCCGGCGGGGTCATCACCGGCGACGGCATCCCCGAGGTCCTCGGCCCCAGTCCCGGCATGGACTCCCGGCGATCGCTCCCGCACAGCGTTGGCCGATGACGCCTACCTCGGCGCCGGGGGCAAGTTCACGTCCTCGGCGGGCACGGCCACCGACGTGTCCATCCCGCCCCGTCCCGAATCCTCGCCCACCGCCGAGGCGGCCGCCCCGGCGAGCGAGCTCGGACCCTTCCGCACCCGCCTGGGCTCCCTCGTCCTCGACACCGGTCGGCTCACCGTCGAGGTCGACGGTGAGGAGGTCCACCTCACCCCGACCGAACTGCGCGTCCTCCTGCTGCTCACTGAGCAGCCCGAGCACGTCTATTCGCGGGAGAAGATCGCCTTCACCGTGTGGGGCTACGAATGGGCGGGCGACTCCCGGGTCGTCGACGTCCACATCCAGCGGCTGCGGAAGAAGATCGGGGCGAACATGATCGAGACCGTCCGCGGCTTCGGGTACCGCTTCGCCGGCTGAGCCATGTCCCTGCGCTGGAAGATCTCCCTGCTCATCGTCGCGTCCGTGATCATCGCGGTGCTCTCGTGCAGCATCATCCTCAGGCAGTCCGCGGCCCGCGCCGAGGACGACCGGATGCGCTCGACGGTGACCGACCAGCTCGCGAACGCGGTCAACATCTTCTCCGAGACCGGGGTGCTCACCCTCAACGCCCGCATCGACGACCCGCAGCTGCCCGCCGATGCCCGCGCCCAGGCGCTCAAGGGCCAGAGTGTGACGATCCGCTCCGAGGTCGATGGGGAGGAGATCGTGTGGGCCGCTGCCCCCATCGAGGTCGGCACGTATACCGAGGTGATCTCCGTGCGGGCCTCGACGGCCGACAGCCGTGAACTCATCGGACGCATCGACCAGGCGCTGCTCGTCGGCATGATCGGCTCAGCCCTCGTCGTCGGCGGCGTCGGTTCGATCGTCGCCGGTCGCATCTCGCGCCGACTCACCCTCGGTGCGCAGGCGGCCCGGAAGATCGCCGCCGGTGACACCTCGATCCGGATCGCCGACGTCGTCGACGAATCGGATCAGGAGGTGTGGGCGTTCGCCTCGGCGGTCGACACCGCGGTGACGAGGCTGAGTGAGCGCATCGACTCCGAGCAGCGCTTCACCGCGGACCTCGCCCATGAGATGCGCACCCCGCTCACGGGCCTCGTCAACGCCGCGAGTCTGCTCACGGAGGATTCGCGTCCGGCCGAGCTCGTCAAGGACCGGGTGCAGCGGATGCAGGTCCTCGTCGAGGATCTCCTCGAGGTCTCCCGTCTCGACGCGGGACGCGCGAACCCGGAGTTCACGCGCGTCGACATCGACCAGGCGATCCGGTCCCTGCTCGGGACGATGAGCGCCTCGGGGGCGTTGGCCGGGCACGAGGTCGACACGGACTTCGGGGCTGCCGGCGCACGACTCGTCACCGATGTCCGCCGCTTCGAGCGCATCGTCTCGAACCTCCTCGTCAACGCGATCAAGCACGGCGCTGACCCCATCCGGCTCGCCACGACCCCCGCTTCGATCGTCATCACCGACTCCGGCCCCGGCTACCCCGCCGACATCGTCGAGACCGGCCCCACCCGGTTCGTCTCCGCCGGGGGCGGCGGCATGGGCCTCGGCCTCGTCATCGCCCAAGGTCAGGCGCGCCTCCTCGGCATCCGCCTCGTCTTCGACAACGACCCGGTCACCGGCGGAGCGCGCACCGAGGTGGTCTTCCCCGACGAAGAGGCTCAGGACATCGCCCTGCGCCAGCAGCTCGGCGTCGACTGACGCGGCCAGAACGGTTCCCCACGACCGCGCCCGATCCGCTCAAGCACGCGGAAGTGACATTACGTTACAGTACCGTTACACTTCTGTAATATTGAGTTTGCCGGCCGTCGGGGGTTCTCGACGGCCGAACCTTGGATACGACACAGGCAGTATGGAGCGACATTGACGGGTGAGGTCACGGGAACCGTGCGGCGCAGAGACCTGCGCAGGCAGCAGGCGAACCCTCAGCAGGGAACCCGATCCGACACCCCCTCCCCGGCTCCCTCTCACACCTTCTCACCCGCAGCGGCCTCCGCGCCGGCATCGTCGTCACCGACTCAGCTCTCTCCCCGCCGTGCCGCGATGGCCGAGGAAGCACGCAAGGCTGCCGGATCGCCGCGGCGCCAGGCCATGGCGGACGAACGCGCACAGGCCCGCACCTCGGCACCGGGCGCCTACTCGGGGCAGCGCGGATCCGACGGCGCACTGCTGCGCTCGGTGCGCAGGAAGCGCGCGACGACCGTGACCACGCTCTCCGGCCTCTCCGTCGCCGGTGCCGCCGTGGCCACGGTGATGTTCGCCACCGCAGGCGGCGGCAACGAGGTCACCGTCGACACCACCGCCGACGCCGGCCCCCGCCAGGTCAACGCCGAATCCGTCGACGCCGACATCCCCGCCTCGGACGAGAAGACGTCCGTCGAGGTGGGTGCGCCGAGCGCAAAGCAGCAGAACGCCGAGGCGGCGAGCCGGTCGATCGCGAAGAGCGCGCTGCCCGGCTGCGCTGCCGAGCAGGACTTCTCATCGGGTGCGAGCAACGGAGAGCTGCCCAAGGAGTGGCTGTGCGACCTCGGCCAGGGCGGACATCAGCTGCGTGCCGACGCCGCGGTCTCGTTCGCCGAGATGAGCGCCGCGTACAAGAAGGAGACGGGCAAGAACATCCCGATCACCGATTCCTACCGCAACCTCGAAGGTCAGATCTCCGTGGCCGGCCGGAAGCCGGGCCTCTCGGCGCGCCCCGGCACCTCGATGCACGGGTGGGGTATCGCCCTCGACCTCGGCGGCGGCACGGAGTCCGAGTCGGGTCCGTGGGACTGGCTGGTCAAGAACGCCGGGAAGTACGGCTGGGAGAACCCGGACTGGGCGAAGTCGTCGAAGTACGAACCGTGGCACTGGGAGTACGTGCCGGCCCGGGATCAGATCAAGGGCAAGTGACCGCGCTCTCAGGTGAGCGTCCGCGCAGCCTCCTGCGCTGCCCGCACTGACCGCGCGACGTCGATGCCTTCGCGCAGATCGGGCGCCGGTTCGAGTTCGCTGTCCACCTCGGTGAACCGGATCTTCCCTGCCCATGCGTCCCCGGCGACATCGTCGTCGGGATCCTCGGGCCACTCATCGGAGATCCGCAGCGACCATTCCTCGATCGGCATCTCCAGCAGCAGAGTCGCGGCGAGTTCCTTCTTCGTCGATGCCCGGACCTCGGCCGACCGGCCGGGAAGGAGACGATCGGTGAGGAGGCTCAGCGTCTGCTCCTTCCGGTCACCGACCACCTCGGCGAACTGCCCGAGGATGAGCGCACTGCGGTAGAGCATCGAGGATTCGAAGGCGCTGCGGGCGACGACGACCCCGTCGACCTTCGTCACGGCGACCGCGCACGGCTGCGAAAGCAGGCTCCGCATCCAGCGTGAGCCGGTCGACCCGTGGATGACGATCGTGTCGCCGACACGGGCGATGAGGGTGCCGAAGGCGAAGGGGCGCCCGTCGCGAACGATCGAGACGTGCGCGATCGCGGTGTCGTCGAGGAGACGGTGGAGTTCGGTGAGGTCATCGCTCATCAGCTCGGGTGAGCGCTGGGGGACGAGGTCGCTCATGCGGACTCCTTCGGCGCGGCTGCCGGCGCCCGTCGCCGACGAATGCCTCGAAGGTATCACCGGGGAGGTCCTCTGCCCCGACGGATTCCGTTGCCTCCGCCCGCCGAGGTGGGTGCGGGGGCCGCGGGGACGCACATGCGTCACGTCCGCAGGGCGCGCGAGTACCGCCGTCGATAGATCACCTGGGCGATCCGGACGACCGGCTCGCCGAGGCGCCAGATGCCCAGTCCCGCCCGCGACACCGAGCGGAGGATGAGGAAGACACGATCGTCGGGACGGTGGACGAGGAGGAACGACTCCTCCCCGGTGATCGGGTGGCCGGGCTTCGTGCCGTACGTGAAGCCGCGGAGATCCTCGGTCTCGACGACCTCGAGCACGTGTGAGGGTTCGGGCAGTCGGAGAAGGCCGAGTCGTACGCGGATCGTCGGTTCCTGGCCTGCTTCGACCCGTCCGGGCGGGGCGATGTCGAAGCCGCTGCGGGTCTTGACCTGCCAGTGGAGGAGCTCCTCGGCGCGGGCCTCGAACGTCGTTCGACCCCGACCGACGAAGTAGGCGGCTTCGAAGCAGCGGTAGCCGTCGGGACGCTCGAGCCACCTCGGCGAATGAGGGCAGGTGAGGAGCGGGTTCGCCGATGAGGTCATACGACCACCGTAGCCGTCGCATCCGATTCGGCAGTAGAGTGCGCAGTGACAGCTCGCACAATCGAATGTCCGATAAGGACCTCACGCGGCAGTCCGGGCACGACCGCACACGACGGCAGTCCGCACACGCCGACAGCCCACGCCCCACGACAATCCACGCACCGTCAGGATCGAAGGAGAACCCATGCGAACCCTCACCGGAATCGCCGAGATCGAATCCGCCGTCGGCACCGAGCTCGGCTCCTCGGAGTGGCTGACGATCGACCAGGCGGCGATCACCGCTTTCGCCGACGCCACCGACGACCACCAGTGGATCCACCTCGACGAGGAGCGGGCTGCGACCGGTCCGTTCGGGACGACGATCGCCCACGGATTCTTCACGCTCTCGCTCCTCCCGCACTTCTCACGGGAGATCTTCGCCGTCGAAGGGGTGGCGATGACGATCAACTACGGACTCAACAAGGTCCGCTTCCCGCAGCCGGTCCCCGTCGGTTCCCGTCTGCGCGACACCGCCACGCTCACCGATGTCACCCGCGGCCCCAAGGGCACGCAGATGATCATCAGCCACGTCATCGAGATCGAGGGCGAGGACCGCCCGGCGTGCATCGCCGAGATGGTCAGCCTCGTCGTCGAATGAGGCCCCTCAGCTCGGGCGGTGGGCGTCGAGCATCTGCGCGACGCGGATGTAGCCGAGGTGCGAGTACGCCTGCGGATGGTTGCCCAGGTGCATCTCCGCGACGGGGTCGTACTCCTCGGGCAGCAGGCCCGTGGGGCCGAGCAGATTGTCAAGCTGGCGGAACAGATCCCACGCGTCGTCGATGCGCCCGACTCTGATGAACGCCTCGATGAGCCATGTCGTGCAGATGTGGAACCCGCCCTCGAGTCCGGGCAGGCCGTCCTCGTACCGGTAGCGGAAGACCGTCGGCCCCACGCGCAGCTCCCGCTCGATCGCATCGACGGTGGAGATGAATCGCGGATCGTCGGGTTCGAGCAGACCGCTGAGCCCGACGAACAGGCACGCGGAGTCGAGGTCGGTCTCACCGTAGGCGACGGTGAAGGCCCCGACCTCCTCGTTGTAGCCGTGGGTGAGGATGTCGCTCTTGATCTCCTCCCGCAGCTGCCGCCACGCACCCGGCGGCTGCTTGTCGAAGCGCTCCGCGATCCGCAGCGCCCGATCGACCGTCACCCAGCACATCACGCGCGTGTAGACGTTGTGCTTGGGTGCCCGCCTGGCCTCCCAGATGCCGTGATCGGCTTCGAACCACCGCTTGCTCACGGCTTCGACCATCTGCGTCGTCAGTGTCCAATAGGCCTCCGGAAGCTCGCCGAGGTGCTCGGTGAGCTCGTCGAGGAGCTCGGTGACCGGTCCGAAGACGTCGAGCTGGACCTGGTGCTCTGCGGCGTTGCCCACCCGCACCGGCCGGGACCCGGCGTATCCGGGCAGATGCGCGAGCACCGCCTCGGTGGTCAGGGCGGAACCGTCGACGGCGTAGAGCGGATGGAGCTGCTCGGGAGCGACGGTATGGTCGAGGATCCCGGTCAGCCAGGACAGGAAGCCCTCCGCCTCGGCCGGAGAGCCGAGGGCGAGGAGGGCACGAGCCGTCATCGATCCGTCGCGCAGCCACGTGTAGCGGTAGTCCCAGTTGCGCACGCCGCCGATGCCTTCGGGCAGGGACGTCGTCGGGGCGGCGAGGATGCCGCCGGTCGGCTCGTGGCACAGGGCCCGCAGCGTGATCGCCGACCGGATGACCTCTTCGCGGTGGTGGCTCGGGATCGACAGCGTCGACGTCCAGTTCGTCCAGAACCGCAGCGCCTGGTCGCGCACCCGCTGCTCACCGCCTTCGGCGATGTACCGGGCGTCGCCGGTGCCGGAACCGCACGCGAGGACGAGGACGACCGCTCCGCCGGGGAACTCGGCGGGCACGACCGTCGCCTCGGCGGTCTGGGACTGGCCGGCCTCGACGATCTCGAAGTCGACGCCGGGGGCGATGAGCATGATCGGCTCCGAGGTCCCGAGGACCCGCACGCCGTCACGGACGGGGGCCATGCGGGTGGGCACCGTCGCATAGTCGAGGCGCGGGGCGAAGCGGATCCGGGCGGGGGCATCACCGGTGAGGACGCGGACGACGATCGTGTCGTCGCTGGCCCCGTCGACGGGTGCGAGGTAGTCGATGCAGCTCAGGCCGGGCCACCGGGTCTCGAGCAGGGTCGAGTGCGTGAGGTAGCGCTGGGTGAGCGGAGCGACGCCGGAGGCGGCGTTGACCGCGAAGTAGCCGGCGGCCGCGGTGCCGAGGATCTCGGAGAACATCGAGGACGAGTGCGGCAGCGGGTGCGGCATCCAGCAGATCGACCCGTGCGGGTCGACGAGTGCCGTCGACTGGCCGTTGCCGAGCAGGCTGTGCCGGTCGATGGGGGTGGCCTCTCGGCCGAACAGCCACGATTTGCGCAGCTCGTAGATCGCCGCGAGGACGACGGAGACCGCGTCCGGGCTGGGGAGGCGGAAGTCCGCGTGGGTCTCGTCGTCGCCGACCTTGAGCCCGAGGTCGAGGGGCCCGAGCGTCTCCATCGCGCTCTCGTCCGAATGGTCGTCACCGATGAAGACGACAACCTCGGCGCCGGTGCGGGCGCGGAGGTTCTTCAGCGCCTCCGCCTTCGAGGAGGGGACGACGGAGAGGTCGACGACCTGCTTGCCGCGGGTCGGGAAGACCGCGTGCGCCTCGATGAGGGCGGCGATCCCGTCCTCGACGGCCTGCCGGGCCTCCTCGTCGAGTCCGCGCAGGTGGACGGCGGCACCGGCGGTCTTGTGCTCGGTGACGTCGGCGGGCAGCGTGTCGACGAGG
The DNA here is from genome assembly GCF_037101285.1 of Brevibacterium metallidurans. Taxonomy (NCBI): domain Bacteria; kingdom Bacillati; phylum Actinomycetota; class Actinomycetes; order Micrococcales; family Brevibacteriaceae; genus Brevibacterium; species Brevibacterium metallidurans. The sequence goes on from NZ_BAAAAF010000001.1 coordinate 449,692, forward strand.
TCGCGCCGGAAGTCCTCGAGGGTCGCCCGCTGGCTCGCGTCGAGTGCGCGGTGGACGTCGGTGTCGGTCTCGCCTCCGTGGGAGCCGAAGAGGTGGACTTCGCGGGGCAGGCGCGACATCGCTGCGAGGTCGCGCAGGCTGCGTCCGGAGATCACCCCCGCCGAGGTGGACGGCAGGAGGGCGAGCGCGCGCAGCGAGTCGACCGAGGACTCGAGCGGGTACGCCTCGGCGGGGTTGTCGACGATGGGCGCGATCGTCCCGTCGTAGTCGGTGGCGATGAGCAGGGACGGTGAGCGTGAGACCTCGAAGAGGCGCCGGAACAGGTCGTCGGGCAGGGCTCGGCTGGCTTCCGCGAGATCGCCGAGGAGGCCCGACGAGGAGACGGACGCGGAGATCGGAGTCAGCGGGGACACATCGGTGTAATCGTGTTCGACGGTGCTCATCTCACCTCGGGTATCTGTCGGAGGTCGGGTGGCGGTCGGTGGTGGTGCGGTGCTGCTGGGCTGGCGGGGTGCTGTGGTTCGGACGGTCGAAGCGGCGCCCGGGTCACTCGGCTTCGGGTGCCTCGTCGTCGGCCGATCTCTCGGCCCGTCGGGCCTGCCTGGCCTTGCTGATGCGCGAGTAGCCGCCGATGATGAAGATCACTCCGGCGATGAGCGCTGCGGCTCCGGTGAAGCCGGCGATCGCGAGTGCCTCGAGGCTGTCTCCGGCGAGGAGGATGATGCCGAGGAGGACGTGGACGACGGCGGAGATGAGGAAGTCCGTGGCCATCGGGTGGTGGACGAGCTTGCGGTAGTTCCACAGTTCGATGAGTCCGGTGAGGATCGCCCAGATGCTCAGCGCGGCCCGGAGCTCGGCGGGGGTGTCGGCGATGGCGAGGAAGACGATCGCGGGCACGGTGACGATCGCCTGCCCGAAGACCGCGGTGCGCACCGAGACAGGTGAGCGCAGCGCCTGGTAGACGAGGACGAGGGCGAGCAGACCGAGGTAGACCATGCAGAGCAGGTCGACGACGCCGACCCCGAGGGACAGCTGGGTCGGGTCGACGGCGTCGCGCGGCCAGAACACCGTGGCGAAGCCGAAGAGGACGCCGAGGACGCCCCGGACGATCATCGGCGCGCCCATGACGCTCGCGTCGGTGAGGTTCTTCTCCGCCGACAGCGTGGGTTCGGTGCGCGATTCTTCAGTACTCATCACCCGACCAGTCTAGAACCGACATCCGGCCGAGTCCCAGCCCGACGCTTTTTCAGTCTTTACGTAATTACGTACTTTGTGTATGGTTAGGATATGGACTCACCGTCGACCGAGACTCAGCTCGCAGCTTCGCCCGCATCGCTCGAGGATCGTTTCGCGCAGCTCGAACGCCGCGTCGGCGAACTCGAAGCCGCGGCGCAGACATCTGCGTCTCAGCAGACTCCCGCCTCACGGCAGACGTCCCCGAAACACCTCACCGCCGTGCCGGCCGGAGCGGCCCTGCCCGCAGGCCCCGCCGTCGACTCATCGCCAGCGGATGACGCTTCCTCGCCGGATGACACCTCTTCCTCCCCGGCATCCGACGACGTGTTCTGGGCGCTCAACGGACTCGTCGACCGCCTCGGACCGGAAGGTGGGGTCACGTACACCGGTCACATCACGCCTCCCGGCGCCGAATCGCCCGTGTCGTGGCAGATGGGGCTGAGCGCCGAGGCGCTGAGCGAGATCGATTTCGCCGCGGCCGCCGGGGCGCTCGCGGCGTTCAGCCATCCCGTCAGGCTCGCCCTCCTGCAGGCGATCTATGAGGGGACGACCACCGTCGCCGAGCTCAGCGCCGATGACCGCTTCGGCACGACGGGGCAGGTCTACCACCATCTCAAGGCCCTCGCCTCCGCCGGATGGCTCGAGAACATTCCGCGCGGACACTGGCGTGTGCCCGCTCAGAAGGTCATCCCCCTGCTCACGCTCATCCTCATCGGCACCCACTGACCACCCGTCCCCGACCCCGCCTATCCGACCACCCCTCGACCCTGCCCTTCCGGATCGTGACCGCATCACCGAGGAGTCGCAATGACCATCCGCAGTGACCAGGAACCCGGCACCATCGAAGACGAACCCCGGCGGCCGCCTCGGCGAGTCTGGGCAGCTGGCATGATCGCCGCGCTCACCGCGATCGGACTCCTCCTCATCACCCCGCTTCCCCGCGGATTCCAGGGCGAGGTGACCGGGGATGCGGCGCTCATGGAGGCCACGGCCGAGGCGCTCGGCAGCAGCCACTGGAACCATGTGGCCGTCGTCAGGGTCGACGGGGACACGGTCTCCTCGGCCGGGACAGGGGCGGACGAGGACACGGAGTTCGAGATCGGGTCGATCACGAAGACCTTCACCGCCGCCCTCTTCGCCGATGCCCTCGAAAGGGGCGAGGTCACCGAGTCGACCCGCCTCGGCGAGGTCTGGCCTCAATTGGGAGGCGCGGTCGCTGAGGTGAGGTTGGCAGATCTGGCGATGCAGCGTTCGGGACTGCCCCGACAGCAGCCGCCGCCCAGCCTCGGCGATGGCATCGCCTCCATTCTTGCCGGCTATGTGCACACGGATCCGTATCGGGGTGATGTCGACGATCTCGTCCGCGCCCTCGGTGAGGCCGATGTCAGCGACAAGAAGCCGGAGTACTCGAACTTCGGGTTCGCGGTCCTCGGGCAGGCGCTCGCCGAGGTGACGGGCACGAGCTATGCCGACCTCGTCCGGGAGCGGATCACGCAGCCGTTGGGGATGGACGAGACTGTCGTGCCCACCTCGACGGAAGGGCTCTCACATGGGATGACGTCGTCGGGTCTGCCGGCGGCACCGTGGACTTTGGGGGCTTCGGCACCGGCCGGGGCGATCCGGTCGACTCCGAGGGACATGACGATCTGGTTGCGGGCGACGATGGACGGCACCGCTCCGGGTGCGGCGGCGAGCGAGCCGAGAGCGACGTTCGACGAATCCGACCGGATCGGGTGGGCGTGGATGACGACGACGAACCGGATTCCGAACGTCACGTGGCACAACGGGGGCACCGGCGGCTACCGATCGTTCCTCGGGTTCGACCGGGCGAACCGGACGGGGATCGTCGTCCTCTCCGACTCCGCGAACTCGGTGGACGGGGCGATCTCGCTGATCTCGGAGAAGGCAGGGACGGCCGCGGCCGGGTCGGCGGGGCCGGCAGCGGATTCAGCGGCTGTGGCCCCAACGGATGGAGGAGTCCGATGAACCCGGAATTCGTCGCCCAGCTCACCGCTGCCGTGGTCCTCGCGATCGGTGTGCGGACCGCGATCGGCGCCACGCGTCACCCGAGCTCGCGCATACAGATGTTCACCAGGCTCGTCGGCGCGCTCGCGATCCTCCTCGTCGTCCGCCTCATCGCGCCGTTCGGCGGTTGGGGAGACTGGTTCGTCTGGGTATGGCTGGCCGCCTGCGCCGTCAGCGTCGCCGCCGCCTATCGGGCAGCTGTGGCCTGGCCGGACCTGCCGTCACGAGGAGCGGCGCCACGGGCGGCAACGGTCCGCCTCGCCATCTGGTCGGCGATCCTCCTGCTCGTCACCAGCGCCCTCACCGTCCCGGGGCTGCTTCTGGGGTGAGAACAGTGAGTCTGGGATGAGAACAGTGAGTCTGTCAACGACGTTTCGGTCAACCACGCGTCTGTCAATGACGACAGATCCTGCCGGGCGACCGCCCTGCAGGCAGAGTTGAGGAGAGATGATGAATCGCAGAGAACCGCTTCGGCTGGACCGACGAGTGTGGACTGTCGCCGTCATCGGCATGGTCATCGGAGGCGTCGTGGGCCTTCTCATCTGGGGGCCGCTCCAGATGGTCCCCTTCGCGATGATCGGCTTCGCCCTGGGACTCGCGGTCGCCTGGGCACTGCCCCGCGCGAACGGATCCCGCGGCGGAGCAGGCGGCTCAGGCGACGGACAGCCCGGGCCGGAGGACAGTCGGGCGCAACCCGATGATGACCCGAGGAATCCGCGCTGACCGTTGGGGTGGGTCTCCCCTGCCGCTGAGAGGCCTCTGACTCCCCAGGGGCCAACGAAGTCGCCTACTTTCCCGAGATCGTCAGCGTCCCGCCCGATTCGGCGACCGAGTACTTCGGCAGCGGCTCGGTGGCCGGACCGCCGAGCACCTCGCCGGTCGTCGTGGAGAACTGCGAGGAATGGCACGGGCACGTGATCTTGTCCTCGGTCACCGTGCGCACCTGGCATCCCTGATGCGTGCACACCGAGGAGAAGGCGTAGAACTCGCCCTCCTTCGGCTGGGTGACGACGTACGCCTCGTCGATGACGGTGCCCGAACCGACAGGGACGTCGCTCGCCTTGACCGTCGCGTCCGCCGGTGCCGACTCCGACGAGCCCGCTCCGGACTGTCCGCTGTCGCTTCCGCACGCCGAGGTGAGTCCGACGGCTGCGACGGTGCCGACGACTCCCGCCGAGGTGATCATCGTGCGTCTGTTCGGTTCCACCGTGCTCTCCTCGTGTCGCGAATGTCCGTCGGGTTCAGGGTACAGCTATGCGCCACGTGTTCTCTGATTGGGAAATTACCAATCGGAGGATAGAATGAGATCATGGACACGATTGGGGCCAGGGTTCGTGCTGCCATTCTCAGCAACGGATCACTGCAGAAAGATGTCGCGTCGGCGGTCGGCATGACCACCGACGCCCTCTCTCGTGCGCTCAATGGACAACGAGGTTTCAGCGCCTCGGAACTCGCCGCGATCGCCCGCCATCTCGACGCCGACCTGCATTACCTCATCACTGGCGAAGCCGACCCGCACACTCTCACCGTATCGGCGAGGCACGCCTTCGATCCAGATACCCGCCGGCGATCTGCCGATGGCGCAGAAGCCGACCGCACCGTCATCAACGGCGTCGTCTTGGCCCTTCGCCAAGCCGACCTTCACACCTCTCCACCCGAGTTGCCGCGCACGCCCGATGAAATGGCCAACCTGCTCGGCCAGGACTTCGCCCGGGATTTCATCAACAGGCTTGATGCTCTCGGTATCAATGTCATCCGGATCGAGGATATCTCCACCGCCTACAGCTTCATGGCTGACGGACGCCCAGTGATTGTCATCCGCTCCACGGGAAACTGGTTCTACGAGAACTGGAGCTTGGCACACGAGCTCGGCCATCTCTGCCTCGGACATTCGGGTATCGTGCCGGGGTCTGCCGTTGTCGATGCCGCCGAGGCTGCGGCAAATGAGTTCGCCGCGGAGCTCCTCCTGCCGGCGACCGCTCTGATCGACGTCGATGAATCCGTGGTCGAATCGGCGATGGCGGAACTGATCTGGGCGTACGGGGTTTCCACCGAAGCAATGCGGAATCGACTGGAGAACCTGGACCGGCCGGTATCCGGATCGGTTCAGGCTCTGCTGCTGAAGAATACTCAGCGAGCTCTACGGCATCACTGGATCTGGGGTGCTGATGACCCCATCACCGAGCGTATGACGGAAGCCAGCGCCCGCCGCTTCCCTCAGTCCTGGATAGAGGGACATCTCGCCCGCATTGCCCAAGGCACTCTGCACAAGGACACCCTGGCGTGGATGCTCGGAGTAGCAAGCGAGGCGCTTGAAGTCGAAGAGCCTCCATCGACTGGTCCGACGGACACCGCCGACTTGGCCGATCTTCTCGGCTGAAACGCGATGACCGATCAATCCAATCTGGTTCTGCATGACACGTCTGTCCTGGTCAACTTCCACCGCGCGAGCCTGCTCAAGGCGTTGGACTCGATGCTCGGTGAGAGGATGCTGTGGAGCGCGACGGTCGCTCGTGAGTGTGCACGGCTGGAGTCCAGCCTCAATCTGCCCGGACTGACCGCGGAAGCCACTCTGGTTCTCGGAGAGCCGCTCTTTCCCGACGATGACGAACATCGGAAGATTCGGCAGCTGCGTGATCAATTCGCCGCGCCTGGTGAACACCCGGACGAGCACCTTGGTGAAGCCGAGATCATCGCGATAATCTCCGCCCGGCGGCTCAAGGCTTTCATCGCGACAGACGACAAGCACGCAAAGCGCATAGCGTCTCCGATACGTTGCGTTTCCTCCTGGCAGCTGCTGTACTTCGCGCACCATCGGAGGATCATCACCGACGCGGAAGCACTCCACTTCTGGTCTGAGTTCGTATCAAGTGGCGGCATTCCGGAGTGGAGCATCGGAACCGAGACCAGATTCATGGAATGGCTGACAAACGACCGATGACACGCGCCCGGTTTCCGGGATCCGCTGAACTCACCGCCCACGCCGAGCACGCGCCCACCTGAGTACGCGTGTCAGCGTCCTCCACTAGGCTGGTCGGCATGACCGCCGCAGCCACGACCTCCGCCCTCGACGTCCTCCACGATGTCTTCGGATACGAGGAGTTCCGCGGCCAGCAGGCGGCGATCGTCGACCGGCTGATCACGGGTGGGGACGCCGTCGTCCTCATGCCCACCGGCGGCGGCAAATCGCTGTGCTACCAGATCCCCAGTCTCGTCCGGAACGGCACCGGCGTCGTCATCTCCCCGCTCATCGCGCTCATGGCCGATCAGGTGGCCGCGTTGGACAACCTCGGCGTGTCGGCCGCCTACCTCAACTCGACCCTCGACCTTGACGAGGCCCAGGAGGTCGAACGGCGGCTCCTCGACGGCGAACTCGACCTCCTCTACCTCGCCCCCGAACGGCTCGTCCTCCCCCGGACCATGCAGTTGCTCGAGCGTGCCGACATCTCGCTCTTCGCGATCGACGAAGCCCACTGCGTCTCCCAGTGGGGTCATGACTTCCGCAGCGACTACCTCGGCCTCGGGGTGCTCGCCGAACGGTTCCCCACGGTCCCCCGCATCGCCCTGACCGCGACCGCGACCCCGGCCACGCATGCCGAGCTCACCGAGCGCCTCCACCTCCAGAGCGCCGAGCACTTCGTCGCAAGCTTCGACCGCCCCAACATCACGTACCGGATCGAACCGAAGGCCTCCGCCCGGTCGCAGCTGCTCACCTTCATCACCACCGAGCACCCCGGTGACTCCGGAATCGTCTACTGCCTGTCCCGGCGCAGCGTCGAACAGCTCGCCGAGGCGCTCGTGGCCCGCGGCATCCCTGCCCTGCCGTACCACGCCGGCCTCCCCGCCGAGGTGCGCGCCGAGCATCAGGCCCGCTTCCTCCGCGAGGACGGCATCGTCATGGTCGCGACGATCGCCTTCGGCATGGGCATCGACAAACCCGACGTCCGCTTCGTCGCCCACCTCGACCTGCCCCGCAGCGTCGAAGGCTACTACCAGGAGACGGGTCGCGCCGGCCGCGACGGACTGCCCGCGGACGCGTGGATGGTCTACGGCCTCGGCGACGTCGTCTCCCAACGCCGCCTCATCGAATCCGGCGAAGGCGACCAGGCGCACAAACGCCGGGTGATGTCCCACCTCGACTCGATGCTCGCCCTGTGCGAAACCGTCGACTGCCGCCGCGTCCAGCTCCTGCGCTACTTCGACGAGGACTCCGCCCCGTGCGGCAACTGCGACACGTGCCTCACCCCGCCGGCGACCTGGGATGCGACGGTGGCCGTGCAGAAGCTGCTCTCGACCGTCATCCGCCTCGACCGCGAACGTGGGCAGCGCTTCGGCTCCGGCCAGGTCATCGACGTCCTGCGCGGCAACGACAACGACCGCTCCCGCGCGTCGAACCACGACCAACTCAGCGTGTGGGGCGTCGGCGCGGAGCTCTCGGAGACCGAGTGGAAGGCCGTCATCCGCCAGAGCCTGGCTCGCGGACTCCTCGAATCCCACGGCGACTACGGCGTGCTCGTCCTCGGCCCCGCCGCCGACCCTGTGCTGCGCGGAGAGGCCGAGGTCTCAATGCGCATCGACCCGGTCAGACGCTCCGGTGGCGGTCGCAGCGCATCCAAGCGCCGAGGCGGTGCCGAGGTTGCGCTCGACCCCGCGGACTCCGCGCTGTTCGAAGCGCTGCGTGCGTGGCGGGCGACCCAGGCCAAGGAGCAGTCCGTGCCGGCCTACGTCGTGTTCCCGGACGCCACGATCTACGGCATCGTCGACGCCAAGCCGAGGACGATCGCCCAGCTGGGCGAGGTCAGCGGGGTGGGGCTGAAGAAACTCGACCGCTACGGCGCCGAGGTGCTCGAGGTCATCGCCGCCCACGCCGGGTGAGTCGGCGCCGCGTTCACCCCTCGGCTTCGAGGAACGCCTCCGGACCCACCTCGGCGGCGGTCGGATCCATCCACATGAACTCGAGGATGTTGCCGTCCGGATCGGTCATGCTGATCGCGTACATGAACCCGTGATCCTGGGGCGGACGGTTCTCCCCGCCACCGGATTCGAGGATCGTCGTGCGCATCGCATCGACATCTTCGCGGGAGTCGCGGCTGAGCGCCGTCATCACCTGCGCGGTCGAATGCGGGTCGGCGATCGGCTTGTCGGTGAAGGTCTGCAGGTACTCCTTCGTGAGGATCATGAAGAAGATCGAGTCGTCCCACTTCACGCACGCGGCGTTCTCATCGGAGAACTCGGGGACGATCTGGGTGCCGAGGGCGGAGTAGAACGCCTTCGCCTGCTCGAGGTCGAGGGTCGGAAGGTTGACGAAGATCTGGGACATGGCTGCTCCTTCGCAGAGGTGGGGCGGTGCGGGGTGACGTTGCAGATCATCCTCATCCTCGCCTGCCCGCTAACCAGCGTCAATGGCCTGAGTCGACGCCTTGGTTCGCTGCCCTCGGCAATTGTCCTGGCTCACCGTGCTGATGCCGGTCGTGCACCCGCCCCCGCCCTGTCACGGGTCATAGGACAGAAAGTGTGTCGTTCCCGGGCGCGTCATCCGCGATGGTGGGCGAAGACGAGACTCGTCTGCGTATGCGCGATCGCCTGGTCAGCGAGATGGTCGTCGATGTAGGTGTGGAGCCCGATCGGGTCGGTCGTCGCGATGTGGACGAGGAGGTCGCGCTCCCCGGAGACCTGGAAGATCTCGAGGGTCTCGGGCACCGCGAGCAGCCGGTCGATGACGGCAGACATCGAGGCCCGGCCAACCGGGGTCATCCGCACCGAGATCATCCCGAACACACGCAGACCGAGCGCCTCATAGTCGATGTCGGCGTGGAAGCCCCGGATCACTCCGCGCCGGCGCAGCGCGCTCACCCGCCCCGAACACGTCGACGGCGCGATGCCCACGCGCTCGGCGAGCTCCTTGTTCGAGATCCGCGCATCGGCACTGAGCTCACGGAGGATCGCGAGGTCCGCCTCGGCGAGCGGTTCGGTCTCAGCTGTACGGTGATCGGCGATCAGCTCCGAATGATTCGTCATTTCCAACCCGGTTCTCCGTCGATCGTTCATTTTCACCTCGATCTTCCCGCATCTTTGGCACGATGGAAAGATGACCGACCTCACCGGAACCACCGACCCCGCGACCGAACTCGACGGCGACAGCACGGCCGACAGCACGGCCGCCATCGACCGCGCCGCGTGCGAGCGCCTCGACGCCGCCGACCCGCTGCGCGCCTTCCGCGAGGACTTCATCGTCCCCGCGGACACGATCTACCTCGACGGGAACTCGCTGGGCGCCCGCCCCAAGGGAGCGGCCGAACGCGCCCGCGATGTCATCGAAGACGAGTGGGGCGAGGGGCTCATCCGGTCGTGGAACACCGCCGGCTGGTTCGAGCTGCCGGGCATGCTCGGCGACAAGGTCTCCGGCCTCATCGGCGGCGGCGCCGGCAGCACCGTCGTCACCGACACGACGTCGATCAACCTCTTCAAAGCCGCCTCGGCGGCCCTGCGGATCCAGGCCGAGGACGCCCCCGAGCGCCGGGTCATCCTCACCCAGCGGGAGAACTTCCCCTCCGACATCTACATGCTCCAGGGACTGGCCGAACAGCTCGACGACGGCTATGAGGTCCGCCTCGTCGACGACGCCGAGGTGACCGAAGGCTTCCCGACGTCGATGACCGACGAGGTGGCCCTCGTCGTCCTCACACACGTCAACTACCGCACCGGCCGCCTCTTCGACATGCGTTCGACGACCGAGGCGATCCATGACGGCGGGGCGCTCGCGATCTGGGATCTCTGCCATTCGGCCGGCGCCCTGCCCATCGACCTCGCCGGGCACGGCGCGGACATGGCCGTGGGCTGCACGTACAAATTCCTCAACGGAGGACCCGGATCCCCGGCGTTCGTCTGGGTCTCCGAGTCCCTGCAGAACCGCTTCGCCCAGCCCCTGTCCGGGTGGTGGAGTCACGCGAAGCCCTTCGAGATGAGCCCCGACTATGCTCCCGCCGACGGCATCCGCCGCTTCCTCACCGGCACCCAGGGGATCGTCTCGATGTCCGTCGCCGAGGTGGGCCTCGACGTGGCAGCGCGTGCGGACCTGGGTGCGGTGCGGGAGAAGTCGCTGGCGCTCAGCGACCTCTTCATCGACCTCGTCGAGACGCGGCTGGCACACCATCCGGTCGAGATCGTCACCCCGCGCGACCACGCGCAGCGGGGCTCGCAGGTCTCGATCGCCCACGCGGAGGGGTTCGCGATCATGAGCGCCCTCATCGACCGCGGGATCATCGGCGACTACCGGGAGCCGTCGATCCTCCGCTTCGGCCTCACCCCGCTCTATCTCGGCTATGCCGATGTGTGGGACACGGTCGAGGCGCTACGAGACATCCTCGACAACCGTCTCTGGGACACCCCGGAGTACAAGGTCCGCGGCGCAGTCACCTGAGTTTTGAGCAACCCTCCGGGCGTTCGGCAACCCTGCGCCAAGTTGCCGAGCGCCCGGAGGGTTGCTGAGATTCACACCATCTCGGCGTAGACCCCGAAGTACGGTTCGCCCGCGCGGTTCGTCGTGCGGGTCGCTGCGAGGGTCGCGAGCAGGCGGGCATTCCGCTCTCCGGTGACGGGGTCGAGCTCGATGACCGCGCAGCGCGGCACCGGCGCACCGATCCGCACCCGCAGGTCGGCACTCGTCTCGACGCCGGGCGCACTCGTGTCGGCGCCGGGCGCACTCGTGTCGAAGCCGCGCGCACTCGTCTCCCGTCCGGCGCCGCGCACGAGCATCTCCCGACCCGCCCAGGTCTCCTCGACGAACGGCTCCGCAGTCTCGACAAGCAGGGTCGCCCGGAATCGGGCCGCTTCGCGAAGGAGGGTCGGGTGTCCGGCGCGGACTCCCACCTCGGCGAGGGATGCTGTGCCCACGATCGTCAGCGGTCGGCCGAAGACGATCGCCCCGCGCGGCGCTTCGGCAAGGCGCACAGCTCGCCCGAGATGTGCCGACAGCAGCTCATCGTGGGCACCGCCGGTGAGGGCGAGCGGAACCTGCCTGCCCCAGTAATCGCAGGTCAGCGTCTCACCGGAGAGACCGGGCACCCCGGAGACCGATCGTCCGTCGGGCAGCGTCACCTCGAGTTCGGTCCCATGCAGCTCGGCGACGACGGCGAGCAGTCGCGGGTTCTGCACGGTCCGCAGTACGCGCCTCGTCCCGACGTCGATGAGGCAGAAGCGACGATCGCCGACCGGCCCCGCGGCATCGAAGCGCGCCTCCGGCTGGCCTCGGTGGCGGGTGCCCTTGATCGGCGTGAAGCCGACGGAACGGGCGTCGAGGACGTGGTCGTCCACCTCGGCGAACCCCCTTCCATTCCACTCCGTGAACATCTTCGTCCCACCATAGGCGATGGCCGACCTCGGACGATCGCCGTCCCTAGGCTGGTGGGAGCCGTGCACCCACGATCAAGGAGCCTGCACATGCCGAAGACCACGATCGGCCTCGGAATCATCCTCATCCTCATGGGCGTCATCGGATGGCTCGCCACCGCAATGGCGAGCTGGACCGCGCTCATCCCCGCGATCCTCGGCCTCGTCATCGCGATCTGCGGGTTCATCGGCCTCCGCAGCCCGAAGATCGGCATCCACATCGCCCTCGTCGTCGCGCTGCTCGGCGTCATCGGCACCTTCATGAACGTGCTCAAACTCGGCGATCTCCTCGCCGGCACCGCCGAACGCCCCGCCGCCGTGATCATCAGCACCGTGACGTTCGTCCTCCTCGTCGTCTACATCATCATGGGCATTCGGTCCTTCATCGCCGCCCGCCGGAGCCCATCCGTCGTCTGAGTCACCGTCTCCGCAGTCGAGTTGCGGTGCCGCTCCCGACAGTCTCGTCGCCTCCCCACGCCGAGGCGGTCGTGTGCATTGTCCTCGCAGGCGCCTCCCGGCGGTGCGGCTGTGTTTGCGATGCCGGGGGCTGTTGCTGTGTCCGTGGCGTCGGGGGCCGCCACCGTGTCCGCGGTGCCAGGGCTCCGGCTGTGTCCGTGGCGCGCGTTAGTCTGCCCTTGACCGCGCATGTGCGACCGGCACATGATCAACAGTGAACAAGGAGGATCACATGTCCACCGACAGCACTGCCCAATCCCAGCCCGCCCTGCCATCCGATCGACCGAAGACGGCCCTCGTCGTCATCGATGCCCAGAACGGAGTCCTGGCCGAGGCCTGGAACACCGCCGAGGTTGTCGGGACCATCGCCGACCTCGTCGACCGTGCCCGCGACTCCGGGACCGAGGTCGTCTGGGTCCGCCACAACTCCGACGAGCTGCCCCTGGACTCCGAACAGTGGCAGATCGTCGCAGGGCTCACCCCCGCAGAGGGAGAGGCGATCGTCGAGAAGACCCACGCCAGCAGCTACGAAGACACCGACTTCGAGGACGTGCTCGCAGCCCGAGGCATCGGACACCTCGTCGTCACCGGCGCCCAGACGGACTGCTGTGTGCGCTCGACGATCCACGGCGGGTTCGCCCGCGGCTACGACGTCACCCTCGTCGCCGACGCCCACACCACCGAGGACCTCACCGAGTGGGGAGCACCGCCGCCCCAGGATGTCATCTCCCACACGAACCTGTCCTGGACCTTCGAATCGGGGCCGGGACGGACCGCCGCGGTGAAGGAGGCCTCGGAGGTCGACTTCGGCACACGGTGACCGTGACCGCGGGAGTGTCGGCGTTGCGCCTGCGCTGTCTGCTGGGTCTGCGTCTACTGCCCGGACTGCACCAAGTGCCCGGACTGCGTCGATCGCCGGGTCTGCGATCATGGTGCCATGAGTGACGAGACGCGCAGCATCGACCTGACCCGCATCGCCGAGAACCACTACCGCGCGACCGCTCCGAACGGGGCGAGCATCGAATTCGGGCGCGGTGAGGGCCTGATGACCCCGGTCGAGCTTCTGCTCGCGGCCGTTGCCGGGTGCTCCTCGATCGACGTCGACACGGTGACGAGCAGGCGAACCGAGCCGACCCGCTTCGACGTCCGGGCCAGCGGAGACAAGGTCGTCGAGGACGGCGCGAACCGGCTCGAGAGCGTCCACCTCGACTTCGACCTCGCGTTCCCCGACGACGAGGCGGGCCGACGCGCCGACTCGCAGATCGAGAAGCTCGTCGGACTCTCCCACGACAAGTACTGCACGGTCTCGCGCACCGTCGAACTGCCGACGAGAGTCGACTTCACGATCCGCCGCGACTGAACGCTCCTCGAGGACGGATCCGGCGGATCAGGCACTCTGCGTCGAGACCTCCGCAGACTGTCCCCAATTGTGGGCCCACTGCCAGGCGATTGTGCGCCCACTCAAGGATGATCCGGAAGCCGGAATCACCCGTTGGTGGGCGCAAACCCGAGGCGTCGCGCCCGCGGCACCCGCGCGCGCGGCACTCGCGCCGTCAACTCACAAGCTGGCGTCAGCTCGCAAGCAGCCGTCAGCTCGCGAGCAGGCGCTTCTTCTCCACCTCGATGTCGAAGTCCGCGGGCGGCCACTGCGGGTCGATGCGCTCGAGGGCGTCGATGATGAGTCGCTGCACGGCGAGCCTGGCGTACCACTTGCGGTTCGCCGGCACGACGTGCCACGGGGCGATGACCGTCGAGGTGAGGTCGAAGACATCCTGGTAGGCCTGCATGTACTGGGGCCACAGCAGCCGCTCGTCGACGTCGCCGGTGTTGTACTTCCAGTACTTGTCGGGCCGGTCGAGACGTTCGAGGAGCCGGTCGCGCTGCTCTTCGGGGGAGATGTGGAGCATGACCTTGATGACGATGACCCCCGCCTCGGCGAGTTCGGCTTCGAAGGCGTTGATCGCGTCGTAGCGGCGTTCGATCTCCTCGGGAGGCGCGAGTTCGCGGACCTTGCCGATGAGCACGTCCTCGTAGTGCGAGCGGTCGAAGACACCGATCATGCCCGCGCCCGGCACGTGCGGGCGGATGCGCCAGAGGAAGTCGTGGGCGAGCTCCTCCTCGGTGGGCTTCTTGAATGCGGCGAGTTCGACGCCCTGCGGGTCGACGGAGCCGACGACGTGCCGGACGATCCCGCCCTTGCCCGCGGTGTCCATCGCCTGCAGGACGAGGAGCACGGCCGGGCCGGTCTCCTGGTCGTGGTGGGCTGCGAACAGGCGTTCCTGCAGGTCATCGAGGTCCGGTGCGGCCGCGGCGAGGTCCTTCTGGCCTGCCTTCTTGTCACCGTCGTATCCGGGGGTCGACTCCGGGTCGACGTCGCCGAGGCGGAAGCCTTCGCCGACGCGCAGGAGGGATGCGGGGTCCTGGGTCCAGTTGCTGCTCATGCGCTCATCTTCGCAGGTGGTCCCGGACGCGTCCATATGAGCACCCGTGAGTTCTCCCCGAGTAGGCCCCGATCCCCTACCCTGGAGATACCCGGCACCCTGGCGATACCCCCGCACCTCGGCGATACCCCGCAGCTCTGAGATTGCAGCGTGAGGAGCGTCCCATGGACGACGAACTGCTCATCGTCGAAGACCTCATGCTCCTCCTGCTCGCCGACGACGGCAGTCAGATCGCCGGCTCGAAGGTCCTCCACTGCGCCCTGCCTGCGGCGATCCTGACCGAACTCGCGCTGACCGGCAGGCTCGAGGTCCACTCGCATCGTCGGGTCGGAGGCACTCGCATCCACGCTTCGCGCACGAACGCCGACCCCGAGATCGATCCCCTCCTCGCCGAGGTGCTCCGCGCGATGGGCGGGTCCGAGCACTCCGCGTACGGCCTCGTCTCCGCGCTCGGCCTCGACGTCCGACAACCCGTCCTCGACCGTCTCGCCGCTCGTGGCCTCATCCTCCGCGAGACCAGGAAGATCCTCGGCGTCCTCCCCACGACCCGCTGGCCCTCCCTCGATTCCCGCGCCGAGGCGGCCCTGCGCGACCGCGTCACCGCAGTCCTCGACCGGGGCCGATCCCCCGATGCGCGGACCGCGGCCATCATCGCGCTCATCTCCGCGGCCGGGGTCTACGTCCAGCTCAGCCCGCGGATGCCGTGGAACGCCGAGGTGGCCGGGCGGCTCAAGGCGATCGAACGGGGTGAGGTCACCGGCCATGACAGCACGCCTGCGACGCAGGAGATCATCGACGAGATCGCCCGCGCGGTCTTCGCGCTGACGTCCTCGGCCTCCTCGGCGCCGATCCTCTGAGGGGCGCGAGTCTCCCGAGGTCCGGGATCCTCTGACTGCAGCGAGCCTCTGAGGTCCGCGATCCTCCCAAGCTCCGGGATCCTCTCAGCCCTCAGTCCGGGCGGCGGAAGACCGAGGGCAGACGTTTGCCTCGCGACCTGCCTTCGCGGGCCCGGAACGACCATTGCCGCATCGGCTGCGGCACCCGCCACTGCAGCTTCCATGCGAGCATCCGGAACCCGAACGCCAGGGCCGCGATGATGACCGAGGTGATGCCGCCGAGGAGGCCGACCCGCTCGGCGAGGATCGTCAGCCCCGACCCGAAGAGGGCGGGGATGAGGTAGAGGTCGGTGCCGCGGAAGATCGCGGGATCCTCGTTGGCCACGACGTCGCGCAGCAGCCCGCCGCCGCACGCGGTCAGCGCCCCCATGAGGAGTGCCACCGCTGGTGGGGAGCCTGCTTCGAGGGCGATCGCGGTGCCGGTGAGGCTGAAGAGACCCATGCCGAGGGCGTCGAAGACGATGATCCAGATCCGCGCGCGGAACGTGCGCTGGCCGATGAAGTAGATGAGCAGGGTCGCCACGAGCGGCGGGGCGAGGTAGACGGGGTGGGCGAGCGCATTGGGCACCCGGTCGAGGAGGATGTCGCGGATGATGCCGCCGCCGATCCCGGCGAGGATACCGAGGACGAGCCCACCGGTGATGTCGAAGTTGCGCCTGGCCGCGAGCAGAACTCCGGAGATCGCGAAGACGAAGGTGCCCAGGAGGTCGAGGGCGAGCAGGACGGTCTCGGTGAAGGTCATGGTCCTCCTCGGTGGGTTCGTCTGCCTGCGCCCCACTGTAGTGCGGCTAGGGTGAGTCCATGACCTCGCCTGCCCCCGCGACCACCCCCTCAAGGTCCTCTGCGACCGCCCAACCGACCGTCGTCCTCATCCACGGTGCCTTCGCGAACTCGTTCTCCTTCGCGCCCCTCCAGGCGGCACTGGCCGCCCGCGGCATGCGCTCTGCGGCGCTCGACCTGCCCGGTCACGGCTTCGCCACGACGTCTCCCGCCGCCTACCAGTCCCCACAGGACCTCGAGGCGCTGGCGAGTGCGCCGAGTGCGATGGCCGGGATCTCCCACACCGACACCGTGACCCACCTCGCCGAGGCGGTCGCCTCGATCCGTGCGCACGGCCCCGTCATCGCCCTCGCCCACAGTCGCGGCGGCGCCGCACTGACCTCGGCCGCGAACACCCGGCCCGAGCTCTTCGACCACCTCGTCTACGCCTCGGCGTGGGCTCCGGTCGACCTCGACGCCGCCGCCTACAACGCCGAACCCGAGATGGCCGGGGTCGACAATGCGGTGCTCGCATTCCTCCTCGTCGGCAGCCCGGGCGAGCTCGGGGCGCTGCGCTGCAACTTCCGGGCCGCCGCCGGTGAGCAGTTCGCCGCCCTCAAGGACCTCTTCGGCGCCGATCGCAGCGACGACGAGTTCCGCACGTTCCTCGGCCTGTTCCAGACGGACGAAGGCCTCGACGCGGGAGGCGCCGACGACCGTGCGCAGGCGGGCACCTGGGGGAGAATCCCGCGGACGTTCCTCCGCCTCGGCGCGGACCGCTCGATTCCCCCGGCGATGCAGGACCGCCTCATCGCCGAGGGCGACGCACTCACCCCGGACAACCCCTACCGGGTGCGGACCCTGGACTCATCCCATCTGGGATGGCTCATCGATCCCGCCGAGGCGGCCCAGGCGATCGCGGACATCGTCGCCGAGGTGAGGGCCGGCTGAGATCCCCGGTCCGCGGACCCGGAGAACGACCGACGCCGCAGCCCCGGTGAGACTGCGGCGTCGGGGTGGGTCAGCCGAGCTGAACGTCGTCGGCTGTCAGCTGAGCTGGAAGTTGTCGGGGTTCTTGTACTCTTCGATCTCGACGCTCGGGGTGCCCATGCCTTTGAGCAGCTTCGAGATCGGGCAGCGGGCGTGCGCGCGGGCCGCGTACTTCTCCGCGTCGGCGTCCGAGATGCCTTCGACCGAGATGTAGGCGCGGGGCACGAAGTAGTACCCGCCGGACTTCTCCTGGTGGACGTCGACCTCGCAGCGGACCCGGGAGAGGGCGTCGATCTCGTTGACGGCGAGGACCACTTTGAGGGTCTCGCCGAGGCAGGTGCTCCAGGCCATTGCGAGGAACTGCTCCGGATTGCTGCCGAGCTCCGTGTGGGAGGTCGGTGCGGTGGGCAGAGTCATCCCGTCCTCGACCCGCACCTCTCCCGAGGTGCCGCCGAGGTTCTCCACCTTCGCGGTGTAGATGGGGGCATTCGGGCTCTTCGGTTCGTCGTCCGAGTCTTCGCGGCGTGCCTGCGGCTCGGCGTATCCGGGGTTCTCAGTCATTGATCCATGCTACGACAGCAGCGCGGCACGCGGCTGAACGTTTCGTGAAATGGCGGTCACGACGAGGGCACGTTCTCGGCACGCATCTGCAACATTCGGAACGCGCTCCCCGGCAACAGGCGCGGCGCTCCCCGGCAGCGAGCTCGGCACACATCTGGACCGGGTTCGGCTCCGAACCACGGTCATGAGACCATCCCTGCGCCAGCGCGCGCCTCTCCTGCGTTCGATCCTCAGCGGGGTCGCTGCGACTCTGCTCCTCTTCGGCCTCGCCGACCTCCTCGCACGGCTGATCGGGCCGACCTCGGCGCCGCTGCTCGTCCTCGGACAGGCGATCATCCCGTTCACGCCGACGAGCGTGATCAAACCCGTCATCGCCCTCTTCGGCAGCAACGACAAGATCGTCCTCGTCGCCACCGTCGGGATCGGAGCGCTCGTCATCGGTGCCCTCATCGGGTGGCTCGGCGCCAGACGTCCGCGGGCGGCGCTCATCGCGTTCGGGCTCGCCGGACTCGTACCCGCGCTCGCGGTGCTCACCCGCTCAGCGGCCGGTCCGGTCGACATCGTGCCCACGCTGGCAGGCCTCATCGCCGGTCTGATCGTGCTGTGGGCGGGCCTCCGGTTCGACGGTGCCGGCGCGAAGACGGGTGCCGCTGCCGACCCACCCGCCACGCCAGCCGACGCAGGCGCCGAGTCCGACCCAACCGAAACTACCTCCACCCCGACCCATCTGCTCTCGCAATCAGCGTCCCCGACTCCCACCTCGGCGAGTCGGCGGCGCTTCTTCGCGCTCACCGGCGCGGCGGCGGCGATCGGAGCGATCGGGCTCGCCACAGGACAGTCACTCGTCGCACTGACGAGGGAGGCGGGCGGCGCTGTTGCGAACCTCGTCCTCCCCCGCGCCGCGCGGAGGGCACAGCCCATCCCTGCGGACGCCAGCCTCGGCGTCAAGGGCATCCGGCCCTTCATCACGAAGCAGTCGGACTTCTACCGCATCGACACGGTGCTCGCCCCGCCGACGATCGACCCGCGGGACTGGTCGCTGCGGATCCACGGAATGGTCGAGAACGAGGTGACGATCACGATGGACGAACTCCTCGACCTGCCGCTGACCGAACAGCACACGACGCTGACCTGCGTGTCCAACCCGGTCGGCGGGGATCTCCTCGGAACGGCGACGTGGCTGGGCTACCCCGTCCGCGAGCTGCTGCGCCGCGCCCGCCCGCAGGCGGATGCGGACATGGTCCTCTCCCGGTCCTTCGACGGATTCACCGCCTCGACTCCGCTCGAGGCGATGCTCGACGACCGCGAGGCGCTCCTGGCGGTCGGCATGAACGGGGAGCAGCTGACTCCCGAGCACGGCTTCCCGGCGCGTCTCGTCGTCGCCGGTCTCTACGGGTTCGTCTCGGCGACGAAGTGGGTGACCGAACTCGAGCTCACCCGCTTCGACGAGCAGGAGGCGTACTGGACCCAGCGCGGCTGGGATGCGAAGGCGCCCATCCTCGTCGCCTCGCGCATCGACGTGCCGCGGCCCCTCGCGCGGCTGGCCCCGGGCACGATCGTCGCCGGCGGCAGTGCGTGGGCGCAGCGGCGGGGGATCGCCCGCGTCGACGTCCGCCTCGACGACGGGGACTGGACACCGGCCGAACTCGGCGCGGAGGCCACGGTCGACACGTGGCGGCAGTGGAAGGCCGAGTTCCCCGACGTCGGTTCCGGTCTCCACGCGATCACCGTGCGCGCCGTCGACAAGGACGGCACGGTCCAGACCGCCGAGCGCCGTGAGTCGATCCCCAATTCGGCCACCGGCCACCACCGCATCCAGTTCACCGTCGACTGATGCCGTCGACTGATGCCGCCAACTGGCGTCGTCGGCAGGCGAACTTTCCCAAGATTTCTCACCCGCACACCCATCCGAAACGACAGCGGCTGCGAACACCAAGTACACAGCAGGACAGTCAAGAGCTGTGTCGACCAGAGAATCGCAACACAGTGAAACAAGGAGAAGAACGATGACCACCACGCTTCGCACTCGCACTGCAGCTCTCGTCTCGGCCGGCGCGATCGGCCTTCTGGTGCTGTCCGGATGCTCGGGCACGAGCGGTTCGGAAGGCAGCTCGGAGTCGGAGTCGAGCAGCTCGGCCGAGACCTCGGCACCGGCGTCCGAAGACACGATGGCCGACTCGGCCCTCGTCGGCCCCGGCTGCGCGGCCTACGCCGAGCAGAACCCCGATGGCGCCGGCTCGGTCGAAGGCATGGCCAAGGATCCCGTGGCCACGGCGGCCTCGAACAACCCGATGCTCTCGACGCTCACCGATGCCGTCTCCGGCAAGCTCAACCCCGACGTCAACCTCGTCGACACCCTCAACGGCGACGAGTTCACCGTCATCGCCCCGGTCAACGAGGCGTTCGACAAGATCCCGAAGAAGGACCTCGAAGCGGTGGCGGGCAACGCCGATGAGCTGACGAAGGTGCTCACCTACCACGTCATCCCCGGTCAGCTCTCCCCCGATGAGATCGTCGGCGAGCAGGAGACAGTCGAGGGCTCGAAGGTCAAGATCGCCGGCAGCGGCGACGACCTCACCTTCGACGACGCCAAGCTCGTCTGCGGTGGAGTGAAGACCGCGAACGCGACCGTCTACATGGTCGACAGCGTGCTCATGCCTCCCAAGTGAGGCATGTCCCGACCTCCCACGTGAGGGATGGGAGGAGCTGCCGGGGACCGATCTCTCAGTCCGGTCCCCGGCGGCGCTCACGGGTCTCGCTCCCCCACCGAGGCTCCACGACCCACCCCCACATCAGGTCGGCCTGACGCCCACGTCACTCAGGGCCTTCCCCTCACCCCGCAGTCGCCGCTACCGGTATGTCGTCCAACCGCCTCGGCGGGAGATGACATGATGGGAACATGACTTCCCATGACCACGGGGCCGAAGGGGACTCCCCGCCCGGCAGCAGCGATCAGGCCGGCACCCGGACGGAGACCGCGTCGGACCCCTGCGGCCGGCTGCTCGTGCAGATCGCCGCCGGCGATCGCGACGCGTTCGAGGAGCTCTTCGTCTCCCAATCCCCCATCCTCATGGCGGTCATCATGCGCATCGTCGTCAGTCGCTCCCTCGCCGAGGAAGTGCTCCAGGAGTGCTTCGCCGAGGCGTGGGCGCGCTCGGGCAGCTTCGATCCCTCACGGGGAACCGGCCGAGCCTGGCTGGTGACCATGTGCCGCCGACGGGCCATCGACTGCGTACGCAGCGTCCAGGCCTCCCGAGACCGGGATGTGGCCGACGGACTGCGGTCGGCCGCGGAGGTCGGCGAGGAGGTCGAACAGACGGTCATCGATCACGCCGAGTCCGATCGCACCGTCTCAGCACTCAAGCTCCTGCCTGCCGATCAGGCTCAGCCGATCGTCATGGCGTTCTATCAGGGCATGACCCACGCTCAGATCTCGGAGAGACTCGGAGTCCCGTTGGGCACGATCAAATCGAGGATCAGAGACGGCATGAGGAAACTGCGGAAAGAGTTGGAGGCGAGCCGATGAGCGCAGATCGCGACTACCTGGCCGCCGGACTGGCCCTGGGCGGGCTCAGCGACGACGAACTCGCCGAGGCGCGCGCCCTGACCGAGACCGATCCCGAGTTCCGTGCCGAGGTCGAAGCCTACGCTGACACCGTGGCCCTCATGGCGCTCTCCGACGAGCCCCAGACCGTGAGCGCGGAGACGCGGCAGGCGATCCTCGCCGTGCCCGATGCCGTCGCGCGGGAGGATCCTCCCGCCGAGGCGGCCCCCCGAAACAGCGAACCGACGACGGCAGCGCCGATCGGGTCGACATCCTCGGCAGCGGGGTCCGGGTCAGCGTCCGCGGCACCGTCGGCGACGGAGTCCGAATCGGCCGCATCAGCAGAGCCGATCGACCTCGCGCAGCGGCGCCGACGGCGGATGCGCACGTGGCTTCCATGGGCGGCGGCCGCGGCCGCGGTCATCCTCGTCGTCACCGGGTTCTCGGTCAACGCGTGGCAGATGCAGCGCAAACAGGACGCGGTGGCCGAGCGGCTCGAGCACACGCAGCGGACCCTCGACGACGCGACCCGTCTGCTCAGCGCGCCCGACCTCAAGGCCTCGACGACTGTGCTCGCCACGGGTGGGACGGTCACCGTCGTCTCCTCGGAGGCCGAGCAGGCCATCCGCGTGAGCACCGCCGACGTCGCCGATCCGCAGGACAAGTCCCTGCAGATGTGGGTCATCGGCGCCGATGGGGCCAAGAGCGCCGGTCTCCTCGTCGGCAGCCTCGCCTACGTCGATGACAGCACCTTCGGCGCGGGCAGCCAGTTCGGCATCACCGTCGAACCCTCCGGCGGTTCCGAGCAGCCGACGACCGAACCGATCCTCGCCGTCGACCTCTAGGGTTTCCGGCGGGCCCGTCCACGCTGCCCCGTGCCGCACGGCTCCGCCCTGCGGCGGAGCCGACGGACCCGCACTCCGCACAGCGGTGGATGCCCTGCGTTCACCTCGGTGCCTAAGCTGGAGGAATGGCAGAGCAGATCACCGCCGAGGAGAGGCGGCCCCGGGCACGCGACTGGTACCTCGTGGTCGCCCTCGGCGCCGGGTCGGCGATCTTCGCCGCGCTCTACGATGCGACGGGGTACTGGCCCTTCAAGGTCCCGCTGTGGGTCTCGTGCCTGGCCTCGTTCGTCGTCGCCGTGCCTCTGGTCTGGCGCCGGCGCTTCCCGAGCTGGGTGGCGTGGGTGGTGTCGACGATCTTCGTCGGCGCGCAGTTCCTCGGGGCGATGGAGCCGGGAGTCTCACAGATCGCCGTCTTCCTCGCCGTCTACTCCGTCGGGGCGTGGCAGAGCGACCGGCGGCGGGCCGTCCTCTCCCGACTGCTGCTGTGCATCGCGATCTTCGTCTCCCTCATCGCAGCTGCCGCCGTCCAATGGTCGAATCTCGGTCAGCTCACGGTGCTCCAGTACGCAGCGTGGTCGAGCATCTCCTTCCTCATCAACATCGTCTTCTTCGGCGGAGCCTGGGTCTTCGGCAATCGCGCATGGAGCCAGCGTCGGCTCATGACCGAACTCCGCGAGGCCAACGAGGAGGTCAGTCGGCAGAGCCGGCAGCTGGCCGACCAGGCGATCGACCTCGAACGGGTGCGCATCGCCCGCGAACTCCACGACGGCGTCGCCCACCACATCGCCGGGGTCGGCATCCACGCTGCCGCCGCCAGGCGCAGTCTGGAGAAGAACCCGGAGAAGGCACGCGAGTCGCTGAGCATCATCGAGTCCTCGACCAGGGAGACCGTCGACGAACTCCGGACCCTCGTCTACACCCTGCGGGACACGGAAGGGCAGACCGCCTCGGCGAATCGGACGAGCGGCAATCCGGGTTCCGGCAACCCGGGCTTGGGCGATCTGCCCGAACTCATCGCCGATGCCCGCCGCGCCGGGCAGACCATCGACGTCGAGACGCTCGGGACTCCGCGCCCGCTCACCCCGATCATGGAGCTCTCCGTCTTCCGGGTCATCCAGGAGTCCCTGACGAACTGCCGCCGGTATGCGGGTGCCGACGCCGAGGTGTCGGTGCGGCTGCGCTACGGCGTGAGCGACCTCGAGGTCGAGGTCAGCGACTCCGCGGCGGGCCCGACCGCGCACCAGTCGGTGGGCACGGGGCTCGGCATCGTCGGCATGCGCGAGCGCATCGGCGCCCTCGGCGGGACCCTCGAGGCGGGTCCGAAGTCCCGCGGCGGCTGGCTCGTGCGCGCCCGCCTGCCGTATGCCCGCAGCAGCGCTCCCGCGTCCCCGACCCCCGATTCCGCGAAGGCCTGAGCATGATCCGTGTCCTCCTCGTCGACGACCAGTCCCTCGTCCGTGCCGGCTTCCGCACGATCCTCGAGACCGAGGACGGCATCACCGTCGTCGGCGAGGCCGAGAACGGGCAGGTCGCCATCGACCGCGCCCTCGAGCTCCGCCCCGACGTCATCTGCATGGACGTGCAGATGCCCGTCATGGACGGCCTCGTCGCGACCGCGGAGATCGTCCGTCGCGGCCTCGGCAGCGCCGTCCTCATGCTCACGACCTTCGACCGCGACGACTTCCTCTTCGACGCCCTTGCTGCGGGCGCCGGGGGCTTCCTCCTCAAGACCGCCGAGGCGGAGCAGCTCATCGACGCCGTCACCGCCCTCGCGCACGGCGACGGTCTGCTCTCCCCCGAGGTGACCCGTCGCGTCATCGAACGCTCCGTGAGCACCCCGGCGGCCACGGCGACGCCGGCACCCGAGCTCGACCTGCTCACCGACCGCGAACGCGAGGTCCTCCAACAGCTCGCCACGGGACTGACGAACGCGGAGATCGCAGGCCGGCTCTACCTCGGTGAGGCGACGGTGAAGACGCACGTGTCGAACGTCCTCGGCAAGCTCGGCATCAGGGACCGCACGCATGCGGTGATCTGGGCGTATGAGAACGGGGTCGTCAGGGTCGGCGGGAACCCGGGGTAGGGCTCCGCACGGATTGCCGAGCGCCAGTCCGCGCGAAGAGCCGACCGAACCGGTGCGGAGGTCCGGGGCTGTCGGCGTCGCTCGCGGCACCGACAGCCCCTGATGACGAGGATGGGAGCGACAGGTCGTCTCCGGGGAACTGCGTCATCGGGTACTCCTCAGAGGGGATGCAAGGGAGTCGGACTCCACTTACATTCCGTAGCGTAACGCAATGTAGACTGCTGTTCAACGGCTCCCTCGACGATGCGAACATGTGCCGCACTCGGGACGGGCACCCCACCTGACGAAGGACGATCGACATCACCACCCATCGACTCTCCGGTCGACCGCGAGACGATTCGATCGACACCGCGATCCTCGACGCGACCGCGCAGATCGTCATCGACGACGGCTACGGCGCCGCGACGATCGCCGCGATCACAACGGCCGCCGGCACGAGCAAACCGGCCTTCTACCGCCGGTTCAGCGGTGTCGCCGAACTCGTCCCGGCTCTCGTCGAGCGCCGCCACAGCCTTCCCGTCCCCGGTGACACCGGTTCGCTGGCAGGGGACCTCCGTGCCTTCCAAACCGAGCAGGCGAAGATCTTCAACGACCCGTTCGTCCGGGCCGCGATGCCCGGCTGGCTCGCGCACATGCAGGAGAGCCCGGAGGATTCGGGCCCGTTCGTCGACGGGTTCCTGCCGCAGCGGATGGCGGTCCTCAACGAGATCGTCGCCCGGGCGGAGGCGCGGGGAGAGGCCGTGCGGACCGCACTCGACATGGATGCGCTCATGGAGGCCTGCGTCGGGCCGTTCCTCATGCGCTCGCTCATCCCCCAGTCGCCACCGATCCGGCGGGGCGAGATCGAGCGCACCGTCGATCTCGCCTGCCTTCTCATCGAGCAGGCGCGGCAGGCCGCAGGCGACGCGCCTGTGGTCACGCAGCCCGCGTCTCCCCCGGACAGCGGAGGCCGAATTCGCCCTCACGGCTGAGCCGCCCGGGGCGTCCTCCGCCTAGCGTGGAGGCATGATCAGTCTCGAGGGAATCTCCCGCAGCTTCGGCGACCGCCAGGTCCTTGACGACCTCAGCTTCGACATCGGGGCCGGCCGGATGACCGGCTTCGTCGGATCGAACGGTTCGGGCAAGACGACGACGATGCGCATCCTCCTGGGCGTCCTCGCCGCGGACTCCGGCCGGATCACCATCGACGGGACCGAGATCACCGCGGCCGACCGCAGCGCGATCGGCTACATGCCCGAGGAGCGCGGGCTCTATCCGAAGATGCCGATCATCGACCAGCTCGTCTACCTCGCCCGCTTCCACGGGCTGAGCCGGCATTCGGCGAAGCGCCGGGGTCTCGAACTCCTCGACCGACTCGACCTCAAGGGGAAGCCGAGCGACACCCTCGAATCGGTCAGCCTCGGCAACCAGCAGAAGGTGCAGATCGCGGCCGCCCTCATCCACCGACCCCGCGCGCTCGTCCTCGACGAACCGTTCTCCGGTCTCGACCCCGCCGCCGTCGAACGCACCCTCGAGGTCCTCACCGCCTTCGCCGACACCGGTGCTCCCGTCCTCTTCTCGAGCCATCAGCTCGACCTCGTCGAACGCCTCGTCGACGACCTCGTCATCATCGGCGACGGCCGGCTCATCGCCGCCGGCACCGCTGAGGAGCTGCGCCGCTCCCGCAGCCTGCCCGAATGGACGCTCGAGACCGATGCCGACCTCGCGTGGGTCCGCACGATCCCCGACATCACGGTCACCGAGTTCGACGGCCGTTGGGTGCGCTTCTCCGCCCCTGACGACACTGCCGCCGAGGCGGTCCTCCGCCGCGCGATCGACGTATCGTCGGTCCGGTCCTTCGCCCCGCATTCCGTGCCCCTCAACCGTCTCTTCCAGGAGGTCACGCAGGCATGAGCACCCATCAGCCCACCCCGGCCACCCATCTGTCCACGCCGGTCGAGACGACTCGGGCCGGTTTCACCACGGCGATCGGACTCGTCATCGAACGTGAGGTCATGGTGCGGCTGAAGTCGAAGTCGTTCATGATCTCCACCCTCCTCTCGATCGTCCTCTTCGGCGCCTTCGTCGCCGTCTCAGGGACGCTGCCCTCACTCTTCGCCTCCACGGACAGAGTGGCGGTCACCTCGGCGGAATCCCTATCGGGAATCGAGAACGTCGAACCGGTCGTCGTCGCGAGCGTCGAGGAGGCGAAGCGGCTCGTGAGCTCCGAAGACGTCGCCGCGGCCGTCGTCGAGGACCCCGGGTCGCCGACCGGGTCGACGGTCATCGCGCTGCGGCCGGCACCGGAGTCGCTGACGACCGCACTCAGCCGCACCCCGAACGTCGAACTCCTCGATCCCGATGCCCCGGACCCGACGCTCACGCGGTTCATCGGTCTGGGTCTCGGGCTGATCTTCCTCTCCTCGGCGATGACCTTCGGGATGACGATCGCCTCCTCGGTCGTCGAGGAGAAGCAGTCGCGGATCGTCGAGATCCTGCTCGCGTCGACCTCGGCGAGGGTGCTCATGTTCGGCAAGGTCATCGCCTGCTCCCTGCTCGCGTTCGCGCAGATCGCGCTCACCGCGGTCTCGGTGCTCGTCGGGGCGGCGATCAGCGGCAACGATCTCGTGCTCGGACGGCTGGCGGAGCCGATCGCGTGGTTCATCCCGCTCTTCGTCGTCGGCTTCGTCATGATCGCCGCCCTCTACGCGGCGGCGGCCTCGATGGTCTCGCGTGCGGAGGATCTCGGGTCGACGAGTTCGCCGATCATGATGCTCATCCTCATGCCCTACATGGGCGTCGTCCTCTTCGCCGACAACGAGGCGGTCATGGCGGTGCTCAGCTACGTTCCGTTCTCTGCGGCCGTGGCCGTGCCGATGCGGGTGTTCACGGGCACAACGCAGTGGTGGGAGCCGCTCGTCTCCCTTGCGATCCTCGTCCTCACGACCCTCCTCGCCCTGCTGCTGGCCACCCGGATCTTCCAGCGCTCGATCCTCCGCTCGGGTCCGAAGGTCTCGTGGAAACAGGCGCTCTCGCGGTCGTGACTGGGTTGTTCACGTTCCCTTCATTCCGGATCAACACAGTCTGCGAATTGCCTGAGTAGGTTGAAGAGGCAGTTTCGCGCACTCGCGCACCACGATCCGGAAGGACATCCATGGCCAGGACAACTCTGCGCGTCGCCGCTGCGGCAGGCGCCCTCACTCTCGCACTCTTCGGAGTCGCGGCCCCCGCCTCGGCGGCGGGAATCGACGAACCCGGCGGCGCCCGCCAGCTCGACGGCGACATGACCGACTCGATCCGCAAATCCATCGAGGATGCGGGAGCGAAGAACGTCATCCTCCTCATCGGCGACGGCATGGGCGACTCGGAGATCACCGTGGCCCGCAACTACGCCGAGGGCGCCAACGGCCGCTTCTCCGGCATCGACGAACTGCCCCTGACCGGCAGCTACACGACGTACTCGGTCGACAAGGAGACGGGCAAGCCCGACTACGTCACCGATTCGGCGGCGAGCGCCACCGGTTGGGCCTCGGGGACGAAGACCTACAACGGGGCGCTCGGCATCGACCGCAAGGGCAACCCGCAGAAGACGCTCATCGAACTCGCCCGCGCGAACGGGCTGAAGACCGGCAACGTCTCGACCTCGGAGATCCAGGACGCGACCCCGGCCGCGCAGGCCTCCCACATCAGCGACCGCGGCTGCTACGGACCGGAGGAGACGAGCAAGGAATGCTCCACCGCGGCGCTGGAGAACGGCGGCCTCGGTTCGATCAGCGAGCAGATCCTCAACACGCGTGCCGATGTCACCCTCGGCGGCGGTGCGGCCTCGTTCGAACAGACCGCGAAGGCCGGCGACTGGCAGGGCAAGACGCTGCGCCAGCAGGCGACCGACCGCGGCTACCAGCTGGTCAGCGACGCGAAGTCCCTCGAGGCCGTGACCGAGGCCAACCAAGACAAGCCGGTCCTCGGCCTCTTCTCCGACGGCAACTTCCCCGTCCGCTGGCAGGGACCGCTGGCCACCCGCACCGGCGGGGCCGAACCGGCTGCGAAGTGCGAGCCCAACCCGGAGCGCACGTCTTCGGTGCCGTCCCTCGAAACGCTGACGAACAAGGCCGTCGACCTCCTCGACAACGACAAGGGCTTCTTCCTCCAGGTCGAGGGCGCGAGCATCGACAAGCAGAACCATGCCGCGAACCCGTGCGGTCAGATCGGTGAGACCGTCGACCTCAACGAGGCCGTCACCGCGGCCCTCGACTTCGCGAAGAAGGACGGCGAGACCCTCGTCATCACCACCGCCGACCACGCCCACTCGAGCCAGATCGTCTCGACCGGGTCGACGACCCCGGGCCTCACCCGCACCCTGACCACGGCTGACGGCAGCCCGATGACCGTCGCCTACGGCACCGCCGAGGCCGGCAAGTCGCAGAGCCACACCGGCTCCCAGCTGCGCATCGCCGCCTACGGACCGGGAGCGGCCAACGTCGTGGGACTGACCGACCAGACCGACACGAACTACACGATCGCCGACGGCCTCGGCCTCGACCGCAATGCCGAAGTCCCCGGTGACCCGGGTGACGATGCGAACGGTTCCGACGACTCGAAGGGCGCGTCCGACTCCAACGGCAGTGCCGATGGCGGTGGCAGCTCCGACGGCGGCCAGGACTCGAACGGCGGCGGCGATTCGACCGGTGGTGCCGACGGCTCCGAGGCCGATGCCGGTGGTGCCGGCGGGTCGAACGGCGGCAGCGCGGACGGCGGCGAGGGCAACACCGGTTCCGGTGGTGACAAGGGCCCGGGCATCGCCCGCGGCGGCGGAGGGTTCCTGCCCCGCACCGGTGTCGAGATCGGCGCGGCGATCTTCTTCGGCGTCGCTGCGATCATCGGCGGCACCGCACTCGTGCGCCTCGCCCAGCGTCGCAAGCTCATCAACATCTGAGCGCAGTCGCCGAGGCTCCCTCTGACCTCCTCCCGGAAGGCGACCAGTCCTGGTGAGGGGCATCCACAGCGGTGAGTCGGCGTCGGCTCGGTCCGAACGGACCGGGGCGGCGTCGCCTCACCGCTGTCGTGCATCGTCAGTGTCCGCCCGGCGGCGAGGCCCGTGCATCGACACAAGCAGCACCCTCGCCCCACCACCGTCCCGAGTCGCAGTCACTCCGACAGGCACCCCCATTCCTTGACCGGGCAGTCCCTGCGTGGTTCGGTGGACTCTATGACTGAGCCTGCGCTCACCCTCACCACCGACCGCCTGCGGCTGCGCACGTACCAGCCCTCCGACGCCGAGGCGCTGCTGCCCATCTACTCCCGCGACGACGTTTCGCGGTTCCTCCTCGGTGATCCCTGGACCGCCGAGGTGGCCCGCACCGAGATCGGCAAACGAATCTCTAAGACGGGGCTGAGCGGTGAGACGAAGGCGCTCGCGCTCGTCATCGAGACCGATGACGACAACGACGCGATCGCCGGGTCGCGGGTCATCGGCGACATCGCGATCTGGCTCGACGGCACAGATCCGACGAAGGCCGAGATCGGCTGGGTGCTCGACCCCGCAGCGGGCGGCCACGGCTTCGCTTCGGAGGCCGCGATCGCCGTGCTCAACATGGCTTTCGACGACTGCGAGCTGCGGCGGGTCGTCGCGCAGATGGACGCCCGGAACACCGCCTCGGCGAGGCTGGCGGAGCGGATCGGGATGAAGCGGGAGGCGCATCTGCGTCAGGACTGGTGGTCGAAGCGCGAATGGACGGACACCCTCGTGTTCGGGATGCTCGCGAGCGACCGCAGAACCGTCTGACGCAGAACCGTCTGACACGGCACCGCCTGACGCAGGCCTGCCTGACCCTTACGGCGTCCGCCGGCGCAGGGTGAGCGAGCCGAGGACGATCGCACCGACGATCCAGCACCCGATGATGAGCATGCGCCACCAGACCCAGGCCGCATCCTCGGCGCCGGTGGCCACTGCGGTGAGCGCATCGATCGCATGGGACAGGGGCAGCCAGTCGCCGATCGTCTCGAGCACCTCGGGCAGCTGATCGCGGGGCAGGAAGATCCCGCCGAGGAGGATCTGCGGGAAGACGAAGACCGGCATGAACTGGACGACCTGGAATTCGGTGCGGGCGAAGGCGCTCGCGAGCAGCCCGAGTGCCGTGCCGAGGAGCGCGTCGGCGATCGCGACGGCAAAGAGGAGTCCGACGGAGCCCTCGACGTCCAACCCGCACACCCAGATCGCATAGGTGCCCGCGATCGCCGTCTGGACGACCGCGAGCAGCCCGAAGGCGAGGGTGTAGCCGAGGATGAAGTCGCCTTTGCCCAGGGGCATCGACAGGAGGCGTTCGAGGGTGCCGCTGCGACGTTCGCGCAGGGTCGCGATGCTCGTGACGAGGAACATGACGATGAAGGGGAAGAGCGCGAGCATCGCGGGACCGATCGACGCGAAGACCTCGGTCTTGTCGAAGATCCACGCGACGAGGCCGATGAGCAGGCTCGGCACGACGAGGAGGAGGACGATCGTGCGCGGATCGTGCCCGATCTGGGCGAGCACGCGTCCAGTCGTCGCGAGGGTGCGCTTCGGGCTCATGGCCGGCTCCCGGGCCGTTCGCGCCGATCGCTGCGCCTGTCGGGTCCGTCGTTTCGTCGGTCGTCGTGGCGACCGAGGTGAGGTCGCGTCGTACCCGGCTCTGTGCGCTCGCCGAGGAGGCGGTGGGCCCTGTCCTCGTCGCGTTCGATGATCCGCAGGAACGCGTCCTCGGCGGTCGCGGCGCCGGTGCTGCGCAGGAGTTCTCGCGGAGTCGTGTCGGCGATGACGCGGCCTTCGCGCATGAGCAGGAGTCGGTCGCAGCGGGTGGCTTCGTCCATGACGTGGCTCGAGACGAGGATCGACGCCCCCTCGTCGACGAGTCCGCGGAAGATGCCCCAGAGGTCAGCGCGCAGCACGGGGTCGAGGCCGACGGTGGGCTCGTCGAGGACGAGGAGCTCGGGCTCCCCGAGCATCGCGGCCGCCAGCGACACGCGGTTCGCCTGACCGCCCGAGAGCGTACGGGCCATCTGCCGAGCCTGCCCGGTCAGACCGGTGCGCTCGATGACGCGAGCCGCGTCGGCGGCGGGCGCTCCGACGATGCGGGCGAAATAGCGGAGGTTCTGTTCGACCGTGAGGTCCTCATAGATGCTCGCCTGCTGGGTCATGTAGCCCACCCGGTGGCGCAGGCTCCTGGACCCGGCGGGGCGGCCGAGGACGGTGACGGTTCCCCCGCGGGTGATCTGCATGCCGACGATCGCGCGCATGAGCGTCGTCTTCCCGCTGCCGCTCGGGCCGAGCAGGCCGATGATCTCCCCCGCGGGCAGGTCGAGGTCGAGGCGATCGAGGACCGTCGTCCGACCGCGGCGGACGGTGAGTCCGCGCATCTCGACCACATTATTCACCATACGATGAATTAGACGCCTGTTCGCGGTGCGCGTCAAGGGGCGGAGTCGGCGTCCTTCAGGCGGTGCGGCCCTCGAGGTGGCTCTGCACGGACACGCTGACCCGGGCGATCACCTCGGCGATCGGTTCGGACGCCAGCGGTTCGACGGCGATGACGTGCCGGACGATCAGGGTCCCGGCCATCTGGGAGATCACGAGGGAAGCGCGCAGGTTCGCCTCGGCGGGATCGATCCCCTCAGTCTCGAGCCTGCCGGCGATCGCGGAGCCGAGCTCACGGACGATGAACTCGCGCATCAGTCCCCCGGCCCCCGATCCGCCGATCGCGGACCTGAGCAGAGTGATCCCGATCGGCCGGACCTTCGGGTCCTCCCAGGCCGTGAGGACCGTGGTGACGATCGATTCGCCGAGGCGGTCGAGCGGAGCGTCGAGTGCGCGCCGCACCATCCGGTCGGGACGGACAGGGAGCCTGACCGCCTCGGTGAAGAGGGCGGCCTTCGAGTCGAAGTAGTGGTGGACGAGCGAGGGGTCGACGCCGGCCCGGCGGGCGATCCCCCGCATCGACGCCGCATCGTAGCCGCGTTCGGCGAACTCGCTGGACGCTGCCTTCGCGATCGCCTCACGGGCGTCACCGCGCGAGGACTTCGGCGGACGTCCGCGACGGCGGGGTGCTGGATCGGACACGGAACTCAGCTTAGTCGCCGTCGGACGGTCGCCTCGGCAGGATGCGGGAGAGGCGGCAAAGGTCTGCACATCGGTCCGCTTCGGGTGCCAAAGGTGTTCGAAACGCGCCTCTGATCGGTCAGGACCATCCGCGCAGGGGCCCTAGCGTGGGAAGGGCAGCGTTTTCAAGGAAAGGCACCCATGTTCAGGCAGTCGTCGAAGCTGGCCAACGTCCTCTACGACATCCGAGGACCCGTCCTCGAAGAGGCGGAGGCGATGGAGGCAGCGGGGCACACGATCCTCAAGCTCAACATCGGCAATCCGGCCCCCTTCGGCTTCGCAGCCCCCGAGACGATCGTCCAGGACATGGTCGGACATCTGCCCGAGGCGCAGGGCTACTCCGATTCGCGCGGGATCCTCTCCGGCCGTCGCGCCGTCGTCCAGCACTACGAGTCGAAGGGCATCACGAACCTCGATGCGAGGGAGGTCTTCCTCGGCAACGGGGTGAGCGAGCTCATCACGCTCTCCCTCCAGGCGCTGTGCAATCCCGGCGACGAGATCCTCGTGCCCAGTCCCGACTATCCGCTGTGGACCGCCTCGGTGGCGCTGTCCGGCGGCACGCCGAAGCACTATGCCTGCGATGACGAGAACGGCTGGCTGCCCGACCTCGAGGACCTCGAGGCGAAGATCACCGAGCGCACACGCGGGTTCGTCGTCATCAACCCGAACAACCCCACCGGCGCCGTCTACCCGCGGCAGACCCTGGCGGCGATCGTCGACATCGCCCGGCGTCACAACCTCATCGTCTTCGCCGACGAGATCTACGAGAAGATCACGTACAACGGCGTCGAGATGATCAACATGGCGACCCTCACCGGCGACGACGTCCTCTGCCTGACGTTCTCCGGACTCTCGAAGGCCTACCGGATCGCCGGTTACCGGGCAGGCTGGCTCGCGATCACCGGACCCCTCGCCGAGGCGAAGAGCTACATCGAGGGCATCACGCTGCTGGCGAACATGCGCATGTGCGCGAACGTGCCCGCTCAGCACGCGATCCAGGCAGCCCTCGGCGGACATCAGTCGATCGAGGATCTCGTCCTGCCGACCGGCCGCCTCGGCGAGCAGATGGAGGTCGCCCACGCCGGGCTCAACGCGATCGACGGAGTGAGCGCGCAGCGCGCCGACGGGGCGCTCTACCTCTTCGCGAAGCTCGACGTCGAGAAGTTCGGGATCACCGACGACGAGCAGTTCGCCCTCGACCTCCTGCGCGAGCAGAAGATCCTCATCTCCCACGGCACGGCGTTCAACTGGTCCCGGCCCGACCACTTCCGGCTCGTCACCCTGCCGTCGGTCGACGTCCTCGAGCAGTCGATCGAGCGCCTCGGCGAGTTCCTCTCCGGGTACCGCCAGGTCGCGCCGACGACGTGCGAGCTGCCGATCGTCCGGGAGGTCGAGGGCGCGGCGTGAGCGCCCGCGTCGGGTCGGGCGATGTGGTGCCGATAACCTGGGGTGATGAGCGGGAGCGGATCGAGCAGCGGCAGCGGTAAGGGACGTACCCGCAGGTCATCCCGACAACAGCCGGGGTCGCGGTCGGCGGGGTCGCGGTCGTCGGGTGCAGGCTCCTCGTCTCGGCGTCCGTCGACCCTACGTGCTTCGTCCTCGCGTCCGTCGACCCGGCGCGCTTCCTCCCGGCGGTCGCGCCGACCGCTCGTCATCACAGCACTCGTCCTCGTCTCGGTCCTCGCCTTCGCTGCGGCGTGGTGGTTCGTCTGGGTGCCCAACGGCCGTCCCGCCCTCGGGCCCGGCGAGGTCATCGCGATCGACGTCTCCAACCATCAGGGCGCCATCGACTGGTCGGCCGTCGCCGGCGACGAGGTCGAGGCGGCGATGATCAAAGCGACCGAAGGCAACGACTATGTCGACCCGCGCTTCGCCGAGAACTGGGCGGGCGCAGGCGAAGCGGGTCTGCGGCGCGGGGCCTACCACTTCTTCACCCTCTGCTCGCCGGGCGCCGAACAGGCGAAGAACTTCCTCGCCGCAGCGCCTCCCGACCCCGAGGCCCTCGCCCCGGCGATCGACCTCGAACTCATCGGGGCCTGCGCGAAGCGCCCACCGCAGGCGCAGGTCGACGCCGAACTGGCCGATTTCCGCCGCATCGTCGAAGAGGCGTGGGGCCGCCCCCTGCTCGTCTACGCCCGCGGATCCTTCACCTCCGAATACTCGATCGGCGCACTGGCCGAACGCCCGCAGTGGGTGACGAACTTCTTCGCCCGACCCGAGAACGACACCTGGACGATGTGGCAGGTGCACTATTTCGCGAAGATCGACGGCATCGAGGGTCAGGTCGACCTCGACGTGCTCCGCCTCGGCGGAATTCCGGACCCGAAGTAATCACGAGCTCACCGCAGGGTGGCTGCCTCAGTGCGGCGCATCCCGTGCCGCGGGCCCCGCGCCTCGCCCGACGCCACCCCGCTGCAGTCGCCACCCCACTACAGTTGAGCAATCTATGCCCACTCGTCGACGATTCCGCGGAACCCTGGAGGCGACTTTCGCCACGATTCCATCCGCAAGTGGGCGCACACCGATCCGCGCACCCGCCATTGGTCCCAGAATCACAGCCATCGGCCACCAGAGCGCGTCACAGAAGTTCATAGTGTAGTAATTCACTCAACTTAATGGCTATTGTGTGGGAGTACCGCAGAACTGCTCAACAATCTCCCTCATGGAAGGCGGCCACTATGCGACAGCTCATCGTCCTAGGCATCGTCGGGCTCATCGCCCAGCTCATCGACGGCTCGCTCGGCATGGCGTACGGCGTGACGTCGACGACCCTGCTGCTCGCCACCGGCATCGCCCCGGCGACCGCCTCGGCGGCGGTGCACTTCTCCGAGATCGGCACCTCGCTGGTCTCCGGCATCTCCCACCACAGGTTCGGCAACGTCGACTGGCGCACGGTCCTCATCCTCGCCGTCCCCGGCTTCATCGGCGCGTTCGCCGGGGCCACGTTCCTCGCCGGACTCAACGGGGATGCGGCCACCCCGTGGATCTCCGGGATCCTGCTGGCCCTCGGCGTCTACGTCGTGTGGCGCTTCCTCGCCCTCGGCGGCGCCCGACCGACCTTCAAGGGACGCCCCGGCAAGGGTCTGCTCGTGCCCATCGGCCTCGTCGGCGGCGCCCTCGACGCGATCGGCGGAGGCGGCTGGGGTCCCGTGGGCACGACGACGCTGCTCTCCTCCGGACGCCTCGAACCGCGCAAGGTCGTCGGCTCGATCGACACGAGCGAGTTCGTCGTCGCCGTCGGCGGATCCCTCGGCTTCCTCTTCGCCCTCGGCTCGCAGGGCATCGAATGGTCGATCGCCGGGGCGCTGCTCGTCGGCGGCATCATCGCCGCCCCCTTCGCCGCCTGGCTGGTCAAGATCCTGCCCGCGAAGGTCCTCGCGATCGCGGCCGGCGGCATCATCATCCTCACCAACGCCCGCACGATCGCCCTCTCCCTCGGCGCGACACCCCCGGTCGTGACGACGATCCTCATCGCGCTGGCGCTGGCGTGGGTCTCGCTCCTCGTCCACGTCATCCGCCTCGAGCGGAAGACCCGCCGTGAGGAGGCGCAGGCCGAGCCGGTCCCCGCCGACGCCTGAGCGGCGCCCTCCCGACACCTGCCCGCGGCACCGCGGACCGACCTTCCCGGCACCGCGGACCGACCCGCCGTCTCGGCGCTCTCGGTCCGCGGTGCCGCTGTACGATGACGGCATGCGGGTCACCACGAAGTCCGACTACGCCCTGCGCGCCCTCATCGAGATCGCCGGCGCGGGCGAGAGCGACCCCATCAGCGCCGACGAGCTCGGACGCCGGCAGGACATCCCCAAGGGCTTCCTCCAGGCCATCCTCGCCGATCTGCGCCGCACCGGCATCCTCGTGTCCGTGCGCGGGAAGTCCGGCGGATGGAGGTTCGCCCGACCCGCCGCCGAGGTGAGCGCCGCCGACGTCATCCGCGCCGTCGACGGCCCCCTCGTCTCGATCTACGGCCAACGGCCCGAAGCCGTCGAGTACGACGACGCCGCCGAGGCGCTCCAGCAGGTGTGGGTGGCCGCGCGCTACGCCCTGCGCGACGTGCTCGAGAAGGTGACGATCGCCGACCTCGCCGCGAAGCGGCTGCCGAAGGAGATCGCCGAGAAGGCCGCGATCGAGGACGCCTGGCAGCCGCACTGACCATCCGGACGCACCGGCCCGCGACCGGCGATCACCGCACCCGCCTCGGCGTTCCCTCTCAGCACCGCTTGTCACCGCCAGACGGCGGTGACCGTGCGGACGTCGGCGATCACCTCGGTCAGTGCCGCGCCGTGGGCGGCGACGATCGGGTCGTGTCGGGCGGGTCCCCGGCTCGGGCCCTGGACCCGGGCCCGGGAGACGACGAGGACGTCCCGGCGGGCGGCGCTGAGCGGCAACGGCAGGATCTCGATCCCCTCGTCGGCGGGCAGCGAGGATTCGGGGATGACGGCGATCGCGAGGCCCGCGGCGATCATCCGATTGATCGCCGCGTAGTCGTCCATCCGCATCCCCACCCGCGGTTCGAAGCCAGCGGAGAGGCAGAACGCGCGGATCACCTCGTCGATCGCGTCGCCCGGATCGATGCTGAACGCCCATGTCTGGGGGACGAGTGCGGCGAAGTCGGGCATCCCGTCAGCCCCGATGGGGACGGGCCCGACCGAGGTGGGCACGCAGAGGAAGAGCTGTTCGGAGTAGAGGTGCTCGGCGGTCAGGGACGGCGGGATCCACACCTTGTCGACATCGGTCGAGACGAGCAGCGCTAAGTCGAGATCGCCGGCTTCGAGGCGGGCGACGAGCTTGGCGTGCTCGTCCATCGTCACATCGAGTGCGGCCCCGAGCCCCTGCGTCGACTCGTCGGTCTGCCACCGGGGCCGTTTCTGCAGTTCGTGGTGGAGCTTCGGGATGACGCGGGCACCGACCGTCGGCACCGCCCCGATCTTCACCGGCACCGCCTGCGTGTCCCGCCATAGGGCCACCTCGTCGCCGAGGCGGTCGCAGAGTCCGAGGATCTCGACGGCCCGGGTGACGACGAGGCTGCCGACGGTCGTCGGGTGCGATCCGCGCGGGGTCCGCTCGATGAGCGTGGCCCCGAGAGCGCGTTCGAGATTGCCCAGGTGATGGTTGACGGTCGGCTGGCTCCAGCCCAGTCGTGTCGCCGCCGAGGCGACCGAACCGGCGTCGGCGATCGCGCGCAGAGCCATGAGACCGCGAGTATCAAGGAATTCCATATTCCTCTCCCCGTCAGTTCAATACTGGATATAGAGTACAGGAGGAAAGTTGGTATTCTCCCGTCGACGTCCGTTCCCTACTCTGAAGGAATGACCGTGCACCAGGATTCCCCCATGCCCAGCTCACCCGACAACGAGGGCCGCAGGGCCGCACACGCACCCTATGCCGATGCGCTTGATCGGGTGGCGGCGCGCGACTCCCTCTTCCTCACCACTCCGGGTCACGGGCGCAACGGCGAGGGCATCGCCCACGGTCTGGCCGACTACTTCGGCGAGCGCATCCTCTCCCTCGACGTCCCCCCGCTCTTCGACGGCATCGACCTCGGCGTCGACACCCCGAAGGATGAGGCCCTCGAGCTCGCCGCCGAGGCGTGGGGTGCCCGCCGCACCTGGTTCCTCACCAACGGCTCCTCGCAGGGCAACCGGATGGCAGCACTCGCGGTCGGCACGCTCGGCACCGGCGTCGTCACCCAGCGCAGCGCGCACTCGAGCTTCATCGACGGCATCGTGCTCGCCGGCCTCAACCCCCGCTTCGTCTCCCCCAACGTCGACGAGGCCAACGGCATCGCCCACGGCGTCACCCCCGATGCGCTGCGCCACGCCATCCGCATGCACCCGGAGAAGGTCACCGCGGTCTACCTCGTCACCCCGAGCTACTTCGGTGCCGTGGCCGATGTCGCGGCGCTCGCCGAGGTGGCCCATGAGGCCGGTGCGATGCTCATCATCGACGCCGCCTGGGGCGCCCACTTCGGCTTCCACCCCGATCTCCCTGCCTCGCCCGTCACGCTCGGGGCCGACATGGTCATCATGAGCACGCACAAGCTCGCCGGTTCGTTCACGCAGTCGGCGCTGCTCCACCTCGGCGACACCGAGTTCGCCGACCGGCTCGAGCCGGCACTGGCCCGCGCCTTCATGATGACGTCCTCGACGAGTGAGAACGCCCCGCTCATGGCCTCGATCGACATCGCCCGGCGCGAGCTCGTCAACTCCCACGACGCGATCTCCGAATCACTGGAGAACATCCGGCATGCCCGCGCGCAGATCGAGGGCTCCGAGCACTACCGGCTGCTCTCCGGCGACTTCCTCAACTTCTCCGACGTCGTCGACATCGACCCGTTCCGCCTGCCCATCGACATCACCGCCACCGGCCTCGACGGGCACACGATCCGGGGCCGCCTCGCCGAGGAGTTCGCGATCTACGCGGAGATGGCGACGGCCACGACGCTCGTCGTCCTCATCGGCCTCGGCAAGTCCCCCGACATCTCCCGCCTTCTCGACGCCCTCGAGCAGATGCGCACCGAGAACGCGGCGACGCATGAGATCGCCGAGGACGAGTCGGCGTCGGCGATCCCGCCCCTGCCGACCGCCGGAGACCTCGTCATGCTTCCGCGCGAGGCGTTCTTCGCCGAGTCCGAGGTCGTTCCCGCCGCCGAGGCGGCCGGCCGCATCAGCGTGAGCTCGCTCGCCGCGTACCCGCCCGGGATCCCCAACGTCCTCCCCGGTGAGGCGATCACCGAGGAGACGGTCGACTTCCTCCAGGCCGTCGCCGCAAGCCCCTCGGGCCACGTCCGCGGCAGCGTCGACCCGGCACTCGAGTCCTTCCGCGTCGTGCGCGACCCCAAGGCCGCGGAGTCCTCGCTCTGACCTGACGGGCCGGACGACCACCTCGGCGGGGACCATCTCCCTCGCAGGGACTGATGCGACGCCGGGGACGACCGCCTCGGCGACGTCAGCCTTCTCACATCGACCGCGGTCGGGACCACCCTCCCGACCGCGGTTCTCAGGCTGCGTCCGGGTCCTCCCGGGCAGACTCCTCTCGGCCTTGTCGGGCAAGGCCTCCTGCACCTCGGCGGACAAGCTGTCCTGCGGTGGAATTTCCGTGCGAGAACACCCGTGAGCCCTCGCTGGAAACACCTCTCCTTGTGTAATCTGAGTCACACGAATTGTTGACATGAGTTGCACACAGCGCAAGGATGTTCTGCATTGTCTTTTCGCCGTCCGGCTTCTCCGCGGCGAATGCATTGCAGTCAACGTGAGGATTCTCAGATGACAACCGGCCCATCCGAACCGTCCAGGGAAGGCCGTAAGCCCTTCCGCATCAAGCGGAGGAAGAAGCGGTTGGAGGCAGACGACTGCATCGTCGTCGAACCGAAGTCCATCCGCACCGCGATCGGCGGCACCACCGTCGGCAACTTCATGGAATGGTTCGACTTCGGCGTCTACGGCTACCTCGCCGTGACGATGACGACCGTGTTCACCGAGGGCATGGACAAGCAGATGGGTCTGCTCGTCACGCTGCTCGGCTTCGCGGTCTCGTTCCTCGTCCGGCCGCTCGGCGGCATGGTGCTCGGTCCGCTCGGTGACAAGATCGGTCGCCAGAAGGTCCTCTTCTTCACGATGGCCACGATGGCCACCGCGACCGCGCTCATCGGCATGCTCCCCACGGCCGCCCAGGTCGGCCTGTGGGTGATCATCCCGCTCTACCTGCTCAAGATGATCCAGGGCTTCTCGACCGGCGGCGAGTACGCCGGTGCGACGACCTACGTCTCCGAGTTCGCCCCCGACAAGTCCCGCGGCTACTGGGCCTCGTGGCTCGACGTCGGCTCGTACCTCGGCTTCGCGGCAGGGGCGGGAACCGTGGCGATCACCTCGGTCGTCACCACGAGCCTGTGGGGCGAGAACGCCATGGTCGAGGGCGGGTGGAGGATCCCGTTCCTCGTCGCGATCCCGCTCGGCGTCGTTGCGATCTGGTTCCGGATGAAGATCCCCGAGACCCCCGGCTTCGAAGCCGCCCAGGACGAGGGTCTGGTGACGAAGAACAACGACGACCCGTACGCACGTCACGGGCTCATCGGGGTCATCCGCCACTTCTGGAAGGAGATCCTCATCGGCATCGCGATCGTCGCGGGTTCGCAGACGATCGGCTACGCGCTGACGAGCTTCATGCCGACCTACCTCGAGGAGACGGTCAAGGTCTCGAACATCCAGGCCGCCGTCGTGACGATCCCCGTGCTCGTCCTCATGTCAGCGAGTCTGCCGCTCATCGGACGCCTCTCGGACAGGCTGGGACGGAAGTTCGTCTTCGGTCTCGCGGCCGTGATGACGATCGTCCTCATCGTTCCCGCGTTCGCCGTCATGCAGATCGGTGAGATGTGGGCGGTGACCGTCGCACTGTTCATGGTCGCCCTGCCTGCGGCGTTCTACATCGCGTGTCTGGCCTCGACGCTGCCGGCGCTGTTCCCGACGGCCTCGCGCTACGGCGGCATGGGTCTGACGTTCAACCTCGGCGTGTCTCTGTTCGGCGGCACGACCCCGCTGTTCAGTCAGGCGCTCATCGACCTCACCGGCAACTCGTACATGCCGGCGTTCTACATCATGTTCTTCTCGGTCATCGCCCTCATCGCCGTGTGCTTCATGAAGGAGTCCGCGCACCGTCCGCTGCTCGGGTCGTTCCCGACGGTGAGCTCGCACGAGGAGGCCGTCGAACTCGAGAAGACGCAGGACGAGAACCCCGACATCGACCCGGAGACCATGCCGATCGGTGCGGGGAAGTAGCCGTCCGACCCTTCCCGCTGTCCCTTCCCACCGTCGCCCCTCGCCGCCCGCGGCGAGGGGCGACGGTCGTCTCAGGCAGCTCAGCCCTCGGTGCGTTTGAAGAAGTAGAGGTTGCGGGTGACGAGCTCGGCCACCTCGTCGCCTGCTCCGGCCTCGATGAGGTCGACGATGTCGATGAGCTCCTTCGCCGAGGCGACCGCGACGGTCTCGACGGGTGTCCCGGTGACCGCGGCGCCGCCTCCGATGCGGGACTGATCGCGCAGGCGCAGACTGATCTCCGCGGCCCGGGGTCCGAGGCCGAAGGCGAGCAGCGACTCGTGGAAGCGGCGATCGTGGGTGTAGAAGCCGACGATGTCGCCGGTCTCGGCTGCGGCCACCGTCGCCTCGGCGTGAGAGCGCAGCAGCCGGAGTCGCTCGCCGATGTCACCGTCGGCAGCTCTGGGCTCACTGTCGGTCCCTGGATCGCTGTCGGCGCCTGCACCCGCACTGGCCCCCTTCGCCTCGACCGCCTGTCGGCAGAGTTCGCGGACGGCGGGGACCGCGAGGAGGACGCGGATGCGGATGATCTCCTCGAGATCGGTCTCGGTGATCGGCACGAGGCGGAAGCCGCGGTTGGGAACGGCTTCGACGGTGCCCTCGGTGACGAGGGCCATCATCGCCTCGCGCACGGGGCTGAGCGAGATACCCAGCTGCTTCGCGAGTCCCGCGGCCGAGTAGATCCTCTCCTCGTCGAGCTCACCGGTGGCGATGGCGTCGCGGATGATCGAGAGGGCGTGCTCGCGCAACGACGGTGGGGCTGCGGGTCGTGCTCTGTCCAAAGCCACTCTCCTCAATCGTCGTCGGCTGAACGGTCACCGGCGAAACTATTGACAGCATAGCCGTGGGAATCGACCATGGAAGCATGGTAGTCGGTAATCGATTACCCAATCTCGAACACAGCACCGCCGAACACAGCACCGTCGAACGAACGACCACCGATCCCAGCACCACTGTTGCAACAGATGCCGCACTCACCACTCACGTTCCTGCGATGGAGGAGGAATGGACGATCCGCAGCTCCAGCCCGGCGACCCGCTGCTCCAGCCGTTCGACCTCGGCGGACTCTCCCTGAAGAACCGCATCGTCTCGACCTCGCACGAGCCGGCGTACACCGAGCTCGGCATGCCGAAGGACCGCTACCGGCTCTACCACCGGGAGAAGGCCCGCGGCGGGGTGGGACTGACGATGATCGGCGGTTCGGCGATCGTCTCGAAGGACTCCCCGGCTGCGTTCGGCAACATCGATCTCTCGACCGACGAGGTCACTCCCTGGCTCGCGGCCATCGCCGAGGACTGCCACGCCGAAGGCACCGCCGTGATGATCCAGGCGACTCACCTGGGCATGCGCTCGTCGAACTTCACCGGCGACTGGCTGCCGCTCGTCTCTCCCTCCCGTACCCGGGAGGCCGCTCACCGGTCGTTCACGAAGGCGCTCGAGGACTTCGACATGGATCGCATCGTCGCCGACTTCGCCGCCGCGGCGGCCAGGGTCGCCGAGGCGGGCTTCGACGGCATCGAGATCATGCACGCCGGTCACCTCCTCGATGCGTTCCTCGCCCCGTGGCTCAACGAACGCACAGACGAGTACTCCGGTGAGCTCGCCGACCTCACTCGCTTCCCGCTGCGGGTCATCGACGCGGTGAGGGCGGCGGTGCCGAGCGACTTCCTCGTCGGCATCCGCATGGCCGTCGATGAGCGCCGGAACGACGGCATGCGCGAGGACCGGGCCACCGACGTCCTCGAGACCTACACCGCCCACGGCATCGACTTCCTCAACGTCAACGTCGGCACGATCGGCTCCGACCGGGTCCTCGCCGAGGCGATTCCGGGCATGGGCACCCCGTCGGCACCGTGGCTCGAGACGTGCCGCCGCATTCGCAAAGCCATTGAGATCCCCGTCCTCCACGCCGCCCGCATCGCCGACGTGCCCACCGCCCGGTACGCGATCGAGGACGGCTGCCTCGACCTCGTCGGGATGACGCGGGCGCAGCTGGCCGACCCGCATCTCGTGCGCAAGATCGCCGAGCATCGGGAGGACGACATCCGCCCGTGCGTCGGCGCGAACATGTGCCTCGACAGCATCTACACCTCGGGGTCGGCGACGTGCATCCACAATCCCGCGACCGGTCGCGAGGCCGACCTCCCGCAGGAGATCCGCAGCGACGCGGCAACGCAGGCCACGCACCCAGCGGCGCAGTCCAAGCACGTCGTCATCGTCGGCGCCGGTCCAGCCGGTCTCGAAGCGGCTCGGGTCGCAGCGGTCCGCGGGCACCGGGTCACCCTCCTCGAAGCCGATTCCGCGCCCGGCGGTCAGGTGCGCATCGCCGCCCGCTCCGACCGGCGCCGGGATCTCATCGGCATCGTCGACTGGCGTGTCCAGCAGTGTGCGAAGCACGGCGTCGACCTGCGGCTCAATGCCTTCGCCGACGCCGAGGCGGTCCTCGCCTTCGATCCCGACGTCGTCATCGTCGCCACTGGAGGGATCCCCGACACCGGTGCGCCGTTGGGTCGGACCCAGGCGTTCGACGTCTGGGACGTCATGGACGACCACCTGCGCGGGAAGCGGCGCGTCCTCGTCTTCGACGATCATGGCGCCTACCCCGCTCTCGATGCGGTCGAGCGTCTCGCCCGGGCCGGTCAGGAGGTCATCTACGTCAGCCCGGAACGGACGATCGGGATCGACATCGGGTCGATGAACTCCCCTGCCTACCTGCGGGTCTTCTCCGAATTCGGGGTCGAGGTCCGCCTCGGCGAGCGTCTCATCACGGCGGATCCGGAGGGGACGAGCGTGCGGGCAGGACTGCGCAACGAGTACTCCGACAAGGAGACGCCCGTCGCCGCCGATGCCGTCGT
Organism: Brevibacterium metallidurans; assembly: GCF_037101285.1. NCBI lineage: Bacteria > Bacillati > Actinomycetota > Actinomycetes > Micrococcales > Brevibacteriaceae > Brevibacterium > Brevibacterium metallidurans. Next base: position 493,688 of record NZ_BAAAAF010000001.1, read on the forward strand.
CGTCGACCATGGGACCCTGCCGAACGACGAGGTCTACCTCGAGCTGCGGGAGCGTTCACGCAACCGCGGTGCGATCGATCTCGAGGCGTGGGTGCACGGCCGGCCGCAGCCGGAGATCTCCCTCGCCGAGGCGGACGCCCCCTTCGTCCTCTATCGGATCGGGGACGCGGTCGCCTCCCGGAATGTCCATGCCGCCGTGCTCGAGGGACTGCGCGTGGGCATGGCATTGTGATGGTCAGACCCTGTGCGAGGCGGATTCGATGACGTGCACGACGATCGACTATCACACGGCCGGTGAGCCGTTTCGGATCGTGGCCGATCCGCCGGTCGAGATTCCCGGAGACACGGTCGCCGAGCGGCGGGCCCAGGCGATCGGGGGCAGCGAGGTCGACGATCTGCGCAGGCTGCTGTGCTTCGAGCCGCGTGGACATGCCGCCATGTACGGCGGGTTCTTCACTCCGCCCGACGACGAAGGAGCGGACTTCGGGGTGCTCTTCTGGCACAAGGACGGGTTCTCGACCGCGTGCGGGCACGGGACGATCGCGCTCGGCGCGTGGGCGATCGAATCGGGGCGCGTCGCTCCGGATCCGTCGGGGGTGACCGAGGTCGTCATCGACGTGCCCTCGGGTCGGGTGCGCGCGGCGGTGCGCACCGACGAGGACGGGCTCGTCGAGTCGGTCGACTTCGTCAATGTGCCCAGTCGCCTCGTCGCGACGGGCGTCGCGGTGGACACCAGTCGGGGCCGGGTCGAGGTCGATCTCGCGTGGGGCGGGGCGCTCTATGCGTGCGCCGATGCGGATCGGCTCGGACTCGTCGTCGAACCCGGGGCTCTCGGTGATCTCATCGCCGTCGGCCGCGAGGTCAAGGCGGCTCTGTCCGGGCATCCGCTCACGGTGCATCCCACCGATGAGCGGCTCAGCGGCGTCTACGGCACGATCTTCGTCGATCGCCTCGGCCTCACCGACGAGGGTGAGCTCCACCAGCGCAATGTCACGATCTTCGCCGACGGTCAGGTCGATCGCTCGCCGTGCGGCTCGGGCACGGCAGCGCGCGTGGCGGCCCTGTGGGCGAGCGGAGAGCTCGCCGCCGACCAGGTCCTCGTCCACGACTCGATCGTCGACACGCGGTTCCGCGCCCGCGTGCAGAGCGTTGTCGGGGGCGCTGCCGGCGGGCTCAGCACTGTCGACGAGAGGACGGGAGCCGGAAGCGGCGGTCCCGGCGCCGGACACTGGGACAGCGTCGTCCCCGTCGTCACGGGAACCGCTCACAAGGTCGCCGAGTGCACGTTCTCCGTCGATGCCCGCGACGACCTCGTGCCCGGCTTCGTCCTCCGCTGACTGCTCCGTTTGGGCACCGCATACCAGGTGCTGACCTCAGCGGTCGACGACGAGGTCGCTCAGCGGTGTCGAACAGCAGGGGAGGAATCGGCCGGCGACGAGCTCCTTGGGGCGGATGCCGCCGGCATGGTTCATCTCGACATCGCCGCTGATCAGGTCGGATTTGCACGTCCCGCACATCCCCTGCTCGCACGAGGATGTGAACGCCATCCCGGCCGCGAAGGCGGCATCGAGGACGGTGGTCTCGGCATCGCATGGCACCTGCGTGCCGCTCGTCGCGAAGGTGATCGAGAAGGGTCGTGTCCCCACGCCGCCAACACTCTTCCGGCCCTGCCCGCTCCGCTTCGCCAGACGTGCGGCCGGCGAGGTCGAGAAGACGAACGACTCCTCGTGGATGGCCCGGACACCCACCTCGGCGAGGAGGGGACGGACGGCATCCATGTAACCGGTCGGCCCGCACACGAAGGTCTCGCGGTTCCAGGCGTCGGGGACCGCCTCGGCGAGGATCTCATGGCTGAGCCTGCCCCGCCGGCCCGCCCAGACCTCGGTCGCGGAGTCGCGGGAGCACACGGTGATCACGGTGATCCCGGGGACCTCGGCGAGCTGGTCAAGTTCGGTGCGGAAGACGATGTCGTCCGGGGTCGAGGCGCTGTGGACGAGGACGACGTCGAGCGTCTCGGGGTCCGTCCGGGCGAGCAGCGCGCGAACCATCGACATGATCGGGGTGATGCCCGAGCCTGCGGAGAGGAAGAGGTGCCTGCGGGCGGGGTGGAAGCTCGTGCTGAACAGGCCGTAGGGGCCGTCGACGTGGAGTCGGTCGCCCACGCGGAGACGGTCGTGGAGGTGGCTCGACACCGCGCCGCCGGGCCGGCGTCTGACGGTGAGGGTGAACGTGTTCGTGCCCAAGGGCGCCGAGGAGATCGAGTAGCAGCGGTCGAGGCCGAGCTCGGGCACGCGCACCGTGAGGTACTGTCCGGGTTCGAAGTCGACAGCGGTCAGCCATGGTGCGCGGAGGTCGATCGAGATGATGTCGCGGGTGACCGGGGTGATCGCGATGCATTCGGCGAGTCCGGTGATCCCGTCGTCGGTGCTGCCGGGTACGTCGGTCGTACCGCCCCACGCGGGAACCCGGAACGTCGACTTGCTCGGCACCGCCTCGGCGACCAGCGGGAACGGCGACCTCACATATCTCATCGCCCGCTCACCCTCTCCCTGTGCGCCTTGAGCCGTTCGATGTACCACGTGCAGAACTCATCGAGGTGCCCTTCGGTGGGGGCGTAGGGTCCCGGCAGGTACGCCGGCGACGACACCCCCAGCTGGCCGCGTTCGCAGAAGGCCGCGTCCTGTTCGTTCGTCTTCATCCACACCGACGTGAGGTTCGCGAGGTCGTAGTCGACGCCCTCCTCGGCATCGGCGTCGACGAGCCACGTCGTGCGCACGAGCGTCCTGTCCGCGGCGAGGGGGACGACGCTGAAGGTGACGATGTGGTCGCCCATCGCGTGGAACCACATGTTCGGCTGGACATGGAGTGAGGCCCTGCCCAGGGTGAAGGTGTCGAGGTCTCCGAGCAGCTTCGCCGAGGCGGCCGACCCGTCCATCGTGTACGACTCCCCCTGCCCGTCGAGGGCGGCGCGCTCGATCCTGAATCCGGTCGGGCGACCGCTGAGCTCCTCGACGAGGGCAAAGGGCAGTCCGTTGCGGTCGCAGTTGTCGTGGAGTCGGCGTTCGGCATCGAGGAAGCGGTGGTAGGCCGGCTGCAGGCGGGGCGGTATCTCGTCAGGGGCATAGCCGTAGGTGGGGAAGAACGTGCAGGTGAGCTCCGGATGGCCGGCTTCGCAGTGGTAGCACTCGCGGTTGTTCTCCATGACGAGCTTCCAGTTCGAGTCCTCGATGAGGTCGACCTGAGCTGCGACCTTCGCTCCGGCGATGTCGTGCGGGGCGAGGTAGGGGGAGATGACCTCGGCCACCTCGTCGATGTCGTGCGGCTCGGGCCCGAGGCAGAGGAAGATCAGTCCGGCGATGGTGCGCACGCTGACCGAGCGCAGGGAGAAGCAGGCGGGGTCGAAGCCCGGTGCCTGTGCGCCGGCGGAGATGAGCTCACCGCCGGGAGTGTAGGTCCACTGGTGGTAGCTGCAGACGATGTTGCCCACCGATCCGGCGGGCTCGCCCAGCAGTCTTGTCCCGCGGTGGCGGCAGACGTTGTGGTGGGCACGTATTCCGTCATCGTCGTCGCGGATGACGATGACCGAGTACGTGCCGATGTCGATGGTGACGAAGTCGCCGGGTTCAGGCACCTCGGCGACGCTGCCGACGAAGATCCACGTCGAGGCGAAGATCGCCTCGACATCTCGGGCGAAGAGGTCGGGACTGATGTAGAACGGGGCCTCGAGCGAGTATCCGGGGCGGCGCTCGTCGATGAGTCGGTCGATGTCGGGACCGGCGATGTCGCGGCCAGCGATGCCGAGACGGGGCACCGACCCGTCGGGTGCTGCCTGTCCGGGGGCGGCCCTGCTCAGTCCATCCTGACTCAGTCCATCCTGACTCAGTCCATCCTGACTCAGTCCATCCTGAATCAATGCAGCCTGCCCGGGGGCAGCTTGCCCGGGCGCAGCCTGTCCGGGTGCTTGCGGCCTGCCGACGGCCGTGTCATCGGGGACCAGGGTCATGGATTCCACCGCCTTGCTTCTGTGCGTATCTGCGGCGCTGCCGTCTGTCATGCCACAGTCAGCGATGCCACCGTGAGCGATGCCACCGCCAGCGTGCGGTCGGGGCCCGGTCCGTCCGGGCGCTGGGAACGCACCGCTTGAGCGACCAGTGTCCGCTCCCCTTCAGTGTCCGCCTGGCCGCCGGCGAAGAGAAGCGAATCCTTTCGCCAGCGATCGTGCAAGAATATTGCATGATCGATCGTCGCCTCCACGTCCTTCGGGTCCTCGCCGAGGTCGGCACCGTCACCGCCGCGGCAGAGCGGCTCGGCTACACACCTTCGGCGGTGTCGCACCAGTTGAGGACCCTGTCGAAGGATCTCGGCGTGAGCGTGCTCGAACAGCGGGGGCGCGTGCTCGCGCTCACTCCGGCCGGGCAGTTGCTCCTCGAGCGCACACAGGAGCTCTTCACCCGCTGGGAGGAGATCAGGGGCGAACTCGCCGCCGTCGGCCCGTCTACCGGTCAGCGCGTGCTGCGACTGTGCGGGTTCTCGACCGCGGCGGCGAGCCTGCTGCCGCTCACCGCGGAGCGGGTGATGCGGGAACATCCGGGCGCTGCCGTGCGGATCATCGAGGCCGATCCGCAGGAGTGCTTCGACCTGCTCGTCGCCGAACAGGCCGACATCGCCGTCGTCGTCGCCACCGACCCGCTGCCGCCGCGCAGCGATGCCCGCTTCGAGCAGTCCTCGCTCTTCAGCGATCGGCTCGACCTCCTCGTGCCCAGCCACCACCGGCTCGCCGGCCGGGAGTCGGTGGCGCTCGGCGAGGCCGCCGAGGAGCAGTGGATCCTTGATCGCCCCGGCACCCCGTACCACCGGCTGGTGCGCACCGCGTGCGCGGCGGCGGGCTTCTTCCCCGAGGTCGCGCACGAATCCCATGAGTGGGAGACCGGTGCCGCGCTCGTCTCCGCGGGTCTCGCCGTCGCCCTCGTGCCGCGGCTCGCCCGGCTGCCCGAGGGCTACGACGTCGTCAGGGTGCCCCTCCGCGGGGATCCGGTGCCCTCGCGGAAGATCCTCACAGGGGTGCGCAGCGGTTCGTCCGGTCAGCCGCTCATCGCCTCGGCGCTGGATATCCTCGCCGAGGCGGCCGCCGCCGTGGTCCGCCGCACCGGCTGATTCCGCAGCCGCCGCCGTCGTCCGCAGCACCGGCTGATCCGGCACACGTCGGCGTATCTTGGTGGCGGCAGGCACCGCCCGTCGGCAGCACCAGCATCGCCTGGTGACGGCAGCAGGCACCGCCCGGCGGCAGCAGCTGTCGCCCAGCGAAGGGCGCTCACGTCGCCCACCGGGCGGACGCGGTTCGGAATTGTGGGCGCGATCACATAGGGTGGGCGGCGATCGTGAACCCGTTCGCACCGACCCGGTGCGGACGTGAGTGAGCGTCACCGGAACCGAGCACCAAGGAGCACCCGTGGACGACGTGACCTATCTCGATGCCGAGACCGTGTTCTCCACCCTCTCCCCCGCCGAGGCGGTCGCCGCCCTGCGAGAGACCCTCGCCGGCGGCTTCGATCCCAGCGATGACATCCCGCGCACCGTCACCGATGTCAGTGCGGGCAACATGATCTTCATGCCCTCGGAGTTCGGCCCGTGGGTGGGGGTCAAGCTCGTCGGCGTCTCGACGGGCAACGCCGAACGCGGGCTGCCGCGCATCCTCGGTCAGTACCTCATGTACGAGGCCTCGACTCTGCGCCTGCGCACGGTCATCGACGGGGCCGCGCTGACGACCCTGCGCACCCCGGCCGTCTCCGTCGCCGCGGTCGAACCCGCGCTCTCCCGCTTCACCGCTCCGGTCAGGGTCGTCGTCTTCGGTGCCGGTCCGCAGGGTGTGGGCCATGCCGACACGATCGCCGAGGTGGTCGACGTCGCCGAGGTCTCGTTCGTCGTCCGCTCTCCCGATCAGGCCGGTCATCAGGTGCGACGCCGCGGACGGGTCATCGAAGCCGGCACCGCCGAGGCGAATGAGGCGCTGCGTGCGGCCGATATCGTCGTCACGGCGACGACGGCGAGGACGCCGCTGTTCGACGCCGATCTCGTCCGTCCCGGTGCGATCGTCCTCGCGTGCGGTTCGCACGATCCGCATGCCCGGGAGCTGCCGGCCGAGCTCTTCTCCCGCGCCGAGGTCGTCGTCGAGGATCTCGGCACGGCTCTGCGGGAATGCGGTGACGTCGTCCTCGCGATCACCGACGGCGCGCTCGACGCGGATTCGATCGTCACGATGTCTCAGGTGTGCACGGGCGAGGCCCCGCTCGACGACGATCGCACGCTGATCTTCAAGGGGTCGGGGATGTCGTGGGAGGATCTCGCGGTCGCGTCAAAGCTCGTCGAGGCGGCCGACCGCTGAGCTGAGGGGCGCCGTCGTGCCCTGTGCTCAGGCCCAGTCCTGCATGGGTCGCGGCGTCCAGTCGGGGAACCACGGGCGTGAGCGGTGCAGGGCGGGCTGGTGGGAGGTGTCGCCGGAGAATTCGCCGGCGGCGTCGAACGAGGTGCGGTAGCCGGAGTAGCGGCCTCCGGACTGGGCTTCGATCGAGCCGTCGATGACGGAGAAGATGAGGCTGTCGAGCTGTTGGAGGAGCACGTCCGAACCGTAGTCGCAGAAGTCGCAGCCGCAGTCGGGTACGCGGGCGAGGGAGACGGCCGGGTCGCCGAGGGCGATGATGACGTTGGCGACGCGGTCGACGCCGTCCTCGTCGGCGACGTAGTCGTTGAACCCGATGACGAGTTCGGGGTTGCCGTCGACGTCGCTGGTGAGGATCTCGCTGCGGTCGGCCACCGAGAGGAAGGGGTCGTCGCTGGCCCAGTTCACTGCGTGGGCGGTGAGGTGGCAGCCTCGGCGGGTGAGGACGTTGATCCACGCCCGTGCGCGAGCGTGGACGATGTCGAACTTCTCGTGGTCGGTGACCTCGGACCAGCCATCGGGGGCGGAGCCGCCACCCCATTCGAAGTCGGGGTCGAGGTGGGGGTCGTCCCACCTCGGCGTGTCAGCTGCGATGGCGCGGAAGTCGTCTTCGACTTCGCGGAACAGCTCTGCGGCCCTCTCCGACACCGGCAGGGTCGCAATCGCGGGATTCCACTGCTGGTCAGAGGGGTCTTCGTACGATCGGGCAAGGTTGGTTCGCAGCTCTTGCCACCAGAAAGTCATGATCCGATCTTAGACCGGTCCCGACCCGACGGCGTCAGAAGCGCGTCACCGGGGGTCACCGCCTGGTCATGACTGCTTATCGATATCGTCAGCGCGGTCGAGGACGTCGGCGAGCTCGTTCAGCCACGCCGCATATCCGTCGTAGGTATAGGCGCGCTTGTCGTCCCAGGATCCGAGTTGGTTGGCGGCGACCGTCGGCAGGGCCGTGAAGATCGGATTGTCCGCATAATCCGCCGAGGCGTCGTGGACGAGGATGACATCGGCGGGGCAGTCGCTGATCTTCTCCCACGAGACCTCCGCCCAGGAGCTGTCGGCGCCGGCATCGGGTCCGGCGAGGCGGACGCCGTCGTCGGCGAGCATGGAGGCGACGCCGAGCTCCTTCGCCGTGTAGATGATGTCGGCGTTGAAGTTCGCCAGGAGGACGGAGAGCCAGTCCTTCTGCGCGGTGATGTCGCGGATGCGCCGGCGGGTGTCGTCGAAGTCCTGGCGCGCGGAGGCGATCGCGTCGGTCTCGGTGTCGGCGCCGAGGGCCTGCGCGATCGCGGCGTACTGGGCGAACATCTCATCGGGGGTCTGATCACTGAGCTTGACGGGCACGAAGGGGGCGAGTGCGCTCACCTGCTCTTTGAGTTTGTCGTCCCACCAGGTCCAGCCGTCGCCGGTGTCGTTGCCGTAGGCGACGATGATGTCCGGGGCCGCGGCGGCGAGCGCCTCGGTGTCGAGTTCCATGTCGGCGCCGACGACCTCGACGCCGGTGGAGTCGAAGGACCTGCCCGGGGACTCGTTCTTCCCGAAGCCGAAGACGGCCACGGGTGCGATGCCGTAGGGGGCGAGCGCGGCGGCCGAGTAGTAGTCCATGGCGATGCGTTCGGCCGGGCGGTCGAGGGTGACGGTGACCCCGTCGTAGCCGGCGGGCGAATAGGAGAAGTTCGCGGCAGGGTTCGCAGCCGTCGACTCGGGCTCTCTTGTGCAGGCGACGAGGGCGAGTGGGGCGAGCGCGGACAGGGCGAGAAGCTGGCGACGGCGCATGGGTGCCTTTCGGACGGCGGACGCGGATGACGTGCAGTGACTCTCGGTGACTCTCTCCGCCGTGGGAGTCCCACTGACGGAACACTGACCACCGTAGCACTGATTTGGAGAGGCTATCCTAACCAGCTATGGGGTAGACTCGTCGTGGACTTCCCGCCATCGGCGATGAGGTGATCCGACGTTCCGGGTCGGGCCTCTCGCCGAGGCTTCCGACCCACCGCGGTCGTGTCACGGGTCGTCGTCGCTGGGGAGCGGGAACGATCCCTGCGCGCACCGACGACTCTGTGCGCGCCGGGGACCAAGGAGAACACATGTCACGCCCAGCCGTCAGCGCCTTCGATGCCACCGTCATCGGGATCGAAGATCTCAGCCCCGCCTTCCGCCGTGTGACCTTCGGCGGCCCTGGCCTGGAGAACTTCGGCATCAACGGACATCCGCGCGATCTGCGCCTCAAACTCGTCATTCCTCCAGGTGAGGCGACCGAGCCGAGGTTCGACCTGATCGGATTCCTCGCCGAGCAGTCCGCCGCCGGTGTCCCCTGGTATCAGGCGTGGCTGCAGGTCGATGAGAGCGAGCGCGGCTGCATGCGCACGTACACCGTCCGTGAGTGGCGTGACGATGTCCGTGAACTCGTCGTCGACATGGTCCTCCACACCGATGCGGACGGGCATTCCGGCCCTGCAGCGGGCTGGGCGGAGACGGCGCAGATCGGCCACCGTCTCCACATCATCGGACCCACCCGTGATCACGACGGCGTCTACGGCGGGATCGAGTTCGATCCCGGCGACGCCGACCAGATCCTCATCGCCGGGGACGAGACGGCGGTGCCGGCGATCGCTTCGATCTTCGAGTCGCTGTCGGGCCGCGATGTGCGCGGCAAGGCGGTCATCGAGGTGCCGACCGCGGCGGATGTCCTCGACCTCGCCCTGCCGGAGGGCTTCGAGATCGAGTGGCTGCCGCGCGGCGATGCGGGCTTCGGGGAGAAGCTCGAACCTGCCGTGCGTGCGGCGGTCCGGGCTGAGAGCAGGGTCCTCGCCGAGGTGGGGGCGGGTGCGGTCGAACTCGAGGATGTCGACATCGATTCCGAGATCCTCTGGGACGTTCCCGCGCAGCTCACGCAGGCCGCGCAGAGCAGTTCGAGTGAGACCGAGCGGACGGCTCGACCGTTCTACGCGTGGATCGCCGGCGAGGCCGGACCGGTCAAGCGGCTGCGGCGCTACCTCGTCCAGGAGGTCGGCGTCGACCGCAAGCAGGTCGCGTTCATGGGTTACTGGCGTCAGGGCAAGGCCGAGGGCTGAGCGGATCACTCCGCTGTCCGTTCACCTCGGTGCGTGCTTCGGTCAGTCCGAGCGCTTGGCGGATGCTCTCAGCGAGCCCACGATCTGCGGTCCGATCGCACATGCGGCCCCGACGAGGCAGAGGACTCCGCCCGCCGCTGCCAGCGGCGGCGGCACCTCGGCGAGGATGATCCATGAGAGAAGAACGACGATTGCCGGGACGAGAAGGCTTGAGGAGCTGAGCAGGCCTGCCGGGAGGACGCGGATGGCGAATCCCCAGAGATTGAACGCGATCGCCGTGGGCACGACGCCGAGGTAGACGACCTGGAGGGTGATGCCGATGGGCGCGGCGGCCACCTCGGCGATGAGGCTCGGAGTGAAGACGAGACACGCCACCGTGCCGGCGAGGATGCCGAGCCACGTCACGGTCACGGAGTCCTCGCGCGAGAGGAAGTGCTTCTGGAGCAGCACACATGCCGCGTAGAGCACGGCGGCGACGAGGCTGAGGACCAGGCCGCCGATGGTGATGACGCCCGTGAAGCTCGCGGCTGTGATCAGCCCGATGCCGCCGAGGGAGATGAGGATGCCGAGCAGGAGGCGCCAGGGCAGCCCTTCGCGGAGGACGAGGCCGGCGAAGACCGCGATGATGAGAGGGGCGATGTTGACGATCATCGAGGCAGTGCCGGCATCGATCGAATGCTCTGCGGCGTTGAGGACGACGACATAGGCGGCGAACCATGCCACTCCCCAGAGGGCGACGATGAGCCAGGCGCGTATCGAGGATGGGAACCGTGGGCGCCGGAAGAGCATCCACAGCGAGAGCACGGCAGCGGCGGCAAGGCAGCGCAGCAGTGCCATCGCTCCGGGGTTGAAGTGGGCAGCTGCGTCACGGATGACGACGAAGGACGACGCCCAGAAGACCATGGTCAGCAGTGCGGCGATCCATGGCAGTGCGGGGAAGCGGACGGAGAGAGGCAGCGATCTGGTCGTCGGCGCATTCGTCGACGTTGCCGGTGCCGTGATCTGCACAGCGTCCTCGGTTGCCTTCGGCGAGCCTTCTCGATGGGTATTGCGTCTCATATCTGCGATTATTGCCGCACTCACCGTCAAGGAAAAGCGCACACCATTGCACAACTGTGCATGAACTTCGTACGGTAGAGGGATGCACACCGTCGCGCATCTGCAGTCCTTCAAATCGGTCGCGGTGACCGGCTCTGTTCGCTCTGCCGCTCATCATCTCGGACTCTCGCCATCAGCCGTGAGTCATCATCTCAAGCTGCTTGAGCGCGAAACCGGGCTGACTCTGTTCACCCGACGTGGACGCGGATTGTGCCTGACCGAAACAGGTGCTTCGATCCTCGGCGAGATCGATGCCGTTCTCGAGTCGTCGAGTCGGCTGCAGCAGCGGATCTCCGAACTCCAGGAGAGCCGGGTGGATCGGTTGTCGATCGGATACTTCGCGTCGGCGGGCACGAGATGGCTGCCGGAGCTCGTCGCCTACCTGGAGAACCGGTACCCGCACACCGCCGTTCAGCTCAATCTCGCTGAAGGACCATGGAGGGAACTGAGCTCCGATATCCAGGTTGTCATCTCGGATAGGCGGGAACTGCGCTTCCCGGTCGAGGTCGACAGCAGCTTCCTCGTCGAAGACCCGTATGTCGTGGCTGTTCCCGATGATCACCCGATCGCGTCGCGCGCATCGATCTCGCTCGCCGAGCTCGAGGGGATGCAGTGGATCGACAATGACATCGGTGACGGCCCCTGCCGAACGATCCTCTTCGACGCATGTGCGCGAGCCGGCGTGCAGATCCACTTCAAGCATGAGGCGCATTCCTTCCCGACGGCACTGCACATGGTCAGTCGCGGCCTCGGGATAACGGTCCTTCCGCGGCTCGGCATCGATCCGCTGCCGCCGGGAGTGCGAATCGTGCCACTGGCGGAACCCGCTCCGACGCGATACATCCACGCGATCAGCGACCCGGGGCATCCGCAGCAGGCGCTCATCGCCGATGCGATCTCCGCCCTGCGGGATCTCGCTGTCGACGACACCACACGGATCTCTTCACACGGATGACGTCACGCAGACGGGGTCACGCAGACGGCGTCACCCGGATGACGTCACGCAGACGGCCTCACGCAGGCGTCGTCCGAGAGAGTGTTGGGTCGCTTACCGTCGTCCGGGCAGGGCTGTGCCTTCACCCCGTGCCCCGCTGATGATCCTGACCAGTCCCGCCAGAGCGATCATCTCTCACCATGTCAGGGCGGTCATCGAAGAGCGACGCGATGATCTCGGCGGTGATGTAGCGCGGATGGAGGATCGGCCGCCTCGCAGGGTCCACCGCCGCAGGGGGTATCCATGACGGTCGCCCGTCGGCGAGCATTCTCATCTCCCAGTCGGACCGGTCGAGCAGGTGGTGATGGTAGCTGCACACCAGAGCCAGATTGTTGATGTCGGTGCGCCCGCCCCGAGCCCACGGCACCACATGATTGGCCTCGCACCATCCCGGCGGGGCGTCGCACCCCGGGAACGTGCACCCCTTGTCTCTGGCGGTGATGATCGCGACCTGCTTCTTGTCAGCGAACCGCTTCTCGGTTGCCACCTGGACCGTTGTCGCCTTCTCGCTCATGAGGTGGAAGAACACGGCCCCGTTGAGGCCGTTCGCTCTCAGTTCGTCGATCGGGATCGGGGTCTCGACTCCGGTCGTGCCTTCGCCGGTGCCGTTCGCAAGGTCGTCCGCCGTCGCGGTGACGACGAGCGCGTACGGGGAGCCGGTCCCCGCCTGTTCCATGCTGATCCGAGAGACGAGAGTGGCGAATCGTTCGTAGATCAGCGCCCTGGCCGTTGGCCGTTCATCGGTGAGGTCGACCGAGGTGCCGTCTTCGCGCACTCCGACGCCGACTGGGGAGCCGGTGGGGCCTTTGTCGCCGCCGCTGCCAGTGCCGACCGCGCGGCCGCTGCCAGTTCGGTCCGCGCCGCCGCCGTCAGTGCCTACCCCGCGGCCGACTCCACCGATTGCGGCGCTGGCCGCTCCGTCATCGACGATCGGCAGCGGGGCGTCGTAGCGGTCGCCGCGAAGCACCGCGTCGACGACGTCGAACAGCGACTCCTGACCGGCGTGCTCCGCCGCACCGGACATCCCAGCATCGGAGAACAACGCATCGCCGGAGAGCCCCATATCGCCGGAGAACAGACTCGTGTCCGCCGCACTAGGTGAGTCGGACCCGATCGAACCCGCACTTTGTCCCGCATCGGCAGATCCTGCCGTCGACGGTGTCGAACCAACCTGATCAGCGGATTGGATGCGGGATGTCAGCAGCCCGTTGAGTGCCGCTCCTGAGACCGGGTCGAGCAGTCCGCCCAGCACCCAGTCGCCGTTGGCCTTGGGCCGGATCGTCACAGAGTAGTCGGCCCGCGGAGTCTCTTCGCGGGGTCGCTTCCCATCGGGATCGAGGTAGCCGAGCATATGGTCGAAGATGCCGCGCAGATCCCGGACCCGCACCTGTGGTGCGTAGTCGACCAGCTGTTTCTCCACCTCGGCGCGCTTCTCCGGACTCACCCAGTCGGGCAGGTCGCGCATGCAGTCATCGATGGCCTTCGCCTGTCCCGCCGACAGCGACCCGCTGTGCAGGCCGTCGGCGACCTCGGGGCACAGAGGGGCGAGCCGCTGCCCGGATTCGCTGACCCTCCCGCCGAGGTTCTTCGCCAATTCGGTCCGCCTGTTGGCTTCGGTCGGGGTGAGATTGAGCCGGTGCTGGATGAGAGCCTTCGTGCTCTTGGCACCGCTGTCCGTCGGAGTGCCTACGCGTTCGTAGACGGAGAGAGCCAGCGTCGAGAGGTATTCCGTGATCCGTGAGAGCGCTTCGACTCCGTCGACGAGGAGCAGGGCCTCGTCGGGACCCATCGGCTTCTCGAAGGACCTCAGTCCGTTGCTGAATTCCATCAGGGTGGTGATGCTGTCGGTGATCTCGGGGGCGAAAGCTGAGAGATCCGACCAGCCTGCGTCGGTGAGCAGCGGGTGCCGGCTCACCCAGGCCGGGGCTGCGTCATCGCCAGCTGCGTCCCGTCCCTCGGATCCCTGATCGCGGAGCTCTGAGCTTGGAGAATGCGGCGCCTGGTCGACGGCAAACGACGGTGTGCTGATATCCGGATCATCGATGGAGTCGAAGTAGTCGGAGGCCGGTTCGTCGGCCGGTGGCGGCTCAGACATGTCGACGGCGTCCCTGGCGCCGAATTCATCGGCGAGAGGGTGACCGGAGAGATCGAATCCGGCAGCCGCGAGCTGATCACGCAGAGAGATGACCTCGGCGAGGCGTTCGTCGTCAGCTGATCCTGCGTCGCCGCGCCCGGATCCGACACTCGCTGTCCCGTCACCCGCGGAGCGGAAGTCGTTCCGGGAGCGATCCGCACCGGACGCATTCCTCCGCGCAGCCGAAGCACGTCCTGCGCGTTCCTCCGGCTTCTCGGAGTTGCGGTCCGGGGTGAGAGTCATAGCCTCCAGGTCCAATCATCAACGTCTGTGTTGATCCTCCCATTATACACCTGATTCGGATTTGTCAACCCATTTGTTTGGTTTTTGTTCTACTGTGAAGGCGCATTTCGATACTCTTCGATTCTCATATCAATCATACTTGTTACAAAAGCGGACGCAGAGACCTGCATTCACCGCCCTGAACTGGGAAGACGTTGCGTGAATCCGCGCCCGCGCATCACGGATGCGCCCTGACACCCGCGCGGAGCAGCGGATCCGCCTGCGCGCTTGGCCGATCGCGATCGTCCACAGAAGTGGCTCTGACGGTCCACCGGCCACGCCTCGACGGTCACCACCTCACCTCGAGCGGTCCGCGGAACGTTCCGACACCCTCCTCACCACTGAAATCAGACCTCGACCTACGATGACAGTGACACAGATTCGACGATGCCGGAGGCGGACTCGATGAACTCGGCTGTTCCGCACCTCACGACAGAAGACCTGCCTGAGGCAGCCAGTGCACCGGCAGGCACCCTCGCGCCAGCGGGGCCCCTACACCCGCACCCCCACCGACGGACAGGTGAGCATGGAACCGATGACCGAGCTCGAATCCGAGACGCTGCGCCGGTACTACCGGCACTTCGCCGAGGTCGAAGCGGCCGACACTTCACCGCTGTTTGCCGAATGGGCGGCGGGAACGGCCGACGATGACGAGATCATCGACCTCCTCCTCTCACTCCCCCAACCCAAACGGCAGGCCAACCTTCTCTTCGCCGCTGCCCGACACCTCGGCGCCGGGGAACCCGATTTCGCCCAACTGCGCGCGTGGCTGCTCGCGCACTGGGATGCGGTGCGATCGCTCATGCTCGAACGGTCGACGCAGACGAACGAAGCCGGTCGCTGTGCTGTCCTTCTGCCGGTCCTGTCGCAGGTGAACGGGCCGATCGCGCTCATCGAGGTGGGCGCCTCGGCGGGGCTGTGCCTCTATCCGGACCGCTACAGCTACGAGTATCGGACCGCCGAGGGTGTCGTCCGCCTCGATCCGGAGGACGGACCGAGCACGGTCGTCCTCGAGTGCGGGCTCACCGCCGCGCAGCCCCCAACGAGGCTCCCCGAGGTGGTCTGGCGGGCCGGCATCGACCTCAATCCGCTCGATGTCACCGACCCTGAGGAGCGCGCATGGCTGCGGTCCCTCATCTGGCCCGAGCACGACGCGCGCCGGGCCCGCCTCGACGCCGCTGCCGCGATCGCCGCCGCTGACCCGCCGCGACTCGTCGCCGGTGACCTCACCGAGGCGGTCGACTCCCTCATCGCGAAAGCGCCCGCCGGTGCCCAGATCGTTCTCTTCCACAGTGCGGTCCTCGCGTACGTCGACGCACCGGGACGCGACAAATTCACATCGCTCATGCGCTCACGCGACGACGTCATCTGGGTGAGCAACGAGGGCGAGCGCGTGCTGCCGGATCTCGGCGAACAGCTGCGCGGCTTCGGCATCGAGAGCGCCGGCGGACGGTTCGTGCTCACCGTCGACGGCGTCGCGACCGCGCTCACCGGGCCGCACGGCCAGAGCTACCAGGGACTGACCCGACGAACCCCCGCCTGAGGCACAGGCCCATCTCCGCGCCGAACAGCGAAACCGCCAAGCCCCCACGTCACGGCAGCCCTGCGTCACTGCAGACACCGCATCACTGCGAACCCCCGCATCACTGCGGACCGGCCCCCTGGGCTGTGTCGATCATCCACGGCACCCCGAACTGGTCGACGCACGCCCCGAACCCCGCCGACCAGAACGTCGGCGCGAACGGCATCTGCACCTCACCGCCCTCGGCGAGGATGTCGAAGACCCGCTTCGCCGCGTCCGGATCGGGAGCGGTGAAGTTGAGCGCGACCCCGGACATCGCATCGCCGGTGCCCGTGGGGTCGTCGGCTCCCATGATGAGCGAATCGCCGAGGTTGAGCACCGCATGCATGACCGAATCCTCGGGTGCGCCCGGCATCCGCGCCTCGGGTGGGGCGTCCTTGCTCAGCATGATCGACAGTTCGCCGCCGAAGATGTCACGGTACCGTTCGAACGCCGCAGCGCACCGGCCGCCGCTGAAGAAGACGTGGGGACTGATCGCCATTGCTTCTCTCCTCAGGGAGTGGACGGGTGTTCCCGTTCGACCGGCCTCGTCGCCGGTCGCAGTGACTCAAGTATGCCCCGAGCCGCCCACCAGCAACAGAGCCCGCTGAGTCTACAGACCCCGCTCGCTTCACCCGACGTCGCAAATGTCATGCGGCGCCGGGTCGAATCTGGGACGTCGGGTGAAGTTTGGGTAGGCGTCGGGGGCGGACGAGCCCCGGTTACGCCCATGCGACGACGAGGCGGGCCGCCTCGGCGGGGATCGTCGGATCGACGCCGGTCACCTCGGCGAAACGGCGCAGTCGGTTGGCCACGGTGTTCCGGTGGCAGTAGAGCTCGGCGGCCGTGAGCCCGATGCTCCCGGACCGCAGATACGCCCGCACGGCCTCGACGAGGCGCTCCCGCTCGGCCGTCCCGCACCGCTCGAGCGCCTCATCGACGTCGGAGACGACCGATTTGCCCGTCGCGTTGAGCGCCCGCGCCGCCAAGCGCGCCCACCCTCGGCCCCAGGTCATCGCCCGCGTCTCGCCGGTGTCGAAGACCTGCGCGAGGTCGCGGGCCGTGAGCGCCGACCTCCGCAGCGCCCCGATCCCGGCGGCGACGACGAGGCCCACCCGCGCCTCGGCTAGCTGTGATTCGATCCCACTCGCCCGTGCCCCGGACAGCCCCGCGAACCGCACGTCCTCCGACTCGGAGGACTTCGCGCCCGCCGACCCCTCGGACCGCGTCCCGGTCGAGGTCCTGGTGAAGGCGATGAGGACGTCGCCGAGGTGGTGGGTGAACATCGTCCCGCCCGCCCGCTCGTGCGCGGAGACGATGACCCGCAGGGCCGGGGTGTCCTCGGCCCCGGCGGCAGCGACGATGAGCGGGTCCGTGACGGCAATGCCCAGCGCCGAGGCGATCGTCGCCAACCGCTCCTCCGTCGGGTTGACGTCCTGGAACAGTCCCGCGATGACGCCCTGGCGGACCGAGGACTCCTCGGCGCGCATCCGTGCCTGCTCCGCGGTGTAGGCCTGCTGGACCTGGAGGACGTACTCGTCGACGGTGCTGAGCACATCGCCGGTGTGCCGGATGACGAGTTCGGCGTCGTCCTCGGTCGCGACCCGGGTGAGCGCCTCCCACAGCACCGTGAAGTCGTGGCGGATCGCCGTCATGAGCGCTTCGAGGGGAATCCCGGCCCGCGCTCGGGACACCCCCACCTCGGTCGAGACAGGCACCGCCCCGTCGAAACCGCCGGCGCGGAGGCCGTCGATGAGGGTGCTGAAGGACCGGCGGCCCGTGCGCCGCAGCTCGGAGACCGGGATCGGCGCGGGGTCGTAGCCGGAGACGGTGACGACCCGGGACATGAATGACTCGGTGAGGGCGTCGAGGTCGAGGGCGTCGAGGAGTTCGAACCATCGTGCCTCGTCACCGGGCAGAGGCCGGTCATGGAGGCGACGCGGATGGTGCCGCCGATGGTTGACCCTCCGCGCATTTCCTCCTGGGTACTTCTCACTGCCCATCACCTCAGTGTATGTGCAGATGCACAATGCGGACCCGGATAACTGCGGCATTTCCCCGTGGAAACCGAGCGATCTCACTCGGTAATGTCGTGAGTCACACGGTCATCGCACCCGGACCCACGTGCCGCTGCGCAGGAGCGAGGACCACAGGACCGACCCCGGCCCCGCTATCGACGGAGATCAAGCATGAGCAGCAATCCCAGCACCTCGGCGATCGAATACGACGCCACCCAGGAACTCAGCGTCAAGGACGCGAACAAGGTCGCCGTCGGCGCACTCATCGGCACCGCCCTCGAATGGTACGACTTCTTCCTCTTCAGCGCCGCGGCCGCGCTGATCTTCAACGTCCAGTACTTCACCTCGGAGAACGCCACCGCCGCCGCACTCGCCTCGTTCGCGACCTTCGGCGTGGGCCTGGCCGCACGCCCCATCGGCGGCATCATCTTCGGCCGGATGGGCGACAGGATCGGGCGCCGTCGGGTGCTCATGATCACGATCGTCGGCATCGGCGTCGTCACCGGCCTCATCGGCATGCTGCCGACCTATGCGGCGATCGGCTTCGCCGCCCCCGTCCTCCTCGTCCTCCTGCGCATCGCACAGGGTCTCTTCGTCGGCGGCGAATGGTCGGGGGCGATGACGCTCGTCGTCGAGAATGCCCCGCTGCACCTGCGCGCCCGCTACGCCGCGATCCCGCAGATCGGTTCGCCCATCGGCACGATCCTGTCCTCGGGCGGGTTCTTCGTCATGACGCTGCTGCTCTCGCAGGAGAGCTTCAACTCGTGGGGCTGGAGGATCCCGTTCCTCATCGCCATCCCGCTCCTCCTCGTCGCCGTCTACATCCGCAGCCGTCTCGAGGAGTCCCCGGTCTTCCGTCAGCTCGAGGAGTCCGGCGAGGTCGAGAAGAGCCCGATCTCGACGACGCTGAAGAACAGCTGGAAGCAGATCATCGTCGGCATGGCCGCCGCCCTCCTCGGCGTCGGCGGCTTCTACCTCGTCACCGCGTTCTGCGTGTACTACGGGGTCAACATCCTCGGCTACGACGATTCGCTCCTCCTGCTCGGCAGCATGGTCGCCGCCGCCGTCGAGATCTTCATCCTCATCTGGGGCGGCGCCCTTGGGGCGAAGTACGGCGCGAGCAAGGTCATCCTCTGGGGAGGCATCGCCTCGGCGGTCATCGCGGTGCCCGCGTTCCTCATGTTCTCCTCCGGTCAGCCGGTGCTCATCGTCATCGCGATGACCGTCGCCGTCGGTGCGCTCTCCCTGCCGTACGCGGCCTCGGGCACCGTGCTCACCGGCCTCTTCCCCGCGACCACCCGGTACACGGGGGTGGGGATGGCGCAGAACGCCGCGGGCATGCTCTCGGGTTTCATCCCGCTGCTCGCGACCGGGTTCGTCGCCTCGGCGAACGACCACTGGTGGCCGGCGGCGGCGATGCTCGTCTTCCTCTCCCTGTTCACGGCGTTCGCCGGAGCGATCGCGCCGCGGCTGAGCGTCGACCTCCCCGGCTTCAAGCACTGAGCCGCCGAGCCCACCCCATGAAAGGACCCCCACCCATGTCGATGTCCGCTGGTCACGCGATCGTCAGGACCCTCGAGAACGCCGGCGTCGACCGCGTCTACGCGGTCCCAGGCGAGAGCTACCTCGACGTCCTCGACGGACTCTATGACTCTCCGATCGAGACGATCGTGTGCCGGCAGGAGGGCGGCGCCGGCTTCATGGCACTCGCCGAGGGACGGCTGACGGGCACTCCCGGCATCGTCATGGTCACCCGCGGGCCGGGCGCGGCGAACGCGATGATCGCGATCCACACCGCGTGGCAGGATGCGACCGCACTCGTCCTCTTCGTCGGGCTCGTCCCCACCGCAGATCGTGCGCGCGAATCCTTCCAGGAGTTCAGCCTCCCCGAATGGTTCTCCTCGACCGCGAAGCGAGTCATCGTCATCGACGACGAGGATCGTGCGGGAGAGCTCACCGCCGAGGCGCTGCGCATCGCGGCCTCGGGTCGTCCCGGCCCCGTCGTCGTCGGTCTCCCCGAGGATGTCCTCGTCCGCCTCACCGAGGCGGTGCCCCCGGCCCCGGCCCCGATCGCCGAACCGGAGCCCTCGGAGACCGATCTTGAGGCCCTGACCTCGCGGTTCGCTGCTGCCGAGCGTCCTGCACTCGTCGTCGGCGGGGACGGCTGGCACGGTGGGGAGGGTCGCGCGCTGCTCGCGGCGGCCGCCTCGGCGGGGATCCCCGTGTTCGCCGATTGGCGTGCCTACGACGCTGTGCCGCACACGGGTCCCGCGTGGGCGGACTGGCTCGGGTACGGTCGGGCGGATGCGGTGGCGACCGGGTTCGCCGATGCGGATCTCCTCGTCTTCGTCGGCGCCTCCCGCTCCGATGTCCTCAGCGACGGATATTCGAAGGGCTTCGACGCCGAGACCGTGCTCGTCTCCCTCGACCCTGAGGCCTCCCAGCACGCCGGGCGCATCGACCAGCAGATATTGGCCTCCCCGCGGACCTTCGCCCGCGCGTTCGCCGCCCTCGACGCCTCTGACCTGCGCGGATCACGCACCGATGCGTGGATGGCGGGGCGCGCGGACGCGCAGACCCGGTTCGCCGCGCACCGCGCCGATGCCTCGGTGAGTCCCCTCGCCGAGGCGGCGGCTGGCTCCCGTGCCGAGTCCCGAGCCGACGCCGGCGTGGACTCCTCTGTCGCCGAGGCGGCTGTCGGCGAGACTCGACCCGGCGTCGATCTCGGGGTGGCGTTCGGGATCCTCGACGACCGCCTCGGCGGGGAGGCGATCCTCACGTACGGGGCCGGCAACGCGACGATCTGGGGCCACCGATTCGTCCGGCACGAGACTCCTGCGAGCCTCGTCGGGGCGCGCAACGGGGCGATGGGTCTCGCGGTGCCCGCCGCGGTCGCCGCGTCGCTGGCCTTCCCGGAGCGTCGGGCGGTCGCGATCTGCGGTGACGGGGACTTCCTCATGAATGGGCAGGAACTCGCGACGGCGTTCGCCCACGGTGCGACGCCCCTGGTGATCGTCGTCGACAACGGCGTGTACGGGACGATCGTCCAGCATCAGATCAACCACTATCCCGGGCGGCCGTCGGGGACGCGGATGGTCAATCCGGACTTCGCGACGTGGATGTCGTCGTTCTCCGGGCCGCGGCGCAGCGCGGCTCCGGACGATGGCGTCGGACGCGCAACGAGCACCATCCCCGGTGGTGGGCCAGTCGTCGCCGGTGGTGGGCCAGTCGTCGCCGGTGGTGGGCCAGTCGTCGCCGGCGGTGAGCCGGTCGTCGCCGGCGGTGGGACGGTCGTCGGCCACGGCGAACGCGTCGAGCGGACGGAGGACTTCGCCGCCGCTCTCGACCGCGCACTCGCCGCCGATGGTCCCGCACTCATCCACGTCCTCATCGACCCCGAGACCATGCCGCCGGCACCCGACGAGACCGGCTGATCCCGGCGCTGCGCGGCTGATTCGACAGCAGCCGACCGCTGCGGGGCGACCCCCAGCAGCCGCTTCCTGAGCCGGCTCCACCCCACCCACTGACTTTCACCTCCGACCCACCTGCGACACCGCAACCGCGGCGCACGACACTCCCCACCGATTCCCCATCACCCAGACTCCCGCAGACTCCGAAAGGACCCACGATGACCGAGACTCCCGCTTCCCGGACCGGCGTCCCCACGCCGCGAGCAGACACCCCCGCCCCGGCGAACGGCTCCGCAGCCCCCACCTCTGCGAATGACGGGGGAAGCGCCACCTCAGCGATCGCCGATGTCTCCTCCCAGTCCACCAGCGACGCCTCCGCGCTGACCGACGCCGACGCCTCCTCCCGAACCGAACACGACGCCGACTCTCAGTCCGAGCGCGAGGCCGACTTCCTCGCCGACTGGGCCGTCCACTCCCGCTTCGGCGCGGTCGAGGGCACGAACGGAGTCGACAGACAGGCGGCGAGCATCGCCGACGGCGAGCAGCGGAAATGGTTCGCCCGGCTCCTCGAGGATCATGGCTTCACCGTGCACCGGGATGCGATCGGCAATCAGTTCGGCCTCCTCGAACTCGTGCCCGGGGCGCCGTACGTCCTCACCGGCTCGCACATGGATTCGCAGCCGACGGCGGGGCGCTTCGACGGGGCGTACGGGGTGATGGCGAGCGCGCACGCGTGCTTCACGATCGCCGATGAGCTGCGCGCCGACCCCTCGCAGGCGAGGTTCAACCTCGCCGTCGTCAACTGGTTCAACGAGGAGGGCTCGCGATTCAAGCCCTCGATGATGGGCAGCAACGTCTTCACCGGCAAGGCCGACCTCGAGGCAGCACTCGCGACGACCGACCCGCACGGCGTCACCGTCGCCGAGGCGCTCGACGCCCTCGGTGAGCGCGGTGACTTCACTGCCCCGGAGATCGCCTCGTACGCCGAGATCCACGTCCAGCAGGGCCGGAGCATGGAGGAGGAGGGCGTGACGATCGGCCTGGTCAATGCGACGTGGGCCGCGCACAAGTTCGAGTTCCGCGTCCACGGCGCGCAGGCGCACAGCGGGTCGACGCTCATGGCCGACCGTCGCGATGCGCTGCTCGGGGCGGCGAGGCTCGTCGTCGCGGCCCGTGACCTCGTCGACGAGTTCGAGCCCGGAGCGCTGCACACCGCGTGCGGTGAACTCAACGTCTACCCGAATTCGCCGGTCGTCGTCGCGAGCGAGGTCGAACTCCTTCTCGATCTCCGCTCCCCCAGCGCCGAGGTGATCGCCTCCGCCCATGCCTCCCTCATGGCCACGGTCGCCGAGGTCTCCGAGGAGGTCGGGGTCGACATCGAGATCACCGCCGAGCACAGCTGGGATCAGAACCCCTACGCCGAGGACGGCGTCGCGCTGGCCCGGGCGGTCGCCGATGACCTCGGGCTCACCTCGGCGACGGTGATGACGGTGGCCGGCCACGACTCGACGAACATGAAGGACACGGTGCCCACGGTCATGCTCTTCGTGCCGAGCGTCGGCGGGGTCTCGCACAACCTGGAGGAGTTCACGAAGGACGAGGACCTGCTCTCCGGCCTCCACCACCTCACCGAGGTGGTCCGACGGTTGGCGGGCGGGGCGCTCGCAGGGTGAGAGGCGCGGGGTGCTCAGTCCTTGCGAGGGTCAGTCGGTCAGCCGTCCCACGGGTTGAGCAGCGTCGCACCGGTGCGCTCGAAGTCAGCAGTGTTCCTCGTGACGAGCGTGAGCGAATGCTCGAGCGCCGTGGCCGCGATGAGACTGTCCATGTCAGGCATCGGATCGGGGACGTGAAGCTGCGACGCCCGCAATGCGACCGCCTCATCGATCGAGAGCACTCGTCCGGCGAAGGACTCCCGCACCTGGTGGTCGAACCAGTGGCGCAGCACAGCACCGGCCTGCGGGTCTTTGCGCTCCTTCAGTCGGACCCCGACATCGATCTCGAGCAGGGTGATCGCGCTGATCGCGAGATCGCGGATCCGCTGTGCGCTCAGCCAATCCGTCACCGGTGAGGGTCCCTTCCGGCGCGCATCGCTGATGATGTTCGTGTCGAGGAGGTACTTCACAGCGTCGGGACCCGCAAAGACGAACCTGAGCGCGCCGGCAGGTCAAGGTCGACGTCGTCGCCTTCGATGACGAGTCGTTCCCCCATGAGCTCATCTGCCGCGACCAGCTCGTCATAGTCATCGGCCGTGAGCAGCACGTGCGAACGTCGCCCGTGGTCGGTGATGATCACCGGCCCATCCTTCGCTGCGCGCTTCGCGGCCGAGACGTCGCGGTTGAATTCCCGACTCGACATCGTCGTCATCGCAGCCTCCACGTCTTGTACCTACTGTCACTACATTCTAGCGTCGGCGGTCCGATGCCGAAAGGTCGGCCACCGCGCGGTTCTCATCCGCCTGGTATGGATGCAAACACCGCATACGGATGAGAACCGCGCGGTGGATGTCCCAGAGCCGCACACTTGTCCGTTGCGTGGGGACATCGTGTTCGCGGTCGGTGGCACGCTCCGCACCGCGGCGCCCACCTCGTCGCCGGCGACTCATCGGCGGCCGACTCGCAGCAACCCCCGACTTCCGTGCTCGGGACGGCCTACCGCACGACTTCGCGGTGCGAGCCGTCGAGGCGCCTCGTCCACCCACGCGAGTCGAGGTGCTCGAGCAGAGGGATGACGACGCGCCGCGTCGTCCCCAGCGCCTGCCTGGCCTGGCTCGTCGTGAACGGCTGGTCGAGGCCGGCGAGCAGCCGCATCGCCTGGGCCGGGGTCCGCGGTGAGACGACGACACCGTCGCCGAGGCGCAGCACCCGTCCCGCCTTCTCGGCGACCGCGAGCTCCCGCGCTCCCAGGCGCAATGCCCGGAGGTCGTCGGCCTCGGGGGCATCGAACGGGTCGGCACCCAGACGCCGTTCGACCTCGGCGACACCCGCCTCCGCGGGACCGAGATCGGCCGTGTGACCGGGCGGGCGGACGACGCCGTCAGCGGTCTCGAGACCGGCACGACGGATCACCTCGGCGACGAGCGCGCCGATGCCGGTTCCGCTGCTCGGGGAACCGGAATCCCGAGCCGCCCCACCCGTGGCCAGCCGCGCAGTGTCGGCACCGGCCGACTGGCCACTCGATCGCACAGAGCCACTCGATCGCGCGGAACTGCCCGATCCTGAACTGCCACGACCGCGCCCGCCCGGCAGCGGCGGATCCGTCCGCCGCAGAGCCTCGACCACGGCTTTGATCGGCACACCTGCGGCCATCGGCTGCGCGGCCAGCTGCTTCGCCACGGTGTCCTGAGCCACGCTCACCCACGCTGCGAGCGCCGGCTCATGCACGAACCACCCGCCCAGCGTCGAAACCCCGGTAGGCAGCTCACCCGACACCGTCAGACCGAACCGGTCGAGAACCGCGCGCTCGACGGCTCCACGCCTGGCCACCTCGGCGAGGACATCCCCGGTCACCGGACGCGCAGCCAACGACTGAGCCCGCCTGGCACCATCGCCGCGGCGACGCAGTTCCGGCGGATCGAGGTCGAGGACGACGACCCCGGCGAAGACGTTGCGGCTGCCGGGATTGCGCAGCACGATCCGGTCGCCGATCTGCAGCGGCAGCGAGCGCTCGAGGGTCAGCCGGGCGTGCTCGGCGTCGAAGGGCCGCAGGCGCACGGGCACGGCGGCCGTGCCGATGTGGAGCATGAGCTCATGGACGCCGTCGTCGAGTCCCTCCCCCATCGTCCGGCGGACGTCGATCGTGTCGACGAGCGGCCACGCATCCGGGGTGATGAGCGCGTCACCTCGGTGGATGTCATCGGCGGAGACCTCGCGGAGGTTGACGGCCACACGTGCGGTCGGGGTGACCTCCGCGGCGGAGGACTCCCGGCTCTGCATCCCGCGGATCCCGGTGACGACGTCGACGGAGTCCCCGACGATGCCCACCCGGTCGCCGACCCTGAGGGTTCCCGCGGTGAGTGTGCCGGTGACGACGGTGCCCGCGCCGGTGATCGAGAACGCGCGGTCGATCCACAGCCGCACGCGCGCGTCGGCGTCCGGGGCGGGAGCTGCGGCGGTGACGGCGTCGAGGGTCGCGACGAGGTCGTCCATCCCCTCACCGGTGGTCGCGGAGACCGTGACGATCGGCGCCTCGGCGAGCGGTGTGCCCTGCAGCTCGGCTCTCACCTGGGCTTCCGTCTCAGCGAGGGTGTCGGGGGCGAGGTCGGCGCGGGTGATGACGACGAGTCCGCGGTCGATCCCGAGGGCCGTGATCGCGTCCCGGTGATCGCTCGACTGCGCCTGCCACCCCTTGTCCGCGGCGATGACGAAGCACACGATCGGCGCCGGCCCGACACCCGCGAGCATGTTGGCAAGGAACCGCTCGTGCCCGGGAACGTCGACGAACGCGAGTTCCCGCCCCGACGGCAGGGTCGTCCACGCGAACCCGAGATCGATCGTCAGCCCGCGCTTCCGCTCCTCCTCCCACCGATCCGGTTCCATCCCGGTCAGGGCTCTGACCAGGGTCGACTTCCCATGATCGACGTGCCCGGCCGTCGCGACGACGTACATCAGGCGCTTTCGCCGAGGTTGTCGTCCGACCCCGCGGACGCGTCGGTGGGTCCGGCGTCGGTGCGTGCAACTTCGGTGGGTGCGGCATCGGGTCGTCCGGCGCCGGGTTGCCGATCGCCCCCGCCGAGGCGGTCAGCGGCGGCCCGGATCGCCTCCGCAATGGCCGTATCGGACGACTCCGGCACGCAGCGGAGATCGATGAGGCACACGCCCTGGTGGACGCGGCCGACGACTGCCGGATCGCCGAGGCGCAGGGGTGCCGCGAACTCTGCGGGCAGTTCGAGCGCCCACCCGGGCAACGGCACGCCGGGGGCACCTCCGCCGCCGACGCGACCGTCGTGGGCCACGACCGTTCCGCCGACCGCCTCGGCGAGGGCATCGGTGCGTTCCCGCAGGTGAGCAGGGTCGATGTGGAGGGAGTCGTGGACGGGATTCGAGGCACAGGTGATCGTCGCCTCGAGCGCGGCGAGCGTGAGTTTGTCGGTGCGCATCGCCCGAGCGAGCGGGTGCCGCGCGATCCGCTGCACGGCCTCGGCCCGGCCGAGGATGAGCCCGGCCTGCGGTCCACCGAGGAGTTTGTCGCCGGAGACGATGACGACATCGGCCCCGGAGCGCAGGGCCGTGTCGATGTCGGGTTCGTACGGGAGGGCCGGGTCCGGGGTGAGAAGTCCGCTGCCGAGGTCGGCGATGAGCGGAAGCTCGTGTTCGTCGGCGAGCGCGCGGAGTTCGGCGAGATCGACCGCGGCGGTGAAGCCCTCGACGCGGAAGTTGCTCGTGTGGACCTTGACCAGGCTCGCGGTCGCCGGACCGATCGCCGCGGCATAGTCGTCGAGGTGGGTGCGGTTCGTCGTGCCGACCTCGCGGAGGACAGCGCCGGTGGTGACCATGAGATCGGGCAGCCGGAAGCCCGCCCCGATCTCGACGAGTTCGCCACGGCTGATGACGACCTCGGTGGGAGTCGCCGACGACGAATCGCCAGCACTGCCGCCGGCACTTGCCGTTCCGCCGCCGGGGACACCCGGCGAGCCGCCGCCCCCACTTCCCCGCAGTGCGGTGACCGCGAGCAGCAGCGCTGCCGCACCGTTGCCCACAATGAGCGCATCCTCGGCGGCGGGGCAGGCCCGCAGGAGCGCCTCCTTCGCGCCGATACCGCGCTTGCTCCGCTTCCCGGACTCGAGGTCCATCTCGACGTCGACATACCCGGCCGCCGCGACGACCGCGTCGACCGCCGCAGGTGAGAGCGGTGCGCGACCAAGGTTTGTGTGGACGATGATGCCCGTGGCGTTGAGCACCGGGGTCAGGGAGGAGGCCTGCCGGTCGGTCACGGCCGCGATGACGGTGGGGGTCACCTCGGCGACGGGGATCTCCCCTCTGCGTGCGCGGGACTGGGCGTCGGCGATGAGGGCACGGATCGTCGCCTCGCCGAGGCGGTCGCGGGCGTCGGCGACCTCGGGAAGGGCGAGGAGATAGTCGGTGCGCGGAATGGACCGGCGCGGATCGGTGTCGACCATGGCTGCCTCCTCCTGTGTGTCCCGGGACGTCTGTGCCGCTGGACGTCTGTGCCGGCGAGCGAGTGCGCCGACACGGACGCCCATGCCGGCAAGCACCCATGCCGACAAACATCCGTACCGGCAGGCATCCATGTCGGCCGAGCATGTGGCGGAGGCGGACGGGAATCGAACCCGCCAGACCGAGATGCTCGGTCTCACCGGTTTTGAAGACCGGGGGGCCCACCAGGACGCCAGACGCCTCCGGATCGAACTCTACCGCGTGGGGCGGACTCGATCGTTCACCGCCTGCGCCGAGGCAGGGCGCACTGCCGACTCGAACGACCCTCGTTCTGAGCCGAGTTCAGCGCAAGGGGCGTTGACTGAGGTGAGCGGCGGCAATAGCGTGGTCACCACGGCCGTGACCGCCCGGCGCGACCGCACTTGGCTCCCGCTACCCGAGGCAGGCCCGATGCGCGCAGAACTCTTCGTCCCTCCGCTCGCCTTCCACGCCGAAGGTCCCGTGTGGTGGCCCGACGACGGCTCACCCGTCGCGCATACGCTGCGCTATGTCGACATGCTCGCCGGCCGGATCCTCACCGTCGACCCCGACGCGTTCACCGTCGGCCCCGACGCGTTCGCCGCCGGCTCCCGTGACGCCTCCACCGAGGCGGCCCCCACCCCGGTCACGCCCGACATGGTCGCGGCCCTCGACGTCCCCGGGCCCGTCGCCGCATGCCTGCGCCCGCGCCGAGGAGGCGGCATCGCCGTCCTCACCGAGCACGGGCTCAGCGTCTCCGACGACCCGGCAGGCGGTGAGTGGACTCCCCTCGTCGAACTGCTCACCGATCCCGACATCCGCCTCAACGAGGGCGGCTGCGACCCGGCCGGTCGGTTCCTCGCCGGCACGATGCGCTACGACCAGCGCGAGAACGGGGCGACGCTCTTCCAGATCAGCGGCGACGGCGCCGTGTCGACCGTGTTCGACGACGTCACGATCTCCAACGGCATCGCCTGGTCGAGATCGGGCGACCGCGCCTACTACAACGACACCCCGACACGCAGCACTTGGGTCCTCGACTGGAGTGAGGACGCTGGGCTGTCGCAACCGCGCCGGCTCTTCACCCTCGACCCCGATGACCCGGCCGGCGGTCCCGACGGCCTGTGCCTCGACGCCGAGGACAATGTGTGGACCGCGATCTACGGCGGCTCCCGCGTCGAATGCCGTGACGTGGCCGGAACCCTTCTCGAGGTCGTCGACCTGCCCGTCACCAATGTCACTGCCTGCACCTTCGGGGGTCCTGACCTGCGCACCCTCTTCATCACGACGAGTCAGGAAGACCTCACCCCCGGCGCCCAACCCGAGGCCGGAGCTGTCTTCGCAGCCGAACCCGGAGTCACGGGAGTGCCGGTGACCCCGTTCGCCGGTTAGGACCCACCACGCTCAGCACCCCAGCGCCATCCCCACCGAAAGGACCATGATGAGAGCACTGACCATCGAACCGGGCACGAAGGACTCTCTCGCCGTCACCGAGGTGCCGGTCCCCGAACCTGCCGACGACGAACTCCTCGTCACCGGCCTCGCCATCGGGGTGTGCGGCACGGACCGCGAACTCAACGGCGGACTCTACGGCTGGGCCCCTCCCGGTGAGGACCTACTCGTCATCGGCCACGAGTCCCTCGGCCGGGTCGAGGCGGCCCCGGAAGGGTCGGGTTTCGCCGTCGGCGACCTCATCGCCGGGGTCGTCCGACGTCCCGATCCGGTGCCGTGTCCGGCATGCGCCCACGGCGAGTTCGACATGTGCCGCAACGGCGAATACACCGAACGCGGCATCAAGGAGCTCAACGGCTTCGGCTCCGAGCAGTGGGTCGTCAAGCAGGACTTCGCGATCAAGCTCGATCCCGCGCTGGGACAGACCGGTGTCCTCATGGAACCGACCTCGGTCGTCGCGAAGGCCTGGGACGAGGTGTTCAAGGTCGGTGGGCGCGCCTTCTTCGACCCGCAATCCGTCGTCATCGTCGGCGGCGGCACGATCGGCCTGCTTGCCGCCCTCCTCGGTGGGCAGCGCGGACTCGAGGTCCACGTCGTCAACTCCTCGCAGAAGGCGAACAAGGAGAAGCTCGTCACCGACCTCGGCGGGCATTTCCACGTCGGCGACCTGCCGCAGGTCCTCGCCGAGGTGCGCCCCGACATCGTCCTCGACACCACCGGAGATTCGGGAACGCTGGCCGACATCCTCGAATCAGTCATCCCCTACCAGGTCGTCTGCCTGCTCGGCATGCACGATCCGCAGGATCCCACCGGCCTCGACCTCGCGACGATCGGCAAGCAGATCGTCCTCGACAACGTCGCGATCGTCGGGTCCGTCAACGCGAACGTCCGCCACTGGCAGCAGGCCGCCGAGGCGCTCGCGGCCGCCGACGGACAGTGGCTGTCCTCGCTCATCACCCGCACCGTGCCGCTGACCAGGGCGCTCGAGGCCTTCGACCACGAGCGCGGGGACATCAAGGTCGTCATCGACCTCCAGGCCTGAGCGTCGGGCACCCGGCCCCATCCCGGGCGCCCGGCACAGGCCCGGGCGCCCCGCATCCCCCGAAGCCAACGGGTCACCCACCCCAGCCGACCCCTCAACCGCACCTTTGGAGCACCACCATGAACACCTCGGCGACATCCCCGTCCCAGAAGGACTGGTCGCTGCGCTGCCGCGCCATCCGGGCCCTCTACGCGCTCGTCGGCGTCATCCTCATCGGCCTCGGGGCGGCGATCCTCGAGACCGGCGGCGTCGGCGTCGACCCCTACACCGCGCTCAACATCGGCATCAGCGAGACGATCGGGTGGAGCCTGGGGGCGTATCAGCTGCTGAGCAACGCGATCCTCTTCATCCCCGTGCTCATCTTCGCCCGCAGCTACATCGGCGTCGGCACGCTCATCAACATGACGCTCACCGGGTTCTTCATCCAAGTGTTCGCGGGCCTGCTCGCACCGCTGGCCGTCGCTCCCGGCAACCATGCGATGGCCGCCCTGTTCTTCGCGATCGGCATCCTCGTCTTCGCGTTCGGGGCCAGCGGGTACATCTCCGCGGGCGTCGGCACCGCCCCCTACGATGCGATCGCGCCGATCATCGTCGACCGCACCGGGTGGAAGTACCAGCGTGTGCGCGTCCCCCAGGACCTCATCGTCCTCGTCGGCGCCCTCCTCGTCTCCGGGCCGGTGGGCGTGGGCACGATCATGACCGCGTTCTTCGTCGGCCCGCTCATCGCGTTCTTCTCCGCCCACATCAACGAACCCCTCGTCGACCGGCTGACGAAGGGCCTCGGGGCACCACCGCCCACCCTGACGCCGGAGCCCCCGGAGACCCGACGAAGCTGCTGTGAGCAGCCGTCCCCCGCGGACGGACGGCGATCCCGCTGGGGAAGAGCAGTCGTTCGCCGAGGTGGGGCCCGGTTCCGTGGAGTCCGTTCCCTCAGTCGATGCCGAGTCGGGCGAAGGCATTGCGGAAGATCGTCAGCTCACCGAGGCCGGGCAGCTTCTGCACGCGCTTGTCGAGCTTGTCGACCTCGTCGCTCTGGCCGCGGAAGAGGTAGGACATCACATGCTTGACCTCGGCGTCGTCCATCATGCCCGAGCCCACCGGCTTCCACAGCTTGCCCAGCGCGAGCTGCACGATCTTCTGCGCCCGCGGGTTGTCCTCGAGGCGCTCTCTGGCCTGGGTCGAGTAGAAGGCGACGTGGCGCGTCTCCTGCTTCGCGATCCGCTCGAGCAGCGGTGAGAGCACGGGGTGGTCCTGCATCGCCGCCATCCGCCGGTACCCTGCCGTGGCCGAGAGCTCGTTGGCCGCACCCCAGGCCATGTGCACGGCGATGAAGTCGGAGCCGACCATGTTCGCCACCAGCGACTGCTTGGCCGGTCCGAGCGCGAGCTTCCAGCCCAGGCCCGCGCGCTTGGCCTTGATCTCGTCGTAGTCGACGTGGATGCCGTGCTTCTGAAGCACCGCGGCGAGCGCCTCACCGTGCCAGAACTCCTCCCGGTTCCACATCGTCATGAACGCCGCCGGGGCGTCTTCGCGATGGGAAGGGGTGACGAGCAGCTCCCGGACGAAGCACGTCGTGTGGTATTCGACGTCGCACATGTACCGCACCGAGCGCAGCGTGTCCGCATCGAGGGGCATATCGTCGAAGAGGTCGAAATCGAGGTCGGACCATCTCACCGCCTCAGACGTCTCGGCATAGCCGTCGAAGTCAAACGCCATTCCCACTCCCCACTCGTACCGCGGACCCCAGCCCGCGCAGAACTCCACTGCTGCCGCCTCGGCGCCGTGCGCGCGCCCGGCGCCGCATGTGCCCCGTGACCCGGCGTCGCGCGCGCAGCGCCGCCCGCACTTGGACCACCGAGGGCTGCGGGTCCCCGGGCAGCAGACCGCCGATCTCGGCGTCGGAGGCTGTCAGCGCCCGCCGGTCGGCCCCGTCTGAGAAGAGACTCGCGAGAGCGGCCGTCTCCTCGGGATCGGGCACGCCGACGACCCGCAGCGGTGCCCACGGCCACCCGAGGTGGGCGCGGGCGAGAACGGCTTCGCGCCGCGATCGGGTGATGCGGGCCGCCGCCTCGGTGCGGAAGAACCGGACGATCTCATCGCGCCGGTCGACCACCTCGGTGAGGACGCGGGACGCCTCCCCGGTCAGCCGGGGCAGCAGTGCCCGCTCGGCGACCTGCAGCGCCCCTTCCTGGAGCGCCAGCCGGGCCATGTGACCTGCGGTGATGGGCTCCTTCACGGCACCCCCGAGCACCGGCGCGACGATCGGCAGGCCACGTTCGACCCAGACCCCGCGCAGCCTCGTCGACAGGGACCGCACCCGGGGAGCGGATCGGTCGAGTCCACTGGAGTCGAGGAGATCGCGCAGCGCCCGGGCCAGCCAGTAGCGTTCGTAGCCCCACGCGGTGACGAACGCGGTGATGCGCGCTTCGTTCGCCGTCCACGAGGCGAGCATCGCCCGGGTCTCCGCGAGGGCGGAGTTCTCCAGCCGCCAGAGGAACCCGAGGTCACGGGCCGTCTCAGCGGACAGGTCGAGGCTCGCGGCATCGACGACGATCCGCCCTCTGGCCTGCGCGAGGTAGCCCGGGACGTCGAAGTCGGTGACGAGCACCGTCGGATGGTCGGCGGCGGAGAACAGCCGCCCGTCGACATGCCCCGGCGGATGCTCGACATCGGTCGCCCTGCGTATCTCGCGCATCACCATTCGAGCACCTTCCATCGCCGCTTCAGGGCGAGTCCGTAGAGGCCGAGGTCAGGGGTGACGGCGATCGGTTCGCCGACGAGTTCGAGCCACGCCGCATCGGCCAGCGAATCCCCGTAGCCGGTCGACTTCCCCAGGTCCGCGCCGATCCCGCTCGCATACTTGCGCAGCCAGTTCGCGCGGGCCTCGTCGACGAGCGGCGGTGTTGCGAGGTAGCCGGAGAGGACTCCCGAGTCCGTGACGTCCATGCGGGTGGCGACCACCTCGTCGAAGAGGTCGGCAAGCGGTTCGACGAGGACTTCGAGGGCGCCGGTGACGAGGACCGTGCGGTGTCCGGCCGCGCGGTGTTCGTCGATGAGAGTGCGCGCCTGCGGGCGGATCGAGCTGCGGATGCGCTCACCGAGCCCGCCCGCGATGACCTCGCGCAGCTGCTCGATGCGGTACCCCCTGTACCGGCGATTGACCATGCGGATGAGCTCCGACCGGTCACGGGATTCGGCCCGCAGCAGGCCCGGGACGATCCCGGCGATGCCGGCCAGGGCGGCCGGCCAGCGGTGGGGCGGCTGGGTCGCGCGGACCACGGACGCGTACTGCCGGACGATGTTCGTCGAGATCACCGTGCCGTCGAGGTCGAAGACGGCGAGCGCATCCGGGGCCGGAGCGATCGGCGAGGGACCGGTCTGCCGGGCGGAGGTGCGGCTGCGCTTCCGGGCGTAGCTGCGGGTCAGCTCCGTCACGGCCGGCAGGTGGATGTCCTTGAAGTACCGCTCCCAGTCGATCTCGGTGACGTCGAAGCGACGCGGATGCCCAGGCGGCAGCTGCGCCTGCAGGGCCCGGGTCGCGGCGTCGTCGAAGACCATCTCCGTCTTCGTGTACGCACGGTAGAGGTCGGCGAACTGCCGCAGCGACCGCAGCCCCGAGTCGATGCGGCCCAGCCGCGCGGCCCACTGCCGGGTGCGGCGCGAGGAGGGCAGCCGGTCGACGATGCTGCGACCCGCCCGTGTGCTCAGCTCCTTGAGTCGGATCCGCTGTTCGATGAGCTCGGAGTTCGGGAAGCTCCACTCCGGCACTTCTGTGGGCTGGCCGTCGGGATCGGGCAGCGGTCGGTCGAGGAAGTACTCGCGCACGGTGCTCACCATGTGGTGGAACGGGAGCGGATTGCTCGTCCCGGACACGACATGGAAGTACTCCGCCCCCGCCTCGGCGGTGGTGGGTTCGCCCCTCACCGGACGATCACGGTCGACGAGGGCGAGGATGACGTTGACGACGAAGTCGACGGGAATGATGTCGAGCACGGTGTCCGCGTGGCCGGGGAACTCGGAGAGGCTGCCGTTCGCGTAGGCCATGATGAGCGGATCGGCGACCTTGAAGCCGTCGATCCATCCCGGCCGCGGGTGCCGCAGCGCGGATTCGATGATCGACGGGCGGACGAAGGAGACGCGGTGGCCGGTCTCGGCCCATTCCTCCTCGGCGACGCGTTCGGCCATCGCCTTGGTCAGCGTGTAGACATCCGTCCAGCCCAGCGATTCGGCGCGGGTGCGTCCGAAGTCGACGAGGCGGTCCTCGACGTGCTTCTGCCGAGCGGCCTCGGCGGCTGCGGCGACGGCCTTCGGGCCCATCCGCGAACTCTGCGCCCGGGCGCTGCGGAGGAAGGCACGGAGGTTCTCCGGGGTCCGCGATTCGGCTTCGACGCGCTCGCGCGCGAGCTTCGCGGCCGTGTGCTCGGCGCGGTGATCGACGGTGTGGGTCAGCCGGCGTTCGAGGGCCACGCCCTTCGAGATCCCGCCGACGTAGGCGGTGGAGACGTGGATGACGTGCGGGTCCTGGCCGGTCTCGAGCAGCGCCCGGTAGAGGTTCTCGACCCCGCCGACGTTCGTCTCGAAGGCCTCGTCGATGGGGGCATCGAACGACACGCTCGAGGCGGAGTGGATGACGGTGCCCACGGACTCCGGCAGCGGCGGCAGCGCGGAGAGATCACCTTCGAGGACCTCGACTCGCGACCGCACCGCCGCGGCGACGGCGTCCTCACCGGCCCGGGCGATCCAGGCGGCGAACACTGGTCTGGTCAGGAGCCTCTCCACCCGGTCACGTCCCGTCTGCGTCCCCCGGGGACGCACGAGAACGGTGACGGTGTCCTCCGGTCGGCTCTCGAGCAGAGCCTGGAGGACCGCCTGACCGAGGAATCCGGTCGCACCGGTGAGAAGAATGCGGCTCGGTGTCATCTGCTGCCTATCGGGTCGTGCGGAAACGGTTTCGGAGTCTGATTCGGAGCCGGTGCCGAATCGGATGGGACGGCGAAGGAAGTCATTGCCCGGTCACCTGCGAGTATGACCCGGGTCACTGTATGGTGACAAGTATGCATGCTGCTCTCATCACCGGCGGGACCGCCGGGATCGGCGCCGCGTTCGCGCGCGCCTTCGCCGCCCGGGGCGTCGACCTCGTCCTCGTCGCCCGCAACCGGGCCAGGCTCGAGGAGTTCGCGGAGGAGCTGCGCGCGAGCACGGGGATCGACGTCGAGACCATCGTCGCCGACCTCTCCGACCGTGCCGCGCAGGCCGAGGTGGCCGCCCGCATCGAGTCCCCCGGGTCGAGGCGCCCGATCGACATCCTTGTCAGCAACGCCGGATTCTCCGTCCGTTCGAGCCTGCTCGACCCCGACCTGCGGCAGCACGATCGCGGCTTCGAGGTCATGCAGCGGGCGATGCTCGTCCTCGGCGGTGCGGCCGCCCGCGCGATGAGCCTGCGCGGGCGCGGGTGGATCATCAACGTGTGCTCCGTGAGCGCCGGACTCACCCAGAGCAACTACACCGCGATCAAGGCGTGGGCGCAGAACTACTCCGAATCCCTGTCCGTGCAGACGGCCGGGACCGGGGTGCAGGTGACCGCGCTCGTGCCCGGATGGGTGCGCACCGAGTTCCATTCGCGCGCCGGCATCGCCGGCACCTCGATCCCCGATCTCCTCTGGCTCGACCCCGACGACCTCGTCGAGGAGTGTCTGCGCGACGTCGCGCGCGGGCGGACCGTGAGCGTCCCCCAGCTGCGCTGGAAGGTCATCGTCTCCGCCCTGCGCGCCGCTCCCCGCCCGATCATCCACCGCCTCTCGCACCTGCTCACCTCACGGCGGAACCGGGAGGGCTGACCCGTGGGCCTGCGTCTGCCCCTGCGGTCGGGACCGCTGAGATCGCTGCTGAGTTCACTGCTGAGATCAGCACGGAGTTCAGCACGGAGGATTTCCTTCGCCGAGGAGGCATCCGGATCCGCTGTCGGCTCCGAACAGCGGGTGATGACCTCCGAAACGTCCCATTCCCCGCAGCCGGTGTCGACGGCGAAGTACCGCTCCCGACCCCGTGCCCTGCTGCGCGCCCTCCTGCAGCGTGTCCTCTTCCGCGCCCTCGTCGTCTCGACGATCACTCCGACGGTGGTCACCGAACCGCGGGTCCGCGGTCTCAACGAGGGCTTCCTCGTCATCGCGAACCACACGTCGCATCTCGACGCGCCGCTCATCGCCCAGAGCCTGCCCCGCTCTCAGGCCCGCTTCCTCTCCACCGGGGTCGCCTTCGACTACTTCTTCACCGCCTGGCCTCGACGGCTCTTCGTCCGCAGTCTGTTCAACGCCTTCCCCGTGCACCGCGAAGGCCCCCGCGGCAGTTCGGACGTGCCCCGGGCGCTCCTGCGCGCCGGCGTGCCCGTCCTCCTTTTCCCCGAGGGCGGTCGGCAGCGGGACCGCGTCATCGCCGACTTCAAGGTCGGTGCGGTCAAACTCGCCGTCGATGCGGGAGTGCCCATCGTTCCCGCGGCCGTCGTCGGCGGATTCGAGGCGATGCCCAAGGGCGCCCGCTGGCCGGTGCCGGGTCGGCCCCCGGTGCGCGTCATCCTCGGCGAGCCCGTCATCCCCCGGCCTGGGGAATCGCTGCCTGCGCTCACCGCCCGCGTCCAGTGCCTCGTCGAGGATCTCTTCGACTCCGGGGCGGACGCCATCGGGGTGCCACGCCTGGCTCACCGGCACGAGCGGCTCGCCCCGGGCCAGGAGCCGCACACCTCCACCCGGGCTCCGGAACAGACCGCGCACCACCATCGCACGACCGTCCCGATCCCCCGACAGCATCGGCCGCGGACTCGGGACCGCCTCGGCGAGGATCGAGAGCACACCACGGATGAGAGGATGAGGAATTGAGCGCACCCCTGAGTGTCGACGAGGTCAGGCGGCACCGCTGGTGGGGCTGGGGCGCCGAGGGCGTCGAGTTCCGCTGGGAGACGAAGCCGGCGTTCGCGGCGATCGCGAAGGAGAAGGTCGGCCTCGACCTGTGGAATGCTCCGCGCCCGCGCACCCCGGATCTCGCCGAGGTCGAGGTTCCCGCGTCCCGGCTGCCCGCCCCGCTGCACAGCGCCCTCGCCGAGGCGGTCGGTGCGGACAATGTCAGCACCGACGACGAGCTGCGCGTCATCCATTCCTTCGGACGGTCCCTGCCCGACCTCTATCGGGTGCGCAACGGGATCATGCCCAGGCTCACCGATGTCGTCGTCCATCCCGGCAGTGAGGACGAGGTCGCAGCGGTCCTCGACATCGTCCTCGACCACGATCTCGTGCTCATTCCCTACGGCGGCGGCTCGTGCATCTCCGGATCGGTCACCCCGGATCCGGACGAGGAGCGGCCGATCGTCTCGCTCAACCTCGGGCGGATGCGTCGGGTCCTCGAGGTCGACGAGTACTCGGGCCTGGCCCGGGTCGAATCCGGTGCCTATGGCCCTGACCTCGAGGAACAGCTAAATGTCCGCGGATGGACGATGGGACACTTCCCGGACTCGTTCAGCTATTCGACGCTCGGCGGGTGGGCTGCGACCCGGTCGTCGGGAATGCAGTCGGACAAGTACGGCGACATCGAGGACATCGTGCGCGGGATGCGCGTCGTCCATCCGCGCGGGGTCGTCGTGAGCAAGCCGATCCCCGGTCGGGACTCGGGGCCCTCGGTCCACGAGATGATCCTCGGCAGCGAGGGCCGCCTCGGCATCATCACCGAATGCACGGTCCAGATCCACCGCAGGCCCGAGGTCAGGGAGGTCGTCGCGTACCTCTACCCGGATTGGGCGAGCGGGGTCGAGGCGATGCACGACATCGCACGCTCCGAGGTCAGCCCGACGTTCACCCGGCTCTCCGACGGGCCCGAAACGCGGTTCAGCCTCGCCATGGTCTCGCAGCCGACGACGGTGACGTCCAAGGTCAGCGCCCGGGGTCAGGATGCCCTGTTCGCGTATCTGCGCGCCCGCGGCTGGGACACCACGGAGGGGATGTGCCTGTCGTACGTCTGCTTCGAAGGGTCGAAGGAGCACGTGGGCCGGGAGCGGGCCGAGGTCAAGCGGATCGTCTCGGGCCGCGGGGGCATCAGCCTGGGAACGGGGCCGGGAGCGATCTACGATCAGAAGAAGTTCGACACCCCCTACCTGCGCGATTTCCTCCTCAAATACCGGGTCTTCGGCGACGTGTGCGAGACGGGGGTGACGTGGGCGAACCTCAAGGACATGCATGCGCGCGTCCACGAACGCTTCACGCAGGTGCGAAGGTCTCAGGGCGGCCCGGGCTTCATGTTCTGCCACATGTCGCACAGCTATCACGGCGGGGCGTGCCTCTACTTCACGTTCGCCGTGCCCTACACCGACGAGGACACCGCTCTTGCGGAGTGCCAGCAGGTCAAGGATGCCGTGCAGCAGGAGTTCATCGACTCCGGCGGCGGCCTGTCCCACCACCACGGGGTCGGCACCGAGCATCGTCCGTGGATCGTCGACGACATCAGCCCCGCCGGTGCGTTCCTGGTCGACTCGCTGTTCCGGGCAAGCGACCCGGGACGCAATCTCAACCCCGGAAAGATCGTCGCCGAGGTGGAGGCGCAGGCGACGATTCGGACCCAGTGAACTCGTCCACGGCGCCCTGCTAGACTCGCGCACATGGACACCTCGAGCGACGTCACGGAGTACCGCCTCACCGGTTTCGCGCACGGCGGCGGCTGTGCGTGCAAGATCCCCCCGGGCGAACTCGAGGACGCCGTCCGCGGCCTGACCGGGCAGACGAACCCCGAGGTCATCGTCGGTCTCGACGACGGGGACGACGCCTCGGCGGTGCGCATCCGCGAGGATCTTGCGGTCCTCTCCACGGCCGATTTCTTCACCCCCGTCGTCGACGACGCCTACGACTGGGGGCGGATCGCGGCGGCCAATGCGCTCTCCGACATCTACGCGATGGGTGGCACCCCGGTCACGGCGATCAACCTCGTCGGGTGGCCGCGCGAGGTGCTGCCGATGGAGCTGCTCACCGAGGTGCTGCGCGGGGGCCTCGACATCGCCGCCGAGGCGAACTGTCCGGTCGCCGGCGGGCACTCGATCGACGACCCCGAACCGAAGTACGGCATGGCGGTCACCGGGGTCGCGCATCCCGAGGCGATCATGCGCAACGATGCCGCGCAGCCGGGCCTGCCGATCACCCTGACGAAGCCGATCGGCGTCGGGGTCCTCAATAATCGGCACAAGCAGACCGGTGAAGTCTTCTCCGAGGCGATCGCGACGATGACGCAGCTCAACGCCGATGCCTCCCGGCAGGCCGTGGCCGCAGGGATCCGCGCGGCGACGGATGTCACGGGGTTCGGCCTGCTCGGGCACCTGTTCAAGATGTGCCGGGCTTCGGGGGTCGGTGCGGTCATCGATGCGGACGCGGTGCCCCGCCTCGGCGGGGTCGATGAGTCGATCACGGACGGCTACGTCTCCGGTGGGACCCGCCGGAACCTCGACTGGGTGCGCGCGCACCTGACCTCCGGCGACACCGTCACCGAGGCGGACCTCCTCCTGCTCGCGGACGCGCAGACCTCGGGCGGCCTCCTCGTCGTCGGCGAACTGCCCGGGTATCCCGTCATCGGCGAGACCGTCGCAGGTTCGGGGATCCGGGTGCGGTGAACACGGGCCGCGCCACGGGCACGGATCTGAGACGAACTGCGGAATCCGCACGCGAAATCAGAGGTGGATTCCAGGGACCGGCACTACTCTGATCGTCAGGAGAGCGACTCCCACATCGCACCGAGGAGAACCATGGCGAAGAAGCTCGTGACCCTGCCCAAGGACTTCAGGACGCACGGCGACGCGTATTCGCTCACCGAGTTGCAGGAGATCTTTCAACGGCGGTCCCTCGATGCCCGTGGCGGATACAGCAAGCAGGCGGCCCTCGCCTACTCGACTGTCGACCCCGAGGGCGTCTGCTGGCTGCTCGATCAGGGCGCAGACATCGAGGCCGAGAGCAGGTTCTACGCCTCACCCCTGGTCACGCGTGCCGCGGACGGGGACGCCGAGGTGGTCCGGCTGCTCGTGGAGCGAGGAGCGGATCCGATCAGAGCCGGAAGCAAACACACACCACTGATTGCTGCCGCGGCCAATCACCGCGCAGACGTCGTCGAGCTGCTTCTCGATGCCGGGGCCACCCTGACGGAGACGGACTCGCTGGGTTGGACGGCGCTCGATCTCGCTGCCATCCGCTCCGAGCCTGCGAAAGTGGAACGAGGACTGCCCGTCGT
This sequence comes from Brevibacterium metallidurans, assembly GCF_037101285.1. NCBI lineage: Bacteria > Bacillati > Actinomycetota > Actinomycetes > Micrococcales > Brevibacteriaceae > Brevibacterium > Brevibacterium metallidurans. Next base: position 533,565 of record NZ_BAAAAF010000001.1, read on the forward strand.
CAAGCTCCTGACCGCGCGCGGCGGGATCCTGAGCGACCGTGCGCAACCCTATCTGCGAAACGCGATGATGGCGCTGTACCGCTACGAGGCAGCCGGCAATGCTCGGATCGCAATGATCGACGCCATGACCGAACTGCTGGAGTTGCTCGACGTCGAACCGCCTGCGCGGCCGCGCATGCTCGCCGACGGTGAGGCGATCAGCGTCACCGCAGCGGGGTGGAAGAAGCAGTTCTCGGAGCTGTGGGGACTCCTCGTCCCGAACGTCGGCCCTGCCGCAAGTGTGCAGGGTGAGGTCATTCGGATCGCGGGGCGGATCGGTCACGAACTCCTGCACAACGGCGGAGGGAACTGGGATCGTGACTTCGCAGCGATGGGAACGGCGTTCGCGCGATACGTGCGGACCGGGGTGCCGCTTTCAGACGAGGATCTGCGAATCGTCGATGCCGCGCTCAACGAGGTCAGCGGCGGCGGAATCTCCGAGGAATCCGTCGACGCACTCACCGAGCAGAGCGTGGCTTGGGTCTTGGCGAATCCCGAGCGTACGGCTCTCGGCACGCCCGACTACCGGCGTTGAGTCAGGCAGGAACAGTCAGCTGAGAGTGTTCGCTCACCGAACCCGCGCCTCGATGCCGGTGATGATGAGATCGAGACCGGTGCGGTAGACCCGTTCGTTGCGTGCGGTGCCTGTCGGATGGTCGTCGATGAGGCCGGCGAGCGGAGAGTCGGGGGTGTCGGGAGCGAAGATCTCCGTCGGGGAGAGCGCGTCGATGGCGATCCCGAAGGCGAAGGCGTCGAGGACTTCGACGGTCGTCAGTATCTCGTCCTCGGGCAGTCCCGCCCGCCTGAGGCTGACGACGAGCGATTCGTAGAGGCGCAGGGTCTGCGGTTCCTGAATCGTCACCCCGAGGAGGTGGATGAGCACGCGCGGATGGTCGGCGTAGAGCCGCCACAGGGCACCGACTCCTGCCCGCAGGGTGTCCTGCCAGGCTCCCTCCGGCGGGGGCGCGAACGCGTACTCGCGGCTGAGGACCTCCCGCATCGCATGGACGATGCCCTCGCGGCCGTCGACGTGGTGGTAGAGCGAGGAGAGGCTGACGCCGAGCTTCTTCGCCAGCGGCTGGATCTTCAGCTCCTCACCGGCATCGATCATCGCGATGGCGGCGAGCGCGATCTTCTCTCGGCTCAGCAGCGGCGAGGACGGTCGGGCCATGGATGCTCACTCCTGTCTGCGGGTCGGCGGTGTCACCGGGGCGCCGGACGACGGCCCTGAAGGGACGACGGCCCCGAAGGATTGACACCGGCGGATGTAACCTGCACCATACTAGTTAACCGAAAAGTTTTCGGTAAACCGAGAGCGTCACCCATCGGCAAAGGGGCCACCATGAGTTCACGTCCATCATCACCGGTCGTCGCCGACGATCCGCGCGTACCGCTGGGGCTGCGCAACGGCGCGTCGATCTTCCTCGTCTCCCTCGCCGGGCTGATGATGGCCAATCTCGCTCCGCTCATCATGTCCGTGCTCGAAGACGTCGGCTTCGACGTCATCGCCTCGGGCAACATCCTCACGTGGGCGCTGCTCGCCTCGGCAGTCGTCGGCCTCGCCACCTCACGCTTCGCCTCCGGTGCCCACCGGCGCACGCTCGCCTCGATCGGCCTCGTCATCGCGATCGCCGGCTTCCTCGTCGCCGCCTTCGCCGGCTCCCCCGGTCTCGTCGTCACCGGGTTCATCGCCGGCGGGGCAGGCGTGGGCACGGCGATCTCCGCCTCGGGCGCGGCCATCGCCGCGGTGCGCAACCCCAACCGGGTGAGCGCGACGAGCGGCGTCGTCAACCGCCTCCTCGTCATGGTCGTCCTCGCGGTCATCCCGATCCTCGGCCTCGCCCAGATCACCGTCTTCGGGGCGCTCGCGCTGCTCGCAGCCATCAGCCTCGCCGTCACCGTGTGGCTGCCCGACACCCCTGACTACTCGACCGCCGAGATCGTCGCCGAAGCCCCGACCACAGCACCCACCCCGCGACGCGTCATCATCGCCGGCATCGGCATCCTCATCGTCTTCCCCGTCTGGGGCACGAGCGAGGACTCCGTGTGGACGCTCGCTCCCGTCCTCGGCGACGCCGTGGGGATGAGCGAGCAGAGCCTCGGGTTCGCCCTCAGCGCCGCGGCCGGAGTCGGGGCGGCGGCGATGCTCGTCGTCACCCTCCTCGGCACCCGGATCGGGCGGGCCGTGCCGCTGGCCATCGCCCTCTTCCTCGGCGGGGTGACGAAGATCTGGATCGGCATGACCACGGATGCGCAGACCCTGGGCATCCTCATCATCGTCGTCAACACGGTCTACGCGTTCGCGTTCGTCCTCTTCATCGCCACCGCCGCCGGCCTCGACGCACGCGGCAGCTGGTCGGGGCCGCTCATCGGCGCATACATCGTCGGCTCGAGCTTCGCCCCGATCATCGGGGCGTGGGTCATCGAATCCGTGGGGATTGCGAACTTCGGGCTCATCATGGGCATCGTCAGCTTCGTCGTCATCATCCCCACCGTGATGATCGCCCGCGTCTCGACGAGCGTCGAACGCACCCTCAGCCACCTCGGCGAGGACACCTCCGACCGGCCCGCCGTCGCAGACCCATCCGCCTCCGCCGACCGATCCGCCGCCGACTGACCGGCCGCCTCCCACCGAGCCGTCGCCTCCCACCGAACCGTCGCCTCGGCGAGGCACCACCCCAACCGCACCACGGAAGGACACCATGACCACCGTCTTCACCAACGCCACCGTCTTCACCGGGGATGAGCACGCCCCCCTCGCCGAGGCGGTCGCCGTCGACGGCGGACGCATCCTCGCCGTCGGGGACAGTGGGGCCGTCGCCGAGGTCGCCGGTGAGGGCGCCGAGGTGGTCGACCTCGACGGCGCACTCGTGTCCCCCGGATTCGTCGAGGCGCACACGCACCTGGCGATGTTCGGACAGGCCCTGGACAAGGTACAGCTGCGTGACGCCGCGACGCTGACGGAGATCCAGGACCGGCTGCGGCGGGCACGGGAGGCGAATCCGGAGGCGCCGTACCTCCTCGGCGCGTCCTGGATGTTCGAAGCGATCCCCGGCAGGGAGCCGACGGCGGCGATGATCGACGAGGTCATCGACGACATCCCGGTCGTCCTCGACTCGAACGACGTCCACTCGACGTGGGTGAACACGGCGGCGCTGACAGCGATGGGCATCGACGCGGACACCCCGAACCCGCCCGGCGGGACGATCGTGCGCGACGAAGCGGGCCAGGCGACCGGATTCCTGCTGGAGAACGCGGCGATCGAGTACGTGTGGTCCTACCTCGACGAGATCGTCACCGACGCCGACCGCGACCGGTTCCTCGACACGGCGTTCCGCGTCTACCTCGAGAACGGGGTGACCGCGGCGACGGATATGGCGCTCGGGGAGACGGAGCTCGCGACGTTCCTCAGGCTGCTCGAGCGCGACGGGCGACTGCCGTTCCCCGTCACCGCGCACTGGCTGCTGCGCCCGACCGGGGATCCGGAGGCCGATCTCGCCGCGGTCGCCCGGGCCGCCGAGGTGCGCGACCTCGTCGCCGAACTGCCGGGGGCCGAGTCGTTCCGGATCGTCGGGGTGAAGTTCATCCTCGACGGCGTCATCGATGCGTGCACGGCGGCCATGCGGGCACCGTATGCCGATGGGTCGAATGCCGAGCCGATCTGGTCGTTCGAGACCGCGGCACCGGTGGCGGTCGCCGCCGATGCCGAAGGGCTCCAGTTGGCGATGCACGCGATCGGCGACCGGTCGAGTGAGATCGCGCTCGATCTCGTCGAGGAGTGCATCCGAGTCAACGGGCCGCGGATCCGCACCCCGCGGATCGAGCACCTCGAATCGGTGACCGATGAGACGATTCGGCGGATGGCGGCGCTCGGCGTGGTCGCGTCGATGCAGCCGGTGCACTGCGATCCGGCGATCATGGGCAATTGGATGGCGATGCTCGGCGATGCGCGGGCCGAGACCGGGTTCCCGTGGCACAAGTTCCGGGCGGCCGGGGTGCCGATCGCGCTCGGCACGGATGCACCGACCGCGCCGCACGAGACGGCGCAGAACCTCTTCGTCGCGCTGACCACGCGGTCTGCCTTGGTGCCCGGCACCGCCTACTACCATCCCGAGCGGGCGTTCACTCCGGCGCAGGCCCTCGACGGGCTGACTCGGGCCGGCGCCGAGGCGGGCGGTTTCGCCGATGGTGTCGGTCGGATCGTGCCCGGCGGGCGGGCGAATCTCGTCATCGTCGACGTCGACCCCTTCACCGGGGCCCGCGACGAGCTGCTCGAGGCCACCGTGCTGACGACGATCGTCGACGGCGACGTGGTCTGGGAGGCCCCGGCCGCCCGGGGGTGACGTTCCGCGGCGCCAGCAGCCCTCATGTTCAGAGCGGTACGCATGCGAATCCTGGACGCTCAGTGTCGCATGCGAATCCTGGACGCTCAGTGTCGCACGCGAATCCTGGACGCTCGGTGTCGCACGCGAATCCTGGACGCTCGGTGTCGATCTCAGGCTCCAGAATCGGCACCCAGCGTCCTGGATTCGCGTGGCGGATCGGACCTACCAGCTCAGTTCGCCGGCGTGCCCTTCCGAAGCAGTTGCACGCACGAGGCGCCGAAGGACACGGCTGCCGCGGCTCCAGCAATCACGATGCCGCACACGAGAGAGAAGAAGCCCCACTCGCTCGACGCATCGAACGATGAGCCGAACGATGCATCGATGAACAGCGGCAACACTAACAATAAGGAGACCGCGACCCACGCGCTGATGCAGGTCACCGTCGCGAGGACCGAGGCACCTGAAACCGATGCCCAGATGCGCGCGAATGCCGTTGCCGAGACGAGGAGTGCGGCGAAGATCAGCGAATAGACGGCCCACCAGCTCAACGTCGCAGGTGTGAACTCGGAGAAGTCAGAGATGCGCTGTCCGATCAGACCGACGATGACGAAGCACACCAGCGCCGTCCCCGTTCCGGCCGACACAAGCCCCCATTGTCGTCTCATCTCCGACTCACCTTCACCTGTCGCTGTCGTTTGCCCCCGCGTGGTCCACCGGAGGGACCGAGAACGCCTGCTGAAGCCGACAATTCTACCGCCTCCTCGGCGAATAGGGCCGTCCGTCGGGGTGTCGCCACCGCTCCGACCGCTCCGTCCGCAGCCCTCATGCTCAGCGGCATGAACCACCCGTGGACGGGTGGTGTGTCGAGCTTGAGGTGGTGCGCGCGAAGTGAACCGTAGGACGTGCCGCCACACCGAGGACTACGCGCCCCGGGTGAGGCGTGCCCGTGGAGTGAGGGCGGGGAGGGTCCACGCGGAGCGCGGATGAGGCGCACCCGCCGAGTGACGGGCAGGGCACCGCCTTCCACGCCCACGAATCCTGGACGCTCGGTGTCGAAATCAAGCTCCAAAATCGGCACTCAGCGTCCAGGATTCGCGGGCCGAAGCGACCGACGACCGAACGGCCTCGCGCCCTACCAGCCGGTGGTGATCGAGTCGTCGATGATGCCTTGGGCTCGACGTTCGGCGAGGCGAGCGCGCTGCGGTTCGATGACGTGGCGCGGGTCCTTCGTCGACTCGATGCCGGCCTCGAGCACGCCGAAGCGCGTGTACGCCGAGGCGGCGGCCAGTGCCGTACCGCTGACGATCGACAGCGTCCGCAGCACAGCCCGCGTCTTCCAGCTGCGACCGGCCTTGTTCGCTGCCATCGTCGCAGCTCCCGAAGCCGCGAGACCCGCTGCCCCTGAGGCGGCTGCACCCTTGGCGGCATTCGACGAGGTGAGACCGGCGACTCCGGCGACGAGACTCGATGCCATTCCTGACGCTGCTCCCTTGGCCGCACCGAGCGCCTTGTCCCCAGCCCGTGAACCGAGCTTCTTCGCGAACACCCGGGCACCCACCTCGACGACGGCGGCCCCGATGGCCCCCGCGATGAGGAGCTTCTCGGCCCGGTGGAGCTTGTGCCCCGGCTCGCCGTCCTCCATGGGCTCGACCTCGACGGGATGCATGCGCTTCTTCATCCGCGACATCGCATACATGTCGCCGGCCGATCCCATGAGCGCGAGCAGGCGCGCCGGCTCGGCCTCCCGCACCGGCGAGAGCGCCATCGCCGCACCCCCGGCAGCCAGCGACGCCGAGGACACGAAGACATACGGCAGGCCGTTGCGTCCGGCGGCGTTCCACGTCGGCACCGCGGTGTCGCCGAGGAGGACCGCCGTATACGCGGCCAGCGGAGTCGCGAACAGCGCCGACTCGAGGGCCGCCGGCAGTTCGAGGGCATGGAGGAGCTTCCGGAACGGGCCGAGCGGGATGAGCTTCTCCCTGGTCAGCCGGTCGACTTCGATGACGGAGGTGATGCCAGCCCCGACGCCGAAACCCGAGAGGATCCACGTGCCGAGGCTCATCGGGGAGCTCACCTTAACCACGCGCATCATGTTGATGAAGCGCTCGGGGCGCCCGAGGTCCTTGACAAGTGCGGCACCGCCCACAGCGGTCGCCCCGATCGCGGTCAGCCGGGTGGCCGCCCGCATTCCGGGCCGGTCGCTCAGCTGGGCGCCGAGCCCGAGCAGCGTCGACCCACCGGCCAGCCCGCCGAGGAAGAGGTAGAGCGAGATCTCATGACCCCATGGCGGGGGTTTGACGATCGGGCGACCGTAGTAGGAGGTGAACTCGACGTCCTCGACCATCGGCATCTCGCGGCCGCCGTCGGCGCCCCGGTTCTGCCATCCGCCGGAACCGCCACGACCAGAGCCCGGACCGCCGGCACCCCCGCGACCACCTCGGCGACGCTTCTTCCGGCCGCCTTCGGGCTCAGGGGGACGGTAGGAATCGTATTCGGATGTGCTCATGAACGACGGCTCCCGAGGAAGGACAGGCCGGCCGCGGCGATCATACCGAGGGCGGCGATGCCGGCGGTGGCGAACATCGCGGGCAGATCCTTCGTCGCGACGCGCGGGTCCGGCGGCAGACCGTAGACCTCGGGTTCGTCGAGGAGGAGGAAGACCGAGCCGGTGCCGCCCACGCCGTCGTTGGGGTTCGCCCCGTAGAGGCGAGCCTCGGTGAGGCCCTTCGCGTGCAGTTGGGCGACGCGTTCGTGCGCTTGGGCGACCATGTCCTCGCGGTCGCCGAACTTGATCGACGTCGTCGGGCACGTCTGCGCGCACGCCGGGGTCTGCCCCTCGACGAGGCGGTCGTAGCAGAGCGTGCACTTGTTCGCCGTGTGCATGTTGGGCACATCGGCGGTGTCGAGCGGGTACTCCTCGCCGCCGCGGTCCGTGGGCGGACGGATCGTGCCGTCGTCACGGCGTTCGATGACTCCGAAGGGGCAGCCAGCCACGCACGTGCCGCAGCCGTTGCAGACATCGGCCTGGACGACGACCGTGTCGAACTCGGTGCGGAAGAGCGCGCCCGTGGGGCACACGTCGAGGCAGCCGGCATGCGTGCAGTGCTTGCACACGTCCGAGGACATCAGCCAACGGAAGTCCGCGGTGTCCGGCGGGGTCGTGTCGACGCCGTCGAAGTCGACCGGGTCGAGGGCACCGGGGGCGAGGAGGTCGACGTCGAGCTGCGGCGTCGACGGCAGACCGGCAGCACCCGCGCCGCCCGCCGCACCCGCGGCGACCGGCTGCGGCCCGGACGTCTCATCCGTGCGGGGACGCACCGAGGGCATGCCGAGGCTGACGAGCTTGCGCCCGGACTCCCGGGCCGCTTCGATCTGCTCCTTGCCCTGTTCGATGAAGGCGACGTGGCGCCACGTGTTCGCCCCGAGCTCCCCGGTGTTGTCGTACGACATCCCGAGGATCTCGAAGTTCCCGTCCTGCGGGTTGTGGTTCCACTCCTTGCACGCGACCTCGCAGGCCTTGCAGCCGATGCAGATCGAGGTGTCGGTGAAGAATCCCTTGCGGTGATGCGTCGAGTCGTGCCAGTGGCCGTCCGCGACGGTGCCGCCATCCAGCGTCGGTGCCGCCATCAGTCGTCCTCCTCCTTCTCCTCAGCGCGCTCATCGTCGCGTCTGCGGACTCGCTTCTCGTACTCCCAGGCGTTCGCCGGCTGCTCGGGGTCCGGCGGCTGGTAGGGCTTGCCCTCGGCGTCGTAGCCGAAGTCGGGGTCCCCGTCGGTCGGGTCGCCGTCGACGGCGAAGTTCGCGTCGGCACGCTTCTTCGGCCGATCGTCCGTGCTGCCCGCCTGGGACTCGGAGCCGCCGACGGCATCCGGGCTGCCGGCAGACGCCGACGTCTCTTTGTCCGAGCCGCCGGTGGCATCGCCCTGCCCCTTCGCCGAGGCGGGACCGGAGCCTGCGCTCTCGTCCGCCCCAAACGTGCGGGCGGGGGCGACGCCGACGGCGGAGTCGCCTCCGCGTTCGTTGTGTCCGCCCGTGGATGCCGGGGAACCGGCGGCGGCCGCCTCGTCGACGACCTCCGGGGGAACGGTGACGAGCTCGTTGCCCGATTCGGGGCTCAGTCCGGCCTCACGCTGGAACTTCTCGACGAAGTCGACGAGTTCGGGTCCGCGCGGCCGCCTGCCCGCCATCGCCGTACCGGCGACGTACTTGCCGTTCTGGATGAACACGTTCGGATCCATCGTCACGCCGAGGAGGTCGTTGGCCGAATCTCCGTCGACCCACGCCCCGTCGCCGCCGACGCCCCAGTGGTAGGGCAGGCCGATCTGATGGACCCACCGTCCGCCGATCCGCAGCGGGGTCATCCGCTCCGTGATGAGCACGCGGGCCTCGATCGCCGCACGCGGGGAGACGAGGGTCGCCCACCCATAGGGTTCGAGGCCGAGCTCCTCGGCCAGCTGCGGGGAGACCTCGCAGAACATCTCCGGCTGGAGTTCGGAGAGGTAGGACAGCCACCTCGACATGCCGCCGGCCGTGTGGTGTTCGGTGAGCCGGTAGGTCGTGAACACGTACGGGTAGACCTCGGAGCCGGGGAAGCCGGCACCGGGCGCGGAGAGGTTGTCCTCACGGCGCATGACCTTGCGCAGCGGGTTGTTCTGCTGCAGGTAGAGCGGGTTGTCGACCGTCGACTCCTGCGGTTCGTAGTGCGTGGGCAGGGGCCCGTCGACCATGCCGCTGGGGGCGAAGAGCCAGCCTTTGCCGTCGGCCTGCATGATGAACGGGTCATCGCCGTCGAGCTGGCTGGGACCGCCGAAGGGCACATCCGAGTGCGCCGACGGCGGCAGGTTGACAGGGAAGTCGGGAACGTCGGGTCCGACCCAGCGGCCTGCGTCCTCGTCCCACGACATGAGCCGCTTCCGCTCCGACCACGGCTTGCCCTCGGGGTCGGCGGAGGCGCGGTTGTAGAGGATCCTGCGGTTCGCCGGCCACGCCCACGCCCATTCGAGGGCCATCTCGTCCTGTTCGGTGCGCGGTTTGCGCCGGGCGGCCATATTCACCCCGCCGGCGTAGATGCCCGCGTAGATCCAGCAGCCGCCGGCGGTTGTGCCGTCGTCGGTCATCTGGTTGAAGTTCTCCAGCGGCTGGCCGTCGCGCTCACCGCCGATGAAGTACCCGTTGATCTCCTTGAGCACGGCTTCGGGGTCGACCTCGCCGTCGTCGTCGAGCGGGTAGTCCCAGGTGAGGTCGAGCAGCGGACGGTCGCGTGGGTCCTCGGAGTCGGCCAGCTTCTCCCGCACCCGCTTGCCGAGTTCGAAGAAGAACTCGAGTTCGCTCTGCGCATCGCCTGGCGGGTTGACGGCTTTGTGCCGCCATTGGACGAGCCGCTGGGTCTGGGTGAAGGTGCCGGCCTTCTCTGTGTGGTTGGCCGCGGGCAGGAAGAACATCTCGGTCTCGATGTCCTCGGTCCTCATCTCGCCGGTGGCGATCTCCGGGCCGTCCTTCCACCATGTGGCGGATTCGATGAGGCTGAAGTCGCGGACGACCATCCACTTGAGGTGGCTCATCGCCATGCGCTGCATGCGGCCGTTCGCCGATCCCACGGCCGGGTTCTGGCCGAGGATGAAGTAGCCGTCGACGCCGTCGTTGAGCATCCGCACCTGGGTCTGATAGGTCCCGTGGGCGCCGTTGATCCGGGGCAGGTAGTCGTAGGCGAAGTTGTTCTCCGGCGTCGCCGCATCGCCCCACCAGGCCTTGAGCAGGTTGGTCGCGTAGCTGCGTCCGTTGGCCCAATAGCCTTTGTGGGTCTCGGGTGTGCCGACGGCGGCGACGTAGTCGTCGAACGTGTCGTGGACGCCGGCGCTGGGCATCGGCAGGTAGCCGGGCAGGAGGTTGAACAGCGTCGGAATGTCCGTCGACCCCTGGATCGTCGCGTGCCCGCGCAGCGCCATGATGCCGCCGCCGGGGCGGCCCATGTTGCCGAGCAGGAGCTGGAGGATCGAGGCGGTGCGGATGAACTGCGCCCCGAGGGAGTGCTGCGTCCAGCCGACCGCGTACGCGAAGCACGTGGTCCGTTCCCGGCCCGAGTTCTCGGTGATCGAGGACAGCAGGTACTCGAAGTCGGATTCCGAGATGCCGCAGTTCTCGGCGACCATCTCGGGCGTGTACCGCGAGTAGTGGCGGGCGAGGATCTGGAAGACGCTGCGCGGGTCCTTAAGCGTCGGGTCCCGGCGGGCGACACCTGCCTCGTCCGTCTGGTAGGCCCAGGAGGAGTTGTCGTACGAGTTCGTCTCCGGGTCGTAGCCGGAGAAGAGTCCGTCGAGGTCCTCGGGGTCGAGGTAGTTGTCGCTGATGAGGTTCGTCGCGTTCGTGTACGAACGCACGTACTCCTCGAAGTAGAGACCGCCTGAGATGACCCGGTTGATGAGCGCGCCGAGGAGGACGATGTCCGAGCCCGCCCGAATCGGGACGTGCTTGTCGGCCACCGCCGTGGTCCGGGTGAAGCGCGGGTCGACGTGGATGACACGGGCACCCCGAGCCTTGGCCTCAGTCACCCATTGGAAGCCCACCGGGTGGCATTCGGCCATGTTGGAGCCCTGGATGACGATGCAGTCGGCGTTCGCCATGTCCTGCACCGGCTGGGTGGCGCCGCCGCGCCCGAACGAGGTTCCCAGACTGGGAACCGTGGCGGAGTGTCATATGCGGGCCTGGTTCTCGATCTGTATCGCCCCTGCCGCGGTGAAGAGCTTCTTCGCGAAGTAGTTCTCCTCGTTGTCGATGGTCGCCCCGCCGAGGCTGGCGATGCCCATCGTACGACGCAGGGGATGGCCTTTGTCGTCGAAGTCCTCCCAGTGGTTGCGGCGGGCTTCGATGAAGCGGTCGGCGATCATGTCGATCGCCGTGCTCAGGTCGAGCTTCTGCCAGTCCGCGGCCTTCGGGGCACGGTAGAGGACCTCGGTCTGTCGTGAGGGGTTGTTGACGAGCTGTTCGCTCGCCGAGCCCTTCGGGCACAGCCGCCCGCGCGAGATCGGCGAGTCCGGGTCGCCCTCGATGCCGACGACCTTGTCGTCCTTGACGAAGACCCGCTGACCGCAGCCGACAGCGCAGTACGGACACACCGACTGCACGACCTTGTCGGCCGTCGTCGTCCGCGGCACCGTGTTGCGTGTCTGCTCCGACACCACGGACTCACCGCGTCCGGACGGATCGGACGAACGGAACTGCCGGAGTACCGGCCACTCGAGGAAGCTGAACCGAGCCATGGCGTCATCCTACCCCCGGGCCCTCTACGGCGTGTAGTGAAGAATGCCTATACTTTCCTTGCCACGAGGATGCCGTCGTCGAGGTCGACCGGAGTCCCATCGGGGCCGGTGACCGACCGGGTGCGGGTCTCGCCGAGGTCGAGCTCCCACACGCCGGTTCCGCCGGATTCCAGCAGAACGAAGTCCGCCTCAGGGGTGCTGAAGTCGAACCCGTCATGACTGTGCCCGCCGTCGTGGGAACGGCCGTCTGCCCCGTGCTCATGAACGTCTGCGCCGTCGTGGCCTGCCGCCCAGGGCGGGACTCCGGCGTGGGAGATGAGCACGAGGCGTCCGCCGGGGGCGACCAGTTCGCCGAGGCGGGTGAGGAGTTCGTCCCGGGTCTCAGGCAGCCGGGTGTGGAGGAAGCATCCGGTGACGAGGTCAAAGCCGCCTCGGCGGGGTCGGGAATCGGCACCTGCGTCGTCTGCCCAGTCGGCGAGGTTCGCGACGGTAAAGTCGGCGCGGATGCCGGTGCGCTCGGCCGCGGTCCGGGCGCGCGCAATCGCGGTCTCGGAGAGGTCGATGCCCTTCGCCTGCCAGCCGCGGCCGGCGAGCCAGAGGACGTCGGCGCCTTCGCCGCAGCCGACGTCGAGGCTGCGGCCGGGTGCGAGGTCGAGCTCGGTGACGACGGCGACGAGGGCGGCGTTGGGGTTGCCCGACCACACCGCCTCGGCGCCGGAGTAGTGCTCCTCCCATTCCGCGACCGAACCGGGCACGGAATGGTCAGGGGCGGATCCGGACCGGGTCCACGCGGCGGGGGCGTTGTCGGCCGACGGTCCGGCCGGCCCGTCGGTCACTGCTCGGGTGCGCTCTCGGCGGCGCCGTCCCCGGCTTCGCGCTGGGCGATCTCGGCGCGCACAGCGTCCATGTCGAGGTCTTTGACCGCGGTGATGACCTGCTCGAGCTGCGGGGCGGCGAGCGCACCGGGCTGGGCGAAGACGACGATGCCGTCGCGGAAGGCGACGAGCGTGGGAATCGAGGTGATCGCGAAGAGACCGGCGAGCTGCTGCTGGGCTTCTGTGTCGATCTTGCCGAAGGCGATGTCGGGGTAGGTCTCGGAGGCCTGTTCGAAGACGGGGGCGAACTGTCGGCACGGACCGCACCAGGCGGCCCAGAAGTCGAGGAGGACGATGGAGTTGTCGTTGACGGTGGTCTCGAAGTTGTCCTGGGTGATCTCGATCGTAGACATCCGGGCAGTCTAAACCCGGTTCATGAGCACTGTCTGCACGTTCTCACGGGCGCGGGCGACGAATCCGCATTCCGACAGGGTGCACTGCTCCCAGCACGGCTCACTGCTCCACTTCGACGGGCTTGAGGGCGACACCGGAGGCGAACTGGGTGGCGACGACCGCGGTGATCGCCCCGGCGAGCATGATCGCTGCGAGGACGACGATCTGGAACTGGGCGGCCTCGAGCGGTGGCGCTCCGGCGAAGAGCGCGCCGACGAAGGCCCCGGGCAGGGTGACGAGTCCGGTGTTCTTCGTCTGGTCGAGATTGGGCAGCAGGGCCTCGCGCACCGCGGTCTGCCGCAGTCGCCGGTTCGCCCGCCGAGGCGGCGCGCCGAGCGCCAGCCACGCTTCGACCTCTCCCCAGCCGGAGCGGAGGTCGGAGGCGAAGCGGCGCATCGACAGGGTGGCCACGGTCATCGAGTTGCCGGAGACGATGCCGGCGATCGCGATGACCCGTTCGAACCGGAGGTCGACGAGGCCGAGGACGAGGACGAGTCCGATCGTCACGAGCGTGCCGATGACGACGCCGAGGACGGCTCCCAGCGGTCCGCGCGGCAGTGCGCGTGCACGGCGCAGGGAGGTCACCGAGGCGGTGGTGAGCATGAGGCCGATGAACGCCGCGACCGACCACCAGGCGTTGAGCGCCCCGGCCAGGAGCAGCGCGACGAGGGTGAGTTGGACGACGGCACGGAGGATCGCAACGACGGGCAGCCACCCGAGCCCCACCTCGGCGATGCGGAGGATGACGATCGTCAGCGCCACGAGGACGGCGATGCCGGCCAGGAAGGGGAGAACCTCGGTGAGCGTCACCGTCTCAGTGTAGGAACAGCCTCCCTGCGTCGAAGAATTTCCCGGTCGCCCCGCCGCTGCGGCCGTGACTCTGTTAGGCTGGAGGCATCGCTACATTTCCCTCTTCTCTCTTCTCATACGCGTCGTGCGTCGACGCCTCCCCCAGATCTTCGTCGGACCTGCGGTTCATTCGCGCGTCTTCCGACGGAAAACTCACACCTCATGGCCGGACGATGTGCGGCATCCGCCGACCGTTCTCCGGTCCCCTGTGTGTGAACAGCCGGATCCGTCTCGGATCCGACCATCAAGACCGCTCCGGCGGTCGCAGTTGAATAAGGATACAAAGAATATGACCACAGGTACCGTGAAATGGTTCAACGCGGAAAAGGGCTACGGATTCATTCAGCCTGACGACGGTTCGGCCGATGTCTTCACGCACTACTCCGCCATCGAATCGACCGGTTACCGCGAGCTCGTCGAGGGACAGAACGTCGAATTCGAGTCCGAGATGGGACAGAAGGGCCTCCAGGCCACGACCGTTCGCCCCCTCTGAGCTCCACGCCCAGAGACTTCATCGTCCCGGTTGACGCGCGCTGAGCGCTGACCGGGTCGCATCGAAACGCATCGGCCGGTGACAGCTTCGCTGCTGTCACCGGCCGATTCGCGTCTGCCCCCGGGTCATCACCGGGTGCGGATTCCGCACGGACCCCGGTCAGGCGGTTCGAGCGGTGCTACGCTCATGCACAGGATTCGGTATGCCATTGGAGCCCAGGAGGTGGCCGGTGCGATATGAACGGCTCAACGCCGTCCTCGAACTCCTCGCCGAGAACGACCACATGAGCGTGAGCGAACTCGCCGACAGGCTCGCCGTGTCCGCAGCGACCGTGCGCCGCGACCTCGACCATCTCTCCGCCCAGCAGCTGCTCACCCGCACCCGCGGCGGCGCCGTGTCCTCGGGGGTCGCCGATCTGCCGATCAAGTACAAGTCCGCGCAGCATGCGAACGAGAAGGAGCGGATCGGCATGCTCAGCGCCTCGCTCGTCAAGCCGGGCATGACGGTGGGCATGAACGGCGGGACCACGGTGAGCGAGACGGCGCAGGCCATCGCGCAGCGTGCCGACCTCATCCATCACACGTACGACTCCCGCCTCACCGTCGTGACGAACGCGGTGAACATCGCCAATCTGCTCACCGTTCGCCAGCACATCAAGCTCGTCGTCGCCGGCGGGGTCGCCCGTCCCCAGTCGAACGAGCTCATCGGCCCGATCGCCTACGACGTCATCTCGCAGCTCAACCTCGACCTCGTCTTCCTCGGCGTCGACGGCATCGCCACCGGCTACGGGGCGACGACGCATGACGAAGGGGAGGCGAGCATCAACGGCGTCCTGGCCTCCCGGGCCAAGCACGTCGTCGTCGTGGCCGACAGTTCGAAGATCGGACGGACCGCGTTCGTGCGCATCTGTCCGATCGAGGCCATCGACGTCCTCGTCACCGATGAGGACGCCGATCCCGATGCGATCGCCGAACTCACCGCGGCCGGCGTCGAAGTCCTCCTCGCGTGATCCCCTGGCACTGCGGACCCCGGAATCGGTAGCGTAGGAGACCCGACCCCCAGACCCGCAGGCGGTGCCTCCATGTCCGACGTCCCCACCACTGTCGTCTTCGATCTCGGCCAGGTCCTCGTCGGCTGGGACCAGACCGGTCCCCTCTCCGACCGGATGAGCCGGGAGGAATGGGAGGAGTTCGCCCAAGCCTCCGACTTCGCCTCCCTCAACGTCTCCGCCGACAACGGGTCCACCATCGCCGAGGTGGTCGCCCGGGCCGCCGAAACCGACCCTGCGTACGGGGAGATCGTCGCCGCTTACTACGAGAACTTCCCCCGTTCCCTCACCGGACCCATCCCGGGCATGGCTGAGATCGTCGCCGAGCTCAAGGGTGCCGGGGTTCGGCTGCTGGGGCTGTCGAACTGGTCGGCCGAGACCATCCACCACGCTCCCGTCGCCGCCCCGGCGATCGGCGAACTCGAGGACATCGTCGTCTCCGGTCGCGAGAAGCTCATCAAACCCGATCCCGCGATCTTCGCACTCCTCCTCGACCGCTTCGACCTCGATCCGGGCCGCACGGTCTTCGTCGACGATCTGCCGGTCAACGTCGAGGCAGCCAGGGAGCTCGGGCTCATCGGGATCGTCTTCACCGGGGCGGCGGACCTGCGGACCGAGCTCGACCGCCTCGGCGTGCTTCCGGCCTGAGCGGCACCGGCCGCGGGCCTGCCTTCACTCGTTCTCGAGCGACATCCGGTCCCGGTCGTAGGTGATCGTCGAGTAGCCGTGCGGGATGGGAGTGCCGAACTCGTCGACGCCGATGAAGACGAGCTTGTCGATGCTGAGGATGACTCTGCGGGTGATCATGTTCCGCACCTTCGCCCGCATGGTCAGCGAGGTGCGGCCGAAGTGGGTGGCGAGCAGACCCATCTCGATGATGTCGCCTTCCCGGGCCGAGGATTCGAAGTCGATCTCGGAGATGAGCTTCGTGACGACCCGGTGGTTGCCGAGTTGGACGATCGCGTAGATCGCCGCCTCCTCGTCGACCCAGCGCAGCAGGCTGCCGCCGAAGAGCGTGCCGTTGGCGTTGAGGTCCTCGGGCCGCACCCATTTGCGGGTGTAGAAGTTCATGCCGCCCGGGGTCCGCGGGCCGCCGGGCGGTGTTGCCGTGCTCGCAGTCGGATTCTGGCCGGTGAGTGTCGTCTCGCTCATGCGGCCAGAGTAGCGAGCGGATGTTTCGCGGTCTTTTCCGGAATGTGTCCGTCAGCCGAATGCCCCGAAAGGCCCTCCCGCACACAGGTTCCCGAGGCCCGTCATTCGAGGGCTTTGCGCGCAGCGAAGAGAGCGAGCCTGCGCGGCATCACACCGGCTGCGGCCACCATGGCGCGGTTGGAGAAGCCGGAGATGACCGACCGCGGCTGGCGGTGGTCGAGCGCGGAGAACGCGACGGACACGACCTTCTCGGGTGTCTCGAAGCTGATGGGTTGGGAGAAGTCGCCGCCGGCGACGGCGAAGAACTCCGTGCTCGTCGGACCGGGGCTGAGCGCGAGGACACGCAGCCCGCTCTCGCGCACCTCCTCGGCGATCGCCTCGGTGAGGGAGAGGACATAGGCCTTCGTCGCCCCGTACGCGGCCATGCCCGGGGTCGGCTGGTAGGCCGCAGCGGAGGCGACGTTGACGAGGACACCGCGGCCGGCAGTGAGCAGCTGCGGCAGCAGGGACCGGGTGAGCTCGGTCAGCGCCACGATGTTGAGGGAGAGCATCTCGCCGAGGCGGTCCGGCTCGGTGTCGACGAAGGGCGCGGTGATGCCGAAGCCCGCGTTGTTGACGAGCGAGTCGACGGCGATGCCATGGGTCTCAAGATCGCCGAGGAGATCCCTCACGCCTCCAGTGGCGCCGAGATCATGGGTGAACACGTACACCGTGATGCGGTGGGTGGTCTCGAGGTCGCGGGCGAGCGCCTCGAGCCGGTCCCGGCGACGGGCGACGAGGACGAGGTTCGCCCCGCGAGCGGCGAACTGCCGCGCGAACTCGGCGCCGAGGCCTGAGCTCGCCCCGGTGACGAGCGCCGTGGTTCCGCGGTGATCGAGCGGTGCGCGCCTCATCGGGCCGCCCCTGCGTCCGCTGCCCGACCGTCGACATCGGCGAGGACGCGGTCGGCGAGCGCTTCGGCGGACGCCGGATTCTGTCCCGTGTAGAGGCTGCCGTCGACGACGACATGGGGGCGCAGCGGCACGATGCCCTTCTCATAGTGGATGCCTGCGTCCTTGACGGCGTCCTCGAGCAGCCACTTCGCCTTCCAGGCGAACGGGTTGAGTCGTTCCTCGACATTGGACAGTCCGGTCATCGTCCGTCCGGCGAAGGCGTTCGTGCCGTCGTCGTTCGTCGCGGCGAGAACGGCGACCGGGGCATGGCAGAGCAGGGCGAGCGGTCTGCCCGAGGCGAGTCTGTGCTTGAGCAGCTCCCCGGAGACCGGGTCGAACGCGAGGTCCTCCATGGGCCCGTGTCCGCCGGGGTAGAAGACGACGTCGTAGTCGGCCTCGTCGACGGAGTCGAGGGCGACCGGGTGGTCGAGGACGTCCGCGATCGAGTCGAGGTAGTCCCGGATCTCCTGGCGCTTCTTCGGCCTGCCGCCGGCGACGCCGAGGCTGAGCTCGTCGAGGGTCGGGGCGACACCGCCCGGGGTGGCCACGGTGATGTCCCATCCGGCCTCGGAGAAGACGCGGTGGGGTTCGGCGACCTCCTCGGCCCAGTAGCCGGTGGGGTGGACCGAGCCGTCTTTGATCGTCCAGCCGGTGACTGCGGTGATGACGAAGAGAACCGAGGTCATGGGAGAGCCTTCCGGTCAGGGCGGGGCCGGCGACCTCCGCGGTCGACCGGCTTGATAAAGTTAACGGTGTCTACAACGTATGGGGGAACCACAGCAGTGTCAACGCCGACGACCGAGAAGCCACGTCATCACCACGGCAATCTCCGCGCCGCACTCGTGACAGCGGGAATCGAGATGCTCGAAGAGGGAGAGCCGTTCTCGCTGCGCGCCGTCGCCCGCAGGGTCGGAGTCTCGCAGGCCGCACCCTATCGCCACTTCGGCAGCAAGCAGGACATCGAAGCCGCAATGGCCGAGCATGGTTTCCGCGAACTGCAGACCGCCCTGCGCGAAGTCATCGACGCGGCTGAGGCAGGGCGGGTTCCGCTCGTCGATCTCGCGCTGACCTACATCCACTTCGCCGAGGAGCATCCCGCGCTCTACGCGCTCATGTTCGGCTCCGAGCTCGCCGATGACGAGGAGCGCCGTGCGGCGTGCGCGCAGGTCTTCGCACTCATCGAGGAGGTCGCCGCCGCGACGCACCCCGACCGGGACGCCCATGGGATGGCGACCGCAGGCTGGGCGCTGGCCCATGGCATGGCGACGCTCCACCTCGAGGGCACCCTGGGTCGCAACGACGACGACTTCGACGCCCGCGTCCGCGCTACCTTCGCCGCCGTCGCCGCCGACTGAACGCCCCGCACCTCAGGTCCACTGCACCCACGTTCATCGAACGCGCCGGGGATCCGCCTCGACCACCTCGGCGCACAGAGGGAATGGTTCCGAATCGCGCGCTGTTAACATCGTTAACATAAGGCCATCGACAGCTGCCGCGCCTGCGGCTGGGAAGGACACACCGTGCAGACCATCCTCGGAGCCGGCGGACCCATCGCCGATGAGCTCGCCCGCGAGCTCCACCGGAACTTCACAACCGACATCCGCCTCGTCAGCCGCAGGCCCAAGCAGGTCAACGGCACCGATGAGCTCGTCGCCGCCGACCTCATGGATCCAGCCTCGACCGAGCGCGCCGTCGCGGGAAGTTCGATCGCCTACCTCACCGTGGGACTGCCGATGGATTCGGCGCTGTGGGAGGAGAGGTTCCCGGTGATGATGCGCAATGTCATCGACGCGTGCAAGGCCCAGGGCACGAAACTCGTCTTCTTCGACAACACGTACATGTATCCGGGCACGCCTGCCCCGCAGACCGAGTCGACGGGATTCGCTCCCGGCGGGCGGAAGGGCCGGGTGCGCGCGGAGATCGTCACGATGCTGCTCGAGGAGATGGCCGCTGGGACGATCGAGGCGCTCATCGGTCGGGCACCGGAGTTCTACGGGCCGGGGAAGACGAAGAGCTGGTCGAACATGCTCGTCTTCGACCGGATCAGGGCGGGCAAGCGCCCGCTCGTGCCGGTGAGTGCGACGACGAAGCGCTCGCTCATCTGGACCCCGGATGCCTCGCGGGCGCTCGCGCTCCTCAGCAACACTCCCGACGCGTACGGGCAGACGTGGCATCTGCCGATCGATGAGAACCGACAGACCTACCGGCAGCTCATCGGAATCGCCTCGGCGATCACCGGGCGCAGGATCGGGTACACGGTGCTGCCCCTGTGGGTGTTCAAGCTCGGTGCCAGGTTCAATCCGATGCTCGCCGAGGCGGCCGAACTCCTTCCCCGGTACCGCGGGGACAACATCTTCGACACGTCGAAGTTCGCCGCCCGCTTCCCCGACTTCGCCGTGACGACGTACCGAGAGGGCGAGGAGGCGATCTTCGCTCAGAGTGACAGCGCGTAGGGCGGCTCAGCCCCGCCCCGCCAAGGCGTCCTGCTGGGCCACGGTCTCCTCCCGTAGGGCCCGGACGACTGCGGCGACGGCAGGGCGACGGAGGGAATCGGGGCGGAGCACCATCCAGTACGGCAGCCTCTCCGTGAGCTCATCGGGCAGGAGCCTGACGAGGTCGGGATGGCGGTCGGCCATGAAGCACGGCAGGAAGCCGATGCCCGCTCCGGCACGGGTCGCCTCGACGTGGACGAACACGTTCGTCGAGGTCAGCCCGTCTCTCATGGCGGGGACGAGGCGGCGGGGCGCATCGAGGTCGTCGACGTGGAGCATCGCGTCGACGAAGTAGACGAGCTGATGGTCCATGAGCTCCGCGACGGTGCTCGGAGTGCCGTTGGTCTCGAGGTAATCCGTCGATGCGTACATGCCCAGGGCGTATTCGCCCAGGCGCAGCGCTTCGGCACGGTGGACCTGGGGTTCGCCGACGACGATCTCGATGTCGAGGCCCGACCGCTGCTGGAGGGCCTGGCGCGTGACGGTGATGATCTCGACGCTCAGCCCCGGATGCTGCCTGCGCAGCTTCGCGACCGCCGCGGAGGCGATATAGGCGCTGAAACCGTCCGTCGCCGACATCCGCACCACTCCGGTGATCGGGTCGGGTGCCTGGCCCGATTCGCCGAGGCTGTCGACAGCCGACTCGACCTGTTCGGCCACGCGGACGGCGGCGGTGCCGAGTTCGGTGAGCTCCCAGCCCTCGGCGGCACGGGAGAGCACGCGCCCGCCGAGGGACTTCTCGAGCGCTGCGATGCGGCGGGAGATCGTCGTGTGGTTGACCTTGAGTGCCCGCGCGGCAGTGGAGAACTTCCCGGTCCGGGAGACAGTGAGCAGGACGAGCAGGTCGTTGGGCATCGTGTCCATGACTGTCATCGTACGCAGGGCCCGGTCGCGGGTACCCTGCGGCTGCAGGCACGGGTCTGCGCTCAGGCGTCGGCGGAACCTTCGCGGTAGATCTTCGACCGGGTGATCCGCCCGTCGAGGAGGTCGAAGATCGCCACGAGGGAGGCAGTCCGGTCCCGACCGCCGTGCGTCCAGGTCTCCGTCAGTTCGACGGCGACCACGTCTCCGCCGTCGATGAGGCGGCGGAAGGTCAGCTGCGGGGTGATCGACTCCATCGCGGTGGCGAAGAACTCCCGCAGCTCGCCGGCCGGCACCGTGTAGTCCCCGGTCGTCCACTGCGCATCGGGCGCGAAGTCGGCGAGCAGTGCGTCGACGTCGTGGGCATTGAAGGCGTCGATGTGACGCATGACGAGCTCTTCCGTCCGACACATGTTCATCCATCTTCCATCGCAGCGCACACACAGCACCGATTGCCGTCGGGGTCCTCGAGCACCCAGTACGACGGTGCCGCCGAGTCGCTGACCAGCCCGTCGGCGGGCTGAGGTTGAGCCTACCTGAGCCGGCCGGAGTCGATCGTGCCCTTACTCGCTCAGTCGCCGAGGGGGTAGGCGACATCGCAGATGAGCTCATCGTCGCCGATCTCGTCCGGTTCCGCCAGATACACCTCGCGGCACGACAGTGGCGAACGGCTGCGACCGGCAACCTCTGGAGAGCACGCCACCGCATCGTAGGCGGCCATGATCGCAGGGTAGTCCCACTGTGCCTTGGTGATCGTCGTATACGCCTCGGTGTGCGCCGGTTCCGTGCGAATCCCGACCTCGTCGCTCGCCTGGACGTCCTCGGGAACGCCGAGCACGACCTCGATCGGGCCGTCCTGTGCCTCGTTGACGGGGCCGTGGAAGATCACGGTCAACGGTCCGGTCGGCACTGTCTCACCGAGGTGGGACCGGAAGGCGGCCTTCGCCTCGGCGATGAAGGCATCGGTCTGGTCGCCGTGGAGCCTGCGCTGGATCGAAAGCAAGCGGCGGGCTGGAACGTCTCGGGTGCTGATGGTGAACATGGCGGAGGTGTCCTCTCTCAGGAGCGATTGCACATACCGGATGACGACTCTCCGCCCCTGATGATCGCGTTCGATGCCCGCGAGCATCTCATCCAGTCTGCGACATGCACGGTCGGCACCGGATTCAGATGCGGTGTCGGAATGCAGGTCGGCCAGGACGGATTCGATCGCGCCGAGGCTGAAGTCGGCGCTTCGCAGCAGGTGCACGAGTCGCCCAGTGGCGACCTGTGCAGGTGAGTATCGGCGGTAACCGGAGAAGGCGTCGATATGGTGCGGGCGCAGCAGACCGCTGCGGTCGTAGAGTCGCAGCGCTTTGGGGCTCAGCCGCGTGCGCGCGGCGAACTCCCCGATCGTCAGGAAACGGTCTGTCTGTGCCATGATCCGATCCTCATCCTTGCCCTTCGGTCAAGGTCAAGCCCCAGGTCACCGGAACCCGCCGGGTCCGAACAACCGCCCCCACGGACGCCCCTGCTCTACTGCGGCATGTTGACGAACCGGGACTTTGCGCCCTGGAAGGCCACGGCGATGTCGCCGGTCGGTCCGGCACGGTGCTTGGCGACGATGATGTCGGCCTCGCCGGCGCGTTCGTGCTCCTTGTCGTACATGTCCTCACGGTGGATGAGGAGAACCATGTCGGCATCCTGCTCGATCGACCCGGACTCGCGGAGGTCGGAGATCATGGGGCGCTTGTCGGTGCGCTGCTCGCTGCCGCGGTTGAGCTGCGAGAGCGCGATGACCGGGACTTCGAGTTCCTTCGCGAGCAGCTTGAGCGAGCGGGAGAACTCGGAGACCTCCTGCTGACGGGATTCGACGCGCTTGCCCGAGCTCATGAGCTGGAGGTAGTCGACGCAGACCATCTTGAGGTCGTGCTGCTGCTTGAGCCGACGGCACTTCGCACGGATCTCGGTCAGCGCCATGTTCGGAGAGTCGTCGACGAAGAGCGGCGAGTCGTTGATCCGCGCTTCGGTCGCGGCGAGGTTCGTCCAGTCGTGGGGGCTGAGCTCGCCGCGGCGGAGGTTCTGCAAGGGGATCTCCGACTCGGCCGAGAGCAGACGCATGACGAGTTCGTTCTTGCCCATCTCGAGGGAGAAGAAGACAGCGGCCTGCTTGTGGTGGATGGCCGCAGAGCGGATGAAATCCAGGGCCAGGGTCGACTTGCCGACACCGGGACGGGCGGCGATGACGATCATCTGCCCGGGATGGAGGCCGTTGGTGAGCTGGTCGAACTCGGTGAAGCCGGTCGGCACCCCCGCGGTCTGACCGTCGGTGTCGCCGTTGCGTTCGATCTCGGCGGCGACCTCGCCGAGGATCTCGGAGAGGATGACGTAGTCCTCCGTCGTGTGCTTCTCCGTAACCCGGTAGATCTCGGCCTGCGCGTTGTTGACGACGTCGTCCGTGTCGCCTTCGGCGTCGTAGCCCATCTGCACGATCCGGGTGCCCGCTTCGACGAGGCGGCGCAGCACGGCGCGTTCGCGCACGATCGTCGCATAGTAGGCGGCGTTCGCCGCGGTCGGGACCGAGGCGATGAGCGTGTGCAGGTAGGCGGGACCGCCGACGCGGGAGAGGTCGCCGGTCTTCGTCAGATAGTTCGCGACCGTCACGGAGTCCGCGGGCTCACCCCGGGAGTAGAGGTCGAGGATCGCCTCGTAGATCGTCTCGTGGGCGGGACGGTAGAAGTCGTCACCGGACATCGACTCGACGCAGTCGGCGATCGCGTCCTTCGACAGCAGCATCGCACCGAGCACGCTCTCCTCGGCTTCGACGTCCTGCGGAGGGGTCCGCAGACCGTCGAACTCATGATCTGTCGTCACTCCCACGACTTCCTCCTCCTTCTCCTGCGACCCCGACCCGGGCGCAGTGCCATCCAACTCTACCCGCGCCCGACTCGGGATCGACAGCGATCCTCGTCACCGCCTCGGCGAGGGATCCGAATCGGTCCGGACCACATGGTCCGGACCGATTCGCGTCGCTTGGGCGACCCCGCCGAGGCGGCCCTCAGACCCGGGCGCGCCCGGCGGTGGCCACCGAAGCGAGAATCGGCTTCGCAACCTGGAGGCCGAGTCTGATGAGCACGATACCGACGACCACTGACGCGAGGATGGTGAGGAACGTGACGGGCTCGAAGACGATCGCGGCACCGGCCAGCGGCAGGACGAGGAGGAGGCCGAGGCCGCCGGCGAGCAGCGTCACCCAGAGCACGGGTCCGAGAACCGCCCTGACCAGGGCGGCGTGCATCGTGTCCACGTCCATGCCGGCCGCGTAGAGGTCGGCGAAGGTGTCGGCGCGATCGTAGATGTCGGCGACTTGGTTGATGAGCGCGGAGACCCCGATGAGGACGATCGAGATGCCCAGGACGAGGAGGATGCCGGTGAACATGTCGGAGAAGAAGACCGCGACCGCGTCGGGGACGTCGAGGGTGGGATCCTCGGCGGCGTCGATGCCCATCTGCATGAGCGCGATCCCGGATCCGCCGACGGCGGCGACGAAGGCCGTCATCGCCAGGCCCGAGACCCGCCGCCAGAACCGCTTGGGCTCATCGGAGACGAGCCGGGCCGCGATGAGCCGCTGCGGAGTCTTCGCCCGATTTCCGGACAGGTGCGCGAACCAGCGCATGAGCAGTCCGCCGAGGAGGTCGACGACGATGATCCCCACGAGGAACACAGCGAGGACGGCGGAGATGACGACCGCGAGGTCGGCGTTCGCAGACTTCGCGACGAGGATGCCGACGGGCAGGATGAGGATCGCGACGGCCACCGCGATGACCCTGCCCAGCGGGAACTTCCGGCTCAGCGACTTCGTCCGCACACCCAGCGGGGAGACCGCGACCTTGCGCAGACCCACGAGGGCGGAGAGGACGCAGACGAGGATGAGGAAGAGGACGACGCCGGCGAGCAGCAGCGGGGGCATGAGCATGTTCGCATACCCGATCGGCTGTCCGAGGAAGTGGATGAGGCTGACGGGCAGCGCGAGGAGCAGGTAGCCGCCGACGCCGAGGACGATCCCGCAGACCGCGGGGACGAGGGGTTCGGCGACGGCGAGCGCGACGATCTCCGAGCGCCTGGCCCCGAGCAGCGACATCGTCGAGAGCCGCTCATCCTGCCGCCTCGCCGAGAGCGTCGCAGACGCCGAGGCCAGGGTGCTCGCCGGGATGACGAGGAGCACCGTGCCGAAGGCGGCGAAGAACTTGTAGAGCCCGTCGATGCCCTCCTCCCGGGGGCCGCCGGTCGGCGGGATCTGGAAGAACATCCAGGCGCCGGCGGCCACCGTGAGGAAGAGCGTGGCACACGCGAAGAACGAACTCATCACGAGCAGCGAACTCGGTGCAGTGACGGTCTTGCGACCGAGGACGATGGGGAGGATCTTCGTGGGTGCGGACATGACGGGCTCCTAGAGGGGAGGATTCCTCACGCGGTGACCGCGGTGACGCGGCGGACGAGAGGTCGGGTGAACTGCAGTCCCAGCCACACCATCGCGACACCGCCGACGAGGACGGAGCCGACGACCATGATCGTCATCGGATCGCCGAGGTCGCCCGCCGAAGCCATGGCGGCTGCGAGCAGTCCGCCGAGGACGAGGGAGACGAGGGTGACGAGCACGATGGGCGACATGACGGCGCGGACAGTGACCTTGTGCATCATCGACGGCGACATGCCTGCCGCGTGGAGCTCGCGGTAGGTCGAGGCGCGGTCGAGGATGTCGGCGGCCTGGTTGATCGTCGCGGAGACGACGATGAGGACGAAGGCGATCGAGAGGGTGAGGACGAGGCCGGTGAAGACGTCGTCGCCGGTGTACTGGAGCGGTCCGAGGGCGTCGAGCTCAGCCTGGGACAGACCCTTCTCGCTGCCGCGCATCATCGACGCTCCCGTGCCGCCGACGACGGCGATGAACGTGATGAGGGCGAGGCCGGCGACGCGACGCCAGTACTGGGCCGGGGCGTCGGCGATCATCGCCGCCGAGAGCATTCCGGCGGGACGACCGGCGATGCGGCCGCTGATCCAGGCGTGGATGCGCAGGATGAGCACACCGAGGACGTTGATGAGCAGGAGGGCCACACCGATGGTGACGATGCTCGCGATGACGGCGGTCATCCGCGAGAGCCCGTCGCTGAGCGAGAAGGCGAGCGCGCCGGCGGTGCCGAGTCCGAGGACGACGACGGTGATGATGCGTCCGAGGGGGAACTTCCGGCCCAGCGAGCGGGTGCGCACGCCGAGCGGGGAGACGACGACCTTGCGCAGGCCGACGAGCGCGGCGAGCAGGCAGATGAGGAGGAGTCCGACGACGACGGCTGCGAGCAGCCAGATCGGCATGATCAGCGCCGAGTAGCCCAGGGGCTGACCGGCGAAGACGATGAAGCTGAGCGGGTAGGCCAGGGCGAAGTAGCCGACGATGCCGGCGAGGATGCCTGCGGCGGCGGGGATGAAGGGTTCGGCGACGGCGACGAGCCTGACCGTGCCCTTGGAGGCGCCGAGGAGGGAGAGCGTCGAGAGGCGCTCGTCCTGTCGGCGGGCGCTCAGCTTCGCCGAGGCGACGCCGAGGCTGACGGCGGGAACGACGAGGAACACCGTAGCCAGGGTCGCGAGCATGCGGTAGAGGTCGGCCACCTCGGCGTAGCGGGGAACCTCAGGCCGGTCGGTGAACGCCCACGCTCCGGCGGCGACGGTGAGGAAGATGGTCGAGCAGGCGAAGAACGCGATCGCGACGAGGCGGGCGGTCGTCGAGGTGAAGGTCTGTTTGGACAGGACGACGGAGAGGACATTCATGGTCGGCATCACCCGTTGTTCGTCGCGTACTGCATCGCGGAGTCGGAGACGATGCGACCGTCGGCGAGGCGCACGACGCGTGAGCAGCGGGCCGCGACGTTCTCATCGTGGGTGACGACGACGAGGGTCGAGCCGCGGCCGGTCGTCGAGGCGAGGAGCTCGGAGAGGACCTCGGAGGACGTACGGGAGTCGAGGGCGCCGGTGGGTTCGTCGGCGAAGGTGACGACGGGCTGGGTGACCTGGGAGCGGGCGATGGCCACACGCTGCGCCTGGCCGCCGGAGAGCTGACCGATCCGCTTGCCCAGGTGCTCGCCGAGGCCGAGGCGCTGCAGCCAGGCGCGGGCGTGCTTGGTCGCATCCGACCGGTTCATCCCGGCGAGCATCGCGGCGAGCGCGACGTTGTCCTCGGCGGTGAGCTCGGGCAGAAGGAGTCCCTGCTGGAAGACGAAGCCGAAGACCTCGCGGCGCAGGGCGGTGCGACCGGCCTCCTTGAGGGAGGTGATCTCCGCGGCGGCGCTGCGATCGGTCGGCAGGAGGCGGATCTGACCGTCATCGGGACGGAGGATGCCGGCGAGGCAGTGGAGCAGCGTCGTCTTGCCCGAACCCGAGGGTCCCATGATGGCAAGCGACTCGCCGAGGCCGATGGTGAGGTCGACGCCGGCCAGGGCGTAGGTCTGGTTGTAGTGCTTGGTGACATTCGAGGCGGTGAGGATCGCCGGCATCTGTGATGTGTTCATATCTCAATGGTTTCGCGGATCGTTCACAGCGACCATGCAGTCCTCCCACGACTGCCGCGAGGAAAACCCGACACTCGCGGCGGGGGAACCGCAGGCACTGTGACGTGCGTCTATACCGGGAACCGGCAGCGGCCGATCAGGGGTCGAATTCGGCCGATGCAGCGCCTCGGCGGGACCGAGCCATTGACAGGCAAGTGACTGCTTGCCTATGGTGGTGGTGTGGCAGATCTCTTCAAGGCGCTCGCCGATCCGACGAGGAGGACGATCCTCGACGAGCTCGCCGACCGCGACGACCAGACCCTGTTCGAGATCTGCTCGCGCCTGGTCAACAAGCACGGGCTCGGCCTGTCCCGGCAGGCGGTGTCCCAGCATCTCGAGGTCCTCGAGTCCGCCGGGCTCGTCGTGACCAGGCGGGAAGGACGATACAAGTTCCATCGGCTCGATCCCGAACCTCTCCGGACCGCGTTCGACCGCTGGACCGGAGGTTCGATCTCCCAACACCCGAGCACGCAGCACCCGACCACCCAACACGCGAATACTCAGCACCCAAGCGAAGAAGGAGACCCATCATGAAGGCTCAGTGGATCAGCATCCCGGTCGAGGACCAGGCGCGCGCACTCGAGTTCTACCGCGACAAACTCGGTTTCGAGCTCAAGCACGACGTCCCGGTCGGCGACGCCCGGTGGCTCACGGTCGTCTCGCCCGAGGCGCCCGACGGCGTCGAGGTCGTCCTCGAGCCGATGGGCCATCCCGCCGCCCGCGACTACACCGCCGCGCTCAAGGCCGACGGCATCCCGATCAACCAGTTCGCCGTCGACGACGTCGCCGCGGAGTACGAGAGGCTCTCGGGTCTCGGCGTATCATTCACCCAGAAGCCCCTCGAGATGGGGCCGATCACCACCGCCGTCCTCGACGACACGGTGGGCAATCTCGTCCAGCTCATCCACCAGGAGGAATGACCGCACCCGCAGTGTGTCCGCCGCCGGCCGGGCCGACGGGCGCCGGTCCGGCGGCACCGACATGAACAGGATCATCGACTATCTGCGGGGCACACTGCGGCTCGAACCCTCCGATGACGATCGCGGTGCGCCGATCCGCGTCGGCCTCGGGGTGGCGATCCCCTCGCTCGTCCTCCTTCTCCTCGGGCAGCAGGAGTTCATCATCTACGCGGTCTTCGGCGCGTTCTGCGGCATGTACGGTCGCGGCGAGCCCCACCAGCTGCGTCTGATCCACCAACTCCAGGCCGGTCTGCTCCTGCTGTCCGGTGTCGTCATCGGCGTCATGCTCGCGATGCTGGATACGCCCGTGTGGGGGCTGATCACGATCGAGGCGTTCTTCGCCGGTCTCGGGTCGGTCATCGCCGACCGGGCTCGGCTGCGACCGGGCGGACCGTTCTTCGCGATCTTCGCCCTCGGCGCCTGCGCCTCCGTCGAACCGCTCGCCCCGCCGTGGGTGCCGATCGCCATCAGCGCTGGTGCCGCGGCGTTCGCGATCGTCATCGGCTTCCTCGGCTGGTTCCGCACCAGGGCTTGGCAGCCGGGGTCACGGCGGGCGATCACCCCGCTGCGCGGTCCCCATGCCCTGCCGATGATCAGGCACGCGGCCACGTATGCGGTGGCGGTCGCCTCGGCGGGGATCATCGGCACCCTCATCGGACTCGATCATGCGTACTGGGCGATGGCCTCGGCGGCCGTGCCGCTGGCCGCGGCGGAGCTGCCCGGCCGCATCGCCCGCGGTGTCCATCGGGTGCTCGGGACGTTCTCGGGCCTCGTCGTCACCGCGCTCATCCTCTGGCCGAACCCGTCATCGGTGTGGCTGGCGATCCCGGTCATCCTCCTGCAGTTCCCCACCGAGTACCTCATGATGCGCAACTACGGGTTCGCGCTGACCTTCTTCACGCCGATGATCCTGCTCATGACCCAGCTCGCGCACCCGATCCCGCGGTCGACGCTCATCATCGACCGTGGGGTCGAAACGCTGCTCGGGGCCGCCGTCGGCATCGCCGTCGTCCTCGTCGTCGGCTGGCTCGGGAAGCGTCGGAGCGCGAAGACGACTGCGGGCCTCAGGGCAGGAGGACGATGACGGTGTGGAGGAGGATGCCGACGAGGGCGCCGATGACGGTGCCGTTGATGCGGATGTACTGGAGGTCGCGGCCGACGTAGAGCTCGATGCGTTCCGCGGCCTCCTTCGCGTCCCAGCGTTCGATGGTGTCGGAGATGACGCTGGCGATCTCGGGGCCGAAGCTCTCGGCGAGGTCGCCTGCCGTCGTTGCGACGCGGTCGTCGATCTTCGCGGCGAAGGCGGTGTCGGTCTGGAGGCGTTCGGCGAATTCGCCGATGAGGTCGGCGATGCGGTCGCGCACCTCGCCGTCGGGTTCGATGATCGCCTCGCGCAGGAGCTGCTTGAGCGAAGTCCAGATCTCGAGCACGGAGTCGACGACGCCGTCCTGGGTGAGCAGGTCGTTGATGATCTCCTCGGCCTTGTCCGCGAGCGGGGTGTCGGTCTCGAGGTCGGTGGAGAGGTCGACGAGCCACGCGTCCAGGGCTTGCCGGGCCTTGTGGTACGGGTTGTCGCGGACGTCGACGAGCCAGCCGAGGATCTCCCGCTGGAGACGGTTGGCGAGCTGATCGTTGACGAAGTCGGGCACCCACGACGGGGCGCGGTTGTGGACGATCTCGTCGATGACCTGGGGGTTGTCGCTCAGCCACGTGTACGCCTCGGCGACGACGAGGTCGACGAGCTTGTGGTGGGCGCCGTCGAGGACGATCTGGCGCAGCAGTTTGCCGAGCACCGGGGACTTCTTCGTCGCCACCAGGCGAGGGATGATGACGTTCTTCGTCAGGGCGACGATCGAGGCGTCGTCGATGCGGTCGAGGACGTATTCGAGACCGGCCGCCGCCCGGTCGACGACGAGGTCGCGGTTGGCGGATTTGCTCAGCCATTCGCCTGCCCGCCGGGAGACGCCGACGGAGCGGATCTTCGTCGACACCGCCTCGGCGTGAAGGAAGTTCGTCGCGACGAACGCGGAGAGGCTGGCACCGAGGGCGTCCTTCTTGCGGGGGATGATCGCGGTGTGCGGGATCGGCAGGCCGAGGGGGTGGCGGAAGAGGGCGGTGACGGCGAACCAGTCGGCGATCGCCCCGATCATCGCGGCCTCGGAGCCGCGGGCGACGAAGCCCCACACGCCGCTGAGGTCGGTGAAGAGGTTCGTGGCGAGGAAGATCAGGGTGGCGAGGATGAGCAGGGAGAGCGCGAGCGTGCGCATCCTCTTCAGCCCCCGCGCCCGCTCCTGGTCCTCGGGCGTGAGTTCGCTCGGCCCGCCGAAGCGCGGCACGGATGCTTGCGTCGAAATCGTCATTCTTACCCCCTGGGCACTGACTCTAGCGAACCGCGGCCAGCGTTGGATGCCGACCGGCTGGGGCGAGGCTGGGAACCTCGGTTGCCGGCGCCGTCATCCCGCAGCCGGGAGCGCCGAACCCGTGCACTCTGAGACAAGCCGCACTGCCGCAGAGCACCCCTTGCATGAGCTGTCCCCGACAGCCCGAGTGTGGTCCAATGAGGGCAGGGCAATACCAAGGAGGTCGACATGGCACAGGAATTCTCCGTCGGTGATCACGTCGGGTGGAACTCGGAAGCCGGTGAGGTCTCCGGACACATCATCCGCGTCCACACCTCGGATTTCGACTACAAGGGCTACACGCACCGGGCCTCGCCTGACGATCCCCAGTACGAGATCAGGAGCGACAAGACCGACCACATCGCTGCGCACAAGGGCAGCGCACTGCACCTCCTCGGCGAATGAACGACTCCGCCCCAGTCACCGACGCCGGCACCGACCCCGCGAGCGACCCTGCGTTCCTCACGATCGGCCATTCGAACCGCAGCCTCGAGGAGTTCCTCGACCTCCTCACCGACTCCGGCGCCGAGGTGGTCATCGACGTCCGCAAACTGCCCGGATCGAGAGCGAATCCCCAGTTCAACGCCGATGTCCTCGCACCCGCACTGGCAGGGAGGGGGATCGAGCTGCGCCGCCTTGAGGGGCTCACGGGTAGGCGGACGGTCAGTCGAGACGTTCCGTTCGATGTCAACGCGTGGTGGGAGAACCGCAGTTTCCACAACTACGCCGACCACGCTCTGACCGAGGAGTTCGCCCTCGATATCGACGTGCTTCTGACCTGGGGCGACGCACAGCGATGCGCGGTGATGTGTTCGGAGGCGGTGTGGTGGCGCTGCCATCGGCGCATCATCGCCGACTACCTCCTCGCCCGCGACCGGCCCGTCCGACATGTGCTGGGGAAGGGTCAGACCGCCGAGGCGGTGCTCAGCTCCGGTGCCGTCGTCGACGCGGATTCTGAACCGGTCCGCATCACCTACCCGAAGCGGTAGACCGCGGCGCGACGGCGGGGATTGACGAGGGTCGGTCGAAGCATCGGCGGGGGTGCCCAGGGGCCGTCAAGTCGCATCTGGGCCATCGGGTCGCGTACATGGCCGATGGAACGCGCTTGAGTGGTGGATCCGACTCGGATTCAGCGCCGGTAGCGAGTCGGATCCACCACTTTGGCGCAGGCCACCCGCCGCACGAACCCGCGCCACAGCCCTCAGTTCGAGAACACCCCGACGACGAGGTTGATGGCCGTGGCGAGGATGACGGCGTTGAAGACGTAGGACAGGAGGCTGTGGCGGAGGACGACCGCGCGGATCTGAGTGTCGGACACGCTCGTGTCGGTGACGCCGAAGGTCATGCCCACTGCGTAGCCGAAGTAGAGGAAGTCCTTGTAGTCAGGCACCCGATCGGAGTTGAAGTCGATACCGCCGGGCGTCCCGTCCCCGAAGTACATGTAGGCGTAGCGGGCGCTGTAGAGGATCTGCAGTCCCGCCCACGACATGAAGACACCGACGAGCGCGATCGCGGCCTCCCAGTTGCCCGCCTGCGAGCCGCCGACGACCTGGAGGAGGACGATGCCGCCGAGGCCGCACAGCTGCGCGATCGTGATGACGACCTCGTCGAGGACCGGGTTGAAGTCCTCACGGCTCGCGTTCGCCTTCGTCTCATCCGACGACATCGGCCACAGGGCGGCAGTGCCCACGAGCACGAAGAACGTCGTCGCCGAGGCGATGCCGACGAGGAACCCATCGCCGGTGGTCGTGAACGCACCGACGATGCCGCCGATGATGAATCCGACGATGATGGACGCGACGAGCCGTCCGGTGGCGCTGATCATGAGCTTCTTCATGGGGTCACGGCTCCAATCGATGCAGACGGCAGTTCCGACAACCGAGGTTTCGACAACACTCTGCCACACCCGGAACCGTTCTCACCCCGTTCGCCGAAAGGAAACTGCGCCAGCTGCAGACCCCCGCCTTCCCGGCCGCTGACCCGGCCGGCCCAAGCGCTGACCTCTGCCAACCCCACCGACCCGTGAATGCGCGGACGCCGGGTGCTCATGATGAGCACCCGGCGTCCGCAGCCGGCTGGGGTCTGTATCAGGCCTTGCCGATGACGTCGAACTTGGCGTTCGCGGTGATCGAGTCGTTGACGCGCACGACAGCGGTGTAGCTGCCGGGGGTCTTCACGTGACCGGTGAGGGCCACCTGACGACGATCGAAGTCGTGTCCGGTCGCGGTGTGCAGCGCTTCGGCGACGAGGGCGGGCGTGACGGCGCCGAAGAGGCGACCGTTCTTTCCGGCCTTGAGCTCGATGCGAGCCTTCGTCGACTCGAGCTGATCCTTGACGGCCACGGCTTCGTCGTGGTCGGCGATCTGCTTGGCCTGGCGGGCCTTGCGCAGCGCGAGGATCTGCTTCTCCGCGCCGACGGTCCACGGGGTGGCCCAGCCGCGGGGGACGAGCAGGTTGCGCGCGTAGCCGGCGCGCACCTCGACGATGTCGCCGGCGGCGCCGAGGCCGTCAACTTCCTGGTTGAGAATCACTTTGCGATTAGGCATGTCTGTTCTCCTCCGATCAGCGAGCAGAGCTCGAGTAGGGCAGGAGTGCCATCTCGCGGGCGTTCTTCACAGCCTTCGCGATGACGCGCTGTTCCTGCACGGTCACGCCGGTGACGCGCCGTGCACGGATCTTGCCACGGTCAGAAATGAACTTGCGGAGCGTAGCGGTGTCCTTGTAGTTGATGTTGGCCGCTTCGCCCTTCTTGAGCGGATTCGCCTTCTTCTTGATAGGCTTCCGGATCTCTGGCTTTGCCATGAGTATCTCCTGTATGAGAAATGTCTAAAACGTGGTCAGAACGGCGGTTCGTCGGCGCCGGGGTTGCCCCAGCCGCCGTTGTCGTTCTGGGGAGAAGATGATGCCCACGGGTCATTGCCCTGGCCGTTGTTCCCCTGGCTGTAGCCGCCCTGGCGCTGTCCACCCTGCTGCTGGTTGCCCTGCTGCGGGTTGTTGCCCCATCCCGACGACTGCTGCTGGTAGCCGCCCTGCTGGCCGCCACCCTGGTAGCCGCCGGAGTTGCCGCCACCACCGGAGAAGCCTCCGCCGCCGCGTTCGTTCTTCGAGACCTGGGCGGTGGCACGGCGCAGGCTGGGGCCGACTTCGTCGACATCCAGCTCCATGACCGTGCGCTTCTCGCCTTCCTTGGTCTCGAACGAGCGCGACTTCAGTCGGCCCTGCACGATGACCCGAGTACCCCGCTGCAGCGATTCGGCGACGTTCTCTCCCATTTCCCGCCAGACCGAGCAGCGCAGGAAGAGGGTCTCCCCGTCCTTGAACTCGTTCGACTGACGGTCGAAGATACGCGGCGTCGAGGCCACGGTGAAGTTCGCGACCGCAGCACCGTTGGGTGTGAAGCGCAGTTCGGGATCGCTTGTCAGGTTCCCGACGACCGTGATGACTGTTTCGCCTGCCATTGAATGCTCCTGAAACGGGGTAGCGTGACGCTTACTTGGCGTCCGGGCGGAGGATCTTGGTCCGCAGCACCGACTCGTTGAGTCCGAGCTGACGATCGAGTTCCTTGGTCGTGGCCGGCTCCGCGTGGAAGTCCACCACGACGTAGTAGCCCTCGGACTTCTTCTGGATCTCGTAGGCGAAGCGCCGACGTCCCCAGATGTCCACGTTGTCGACGGTTCCGTTCTCTGCCGGGACAACCTTGATCAGGTTGTTCACGGTGTCAGCCAACGTCCGCTCTTCGAGTTCGCTGTCGAGAATGAGCATGAGCTCGTAATGACGCATGTGTCACCCACCTCCTCTGGTCTTCACGGCCATGGTCGTTCCATGGCAGGAGGGTAAATGCGTGCCCGTTCCGTCCCCCGCTAGGTCCGCGAAATGGGAACAGACCTCACTATTCTACGGGAGAGCGCCCCGGACTGTCATGTCGGAATCGGGTGCCCTTGACCACGGTGTCCGTCGTCATTCCCTCGCCGAGGCGGTCGCCGGCTCACCGTCGCCCGTTCCGTCGCGCGTCCCGTCCTCCGCGGGGCGCAGCTGCCCGCGGATGCGCCGACGGTGGAGGTTCTCCCCGGCGAAGACGAGCACCGTGATGAGTGCGAAGATCCGCAGCAGCGCGAAGAGCGCGATGAATGAGGGCTCGAGGCCCTTGTCGGCGTCGAGAGCGGTGATGTCGCCGAGTTGGATGGCCACGGCGAAGACCGCCTCGGCGAGCGCCCACGCGATGAGCACCCACCAGCGGGAGACGGCGAGGGCGAGGAACGGCAGGATCCACAGCGAATCCCACGGCATGAGGCCGGGGGCCAGCACGAGGCAGGCGCCGATGAGCAGGCACGCGGTGACGGCCGGGTCGAGGCCTTTGTCCCGCATCATGACCAGGGCGACGAGGACACCGGCGACGAGGAGCGCGCTGACGACGATCCACACGGTCGCCCACGTGCCGGCGTCGCCGATGCGGGCCATGAGGAGGATCGAGGCGAACGACCCGCCGTCGATCGCGTCGGAGTACCAGCGGGTGATCCGGCTGATCGCGGTGCCGTCGGCGACGAGGATGATCGCCGAGGTGATCGTCGCGGTGGCGATCATCATCTGCGGGTTCCGGCGCGCCAGGCGCCCGGGCGGGTTGAGGCCCGTGAGCACGAGGGCGGCAAGGACGAGGAGGGCGAGCGGATTCTCGAACGCGGCGATGGCCAGCAGGATGCCCGACAGCCAGGGTCGCGGTTCCACGGGGGGCGGGGCCACGAAGAGGACGACCGCCCAGAGCGCCAGGGCGAGCGCGAGGGGGTCGAGCGTCGATCCGAGCGTGAAGAGGATGACCGGGGAGGCGAAGACGGCGACGAGCCACGCCCGCTGCCGCGCGAGCAGGAGCAGGGCAACCCCGAGGGCGGCGACGCCTGCGACATTGAGTAGCAGGACGAAGGCCATGAACACCGACACGTCGTCGGTGATGAACCGGAACAGGTCGACGACGATCCCGTCGAGGACCGACAGCCCCGCCGCGCCCCCACGGGAGCGGCCGACGGCGTCGGGGTTGAATTGTCCGAGGAACGCCGTCGACAGGGGTCCCGCGCACATCCTCGCCGAGGCGGACGGACGTTCGTAGCCCGAGCTCAGGCACGGACCCTGGAGGGCGAGGGCGAGGAAGGTCGTGACACCGAGGATGCCGGCGAAGACGAATGCCTGGCCGCGTCGGTACGCGACCGAGGCGACACCGCGGTGAATGCCGTCCGGACCGCCGAGCAGAGGCTCGGCGATCCGGGTGGCGTGAGAGGAAGGCATACTCAGAGGTTACCGGTCATCTGACCGCGTCACCCGCCTGGTGCGACCGGGGCATTGGTGCCGCCGCCGGGTCCACCGCCGGAACCTCCGCCTTTGCTTGAGCCACCGCCTGTGCTCGAGCCGCCGCCGGTGGATCCCCCGCCGCCATCGTTGCCCTTGTCTGAGCCGGTGTCGTTGCCGTCCTTGGAGTCTCCGGTGCCGTCGTTCGAACCCGTGGCGTCCTTCGAGCCCTCGTTCTCCTTGCCGTCGGCGGAGTCGGTGCCGTCAGCGGTCTTGTCGGCGTCCTTCTCCTTGTCCTTGTCCTTGTTGTCCTCGGGCTTCTTCGTCGGCTCCTCGACGGGAGCCTTCTTCCGCGAGTCGTCGTCGTTGTCGTCCTTCGGCTTCGGCTTGGGGGCGGGAGGAGCGTTCGTGTTGACGGGCTTCTTCACCTCGGGCAGCTGACCCCGTTCGGGGAACTGCTCGACCTTCTCGCCCTTGAGCGCGTCCTTCATGTACGCCGTCCACACCTGGATGGGGAACGACCCGCCCGTGACCTCGCTGCGGCCGCCGTAGGCGCCGATCGGCACCGACTTGCCGTCGACCTCGCGGTAGAGGACGACTGAGGTGGCCAGCTGCGGGGTGTATCCGGAGAACCACGCCGACTTGTTCGACGTCGAGGTGCCGGTCTTGCCTGCGGCCGGACGGCCGAGGGCCTGGGCGTAGCTGCCGGAACCGCCGTTGACGACCTGGCGCAGAGCATAGGTGGTCTCGGCGGCGACGGCCTTGTCGAAGACGCGCTTGCCCTTCGTGTCGGCCTTGTAGACCTCTTCGCCGTCCTTCGAGATCGACTCGATCGAGTGGGTCTCGCGGCGGATGCCGTTCGAAGCGAACGTCGAGTACGCGGTGGCCATGTCGACGACCTTGACGCTCGGCGTGCCGAGCACGTTCGCGGCGTTCGGGGTGAGGTCGATCGTGCACTCACCGGTGTCACCCGAAGCCATCTGCTCCTTCGTGCAGTTCGGGCTCAGACCCGCCCGCTGGGCGACGTCGACGGTCTTGTCGGGACCGACCTGGACGTTGAGTGCGGCATACGCGGTGTTGATCGAGGACTGCGTCGCTTTGAGCAGCGTGACAGGACCGTAGCTCGAGCCGCCGAAGTTGCTCACCTGCCAAGGGGTGCCGTCGTTGTTCAGCGTCGTCGGGCTGCCCGGGTACCGGTCGCTCAGCCGCACTCCGTTCTCGAAGCCGGCGACGAGCGCGAACGGCTTGAACGTCGAACCGGCCTGGGCGTGGCCCTGCGTCGAGGCGTTGAACGCCTGGTCGAGATAGTTCTTGCCGCCGTAGAAGGCCTCGATGCCGCCGGTCTTCGGGTCGATCGAGACGAGACCTGCCTGCAGGCCCTTCGGCTGGTTCTTCGGCAGCTCCTTGATCGCCGCCTCGGCGTCCTTCATCCGCTTGTCGTCGAAGGTCGTGACGATGTTGTAGCCGCCGCGGTCGAGCTGGGACTCGTCGATGCCGAGCTTGGCCATGGCCTCCTTGCGGACGTACTCCCACATGTAGCCCTTCTGGCCGCTGAGGGAGTCCTCCTTGCTCGGCGGCTTGACCTCGGGCATCTGCACCTGATCGGCCTGCTGCTGGGTGATGAAGCCCTCGTCGACCATCGACTTGATGACGTACTTGAAGCGGTCCTCGTACGCGCCCGGATCCTCGGCGGGATCGGCGGCGCCGGGACGCTGGATCATCGCGGCGAGCAGTGCGGACTCGCTGAGGTCGAGGTCCTTCGCGGACTTGCCGAAGTAGTTCTGGCTGGCGACCTCGACGCCGTAGGAGCGGCGTCCGAGGTAGATCGTGTTGAGGTAGTTGGCGAGGATCTCGTCCTTGCTCTGCTGCTGGTCGATCTTGAGCGCGATGAACATCTCCTTGACCTTGCGGTCGAGGGAGTGCTCGTTCGTGAGGTAGAAGTTCTTCACGTACTGCTGGGTGATCGTCGACCCGCCGCCGGCGTACTGGTTGGTGGCCACACCGACCACGGCGCGCGAGAGACCCTTGAGCGAGATGCCGCGGTTCTCGTAGAACGAGGTGTCCTCGGCGGCGATCGCCGCCTTCTGCATCGGCTCGGAGATCTCACCGATGTCGACGGACTTGCGGTCCTCGATCTTGTAGTGCCCGATCGGGGTCTTGCCGTCGGCGTAGTAGATCGTCGAGGTCTGACCGGTCGCCTCGAGGTTCGGTTCGGGAACCTCGGTCGTCGCATAGCCGATCGCGAACGCGATGCAGCCGAGGATGATGACGCTCAGTCCGCCCACGACGAGGATGCGCAGACTCGGCAGGAAGCGCGTCCATCCGCTCACTCCCGCACGCGGGTAGTTGAGCAGATTCTTCGTCTTCCTGCCTTTGGTCACGGCTGCTTTCTCTGCCTTAGCCACCCAAGGTCCTCCAGGTCTTCTCCACGTCTCGCACTGCACTGACGACGAGGTTTGAAAAGGGTCACAAATGGATTTCAGTGTCGCACGCGTTCATTGGAACACCGTGAAAAATGCGGTTTCGCGACGATCAGAGACCGCACTGCGTTACCCAGCGGTAGAACGGTGCGCTCACAGCAAGCCGTTCACCTGCAATTTTACATCTCTTCACGCAAAGCAAACACTCAGAGTGCGTGTTTGCTCACATCCCACCCTTTTCCGGGCACTGTGACCGGGCCTGGAGGACCCCTGCTCTCACCCCTTGAGGTCGAAGTCGGTGTCGGCGTACTCGGTGCCGTCGACGGCGGGTTCGCCCTCGAAGGGATGGAGCTGGTCCTCGCGTGCGCGCAGCTCGACGCGGCGGATCTTGCCCGAGATCGTCTTCGGCAGCTCGGCGAACTCGAGGCGGCGGATGCGCTTGTACGGGGCGAGGTTCTCCCTGCAGTAGGCGAGGATGTCACGCGCGGTCTCCGCAGTCGCCTCGAACCCGGCCCCGAGGACGACATAGGCCTTGGGGACGGCGAGACGCACGGGGTCCGGGGAGGGGACGACGGCCGCCTCGGCGACGGCCTCATGCTCGATGAGCACACTCTCGAGCTCGAACGGGGAGAGCCGGTAGTCGCTGGCCTTGAACACGTCGTCGGCGCGCCCGACGTAGGTGATGTAGCCGTCGGCGTCGCGTTCGGCGACGTCGCCGGTGTGGTAGACCCCGCCCGCGAACGCCTCGGCGGTCTTCTCCGGGTTGTTCCAGTACCCGGCGGTCAGGCCCAGCGGCGGCGGGTCGAGGCGCAGGCAGATCTCTCCCTCATTGCCCTCCTCGCCGGTCGCGGGATCGAGGAGGATGACCTCGTAGCCGGGCAGC
Source organism: Brevibacterium metallidurans (assembly GCF_037101285.1). Taxonomy (NCBI): domain Bacteria; kingdom Bacillati; phylum Actinomycetota; class Actinomycetes; order Micrococcales; family Brevibacteriaceae; genus Brevibacterium; species Brevibacterium metallidurans. The sequence continues at coordinate 572,793 of NZ_BAAAAF010000001.1, forward strand.
ACCTTGCCCATCGAGCCGTACTTGAGCGGCTGGTCGGGGGAATTGCCGATCTGCAGGGTCGTCTCGGTCTGGCCGTAGCCGTCGCGGATGAGCACGCCCCAGTCGCTCTTCACTCGGTCGATGACCTCGGGGTTGAGCGGTTCCCCGGCGCCGAGCGCCTTCGTCGGCGGGTTCTTCAGCTGCTTCAGGTCGGCCTGGATGAGCATCCGCCACACGGTCGGCGGCGCGCAGAAGCTCGTCACTCCGACCCGGTCCATCGTGTCCATGAGGGCGCCCGCGTCGAACTTCGCATAGTTAAAGAGGAACACGCACGATTCGGCGATCCAGGGGGTGAAGATGTTCGACCACGCGTGCTTGGCCCAGCCCGGGGAGGCGACGTTGAGGTGGACGTCGCCGGGGGTCAGTCCCATCCAGTACATCGTCGAGAGGTGCCCGACGGGGTAGGACACGTGCGTGTGGGCGACCATCTTCGCCTTCGAGGTCGTGCCCGAGGTGAAGTAGAGCAGCAGCAGGTCATCGGCGCGGGACCGGCCCTGAGGTTCGAACTCGGTGCGCTCCTCGTCCGCCTCGGCGTAGGGGAAATCCTGCTGTCTCGTCGGTTCGCCGCCGACGACGATGCGGACCACCTCGGCGTCGACATCGTCGAACTTCGCGGCGTCGTCGGGCCCGGCGACGACGAACTGGGCCTGCCCGCGCTCGACCCGATCAGCCAGGTCGATCGGTCCCAGCTGCGTCGTCGTCGGCAGGAGCACGGCGCCGAGCTTGATGCCGGCGAGCATCGTCTCCCACAGTTCGACCTGGTTGCCGAGCATGACCATGACATGGTCGCCGCGTTGGACGCCGGAGCGGCGGAGGAAGTTCGCGACCTGGTTCGAGCGTGCCGCGAGTTCCGCGAAGCTCCACTTGCCCTCGGAGCCGTCCTGTTCGACGATCCACAGCGCCGGGTCGTCGTTGTCCTCGGCGATCCGGTCGAACCAGTCGATGCCGAAGTTGAAGTGGCTGAAGTCCGGCCATGCGAAGCTCTCACGGGCAGCGTCGTAGTCGCTGCGGAGTTCGATGAGGCGGTCTCTCGCGGCCCGGAACTCGTCGGTCACAGTCATTGCGGTCTCCTCGGGTTCTTCAGGACTCGTCTGTGACGACGAGCACATTCTCACGAGTCCGAAGTTACCAGCAGTGCGCTGTTGCCCGTGCGGGCAGGGGTCCGCTCAGTCGTCCGAGGAGTCCGGCCCAGAGGCCGGAGCGTTGTCCGCCCACCAGGCCCGCAGCATCTCCTCGGCGCGCTCGGGCCCGAGCGGTCCGTGTTCGAGGCGCATCTCGAGGAGGTGCTTGTACGCTCTGCCGACGAGCGGCGAGGGCGGGATGTCGAGGATCTCCATGATCCGGCGCCCGTCGAGGTCGGGGCGGATCGCGGCGAGCTCCTCCTGTTCGGCGAGCGCCGTGATCCGCGATTCGAGGTCGTCGTAGGCGAAGGCGAGCCGGTCGGACTTCCTCCGGTTCCTGGTCGTGACGTCGGCGCGGGTGAGGATGTGGAGTCGGGTGAGCAGGGGCCCGGCATCCGTGACGTAGCGGCGCACCGCCGAATCCGTCCACCCGGCGTCGCCGTACCCGTAGAACCGCAGGTGGAGTTCGACGAGACGGCACACGGCCTTCGTCGTGTCCTTGTCGAAGCGCAGCGCCTTCATCCGCTTCGCGGTGAGCTTCGCGCCCACCACGTCGTGGTGGTAGAAGGTCACGGCCCCGCCCGGGGCGAAGTTCCGCGTCGCGGGCTTGCCGACATCGTGCATGAGGGCGGCGAAGCGGACGACGAAATCGGGTTCGGGCAGGTGCTGCGGATCGGCGGGGTCGAGTCCGGCCTCCCGCTGGCGGGCGGCGTAGGCGGCTTCGAGGTCGACGGCCTGGCGCAGCACGGTGAGGCTGTGCTGGTAGACGTCCTTGTGCCGGTGGTGTTCGTCGGTCTCGAGCCGCAGGCCGGAGACCTCGGGCAGCACATGGTCGGCGATGCCCGTGCGCACGAGCAGGTCGATGCCGGCGGCGGGGTCGGCCCCGGTGATGAGTTTGACGAGTTCGACCTGCACGCGTTCGGCGGAGACGATCGCGATGCGCTCGGCCATCTCCGTCATCGCCTCCTCGACGGCCGCATCGGCGGTGAGGCCCAGCTGCGCGGTGAAGCGGGCCGCGCGCATCATCCGCAGCGGGTCGTCGGAGAAGGAGTCCGCAGGCGTGCCGGGGGTCCGGATCCGGCCGGCCATGAGGTCCTCGAAGCCCTGGTGGGGGTCGACGAAGGTCCGCTCGGGCAGGCGCACGGCCATCGCCCCGATCGTGAAGTCGCGACGGACGAGATCGGCGTCGAGGTCGGTGCCGAAGCGGACGACGGGTTTGCGCGAATCCGGCTCGTACGCCTCGGCGCGGTAGGTCGTGATCTCGATCTGCACACCGGACTTCATCGCCCCGATCGTGCCGAACTCGCGCCCGATGTCCCAGTGGGCGTCCGCCCAGCCGACGATGAGGGCGAGGATGTCATCGGGTCGGGCGTCGGTGGTGAAGTCGAGGTCGGGCATCGGCCTGCCCATGAGGGCGTCGCGCACCGAGCCGCCGACGAGGGCGAGCTCGAACCCCGCCTCGGCGAAGCGGCTGCCGAGCGGGCCGAGGATGTCATCGAGTTCCTCGAGCTTGTCGTACAGCCGAACATGCGCGCTCTGCGGGTCCACCGAACTCCTTCTCCACGTGTGCCGGCCGGCCCGCAGGGGCACGGCGCGATGAGCAACCTCCAGCCTACCGGGAGCGCGTCAAGCGGGACTTCCAAGAATCGCCCATTAAGGTAGGAGAATGACCACACCGATGCCCAAACCGGGACCGCGGGCATCCCGACGCACCACGGTCGAGGAGACATCCGCCGGAGGCATCGTCGTCGACTTCTCCTCCCAGGACCTCAGTGTGGCCGTCATCGCCCGCCTCAACCGCGCAGGCCGTCTCGAATGGTGCCTGCCCAAGGGTCATCTCGAAGGTGAGGAGACCGCCGCCGAGGCGGCCCGCCGTGAGGTCGAGGAGGAGACCGGGATCTCCGGTCAGGTCATCTGCCCGCTGGGCACCGTCGACTACTGGTTCACCGTCACCGGCATCCGCATCCACAAGCTCGTCCACCATTTCCTCCTCCGGGCCCGCTCGGGCACGCTCACCGTCGACAACGACCCCGACCAGGAGGCCGTCGACGCGGCATGGGTGCCCTTCGACGAGCTGCGCACGAGGCTGTCGTTCGCCAACGAACGCCGGATCGTCGCCGCCGCCCGCCCGATGGTCCGCGAGTGGGAGATGTGAGGGCCGTGCGCCCGTGTTCGACACGATGACAGACTTCACGATCCGCGCGCGCGTGCTCTTCGCGCTCCTGAGTACGACCCTGCTGCTGGCAGGGTCGATCTTCGCCGTCCCCCTGGCCGCCTCGGCGGCATCGGCGACCGCCTCGGCGGCCGGGTTGCAGAAGAACCCCGGCGGGGCCGCCGAGGGCGGGGACTCCGACGGTGCGAAGTCGGGCACAGGTGTCTCGATCACCCTCGACGAGATCACCCCGTGGCTCGATGACAAGGGGACGCTGACGGTGCGGGGGCTCGTGACGAACTCCACGGACAAAGCGATCGTCGATCCGAAGCTGCGCCTGGGCATGTCCCTGCGCAACCTCGACGCCGAGTACCGGATCAACGCGTGGAAGTCCGACCAGTCACGGCACCGGGTCATCGCCGATCTCGACGACAACGGTCCCGCGGCGAGGAAGCAGGCGGCGGAGAAGTCGAACGACGACAACCCGGTCACCGCCGTGGATGCGACGTTCGAGAAGGAGCTCAAGCCCGGATCCTCAGGCGAGTTCACGATCACGGTTCCCGCCGATCGGCTCGGGCTCTCGAAGTCCTCCCCGAACTCCTCGTGGGGACCCCGCGGTCTGAGCGTCCAGATCAGCGACACCTCGGGGGCGCTGGCCACCGGCGTCGGCTTCACGACGTGGTATCCGAACCCGAAGTTCGACCGGACCGCGGTGAGCTTCCTCGCGCCCGTCACCCTGCCCGGCTACACCGCCGACGGACTCATCGGTCCCGAAGCGCTCGATGCGGCCATCGCCGAGAACGGGTCGCTGACGAACGCCGCCCGCGTGCTCACCGACCCCAAGGTCGCGATCGCCCTCGACCCCCGGGTCATCGCCTCCTTCGAAGCCGCCGTCGCCGAGCCTCCGAGCGGTGAGGGCGCCCCACCGGCGACGGGGGCGCCGTCCCCGCCGAGCACACCGGGACAGACCGCGGGCGCCGAAGACGCGGGTGCCGGCGACGATGCCGAGAGTCCCGAGGAGCAGAAGGCGCGCGAGGACCGGCGCAAGCGCCTCGACACGTGGTACCGCGACTTCCTCGAGACCGCGAAGACCCGCACCGTGATCGCCCTGCCCTTCGGCGACCCCGACCAGAATTCGCTCACCGGCGAGGACCTCGACGCCCTCGGGGCGTTCGCGCAGATGGAGAAGGCCCTCGTCGCCGAGGTCCTGCCGAACGCGCGCACCGACATCGCGTGGCCGATCGCCGGCACCGCCGACCGGGCCGACCTGCGCGCCCTGCAGAAGGCCGGGAACTCGACGGCGATCCTCGACGACGTCCAGCAGCCGCCGACCTCGGGGATCAGGGAGGACGGCCGTTCCATGACGCGGACGACCTCGGACGGGGAGACGACGATCGAGACGCTCATCAGCGATTCCGCGCTGACCGACCTGAGCGCCGACGTCATCGGATCGAAGTCTCCCGCGGCGGCGATGAGCGAACTCGTCGCCACCTCCGCGGCGATCCAGTCCGAGGCCCCCAACCGGTCCCGCCACCTCCTCCTGCCCCTGCCCCGCTCGACCGCCTCGGCGGGATGGCAGGCGACGACCTCGACGCTCGCCGGTGCGCCGTGGATCGAATCGTCAGGCCTCGACACGCTGCTCGACAGCGATCCGGAGCCGCGGGGTCTGCTGCAGAAGTCCACGGATCAGCAGCGGATCCCCACGAGCACACTCCAGGGCCTCTCGGATATCCGCACGAAGGAGGCCCGGTTCAACAGCGCCTTCTCCGATCCGGAGGCCGCGAACGCGCGCCTCGACCGCTCGCTGCTCACGTGCACCTCGGTCGCCTGGACCCTGGGCGGCGATTCCGCGACGTGCCTGGACAAGGCGGAGTCGACGAGCCGCGCCCAGATGGACAGCCTCTACCTCGAGAAGGGGTCCTCCGTCCTGCTGGTCACCGGGGAGAAGACGACGATCCCGGTGACGATCGTCAACGACACCACCGCCGAGGCGACGCTCAAGCTGCGGATGAAGCCGCGGACCCCGCAGCTGCGAGCCCAGACCACGGAGACCGTCGTCGTCCCGCCCGCGGAGACGATGCGCGTCGACGTGCCCGTCGAGGGGCTCGCGAACGCGGACGTGCCGACGACCATCGAGATGGTCACCGCCGACGGGGTCACCCTGCCCAAGGATGCGTCACTGCTGGTGAGGGTCCGAGCGGACTGGGAGAACATCGGCACCGCCGTCGTCGGACTGGCGCTCGCGGCCGTATTCGTGATCGGCTTGGTCAAGTCCGTGTCGCGCGGACGCAGGAAGATCCCCGAGCAGCAGCTGGCCGCCGCCGTCGCCCGGGCGAAGAACGACGAACCCGGAAAGAAGGACTAGGACTTGGCGTCATTCTCCTCACTTGCGCGATCCTCGGCGATCATGACCGCGGGCACCCTGACCTCGCGGATCCTCGGCCTCGTCAAGGCCTCCATGCTCGCTCTCGCGATCGGCGTCACCGCCGTCCAGGCCGACGCGTTCGATGTCGCGAACAAGGTGCCGAACACGCTCTACATGCTGCTCGCCGGCGGCGTCGTCAACGCCGTGCTCGTCCCGCAGCTGGTCCGGGCGACGAAGCGCGAGGACGGCGGTCGGGACTACACGAACCGCCTGCTCACCCTCTCCTTCCTCCTGCTCGCCGTCGTCAGCGTCATCGCGACGATCGCCGCGCCCATCCTCGTGTGGCTCTACTCCTCGGGGTGGAGCCCCGAGCAGATGGCGCTGGCCACGGCATTCGCGTACTGGTGTCTGCCGCAGCTGTTCTTCTACGGCCTCTACACGCTCCTCGGACAGGTCCTCAATGCCAAGTCGTCCTTCGGGCCGTACATGTGGGCGCCGGTGCTCAACAACATCGTCGCGATCGCGGGTCTGGCCGTCTTCATCGTCGTCTTCGGCACGAATGCCGCCAATCCGCACACGCTCGACACGTGGACGCCGGAGAAGATCGCGCTCATGGGCGGGTCGGCCACCCTCGGCGTCGCCGCACAGGCGCTCATCCTCATCTGGCCGCTGGGGCGCATCGGGTTCAAGTACCGGCCGACGTTCGGATTCCGCGGCGTCGGGCTGGGCACCGCGGGCAAGGTCGCGTTCTGGACGTTCGCGGCGATGCTCATCGGCCAGCTCGGGTTCCTCATCATCTCCCGTGTCGCAGCCGGCGCCTCGGTGCCGGGCGAGGGAAATGCGTCGAACGCAGCGTATACGTACGCCTACCTCGTCTTCATGCTCCCGCACTCGCTCATCGCGGTCTCGCTCGCAACGGCTCTGTTCACCTCGCTGTCGAAGAACGCCGCCGAGCACGACACCGAGGCGGTCAAGTCCGACTTCTCGATGGGCGTGCGCATCGTCGGGCTCATCAACGCCTTCGCCGTGGCCGCCCTCGTCGTCCTCGCCTCCCCGGTGGCCATGGTCATCGCCGGCGGCGGTCGCGAGCAGGCGATGGCCGTGGGACTGGTCATCATCACGATGGTCTTCGGACTCATCCCCTTCAGCGCGAACTACCTCGCCCAACGCGTGTTCTACGCGTACGAGGATGCGCGGACGCCGTTCTTCATCCAGCTGCCCCAGATCGTCTTCCAGTCCCTCGCGGTGCTCTCGGCGTCGATCTTCCCGAAGTCCGTGACCGTGGCCATCATCGGCCTCGTCATGAGCCTGGGCTACCTGTTCGCGATGATCCTCTCGTTCGCGATCCTGTCCAAGCGCCTCGGCGACATCGATCTGCGCGCGATCGCGCAGGCGCATGTGAAGTTCCTCCTCGCCGCGCTCGCAGCGGGACTCGCCGGCTACGGCATGCTCCTCTTCTTCCCGGACTTCGCGCTCTCGGGCCAGTGGCAGGCGTTCGTCACCACCGCCGGAGTCGGCACGGTGATGCTCATCGTCTACATCGGGGTGTGCTTTCTGCTCCGGGTCAGAGAGTTGCATTCGATTATTGGCCTCGCAGCTGGAAAACTTAAGAGATAGTCCGTCCCCTTTCGATCCCCACTCCTGCGGAGGTGATCCCCCTGATCGATATCGAACCCGGCATGGTCGTTGCCGGTCGCTATGTCGTATCAACGGTCGACCGCCCCTGGTTGGAGGACAAGCCCGAGGTCGGTGCCGTGTGCACCGCCCTCGACGCGATCCTCGACGAACCGGTCCTCATCCATGTCGCCGATGCGTCCGGCGCCTCCGACGTCCTCGAAGCCGCCCGCCGCGTCTCGATCCTCGGTGACTCACGGATCGCCCCGACCCTCGACGTCGGCAACTCCAACGGGCTCGACTACATCGTGTCCACGCGCATCGCCGTCACACCCCTGGGACTCATCCTCCCGAAGTCGCCGCTGCCCATCGACGCCGCCCGCGCGCTCATCGGGGAGATCGGCCAAGTGCTCGTCACCTCGGCGAGGCGGGGCCTGTTCCACATGTTCCTGCGGCCCAGCGTCGTGGGCATCGCCTCCAACGGCGGCATCCTCGTCTCCGGCATCGGCATCGACGCCGCCCTGGCTCTGGGCAATGGGGTCATCGACCCCGCCGACTACACTCCGACGGCGGCGTCCCGGCAGGACGCCCTCGACCTCATCCGGCTCTTCTATGCCGCGCTGACCGGCTACTGGCCGGCCGAGGAGGGCAAGGACGGCATTCCCGCGGCGCCGCGTGAGAACTCGCGGATCGCCCGGGCGAAGGCGCTCAACCCCGACATCCCCTCCGAGCTCGACGACTTCGTCAGCGGAGTCCTCACCGGGTCGGACCCCGGTCCGGGATCCGTCGCCGAGGTGCTCGGCTTCATCGACGAATGGGACGCGGAGCTCCTGCGGTACGTCAACCGCACCCCGGCGGCTGAGAACGACAAGCTCTTCGACGAATCCCCGGCGAGCTTCGACGAAGCGACGAGCCTGCCCGCACCGGGTTCGGCCCCGATCGGCAGAACGTCGACGGCCAGCGACGACCAGGTCAAGGCGGCCCTCGTGCGCATCGGCATCACCCGTCCGGGCACACGGGGACTCGCCGCCGGCGTCGTCGGCCGCACCACCGGGCGGTACGCCGAGCGCATGCAGATGCGCCAGGCGTCGAGCTTCCCGATCGGCGCGGAGCAGATCGACAATGCCGCGAAGGACTGGGACGAGTGGGAACCGGAGCAGACGTACTCGGAGTACTCCGGGTACTCCGCCCACGAGTACGACGAGAACCTCACGACGCCGATCATGAATCGGGACGAACCCGACCCTGATACTCAGGCGATGGACATCGTCGCCGTCGATGAGGATGAGGACGAGAACGACACCCGGGTGATCATCGACGACGATGAGGACGACGGTTCGTGGTTCCTCGGCGGGATGTTCGAGACCTCCGAGCAGCAGCGTGAGCATCAGCTGCGCGAGTACGAACGCGAACGCCGGATCTCGCGGGCCAAGGAGGAGGAAGCCAGGCGACGCCTCGCCGCCCTCGAAGCCTCCTCGGCGACCAGGCGCGAGGAGGCCAACGCCGCCTCGCCCCCGAAGCAGGTGCGCCGGCTCTCCCCGGACACCGTCGAGACCCCCGCTGCCCGACACGATGGTGCGGGCACTGCTGCGGGCGTCAGCGGCGCTGCGGCCGGAGGCGCCGCCGCGGGCCGGACCTCACCGCAGACCGATGAAGGTTCTGGCCCGTCGGGATCCGCCTCCGCCGGATCAGGATCGGGCCGCGGAGGATCGGGCAACGGGAGTTCGCACAGCAGTGCAGCCCCTGCGGCAGGGGCCGGGACGGCCCCTGTCGGTGCGGCAGCCGTCGCCGGCGGCAGCGGCGGCAGCGGCGCGACCGCCTCGGCGAGCACCCGTGCTTCATCCCCGGGTGAGGGCACCAAGCAGACCAAGGCGCGGACCCGCAAGCCGTTCGCCCTGCTCGTCCTCGGACTCCTCGTCATCGCAGCGGTGATCATCGGCATCATCGTCGTCAATCTCAACTCCGGTGAGGACGAACCGACGGCGACGCCCGAGTCGTCTGCGGCGAGCGAACCCGCCGACGACGGCTCGGCTCAGGAGGAGCCCAAGGCGGAGCCGCCGAAGGTCGACAAGGTCTCCGCCCTCGATCCGCAGGGCGATGACAAGGAGAACGACGACCGCGCCAAGGACGTCATCAGCGGTGCGAAGGGCTCGTGGCGGACCGACCGGTACAACTCGGCGAAGTTCGGCAACCTCAAAGACGGTGTCGGTCTGCGCTTTGACTTCGAGAAGTCGGGACCCATCGCAGAGGTCACGGTCACCTCGTCGACCTCGGGTGGGAAGTTCGAGATCCTCGACGGCACGGACCCGGAGAAGGCGAAGAAGGTCGGCGAAGGCAAGTTCGGCAAGGGCGACGACGGGGTGACCGTCAAGCTCGACGAGGGTGTGGAGACCGATTCGCTCATCCTCTGGATCACCCAGCTGCCCAAGGACGACGGCGGATACCGCGCGGTCATCAGCACCGTCGACTTCGGCTGAGCCGGCCGAGGACGGCGGTGGTCAGCGGAATAGTCGCCCGGGCCAGACGGTTACCACTAGGCTAAGGATTCAGCGCCGGTTCGGCGCGGACGAACACGACAGGGACAGGGAACGCACACATGACTGACACTCAACTGGTGATCATCGGGTCGGGACCGGCCGGATACACGGCCGCCGTCTACGCCGCCCGAGCCAATCTGTCGCCTGTGGTCATCGCGGGATCCGTGACGGCCGGCGGTGAGCTCATGAACACCACCGACGTCGAGAACTATCCCGGTTTCCCCGCGGGGATCCAGGGCCCCGAGCTCATGGAGAACATGCGCGAGCAGGCGGAGCGGTTCGGCGCCGAGGTGATCTACGACGATGTCGAGACCCTCAAGCTCAACCCCGGTGCCCATGAGATCGAAACGGCCCTCGGCTCGCGGTACACGGCGAAGGCTGTCATCCTCGCAACCGGCTCGGCCTACCGCGAACTCGGGCTGCCGAACGAGAAGACGCTCTCCGGACACGGGGTGAGCTGGTGCGCGACCTGCGACGGCTTCTTCTTCCGCGACCAGCACATCGCCGTCGTCGGCGGTGGTGACTCCGCCCTCGAGGAAGCGACGTTCCTCACCCGCTTCGCCTCGAAGGTCACCCTCATCCACCGCAGGCAGGACCTGCGTGCCTCTCAGGCCATGCAGGACCGTGCGAAGGCCGATGAGAAGCTCGACTTCCTCCTCGACACCGAAGTGGCGGAGATCCACGGCGAGGACGCACTGACCGGCCTGACCGTGCGCAACACCGTGACCGGTGAGACGTCCGAACTGCCCGTCACAGGTCTCTTCGTCGCCATCGGATCCGATCCGCGCACGAGCCTCTTCGCCGAGCAGCTGCCGCTGCGCGCCGACGGCTACCTCGAGGTCGAAGGACGTTCGTCGAAGACCGCCGTCGAAGGTGTCTTCGCCGCCGGCGACGTCATCGACTCCGTGTACCGCCAGGCGATCACCGCGGCGGGCTCGGGCTGCGCTGCCGCTCTCGATGCGGAGAACTACCTCGCCGACCTCGATGCCTCGGCCGTGCTCGAGGCCGAGGGCGACCATGAGGCCGCCGTCGAAGTGATGAACGCCTGAGTCCGTCCAAGGAATGAAACCAGGGGCTGCGCTGTTGCCACTGGTGACACCCGCCAGCAGAAAGGGAGCTCATGACGACCGAAGTCACTGATGCCACGTTCGAGGACACCGTCCTCAAGTCCGACAAGCCCGTCCTCGTCGACTTCTGGGCACCATGGTGCGGCCCGTGCCGCATGGTCAGCCCGATCGTCGATCAGATCGCGGACGAGAATGCCGACAAGCTCACCGTCGTCAAGGTGAACACGGATGACAACCTCGAGACGGCCAGCAAGTACGGGATCACCTCGATTCCGGCCCTCTACGTCTTCAAGGACGGCGAGGTCGCCAAGACGATCATCGGCGCCCGTCCCAAGCCGGCGCTGGAGGATGAGCTCTCGGACTTCATCTGATCAAGTTCCAAGGCGCCTGTTGTAGTATCAACAGGCGCCTTCGGCGTATATCCCCTCAGATCTACACCCCAGCACAGCAGATTGGCACGACATTGACACTCCACCGACGCCCCCAGTTCAGGAGCGGGGACACCTCCGAGGTCCTGCCGGCGATCAAATCGCAGATGGCGCGGCTCGGTCTCAGTGTCGGAGATTCCCACACCCAGGACTTCGATCGTCCTTTCGAACTCGCCGTCAGGCAGTTCCAGCAGACGCGGGGGATCCTCTGCGACGGTGTGCTGGGCACAGAGACCTTCGCCGAGCTCGAACGGGCTCGGTATCAGCTCGGGGACCGTGTGCTCCGCTTCGACCCGGTCAAGGTGCTCACGGGCGATGATGTGCTCTCCCTGCAGCGCACCCTGTCGGGACTGGGGTTCTATGCCGGTCGGATCGATGCCGAGTACGGTGCGACCACCGAGGCGGCCGTCAAGGAGCTCCAGATGGGGCTCGGGACGAAGGTGGACGGGATCGCCGGCCCGCAGACGCTGCGAGGCCTCTCTGCAGTCGATCGCAAGCAGAACAACGGTAACCTCTTCGCCCTCGAGGAACATGCCCGGGTTGCAGCGTCGGGAACGTCGTTGGCCGGACGCACCTTCGTCATCGAGGCGGCGACGACGATCGCTGACTTCGTCACCCTGCCGATGAACGAGGAGCAGAGCCGTCTCGAGCGCGAGGTCACTACAGATGTAGCACGACGTTTGGCAGGGCGCCTCGAAGCGGTCGGCGCAGGTGCCGTGCTGCTCGACGGGGATGCCGCCGAGGTCAACGCCGCCGATCAGCTCGGTGCCTCCGCGGTGGTCACGGTGACCACGGACGTCAGTCGCTCGCCGGGAGCGAACGGTCTGGCGACGTTCTACTTCGGGCACGAGGAGCATCCGGACATCAATTCGCCGGTCGGCGGTCGTCTTGCCGCGCTCATCCAGAGCGAGATCACCGCGCGAACGGGAATGCAGGACTGCCGGTCGCATGCCAGGACGTGGTCCTCGCTCAAGCGGCTGCGGACCCCCAAGGTCCACGTGGTCACCGGTTATCTCACCAACGAGGGTGACCGTCGCAATCTCGAAGATCCAGCCGTCAGGGACGCGATCGCCGACGGCATCGCGGCCGCTTTGCAGCGCCTGTACGTCAAAGAGGACTCGGACCCGGAGACAGGAACGCTCAGCCTCGCCGAGATCAAAGCCTACGGCTGACGGTTCGTCGCTGTCCCGCCATCACTCTCCGGAAACCGCTGTGGGTCGCGGCTAGGCGCCGAGAATCTAGGCCCTCAGGACCTGTCTGACACCGAGAGCCTGACCGGCACTGGGTACACCTAGCTCGCCGTCACGGCTGACGAACCCTCTGGCGTGCAGTCCACTCGCTGACCCAGTTGCCCGTCCTATGGTCTACTGCCAACAGCGCTTCCTTTCGCTGAACGTGTTCACTCAACGATTGCTCCCAACAGGGTTGCATCATCCTCACCCACGCTTGGCCACTGCAAGGCCACTTTCGGACTCAAACAGACCATCTCTGCCAGCTGCTTCCCTGCAGTGCCGAAAGCGTTGGTCTGTCGAATAGCCCGCAGACCAACGGTTTGCATCGGGTTGAACAGAGCTGCACCGATACGACTCAAGTCGATTCGCTGATTGCGATGAGCAAGCAGCACCACGTCTCGAGGACACCCATCACGAAAGTGGGGGTCAGTGGCCTCAACAACAGGGCATGGACTTGCGTGCGCAAAGTCGTTGCACCCCACATCCTCAACCGGAAGTAGTTTGAGCTCTCCTACACGACACATTTCTGTCCACCGCCGTCTGCACGTGAAACTGGTATCGAAGTTGGGTCGCCGAACTGATCTAAACCAGACCACTGCAGAACTATCCTCGTTGCTGCAGAACTCGGTCCCGGATATTCAGTAGTGACAGGAGACCACTCGTCTGTGGACGACCACCGCGATGTGTTTGCTTCGTTTCACGTGAAACGGATCAGCTTCAACGATTCGTGAGCACCGGTAACGATCATGGATTTCAAGTGCGCCACGGGGCACAACGCCGACGCCGATCACCTGCGTCCAACAAGTTGCCGAATGCAACCCGTTACCAGATCACGCATGCTACCAACGTGTGACACGTGTACGCAGAGCGCGCAAGGAATCTACCAACTCCTCTCCCGGACTATGCACTAGGGAGAGTGGACGACTGGGCGACCGCATGCATCTTGCGTTTCACGTGAAACGCAATCCAGCAGGTCCGAACCCTAATCCATCACCGCCGTCGATCTCGTGACACAATCAGAATCTAAACCGAGGCGTGAACAGCTTTCACGGTGCGCACCAAAGCAGAGAACCGAACAGACGCGACCGTTTCACGTGAAACGTGACCGAAAACGTCGCTGAATACATCTCGAGAAACCTCAACGCTGTCGGAGTCGTTTCAGTTGAACCACCGTTGGTCCTAACGGATTGAGTCATCCGGGAAGCTCCTCCTGCGGACTTGCCCTACAGCGAATCTCTACCGGGATCAGATGTTGCAACGTTCAAGGAGTCACCTGAATGCACGCGCCGGCCCAATCGGTGAGGCAAGCTAATCACCTGCTGCAACGTCCGTACGCGACCGAGCACCAATATCGTTTCACGTGAAACGTAAACTCGGAATCCAGCGAGCACACTACGCTCATGCACGGAGGCCGTCTAGCGTTTCTCAACCGCGCCGTGTTCCAGTCTGATATCGTACCTACAATCAACGACTCCGTAGAGCGTATACGCTCGGATTTCCCGATACTCGACTTGAGACTGAGAACCTTCCCAAGAATCACCGTTGGTAGGTGTAGTTCCTAGAGGGGGGAACGAGCGCTGCCGAAAAGGATTGTGCACCACGTTTCACGTGAAACACGGCACCCACACCGGTCGCTTCATGAGTCAGCACAACGCACGGTCGTGCTGACTGACACTGAGAGTCCAAGCCAGTGAGGAGGACTTCGTCCCACGCAATATCGGCGGAACCAGTCATACGTTTCTCGTGAAACACTGGTCCCGGGTACCGGAGTGCACATACCTGGAGCTTGAACCCGGTGCCTGTCGACGACCCCAGTCGCTCCTTCAGTCGTCAATGCCATCGAGACCGAACCACAATTGATGTACTCGAGAACGGTAGCTTGCAGAGAAAGGTCCCAAGATCCGGGGCATTACATGAATGTGCCGGAATCTCTCATCATCAACCGTGTCTTGCGTTTTCGATTACCTGCTACGACTGCTCGCCGCACGGAACTCTTGAACTCGTCGCTGCGCACATCGGGGCCGGCGTCGTCGGCGAGACCGGGTGTACTGTCATGTTTCACGTGAAACGCTGTACGTCTAGTCCTAATGCAGAATGAATGGCAATACCGCCACTGGACGATGTTCCACGCGACGCGACAACATCTTCACGTCCGACACCATAACCCGCCCGCGGCTGCCTTAACCACTAACCATCACCGTCCTCTGCAGGCGAAAAACGGGCCAGGCAGAAGGACCGTTCACCTAAACGAAGATCCGCGCAGTTCAACCCGTTTCACGTGAAACAAGACAAATGCGACCACGACTGGAGAGACTTCACAGGAATTCAAGACCAGGCAGTCGCACACCTATAGGTTTTGCGGATCGTCAATCTGCTCATCACTGAAACAGTATCTGAGCACGCCGACAGTACCATTCGACTATGGTTGGGAACGATGCAGGTCAATTCCGCTCGAACTCTGGACCAAAGTCGAAGAACGACCGTGAAATTCACAGATGAGATCGTCGTGCAAGCTCATCTGGCCTCGTCATCGAGGCTCATCTGGCCTTGCCATCCGGGCTCATCTGCCCTGGCCATCGAGGCTAATCGAGTCCCGTGAAACCATCCAGCACGTTCGATTCCGTGAGCCACAAGGAACTCGAAACCGTGAACCCAACAGGTGATCAGCTCCTTCCATGGACGCGAGATACCACGTCCTTGGTCTGCCATGGAGAAAGGGCGACAGATCGAAGATGGTAGAGATATCCGGACTCCAAGGACACACACGTCGACTTCTTCAACCGCCACAGACGATGTTTCACGTGAAACCTGTACGTCATTACAAGAGCCGAGAAACCGAAGAGGAGGGTGCACTCCGGACGGGGAATGCCACGCTAGCCGCCTGAGCATCTGTTCGTGAAAGCGCGGTGGCAGCAATTGGACCCGCCGCAGGAGAGTGCGCCACAACAGTCGGTGCTGCTCCTTTGGCTGTTTCACGTGAAACAGATCCACTAGGCCGGCAGACCACGAAACGACCATGAAACTCATTCACCAACGCGAACGATCCGCAGGCCCATACAGCGCGGGCTATGGCACGTAAAGACCCCGGAGTCGAGGAAATTCAACTAGCTGGGAGAACACTCCCATGATGGTCAAGCCACCGCCGTGAAGGCTAGTTGGAAGCGTTAGTGGAGGTCACACCGAGCAGCGAAAGAATGCGATCAAGATCTTCCTGATTCGCGAATTCAACGCTCAGCTTGCCCTTGCGCTTGCCGACGGTGATGTTGACCTTGGTGTCCAGTCGATCACCCAGACGCTCGGCCACTTCGATGAACTCGGGGGCGACGCGGGATGTTGCACGTGAAACATTCACCGAATCACCACGATTGAGCAGTACAACCGCCTCCTCGGAGGCACGCACAGACAGCCCCTCGGCGACGATGCGCTGAGCGAGCACTTCCATCTGCTCAGGATCCTTGAGACCCAAAATTGCACGAGCGTGACCGGCAGAGATGACACCGGCAGCGACGCGACGCTGAACGAGCGGAGGAAGCCTCAACAGACGAAGAGTGTTCGAGATCTGCGGACGCGAACGACCGATCCGCTCAGAGAGCTCCTCCTGCGTGCATCCGAAGTCCTCGAGCAGCTGACCGTATGCTGCAGCCTCTTCGAGGGGATTGAGCTCCGCACGGTGCAGATTCTCCAGCAGTGCATCACGGAGAAGATCAGTGTCCTCGACGTAGCGGACGATCGCCGGGATCGTCTCGAGACCCGACTCCTTCGTCGCGCGCAGTCGACGCTCACCCATGATGAGCTCATAGCGCTCCGCCTCACCCGGCTTGCGTCGGACGACGACGGGCTGCAGCACACCGATCTCACGAATACTGTGAACGAGTTCAGCGAGCTGATCCTCATCGAAGACGGTCCTCGGCTGCCGCGGGTTCGGGTCGATGAGCGACACATCGATCTCACCGAAGGCTGTGTCCGGAATCGAATCGACTCCCGACGCTTCGGTACCGTCTTCCACCTCATCGCCGGAGTCGAGATCGCCGGACTCTTCGTCGGCCGATGTGATCGAAGTTTCTACTACAGAAGTAGTCTCGACTCCGTCGTCACTCGTCTCGCCTGCTGGTTCTGCAGCTGAGCTCCTTGTCCCGGCGCTGGTGTCTGCGGCACCCTCGTCGTCGCTGAATCCCCTCGAGGTGTAGACACCAGGATGGTCTTCACGGACATCGTCGTTCGCTGCGGTGAGATCCACGGCGCGAGTCTCCTCGACCACTGCTGCCTGTTCAGCCGCCACGGCAGAGTTCGCAACCCCGGTGGAGCGCTTCGCCCCTGACGGAGCAGTCCTGGCACCCGAGGCCTTCTCTCCAGCCGTCTTGGTCACGGTCGCCGTGGATGACGGCTTCGACGTCCTCGATCCAGTGGACTTAGAAGCAGTGGCCTTGGACGCAGAGGACTTGGAGGTCGTACCCTTGTTGGCAGCGCCCTTGGACGCAGCAGCGGTCTTCGCACCACCGGCCTTACCGGCTGCGGCAGTCTTGCCCGCCGACGACTTCGATGGTGCACGCTTCGTCGTTGCGCTCTTCCCCGATGTGCCGGACTTAGAGCTCGCTGTCGACCGAGACCCGCTCTTCGCTGTCCCAGCGGACGACGACTCCGTCTCCGAGCCCTCAGCTGCCGCCTTCGGCTTGCGGCGACGCGATGACTGCATCGAGGCCGCAGGATCCGTGCGACGACCGCGAGCAGGCTTCGCGTCCTCTCCGGCAGTCCGGTTCTGCTCCTCGGCATTGCCTCCGGAGAAGAAGACGTCGACGGGACGATCGTTGGACGCGGCGTCGGGGATGAGCGCTCCCAGGCCGCGACCCAGTCCGCGCTTCTTGCGTTCAGCCACGTTGCACTCCTCGATTGGCGATCTCTTCAGCGGCTTCCAGATACGACAGCGCGCCGCTGGAATGAGGATCATAGGTGATGACGGTCTGACCGTAGCTCGGGGCCTCAGAGATCCGCACAGAGCGCGGAATCGCGGTGCCGAGCACCTGCTCCGGGAAGTGCGTACGCACGTCCTCGGCGACCTGTGCGCTGAGGTTCGTCCGACCGTCGTACATCGTCAGCAGGATCGTCGAGACCGACAGCTGGGGATTGAGGTGCTTCTGGATGAGCTGGATGTTCTTGAGCAGCTGGCTCAGACCCTCGAGCGCGTAGTACTCGCACTGGATGGGGATGAGGACCTCACGGGCGGAGACGAAGGCGTTGACCGTGAGCAGACCGAGGCTCGGCGGGCAGTCGATGATGACGTAGTCGACACGGCTGCCCGCAGCCGCCCGCTCCTCGAGGTAAAGACCGAGGGAGCGCTGCAGACGCTGTTCCCGGGCGACGAGGGAGACGAGTTCGATCTCCGCGCCGGCGAGGTCGATCGTGGCAGGCACGCACACCAGGGTCTCGAAGTCAGGGGCCTGGGCGACGGCGTCCCGCATCGGCACGTCGTCGATGAGCACGTCGTAGATGCTCGTGACATCGGAGTAGTGGTCGATGCCCAGCGCCGTGCTCGCGTTGCCCTGCGGATCGATGTCGATGACGAGGACGTTGAGGTTCTGCGTTGCCAGAGCGCCGGCGATATTCACCGCGGTCGTCGTCTTGCCGACGCCGCCCTTCTGGTTCGCGATCGTGAAGATGCGGGTGGTGTCCGGTCTGGGGAAGCTCACCTGCGCCAGTCGGTCGGCACGCCGGTTGTCGCGAGCGATCGCGGCACCTATCGGAGACGACTCGTCCATGATCGGCATTCGGCGCACTCCATCATCCATCGGGTTCACAAAGCTACTGACAGCCTAGACCAATTTCGGTTCGTTCTATTTCTTCGCGATTTCCACAACACGACTGGGAACTTCGAGGATTCCGCCGTCGACGAGGTGGATTCTCGGCTGCCCGAAGCGGTACCGCTTGAGCAGCCTCTTCGCCTTGACCAGCTCACCCTCGACCGACTCTCCCTTGAGAGCGAGGATCCGCCCCTCGGGCCCGATGACCTCGTGCGTCCACTCGATGAGCGTACCCATCGCCTTGACCGCACGGGCGGTGACGACGGTGAACATCTCCTCGTCGGCGAGGTCCTCGACCCGGGCCCGCACGATGCGGACGTTGTCGAGACCGAGGTCGTCGACGACCATCTTCAGCCATTCGACCCGACGTTCCATCGGCTCGATGAGCACGACCTTCGCGCTCGGCCGCATGAGGGCGATCGGGATGCCGGGCAGTCCGGCGCCGCTGCCGACGTCTCCGACGACATCACTGTCGCCGACGAACTCGGCGACGACAGCGCAGTTGAGGATATGGCGCGACCACAGGCGATCGAGTTCTCGGGGACCGATGAGCCCCCATTCGATGCCGGTCGTCCCCAGATGCTCGGCGTAGCGCTGGGCCAGGGGGAACGCCTCACCGAAGTATTCCGCGGTGCCGGCCGGCGGTACCTCGATCGCAGCCTGGTCAGTCATCGGCGGGACGGACGACGACATGACGTCCGTCGCCTTCGCCTTCCGACTCGGACACGAGTCCGGCCTTCGCCACCTGATCGTGGATGATCTTGCGCTCGAAGCTGTTCATCGCCTTGAACGCGAATTCCTCGCCGGACTCCTTGACCTCGGCGATCGCGTCCTCGGCCTTGCGGACGAGTTCGTCGCGACGGCTCGAACGGTAGCCGTCGATGTCGAGCATGAGCCACGACCGCTGCCCGGTGCTCGTCTGCACGGCGAGGCGGCAGAGCTCCTGCAGGGCCCCGAGCGTCTTGCCGTCACGGCCGACGAGGGTGCGGAGGTTCGAGTCGTCCTCGTCCTCGCAGACGATCGAGAGCTGCGCTCGACCGTCGGCGACATCGATGTCGATGTCACCGTCGATGTCGGCGATGTCCATGAGCTCTTCGAGGTAGTCCGCCGCGATCTCGCCCTCTTCCTCGAGGAGCTCGGCCCGGGTCGGCTTCGCAGCCGTCTCCTCGGTGACTTCTTCGGAGTCGATGACTTCTTCTGACATGTCCTACCTCAGCGCTTCTTGTTCTTCTTGCGGTTCTTGCTCACGGGCTGCTGGCGTTGACCGGCCGGCTTCGGTGCCTCCTCGGCGGGGACGGAGGCACCTTTGACCTCGTCCTGCTTGACGGTCTTGCCCTTGCGCGCCTTGCGTTCGAGCATCTCCTTCTCGGCCTTGGAACCGGGAGCCGGCATGTTCCGGATGACCATGTGCTGCTGGACCATCGTCCACGTGTTCGACACGAGCCAGTAGAAGAGGACGCCGAGCGGGAAGTAGATGCCGCCGACGCCGAAGACGACGGGCATGATGTAGAGGAGCATCTTCTGCGACTGCATCATCGGGTTGGCCATCGCAGCCTCCGACATGTTCTTCGCCATCATCTGCTTCTGCGTGATGAACATCGTCGCCGCCATGATGATGATGAGCACGGCGGTGAGGAGCTTGACGGTGATGCCCGGATCCATGAAGGTCGCCGAGAGCGAGACGCCGAAGACCGAGGACTCCTCGGCCTGCTGGGCGAGTTCCTGGGTGAGACCGCCGATCGGGTCGATCTTGCCCTCGGCGACGTTCTGCATGTTGTGGATGACGCGGAAGAGCGAGAAGAAGATCGGCATCTGCACGAGCAGAGGCAGACACGACGCCCACGGGCTCGTCTTGTTATCGCGGAAGAGACTCATCTGCTCTTCGGCCATGGCCTGACGGGAGTACTGGTCCTTCTTGCCCTTGTACTTCGCCTGCAGACGCTGGATCTCCGGCTGGAGGAGCTGCATCTTGCGCTGCGCCCGGATCTGGTAGACGAAGAGCGGGATGAGCAGAGCACGGATGACGACGGTGAGACCCGCGATCGAGAGCACCCAGGTCCAGCCGTTGGCGGCGGGCAGTCCCAGGGCGGTAAAGATGTCATGGAAGATCGCGAGGATCCATGCCACTACCCACTGCAGGGGGTAGAGCAAGCTGTCGATCCAGTCCATTCAGTTCTCCTCGTTGCAACGATCCATCACGATCGTTCATTGTGCCATTGTTGTCAGTCGGTCGCGACACGGGTGCGGGCGCGGATATCCGGCGTTCGTCAGTCGTTCACGGGTGCTCGCCGTCGGCGTCGTGCATCGCCATCGACCGCGCCTGACGGGCCGAGCCGGGAACATGATCCACCCCACCGTGGGAGAAGGGATTGCATCGGAGCACTCGCCATCCAGTTAACACCATTCCCTTGAGAACTCCGTGTATCTCGAAGGCCTCGAGGCCGTACATCGAGCAGCTGGGATAGTAGCGGCACACCTGCCCGTAGAGCGGTGAGACGACGACCCGGTACGCCCGGATGAACCACACGAAGGGCATCCGCG
This sequence comes from Brevibacterium metallidurans, assembly GCF_037101285.1. Taxonomy (NCBI): domain Bacteria; kingdom Bacillati; phylum Actinomycetota; class Actinomycetes; order Micrococcales; family Brevibacteriaceae; genus Brevibacterium; species Brevibacterium metallidurans. The sequence continues at coordinate 593,684 of NZ_BAAAAF010000001.1, forward strand.
GTGCGATGCGCACCAGCCACCACAGCCCCGGCCAGAAGCCGGCCGGGCGCCTCGGCACCTCGGACTCATGCCTGAGGTCGTGTTCGGCGTCCACTTCTCGCCTGCTTCTTCCGTGCCTTCTCGATGAGGTCGCCGACCTCCGATTCGAGAACGGCGAACTCGGCTTCTGCCGCATTCGGCAGCGCCCTGAGAACGAACAGGCTGCCCGAATCGAACTCGACGAGCCTGGGTCGCATGATTTCCCGCAGCCGGCGCTTGACCCGGTTGCGCTTGACGGCGTTGCCTACGGCCTTGGATACGATGAAACCCACGCGCGCGGCGTGGGAATCATCATTCTCGCTCAGGCTGTGGGCCATGAGGTGGTCCGAGCGCACACGGACACCGGCTCTGAAGACTCGTCTGAAGTCGTCGCCGTGCCGGAGGCGGTGCGCTTCCGGAATCACATTCAGGCCGAGACTTCGGAACGTCCCTTGCGACGACGCGATGCCAGGATGGCGCGGCCCGCACGGGTGCGCATGCGCAGACGGAAGCCGTGCTTCTTGGCGCGCTTGCGGTTGTTGGGCTGGAAAGTACGCTTGCTCACTTGGATCTCCGATATCTAGGTTGCGGGTGAACGCCAGTCGCGTTCTCACAAAAAACGGCGGTGCGAGTCTCGACCGCCGAGCACTCCTGTGCATGAGAGCTATGAAGATTCGGATGCAGCCCGGTACACAGGACACTCCATCTTAGCCAAGCGCGCAGAGCACGGTCAAACCGTGCGGGGATGTTTCACGTCACGCTTCCGCGCCGTCGACTCCCGTTCACCCCACCGTCGACTTCCGTCTTCCACAAGTCACAAGCATGTAGTTTTCCACACGCTTATCCACCAGTGTGGAGCATCGCCGGG